>NZ_CP118614.1:1858280-2477707 GCF_028993595.1 Nocardiopsis camelliae
CCAAGACGCCGGACAAGCAGACCACCACCGTGGCGATGGACTTCGGCCGCGTCTCCCTCGACTCCGACCTGATCCTGTACCTGTTCGGCACCCCCGGACAGCACCGGTTCTGGTTCATGTGGGACGACCTGGTCAAGGGCGCCATCGGCGCAGTCGTCCTGGTGGACACCCGCCGTCTGGCGGACTGCTTCCCCGCGATCGACTACTTCGAGGAGGCGCGTCTGCCCTTCATCGTGGGGATCAACGGGTTCGACGGCTACTACCCCCACGCGGCCGACGAGGTCCGGGACGCGCTGACGCTCAGCCCGGAGATCCCGATCGTCCAGGTGGACGCCCGTGACAAGGCCTCCACCAAGTCGACGCTCATCACCCTCGTCGAGCACGCCATCACGGTGGGGGACCCCGAGGGCGCGGCCGGACAGCCCACTTCCACGGGCGGCCAGAGCTCCTGGCGCTAGGAGGGCCACCCGGGCCGGGGTCCCGCACAGAGCACGGCCCGGTTCCCGTCGGACGGGAACCGGGCGTCCGTGCTGGCATCATGGCGCCATGAGCTCTTCCTCCCAGCCCGACCCAGGGGCGATGACCCGGCGGTTCCGCGAGGTGGCCGAGCGCGTGCTCGACTCCCTGCTCCACGACGCCCCCGAGTGGGCGCTGGACCTGGGCGACACCCGTGGCGCCTCCCGCCTGTCCGACCGCTCGGTCGAGGCCGACGTGCGCCGCGTCTCGGTGCTCACCGACGCCCTCGGCTCCCTGGACGAGATCGACCCCGACCTCATCCCCGTCGGCGACCGGGTCGACCTGGAGGTGCTGCGCACCCGCGTCAGCGCCGACCTCTGGCACACCGCGGAACTGCGCCCGCACACGTGGGACCCGCTGCTGTACTCGCCGGGCGAGGCCCTGCACGCCCTCGTGGAGCGCGAGGCCCTGCCCCTTCCCGAACGCCTGTCGGCGCTCGCCGCGCGCTGCGCGGCCCTGCCCGACCACCTCGCCACCGCACGCTCGCGCCTGTCGGAGGGCCCCGGCATGCCCCGCGTGCACGTGGAGACGGCCCTGGCCCAGACGGCCGGGGCCCGCGCCATGCTCGTCTCCGACGTGCCCGCGGGAGCGGCGCCCCCCGCCCTGGAACCGGCCCGCGAGGCCGCCCTGGCCGCCGTGGAGGAACACGCCGCCTGGCTGCGGGACCGTCTGGAGACCGCCACCGCCGACCCCCGTCTGGGCGAGCGCGACTTCGCCGCCCAGCTCTGGTACACCCTCGACTCCGAGCTCTCGCCCGAGGCGCTGCTGGTGCGCGCCGAGAGCGACCTGCTGGCCACGGAGGAGGCGATCGCCGAGGCGGCGGCGGAGTACCTGGGCGGGGCGCGCCGCCGCGAGGGGGTGGCCGAGGCGCTCGCCGAGCTGGCCGCACGGGGCGCCACCGACGCCGACACCGTCCGCCCCGCCTGCGCCGACGCCCTCCTGCACCTGAACGAGAGGGTGCGCGCGCTGGACATCGTGACGGTCCACGACGACCCGGTCCGGATCGTGCCGATGCCCGAGGCCCGCCGCGGGGTGTCGGTGGCCTACTGCGAACCCCCCGGCCCCCTCGACCCGCGGTCCGGGGAGCAGCCGACCCTGGTCGCGGTCTCCCCGCCGCCCGAGGACTGGCCCGCCGAGCGACGGGAGTCCTTCTTCCGCGAGTACAACGCGGTCATGCTGCGCGACCTCATGGCCCACGAGGCCGTTCCGGGTCACGCGCTCCAGCTCGCCCACGCCGCCCGGCACCAGGGCGGCACCCGGGTGGGCCGGGCCCTGTGGAGCGGCACCTTCGTGGAGGGCTGGGCGGTCTACGCCGAGGAGGTGCTGGCCCGCCACGGCTGGTCCGGCGACCGGCGCGAGGACCTGGCGCTGCGCCTGGTGCAGCTCAAGATGCGCCTGCGGATGATCATCAACGCGATCCTGGACGTGCGCCTGCACACCGGCGACATCACCGAGGCCGAGGCGATCTCCCTGATGATCCAGCGCGGGCACCAGGAGGAGGGCGAGGCCGTCGGCAAGTGGCGTCGGGCCCAGCTCACCAGCGCCCAGCTGTCCACCTACTACGTGGGCTACGCGGAGGTCTCCGACATCGCCGACGACCTCGCCCTGGCCCGACCCGCGCTCACCGAGCGCGAGCGCCACGACGCGATGCTCGCCCACGGCAGCCCGCCCCCGCGCCACCTGCGCACCCTGCTGGAGCTGTAAGGACCCGGCCGCCCGCCCGTAGAGCGGACAGCGGCGGTATGCCGAAGGGGAGCGTCCCGTGGTGGTGCGCCGCAGAGGGTTGAGCCCTTCACAAAGCCGAACCACCCGCCCGTAGAGCCCTCAGCAGCGTTGCGCCGTAGGGGGTTGGGGTGGCACGTCCTGTGACCGTTGACCCCTGGGGGTTGGGGTCGCATATGTGGTGACCGTTGACCCCTGGGGGTTGGGGTCGCATATGTGGTGACCGTTCCCCCGTGGGGGTTGGCGTAGAGCGTGCCGGTGACGGTGGCCAGGCACCCGTGGAGGTTGCGGGTTCCCCGTCAGCCCCTGGGGGGTGGGTGGTCGTGGTGGGTACTGGCTCCGAGGTTCAGTGCTGGGGGCGGGGACCGACTGAGAGCAAGTTCGCCCGGCGAACTTGCCGAAGGAGATCCCTGCACGCCGATCATTACAGGTGCCTGGTGGGCGTCACGAAGGCGTTCGGGAGGTCGCCGGTGGGAACGCCCACCGGGAGTCTTCCTCAGCCCTCCGTGAGCGGGGGTACACGGTTCAGGCCAAGAGCGGCCATGAAGCCCCGCGCGTGACCGCGCGTCGTAGGGGGTCCGCAAGTTGTAGAGCGTCGCTGCGTCAGCAACCAGGCGCCCGTAGAGCCCGGGCTGGCGGGAAGGTCTCGGGGGGTTGACGTAGAGCCCGACAGTGCCTGCCTCAGCGACCACGAACCGTCGGCCCCGCAGGGCGCGGTGTGCTGAGGGCTCCACCGGCCCCCGCCTGTCGGGTGAGGCCTTCGCTCTCCGAACTCGACACCCGCCCGCGTTCCGCCCACCTCGGCCCCGAGGTGAACACCCGCCCGGCCGGGCACTCCTGCCGCCCTCCACACGTTGGTACACCGGCGGCCGTGACGGGCACGACCGGCCCCTGCGGGTTCCCGCGGACACCCTCGGCCTCGGATGCCCCCGGAGTTGTCCACAGGCCGGGCCGGGTTCGGCCCGCGGTCGCCGTCGCGCTTCTATGCTGGAGGCGCGAAAGAGTACGGACAGGCGACGGAAACGGACGAGCCATGCGCGGTGCCGACGACGAGCACGGAGACGTTCCCGACGACCCTCCCGCCGTGGGGACGGGGAGCCCCGACGGCTGGGAGCGGCTGTGGACACCGCACCGCATGGCCTACATCAAGGGCGAGGGCAAGCCCAGCGGCTCGCGCCCCGAGGACGGGTGTCCCTTCTGCCGCGCCCCCGGACTGTCCGACCCCGAGGGCCTCGTTGTCGCCCGTGGCAAGTCGGCCTACGCGGTTCTCAACCTCTACCCCTACAACAGCGGCCACATCCTGATCTGCCCCTACCGCCACGTGTCCGACTACACCGCCCTGGACGAGGAGGAGACCGCTGAGGTGGCCGCTCTCACCCAGGCGGGCATCCGCGCGCTGGGCGCGGCCTACGGGCCGCAGGGCTTCAACGTCGGCATGAACCTCGGCGACGCGGCCGGTGCCGGGATCGCGGCCCACCTGCACCAGCACATCGTTCCCCGCTGGGGCGGTGACGCCAACTTCATGCCCGTGGTCGGTCTGACCAAGGTGCTGCCCGAGATGCTGGAGCAGACCCGGTCCAAGTTGGCCGCGCACTGGCCCAGAGAGTAGGGCGCGCCCACGGGAGCACGCGAAACGCCCCCTGGACGCCGCCCCGTCCGCCCATTCCGACCCCGATTCGCCCGTCCCGCCTGATCCGTCCGCCCATTCCGACCCCGATTCGCCCGACCAGCCCGTCCAGCCTGATCCGCCCGACCAGCCCACCCGGGCCCACCCGGCCCGGCCCCCGAACCGCTCCGCCCGCAGGATTCCGCCTTCCGCGGGATTCCGCCTTCCGCGGGATTCCGACTCCCGCGGTCGGGCTCCTACCTCCGGCTGGATCCCGACTCCGGCGGAATTCCAACTCCGGGGGGATTCCGACCCCCGCGGTCGGGCCCCACCTCCTCGGTGGGCCCCACCCCCGCCGGTGCGGTTCCCACCTCCACGACCGTTCCCGCCCTACGATTCCAAGAAGACATGCTGAGAATCCTTCGCCCCATGGTCTCCCGGGTCACCACTCCGCTCGGCCGGAGTCTGGCCCGACTCGGCCTCACACCGAACATCGTCACCATCGTCGGCGCCCTCGGCGTCGTCGTCAGCGCCCTGTTCTTCTATCCGCAGGGACAGCTGTACGCCGGGTCGGTCGTCGTCACGGTCTTCGTGCTCTTCGACATGCTCGACGGGGCCGTGGCCAGGGCCCGCGACAGCGCCAGCGCGTTCGGCGCCTTCCTCGACTCCAGCCTCGACCGGGTGGCCGACGCCGCCATCCTCTCCGGGCTCCTGTGGTGGTTCATCGGTGAGGGCGACGACCCCCTGCTCGCCGGACTCACCCTCTTCTGCCTGGTCAGCGGCTTCATGGTGTCCTACATCAAGGCGCGCGCCGAGGGCCTGGGCGTCAACTGCGACGTCGGCGTCGCCGAGCGCACGGAGCGCCTGGTGGTCATCCTCGTCGCCGTGGGCCTCGGCGGCCTGGACGTGCCCTACGTCCTCGCGGGCGGCCTGTGGCTGCTGGCCGCGATGAGCCTGCTCACCGTCCTCCAGCGCCTGGTGGAGACCCGTGCCCGCCTCAACGACCCCGACTACGTCGAGGGTGCCGCGGGCACCGGCGAAGTCAACGGCGGAGCCTGAGCGTACGAGGCAACGTACGAGACAACGGAACAACGGGGAGAACGGCGAACGGGGAGACGACGTGGACGAACGCACGGCCGACCTGGCCTACACGGCGGGGTGGGCGATGATCCGCCGCACACCCGAGAGCGCGGGGCGGGCGCTGTTCCGACGCCTGGCCGACCGCTCCTGGCGCGCCCACGACGAGAGCACGCGCGGCCTGGAGCGCAACCTGAGGCGCCTGGTCGGTCCCGGGGCCACGGACGCCCAACTGCGCGCGCTCTCCCGCGCGGGCATGCGCTCCTACATGCGCTACTACTACGAGATGTTCCGCCTTCCCGCGATGAGTGAGGAGTACGTCCTGGGCCGGACCCGCGCCACCGGGATCGAGGTCCTGGAGCAGCACGTCCGGTCGGGCCGAGGTGTGGTCGCCGCCCTGCCCCACATGGGCAACTGGGACCACGCCGGAGCCTGGATCGCCCTGAGGGGCACCCCCCTGACCACCGTCGCGCAGCGGCTGCGCCCCGAGAGCCTGTTCCAGCGCTTCACCGCCCACCGCGAGTCCCTGGGCATGGAGGTGCTGCCGCTGACCGGAGGCTCGAACACCGTGGGCACCCTGGCCCGGCGGCTGCGCGAGGGCGGGCTGGTGTGCCTGCTCGCCGACCGCGACATCAGCGGCACCGGCCTGGAGGTGGACTTCTTCGGGGAGCGTGCGCGCGTGCCCGCCGGGCCCGCCGCGCTGGCCCTCAGCACCGGCGCCGCCCTGATGCCGGTATCGCTGTGGTACGACGGCCCGTACTGGAACATCCGGGTCCACGACGAGATCCCCGTCGCCGCAGGAGCCACCCGCGCCGAGCGGGTCCAGGCCACGACCCAGGAGCTGGTCCGCGTCTTCGAGGGGGCGATCGCCGAGCACCCCGAGGACTGGCACATGCTCCAGCCGGTTTTCAGCGCCGACCACGCGCGCGCGGCGCGGGAGGCGACCGCGGGGACCGCTGCGCCTCCGGCGGCGGACGAGAGAACCACGCGGGGGGTGCCGGGCGACAGCGCGGTACCGAACGGCGGTGTGCGGAGAGGGCCGGGTGACGGCACCGCACCGGGCACACGCACACGGGGCGGGTTCACCGCGGCGAACGGGGTAGGGGCCCCTCAAGGCAGCGGGGCGAGGCCCCCCGGACGAGACGAACGGAACGGGTGACCGTGGGCATGCGGGTCGGCCTGGTCTGCCCCTACGCCTGGGACGTCCCGGGCGGGGTGCAGCAGCACGTCGGCGACCTCGCCGAGGCGCTCACCGGCATGGGGCACGAGGTGTCGGTACTGGCGCCGGTCGGCGACGCGGACACCGGCGCCCTGCCGGACTACCTCGTTCCCGCCGGAAGACCGGTCCCGGTTCCCTACAACGGCTCGGTGGCCCGGCTCACCTTCGGCCCCAGGGCCGCCTCGCGGGTGCGCCGGTGGATCGCCGAGGGCGGGTTCGACGTCCTGCACATCCACGAGCCGTCCGCGCCGAGCGTCTCGCTGCTGGCGTGCTGGGCGGCGGACGGCCCCGTGGTGGCCACCTTCCACACCGCCAACCCCCGGTCGCGGGCGATGGCGGTGAGCTCCCCGGCGCTGCGTTCGGCGATGGAGAAGATCAACGGCCGCATCGCCGTGTCCGAGGCCGCCCGGCGCACCCTGGTCGAACACCTGGGCGGCGACGCCGTGCTCATCCCCAACGGGGTGGCGGTGCGCAGGTTCGCGCACGCCGAACCCCTGCCCGGCTGGCCGGGGGAGGGCGGTTCGATCGGCTTCCTGGGCCGCCTGGACGAACCCCGCAAGGGGCTGGGCGTCCTGCTGGAGGCCTTCGTGCTCATGGCCCCCGAACGCCCCGGCCTGCGCCTGATGGTGGCCGGTCCCGGCGACGCCTCGGCCGCCATGGAGGCCGTCCCCGCGCACCTGCGCGAACGCGTCGTGCTGCTCGGGCGCCTGGACGACGCCGACAAGGCGCGCGCCTACCACTCCGCCGACGTGTTCTGCGCGCCCAACCTGGGCGGGGAGAGCTTCGGCATCGTGCTGACCGAGGCGATGGCCTCCGGCGCGGCCATCGCGGCCAGCGACATCCCCGCCTTCGCCGCGGTCCTGGACGGCGGTGCCGCCGGGGAGCTGTTCGCCGCGGGAGACCCCGCCCACCTGGCCGAACGCGCCGGTGCGCTGTTGGACGCGCCCGGGAGGCGTGCCGAGCTCTCGCGCGCGGCCCGCCGAGCCGTGCGCGCCTACGACTGGGACACCGTGGCCGCCGACGTCGCCCACGTCTACCGGACCGTCCTGCTGTGGGACGGGAGCGGAGACAGGGACGGGGGCGGACACTCCGCCGGGGTGGGCCTGGACAGCGGGCCCCGGGCCACCGCCCTGCTGCGCCGGGGGACGACGTGACCGGGGCCGTCGCAGCGGCGGCGTCCGCCGGGTGCGCGCCGGGACCTGCGGCGTCCTCTCCGCAAACCGCCCTCCGGAGACGTGTCCCGCCCCTACGCGCGCCCGTCCCCGTCTTCCGGGTGCTTGCTCCGGCTCTGCTCACGTCCGTGTGCGCTGCCAAGGCACCCGTCCCGGCGCCGTGCACGCCAAGCCCCGCGGAACGGGGTGAGCGGCCCTGACCGAGGACGTCCTCTTCGCCGCCACCGTCGTCGGCATCCTCCTGGTCCTGGTGCTGTTCGGCTTCTACCTCTCCTGGCGGGCCACCCGCCTGCACCGCCTGCACCACCGGGTCGACACCGCACGCGCGGCCCTGGAGGCCGCCCTGGAGCGGCGCCTGGCCGCCGCGTCGGCGCTGGCCGCCGCAGACGGCACCGGCGCCACGCGCGCCCTGCCCGGGGCCGCCGCTGCCGCCGACGGAGCGCGCGACCGGCAGCGCGAGCTGGCCGAGAGCGCGCTCTCGCGCACGCTGCGCGCGGCACTGGAATCTCCGGGGCCGCTCGGGCGTTCTGACATGCTGCGGCCCCATCTGATCGAGGTGGAGGCCGCCGCCAAGGGCGTCCACATGGCCCGCACGTTCTACAACGGCGCGGTCTCCGACACCCGCCGCGCCCGCCGTTCCCGGCTCGTCCGGACGTTCCGCCTGGCGGGCACGGCGCCCCTGCCGGACTTCTTCGAGATCGACGATCAGCCGCCGCGGATCCCGCTCCTGCCGGTCGGTCCCGACACCCCGTAGATACGGGCCCAGGGAAAACACCGATCTGGCTAAAACCCTCGAAAGGGGGTGGAAGTAGGATGGGGGGCTGGTCGACCAGGGTGCGCGGCGCCGACGGTGTCCGCGTACCGCCGCGTGGGGCCGCCGACTCCGCTGCCCGAGAGCAGCCCTCAGCAGAACCGAGACAACGGGAGTCCACCACCGTGGCCAACAACGCACCGAACACCTCCGACAACGCCGTCGGTACCGAGCGTGTCAAGCGCGGCATGGCCGAGCAGCTCAAGAACGGCGTCATCATGGACGTCGTCACGCCCGAGCAGGCCAAGATCGCCGAGGACGCCGGAGCCGTCGCGGTCATGGCCCTGGAGCGCGTCCCCGCCGACATCCGCAGGGACGGCGGCGTCGCCCGCATGTCCGACCCCGACATGATCGACGGCATCGTCGAGGCCGTCTCCATCCCGGTCATGGCCAAGGTCCGCATCGGCCACTTCGTCGAGGCCCAGGTCCTGGAGTCGCTCGGCGTCGACTTCATCGACGAGTCCGAGGTCCTCACCCCGGCCGACGAGGCCTACCACATCGACAAGTGGGCCTTCACCGTCCCCTTCGTGTGCGGGGCCACCAACCTGGGCGAGGCGCTGCGCCGCATCGCCGAGGGCGCGGCCATGATCCGTTCCAAGGGCGAGGCCGGAACCGGCAACGTCGTCGAGGCCACCCGCCACATGCGTTCCATCCGCGGTGAGATCCGGCGCCTGGGCACCCTGGACGAGGCCGAACTGTTCGGCGCGGCCAAGGAGCTGCGCGCCCCCTACGAGGTCGTCAAGGAGGTGGCGGCGCTGGGCAAGCTCCCCGTCCCGCTGTTCTCCGCCGGAGGCGTGGCCACCCCGGCCGACGCCGCGCTCATGCGCCAGCTCGGCGCCGAGAGCGTGTTCGTCGGTTCGGGCATCTTCAAGTCCGGCGACCCGGCCAGGCGCGCCGACGCCATCGTGCAGGCCACCCTGCACTACGAGGACCCCGCGGTCATCGCTCGCGTGTCCCGCGGTCTGGGCGAGGCCATGGTCGGCATCAACCTGGACGAGCTGTCCGACTCCCAGCGCTACGCCGGCCGCGGCTGGTAGCCGCCGCCCGGCGGACGCCTCCCGCGTCCACCGCCCGACGACGCCTACCCGCGTCCGTCGTGCGGGTGGCGGGGCCGGACCGGCCCCGCCACCCGCACTCGGCAGAACACGAGCCTACGTCCACGAGTGAGGCCGTACTTGACCGCCACACCCACCATCGGCGTCCTCGCCCTCCAGGGCGACGTCGCCGAACACCTGCGCGCGCTCCGGTCCCTGGACGCGCACACCGTGAAGGTGCTCTCCCCCGACCAGCTCGACGCCCTGGACGGGCTGGTCGTCCCCGGCGGGGAGTCCACCACCATGTCCAAGCTGGCCGTGCGCTACGGCCTGATGGAACCGCTGCGCAAGCGGATCGCCGCCGGGATGCCCGCCTACGGCACGTGCGCCGGGATGATCATGCTCGCCGACCGCATCCTGGGCGGGACCGCCGACCAGCAGACCGTCGGCGGGATCGACATGACGGTGCGCCGCAACGCGTTCGGACGCCAGACCGAGTCCTTCGAGGCCGCCGTGGACATCGACGGCCTGGGCGGCGACCCCTTCGACGCGGTGTTCATCCGCGCGCCCTGGGTGGAGTCGGTCGGCCCCGGGGTCGAGGTGCTCGGCGCAGTGCCCGGCCCCGACGAGGCCGGTAGGATCGTCGCCGTACGGCAGGGCGGCCTGTTGGCCACGTCCTTCCATCCCGAACTGACCGGCGACACGCGCATCCACCGCCTCTTCGTCGACATCGTGAAAGGACATTCATGAGCGGCCACTCCAAGTGGGCCACCACCAAGCACAAGAAAGCCGTCATCGATGCCAAGCGCGGCAAGCTCTTCGCCAAGCTGATCAAGAACATCGAGGTGGCCGCGCGGACCGGCGGTGGAGACCCCGACGGGAACCCCACGCTCTACGACGCCATCCAGAAGGCGCGCAAGAACTCCGTGCCGCTCGACAACATCGAGCGCGCCCGCAAGCGCGGCTCCGGTGAGGAGGCGGGCGGCGCCGAGTGGCAGACCATCATGTACGAGGGCTACGCCGCCGGTGGCGTCGCCCTGCTGGTGGAGTGCCTGACCGACAACCGCAACCGCGCCGCCTCCGAGGTGCGCGTGGCCGTGACCCGCAACGGCGGCAACATGGCCGACGCCGGTTCGGTGTCCTACCTCTTCAACCGCAAGGGCGTCGTCATCGTGTCCAAGGAGGGCACCACCGAGGACGACGTGACCCTGGCGGTGCTGGACGCCGGTGCCGAGGAGGTCGAGGACCTGGGCGACGTCTTCGAGATCGTCTGCGAGGCCACCGACCTGGTCGCCGTGCGCACCGCGCTCCAGGAGGCGGGCATCGAGTACGACTCCGCCGACTCCAGCTTCCTGCCGACCATGGAGGTCCCGGTCGACGCCGAGACCGCCAAGAAGGTCATGCGGGTGGTGGACGCGCTGGAGGACTCCGACGACGTGCAGAACGTCTTCACCAACGCCGACATCCCCGACGAGGTCATGGCCGAGATCGGCTGACTTCCCGGTCAGGCGACCTCCCGCAGCAGGTCGCGAACGCGCGCGGGCGCCTCGTGGAGTGCGAGGTGGCCCGCGCTCGCGATCGTGCGCACGTCGGTGCCCAGCAGTCTGCGTACCGCGCCGCGCAGCAGCGAGGGTGTGAAGACGCGGTCGTGGGCCCCGGTGGCCACCGTGACGGGCGTGCCCGACCAGTCCCGGAAGTCCTCGCCCCGCAGTATGCCCGGGACCGGGTTGGGGCGGCAGTGCCGTGCGACCAGGGTCGCCCACTCCGCGAGCGGGTGGGTCGCGCCGCCCGCGGCGACGGGCCCACTGAGCAGGCCCAGGAGCCGCGAACTGGTCCGCTCGCCCGGTGAGAGCCGCCAGGAGAACGTGGCGCGCAGCCTCTCCCCGTCCATGACGGGGGCGGCCAGGCCCGCCGGACCGACCAGCACGAGCCCCGCCACCAGCGGCGAGGGCGTCGCCGCAAGGGCGGCCGCGGCGCCCGTGGAGTGCCCGAGCAGGATCACCGGTTCGGAGGTGACCCGGGGTAACAGCGCGTCCAGCCAGGCGCCGTAGGCGTCCGCCCGCCCGAGCAGGGGGCGCCGGGAGTCGCTCGTGCCCGGGTGCCCGGGCAGGTCGGCCAGGAGCACGGTCCGGTCGGCGCGCAGCACCCGCGCGGTCGCGACCAGGTTCGCCGACCCCAGGAGGGCCCCGGACAGCAGCAGGACGGGGGTCCCCGGTCCGCCCGGCAGGACGTGCACCCGCGTCGCGCGTCCGGCGGCGGTCACCGCCCCCGGCGACCGCAGGTCGCGGGCCCCGCCCAGTGCGCGCTCGCACCAGGAGCGCACCGCGATCTCACCGGCGTCGGACCGGTAGATCCGGGTGAGGGACAGCGTGGACATCGTTTACCTTCTCGTGGCAGGGACGTCCCCGCTCCGGAGCCGGGACGCGGGGCGGGGCGCGCGGGAACCGCGTGCGCGAGGAGGGGCGCCTTCGTCGACGCCTCGGTCGCAGACGCCTGAACAGGAGCCCCGCGCCCAAGGGCTGGGCGCTTGTACGGCACGACCGCCTCTACGCGAGGCCGGACCCCGCGCGAGCGGGAGCCGGTGGGCGGGTGGGCTCGCCCACCGGCTCCGTGTTCGGGGTACCCGCGCGCGAGGGCCGGTGCCCCTCGGGGACACCGGCGCCGGAAGCAGGGGGTCAGCGCAGCGGGTCGAGCGCCTCCAGCGCGCCCGGGCGGACGCCGGTCGCGATCTGCTCGGCCAGGAGGCCGCCGGTGACCGGGCCGTGCGTGAGCCCCCACATGCCGTGGCCGCCCGCGACGAAGACGCCGGGGGTGCGGGTGGCCCCCACCAGGGGCACACCGTCGGAGGTGACCGGCCTGGGGCCCACCCAGGCGTCGGTGCGCTCCTGCCAGCGCACTCCCCGGAGGTAGGGGCCGGCCGAGCGCTCGACGGCCTCGACCCGCCGCGGGACGAGCGCGTCGTCTGGGCCGCGGAACTCCATCGTTCCGGCGACCCTCAGCGCCCCCTGGTAGGGGGTGCACGCCACGCGGGCCTCCGGCAGGTAGACGGGGCCGGGCACCGGCTCGTCGGTGGGGACGGTGAAGGAGTAGCCCCTCCCGGCGCGGACCCGGGCGCGCACGCCGTGCTCGGCGGCCAACCGGTCGAACCAGGCGCCCGTGCACACCGCGACCGCGTCCGAGCGCAGCCGTTCGCCGTCGCCGGAGACGGTGACGACCGCGCCGTCCTCCCGGTGGACGCCGACCGCCTCGAACCCGGTGCGCACCCGACCGCCGCGCTCGCGCACCGAGGCCGCCAGGTTGCGGACGAGGGCGCCGGGGTCCACGTGGCGCTGTCCGTCCAGGCGCACCGCCGCCCCCACGGTCCCCGAGGCGTGGGGGAGGACCTCGCGGACCGCCGCCCCGGTGAGGGCGGTGTGGTCCACCTCCAGCCCCGAGGCCGCGATCCGGCCCAGTTCGCGAAGGAGCGCGACGGCCGAACGCGGCGAGCGGAACAGCGCGGTGACGGGCGCGCGGACCTCAGTGGTCTCCACGCCGCCCTTGGCCAGGGCGTCGAAGGCGTCCAGGGCCCCGGTGTTGAGGGGCAGGTTGGCGCGCACGGCCCTCTCCCAGGCGTCCCAGCGGCAGTGCGCGGCGAAGCGGGCCAGGAACAGCCACAGGTCCGGCGAGGGCGACAGCGGAACCGACAGGGGCGCGTCGCGGTCGAGCAGGGAGCGCAGGCCGTAACGCAGCACGCCCGGCTCGTTCAGGGGGATGGCCAGGCCCGGCGAGAGCCATCCGGCGTTGCCCCACGAGGCCCCGGAGCAGACCCCGTCCCGGTCCACGACGGTGACGCGGACGCCGCGCTCCTGGAGGAACCAGGCCGTCGACAGGCCGACCACCCCCGCGCCCACGACCAGCACGTGCTGGACCCCGCCGACACGCCCCACGTCCGCCATCGCCCCTGTTCCCCCTGTTCACCGTGTCCGTCGGTCCCCACCATGCTCGCTTTCCGCCGTGGGGGCCTTATCGGGAGACGACAATCGGATACGGGGTTCCTGTGCCGTTCGGACAAGGGTGCGGCGGGGCCCGCGTTCGGGTCAGGGCAGGCGGGAGAGCACCTCGGCGGTGAACTCGTCCGTGCCCGCGCTGCCGCCCAGGTCGGCCGTGCGCACGGGGGAGGAGGCCAGCACGGCGCGGACCGCGTCCATGACCTGCGCGCCCGCCTCCGGGTGGCCAAGGTGGTCGAGCATCATCGACGCCGACCAGATGGCCCCCAGCGGGTTGGCCAGCCCCTTGCCGGCGATGTCGGGCGCCGAGCCGTGCACCGGCTCGAACATCGACGGGTACTCGCGCTCGGGGTTGAGGTTGGCCGACGGCGCCACCCCGATACCGCCAGCCACGGCCGCGGCCAGGTCGCTGAGGATGTCGCCGAACAGGTTCGAGCCCACGATGACGTCGAACCGCGCCGGGTCCAGGACGATCTTGGCGGCCAGGGCGTCGATGTGCTCCTGCTCCCAGGCGACCTCCGGGTGGCGCGCCGCGCGCTCGGCCACCAGTTCGTCCCAGAACGGCATGGTGTGCACGATGCCGTTGGACTTGGTGGCCGAGGTCAGCCTGCCGCCGCGCCGCCCGGCCAGGGCGAAGGCGTAATCGAGCACCCGTTCCACGCCCCTGCGGGTGAACACCGACTCCTGGAGGGCCGCCTCGTACGGGGTGCCCTCGTGGATCCGTCCGCCCACGCGCGAGTACTCGCCCTCGTTGTTCTCGCGCACGACCACGAAGTCGACCCCGCCGGGCAGCGCCCGCGCGACCGGGCTGGGCACCCCCTCCAGGACGCTGATCGGCCGCAGGTTGACGTACTGGTGGAAGCCGCGGCGGATGGGGATGAGCAGCCCCCACAGCGACACGTGGTCGGGGACGCCGGGCCAGCCCACGGCGCCCAGCAGGACGGTGTCGTGGTGGCGGATCCGGTCCAGGCCGTCGTCGGGCATCATGGCGCCCTCGGCCAGGTAGCGTGCGCAGGACCAGTCGAACTCGTCGTAGGAGAAGGAGAGCGCGTGGTGGGCGCCGATCCGGTCCAGGACGGCCCTGGCGGGCGGCAGGACCTCCTTGCCGATGCCGTCACCGGGGATCGTGGCGACGCGGTAGTGCTTCATTGCGGTGTCCTTCCGTGGGGTGTGCGGGGGTGTGCGAGGGTCTTCGGGGGCGTTCGGGCCCGACGGGGCCCTGCTCGTCCCGGCGGGGCCGGTCCGTCTCATCGCGTTCGGGCCCGACGGGGGACCGGGCCCGGTCGCGGAGGGCCCGGCCGGGGGGACGGGGAGCCGCGCTCGGACGTCGGCCGGGACCACGCGGTGCCCCGTACGGTGCGGGACAGGGGGACGCGGGAACCGCGCCCGGGGCGTGCTCAGGGCGCGGGGTCCCCGCTCAGGAACGCGCGCAGGTGCCGTGCCGTGGCCTCGGGCGCCTCCTCGGGCACGTAGTGGTCGCAGTCCAGCGCGTGGCCGCGCACGTCGCGGGCGTATCCGCTCCAGGCGTCCGGCACGTCGTAGTGGCGGCCCACGAAGCTGTGCCGACCCCACAGCAGCAGGACAGGGCACTCCAGGCGGCGCCCGGCGTTGGCCCGGTCGTGCTCCAGGTCGATGGAGGCCGCCGCCCGGTAGTCCTCGCAGGAGGCGTGGATCGCGGCCGGGTCGCTGAAGCAGCGCACGTACTCGTCCACGGCGGCGGGTGCGAAGGGGGTGCCGCCGCGGTGGCGGGCGTTCATACGGGTGCGGACCCAGAAGTCCGGGTCCTGCCCGATGAGGTGCTCGGGGATGCCGTCGCCCGCCGCCAGGAAGAACCAGTGGTGGTACCCCAGGGCGAACTCGGCGTCGGCGTGCTCGAAGGCGTAACGGGTCGGCACGATGTCCAGCGCGCACAGCGCCGTGACCGCCTCCGGGTGGTCCAGGGCGAGGCGGTGGCCGACCCGGCCGCCGCGGTCGTGGCCCGCCACGGCGAAGGAGTCGAAGCCCAGTTCGCGCATGACGAGGTACTGGTCCCGCGCCATGGCCCGCTTGGCGTAGGGTGCGTGCCGCTCGTCGGAGGCGGGCTTGTCGCTGTCCCCGTAGCCGCGCAGGTCGGTCATGACCAGCGTGAACCGGTCCGCCAGGAGCGGTGCGACGCGGTGCCAGATCAGGTGTGTCTGCGGGTAGCCGTGCAGCAGCAGGAGCGGGGGGCCGTCCCCGCCCAGACGGACGTTGACGCGCACACCCCCGGCGTCCACGGTGCGGCGGGCGAACCCGGAGGGGAGGAGGTCGCTCATAGATGGATTCCAGCAGGCCGGGGGCGCGGGCGTCCAAGACCGGCTGTCGATATCGTTGATAGGTCCGGCCTATAAGGAGGATCGGTGGACGTCCGGCAGTTGGAGTACTTCCTGGCCGTGGTCGACCACGGCGGGGTGAACCGGGCGGCCTCGGCCCTGTACCTGTCCCAGCCGTCCCTGTCCCAGGCGGTCCGGGCCCTGGAACGCGACCTGGGCAGCGACCTCTTCCACCGCATCGGCCGCCGCGTGGTGCTGACCGAGGCGGGACGCGCGCTGATCGAGCCCGCCCGCGAGGCGGTGCGCGCCCTGGACCTGGCCCGCTCGGCGGTCGAGTCGGTGCGGGAGTTGCGCGGCGGACGGGTGGACGTGGCAGTGCTGCCCACCCAGGCGATCGAGCCGCTGACCGGCCTGGTGGCGGGCTTCACCCGGCGCCATCCGGAGGTGTCGGTGTCGGTCCGCAGCGCGCTGACCACGCGCGACGCCGTCGAGATGGTGCGCACCGGCGCCTGCGAACTCGGCGTGGTGGCCACCTCCGAGCCGTTCGCGGGGGCGGGGGTGCGGGCCCATCCGCTGGCGCGCCAGAGCTTCGTGCTGCTCGCCCCGCCCGACGGGCCCTTCGCCGCGGGGGAGCCCGTGCGCGCCGAGCGCCTGGAGGGGCAGAGGCTGATCGTGGGCCAGCACGGCTCGGGCATGCGCCGGTTCGTCGACGAACTGGTCGCGGACGGCCTGGACGCCCGGGTCGCCGTGGAGAGCGAGCACCGGGTGTCCCTCCTGCCGCTGGTGCTGGGCGGGGCCGGGATCGCGGTGGTCACCGACGCCTGGCGGGACCTGGCCGAGCGGGCCGGGGCGCTGGTGCTGGACCTGGAGCCCACCGGCCACCTGCACGTGTCCCTGGTCAGCAGGAGGGGACCGCTCACCGCGGCGGCGGAGGCGTTCGTGGCCCACGCGGTGGGCTGAACCCGCAGGGGCGGGCCCGGGACCGCTGGACGGACCCGGGATCAACGCCCCCACCGGTGGTTCGGGCTGATCAGCTCTTCGGGGTCCGACGGATTGAGTCTGCCCGGGCCGAAATCCGACGCGGTGATCCCGAAACCGTGTCGGCGCAGTACCGTCACCGCGTGGTCCAGGGACTCGCAGTCGGTGATGAAGCCCCGGTCACCCGCACTGTTCGGCCTGATGCTGTAGTACAGCTTCTTCTCGTCATCGTTGCAGACGAAGAGGACTGCGTTCCCGGGGATCTTCACGCGCGGGCGCTCAGCCGACCATGTCGAAGGCGGAGACCACCCTGGTCGGGCGCAGCCGCACCGCGAGTTCGCCGGGCACGCCGTTGCGCCGCCCGAATTCCTCGGCCCGCTCGGGCCCCATGTAGCGGCGGGCGATCGCGGTGGCGGTGCGCACCAGCTCGTCGGGGTCCTCGGAGACGACGGCCTCGCCCTGCACCTGCACGAAGGCGTACGGCGGCTCGGGAAGGTCCACGGTGAGCGCCACCCTGGGGTCGCGCGCGATGGACCGGCCCTTCGCGGTGGAGGCGCCGGTGTTGAAGACGATGTCGCCGTCCTCGACGACGAACCACACCGGCGCCGCCAGCGGCCGTCCGTCCGAGGCGGTGTAGGCGAGCATGCCGGTGCGGGTGCCCTGGAGCAGGAAGTCGCGGACCCGGGGGTCGGAGAGAGAAGTCACGGACCCACGCTAGTGGGCGGGTTCCGATCCCTACGGGAGGACGGGGCACCGGGGTGCCCGCGTGTCGGCGCGCCCGCACGTATCGGTACGATCCGCGCAACACGGGCGTCCGCCGAGGGCGGTCGGACACGGGAGAGGGGTGCCATGGACGGGGTCGTGCCGGACGACGGGACGTGGCGGATCGGTGCCCGTGAGGGCGTCGCCCTCTCGGCGCGCTGGTGGAAGTGGGTGTGGTCGGCGCCGGAGGGGTGCGACCCGGTCCGGGACGCCACCGGCGAGCACGCGGCCCGCAACCAGCCGGACGACCTGTGGTTCCTCGCCGGTACCTACGGGGGCAGGGTCGTGCGCCGGTGCGAGGTGCCCGCGGGGCGACCCCTGTTCTTCCCGGTGTTCAACATCTTCTAGCAAGGAACCCCGGCCGTTCACGGCCGGGAGGAACCGCTTCCCTCACCCGAACGGGCGGTTAGTCTGGGCGTTTTTGCTGGTCGATGTACTCCGCGATCACCGACAGCGGTGCGTCCCCGCACGAGGCGGCGAAGTAGGACGGCGACCACAACCGGTTGCCCCGCAGGAACCGTCGCACGTGGTCGGGGAACTGCTTGCGCAGGTAGTGCGCCGAGGTGCCCTTGAGCCGGTTGACCAGTGTCGAGACAGGGAGTTTGGGCGGGTAGTGCACGAGCAGGTGGACGTGGTCGTCCTCGCCGTTGAACTCGCGCAACTCAGCTCCCATGGTCTCGCACACCTGGTGCATGACCTGTTCGCAGTGGGCCAGCATCTGCCCGGTGAGGACACCACGCCGGTACTTGGTGACGGAGACAAGATGAGCGTGAAGGTCGGATACGACGCTTCTTCCACGCCTGACATTGGGATCTGGTTTCCACCTTGGTGACATGGACAAGACGGTCACCTGTGGGTGTGAAGACCGTTGTGCAGGTGAAGCTGCTCCCCGACGCCGCCCAGGAGGCGACGCTGTGGGAGACGCTGAAGTTGTGCAACCAGGCGGCCAACCGCGCCTCGCGCCGTGCGCACGAGTGTGGGGTGAAGGCGAAGACACCGTTGCAGCGGCTGGTCTACGACGACCTCAAAGCGATGGGGTTGTCCGCGCAACCGGCGAGCCACTGCGCACGCAAGGTCGCCGGGGCCCATGCCACGCTGAAGGCCAACCTCAAGGCCGGAAACCACGGCTGTGAGGGGTCCAAGCGGCGTACCCGGGTGGAGAACACGCCGGTTCGGTTCCGAAAAGACGCCGCGCAGCCCTTCGACGACCGGTGCCTGTCCTGGCAGATAGACGCGCGCACGGTGTCGATCTGGACCGTGCACGGCCGGGTGAAGGGCATGGCGTTCGCGTGTTCACCGGACCAGGCCAAGGTGCTCACCGAGTTCCGCAAGGGCGAATCCGACCTGGTCAAGCGCGGCGACAACTGGTACCTGTACGCCACCTGTGAGGTGCCCGAGGCCGACGAGTACACCCCCGAAGGTTTCGTGGGTGTGGGCCTCGGCATCGCGAACATCGCCACCACCAGCGACGGGGACGTCTACTCGGGCAAGCAGGTCAACCAGGTCCGCCATCGCAATCGCCACCTCAGGCGCCGTCTCCAGAAGAAGGGAACCAAGTCCGCCAAGCGTGTCCTGCGCCGCCTCTCGGGCCGCGAGGCGCGGTTCGCGGCCGATACCAACCACCGCATCGCCAAGCAGATCGTGACCGAGGCTCAACGCACCTCACGGGGTCTCGCCCTGGAAGACCTGGGCGGCATCCGCAAGAGGGCACGGCTACGCAAGCCCCAGCGGGTCACACTGCACTCCTGGTCCTTCGCTCAACTGGGCGCTTACATCGCCTACAAAGCAAGACGGGCCGGGGTGCCGGTGGTGTACGTGGTCCCGGCCCACACCTCCCAGGGATGTAGCGCGTGTGGCCACGTCGACAAGAGGAACCGGCCGAGCCAGGCCACTTTCCGATGCACGTCGTGCGGTTTCGCTGGGCACGCCGATGTGAACGCGGCCCGCAACATCTCCTCCAGGGGTGTGGCGGGCTGGGCAGTGAGTCACGCTGCCGACGACGCGGCCTGAAGTACACCTGCCAGGTGTGTGGAAGAGCTGCAAGCTCAGCCCTTCAGGGCCGAGAAGCTGACCATGCAGTTCCCCTTCGAGCACTCCAGGGAGCCGATGGCCATGCCGGTCGCGCGGGCCGACGCGCACCTCAACGGCGTCGCGCTGCCCCTGGAGGAGATCCAGGGGGTGTTCCGCAGCCCCCTGTGGGTCCGTCGGCACAGCTGGGGGCTGTGGGGCGCGGTCGCGCCCCTGAGCCCCGGCGGGTACGTGCTGGAGATCAGGGCGGACGACGGCCAGGGCTTCCGGGTGGACACCACCTACCACCTGACCGTCGTCTGAGGCGTGCGGGACGGCGCGACGGGGGCCGGTCCACGACGGCCGGGCACGCCGCCCGCACCGCTCGGCACGCGGATCCCCTCCGGCCCCGCGCCGTTCGGCGCGCGGACCCCGCCAGACCCATGCCGCGGGTCGGGCGGGGACAGCCCCGAGAGCCGGGCCGTTTCCGGTCCCGCCGCCCGCCGAGGGCACCGGACGGCGACGGAGAAGCGCACCGGGCCGTCGCTGGTCCCGTCGTCCGCCGGAGCGGACCCCGCCGGTCGGTCAGACACGTGACGGAACGCGGGCGTCGGCGCGAGTCGGACCCGAGAACACCGCCTCCAGGGGCAATCCCAGCTCCTCGCCGACGGCCTCGGCGGGGGAGCCGGGCGCGGGGGCGAGCACGGGCCGCGCCTCCAGCAGGGCGCGGGTCAGGCGCTCCTGCCGGTCCAGGCGCGCCGCGGCGTCCCTCTGCGCCGCGCCCGTCACGGCGGCGCCCGGCCCGCTGGGCGCCGGGGCCGGTGCGGGAACCGGTTCCAGGCTCGACCCGTCCGGCGCGGTGTAGCCGGTGCACCAGCGCAGTCTCCCTCCCGCCCGCGCGGGGGCGTCGGCGTGCGTGACCACCAGCGAGTCCACCCCGCCGGTGGCGGCGAGCGCGTACCGGTGCGCCACCGCGTCGAAGTGCCCGACCCGGAACTCCCCCTGCCACGGGTGCGTGCCGTTGTGCGCCTCGGCCAGCAGCGTGCCCAGTTCCGGGTCCTCGGCCACGAGCGGGCCCGCGCCGTGCCGGGTGGTGTAGGTGCGCACCACACCGATCCGGCGGGCGTCGCCGGGGCGCCCGGCCTCGGCCAGGAGCGCGAGCGGGTTCGCGGTGGTCGTCGTGGACCAGGTGGTGTACGGGTGGAACCCGTGCCACTCGTCCAGCAGCACCCCCTGCGCCCCCTCGAACACCACGGGGGAGCGGGCGAGCAGCCGGGGCAGGTGGTCCTCGTCCACCAGCCGCACCCGCCGCGCGAAGGCCAGGTAGGCCTCCACGCACTCCTCGACGTCCGGCTCGGGGTCGGGCCGGACCCCGGCACCGCGGTCCGGGGCCGTGCCGGTCCCTGTCACCGTGCCGGACTCTGCCGCCGCGCCGGAGGCCGCCGACGGCCCGGTTCCTGCCGCCGTGCGCCCGGCGCCGGGGCCCGCGCCCGGGGGCTCCAGGGAGCGGCGCACCGCGTGCAGGTGGTCGGCCAGGCGGCGCAGCTTGCGGCGCAGCGCGTCCGGCCGCGCGCAGTCACCGGCGGTCGGCGCGTCATCCGGGCGGGCCAGGGCGTAGGCCACGGTCTCGCCCACCCCCATCCCGCACGAGCCGTGCCGGTCCTCGCCCCGGGCCAGCTCCCGCGCCCGGTTGGCCGCCCGGTGCCACGGCGTGCTGATCAGCGCCCGGCGGTCCACGGTGACCAGCGCGAACGGGTCGGGCACGCCGAGCGAGGCCAGATGCCCGGCCTCGGCGGCCAGGGCGAAGGGGTCCACCACCATCCACCGCGACAGGTGCGTGGGCACCGGGCCGCCGGGGGCCAGTGTGCCCGCGCCGAACTGGGCGAACGTGTGGTGGCGGCCGTCGGGGGTCACCACGTTGTGCGCGGCCTGGGCGCCCCCGTTGGCGCGCACGACGGCGCCGAAGCGCCGCCGCGCGCACAGCAGGTCGACCGTCACGCCCTTGCCCGCGTCGCCGAACCCCAGGTCGACGACGACGGCGTTTCCGTCGGCCCACGGGGTGGTCGCGCCGGTCACAGCCGGTCCACCCCGCCCGCTTCGGCCGGGCCGCCGAGCCCGGTCGGGGTGTCGGCCACGACCACGGAGCCGCGGCTCTCGGACAGCGTCCGCAGCGCCCTGCCCACCGCCTCGCCCGTGTCCGAGCCCGCCTCGGCCAGGTCGGCCAGGCCCTTCTCCAGGTCGATGGCCTCCTCGGCGAGTCCGACGGTGACCGCGATGGTCTCCGACACCGCGTTGAGGTCGTCCAGGTAGATGACGTTCTGGCCCATTTGGGTGTCCCAGAAGCCGCGCACCTTGTCGTTGTGGAAGTGCCCGCTGCCGGTCGGCATGATGAAGTACACCTCGAAGCTGCGCCGCAGCTCGGCCAGGATCCGCGGGAACGGGATGTCCTCGGTGATGTCGTCGCCGATCACCTCGCGCACCTCCCGCGCCTTGACCGCCCCGTAGGCCATCTCGTCTCCGATGATGAAGAGGTGGCCGCGCCGTCCGCGCTTCTCCAGGCAGTCCATGGAGGTGTGCCGGGCCATGAAGTACATGGCCAGCTCGTAGGACTCCGTCACCTGGCCGCCACCGCCGCCCTCCAGCAGGATGTTGCCCAGGTCGTCCTCCAGTTCGTTGCCGGACTCGAACTGCCCCACCTGGAGCGGGGCCCGGTCGCACGTGGCGTCGCCGATCGCGCCGAAGAGGATCTGCGGGTCCTGCACGTACCCCTTGCGCAGCAGCAGGCCGAACAGGTCGGGCAGCTTGGTCTGGAGTACGCGCGGCACGTTGCGCATGGAACCCGTGACGTCGAAGAGCACCGAGATGGCCAGCGACTCGGGGTGTTCGGCGGAGTCGCGGCTCTCTCGCACGCCCACGCCGTGGGGGTCGAGGCTGTCGTGGACCCGCCAGGCGCTGCGCGGGGTCGAGGCGAGCACGTCGTCGGTGTAGCCGAAGCTGCTGGAGCCGACGGAGGAGTTGTAGGCCTGACGCGCGTGGTAGGCGTCGGTGGACCAGTGGCTGCTTCCCATGGGGTTCTCCTTGGAACGGGGGTGGGCGGATCGGGCCGCCGGGGTCGGGGGCGGGGCTCGTGAGGGGGAGGGTGGTCGGGGGAGGGGGTTCTCAGGCCCCGGCGGCCGGTGCCGGGTCCGGCATGGTGAAGGGGCGGAACCGGCGCGGCCCGTAGAGGCGTTCCAGCGCGTCGTCCAGTTCGCAGAGCAGGGCGAACCCGTCGCGGGGCCGCCGTTCGGGGGCGGGCAGGGTGCAGCCGCGCGCGAAGGACCGCAGCTCCCGGGGCAGGCGGCCCGCGGTGACGTACTCCACGCACCGGGTCGCCATGTGGATGTCGGTCTGGGCCAGCGCGGGGCGGCGCGCGGCCACCTCGGGCGGGTAGAAGTCCGCGCGTCCGGGCACCATCGCCGGGACGTGCGGCGCGGTGCGCGGGGCGTGCGCCGTCACCGAGTAGCACCAGTCGACCAGGACCAGGCCGTGATCGGCCGGGTGGATCATCACGTGCTCGGGTACGACCGCGCCGTGCACCACCCCCGCCAGGGCGGCGTTGCCGACGGCGACCAGCAGCCGCCGCCACATCCACGCCGCGTCGCGCGGGTCGACGCCGTCGGGGTGGGCGCGGCGCACCTCGGCCAGCGTGTGGAAGCCGTGCAGCCGTCCCAGGACGTTGGCCCGCCGCTCCACGCCGGTGGCGGCGTCGCGGTGCTTGAAGGACTCCACCAGTTCGGGGACGAAGGCCCGGTAGCGCTCGTGGCCGTGCTCCCGGATACGGCGCAGCGCGGTCGCCTCGGCCTCCAACAGGTCGTTGTCGCGGGGTGCGCGGGGCAGTTTGAGCACCGCGTCGCGCCACTCCGGCGCCCGGTAGCGCACCGGGTGCAGGTCGGCGACGTCGCCCCGGGCCAGCCGTTCCCGGCCGACCCGGTAGGTGTGCGCGCCGGTGGCCAGGGTGAGGTCGTCCAGGCGCAGGTCGCCCGCGGCCATCGCCCGGTACAGGTCCCACAGCCGCGAGAGCCGGGTGAAGGGGCCGGTGCCGCTGCCGGGCGGCGCCGTGTCGGGGTGGAGCGCGCGGGCCAGCTCGCGGTGGCGGGCCGTGGCCGCCGGGGGCACGCCGCCGCCCTCGGGCAGCGGGCCGAACAGCTCCACGGGGTCGCCCGCCAGGGCGACCTGGCGCTCGGCGTCCTCGAATACGGGGCCGGTGGCCGTCATCGGACTCCTCTCGGGTGTCACTGCGTGCCCCGCAGCAGGGGAGGGTGCAGCAGGGCGGCGCCGCCCGCGCGGTAGAGCCGGGCCCGCCGTCCGCCGCCCGCGCCGCCGCGCTCGGCGAGTTCCCCGGTGTCCTCCACGAACCCGGGTGCGGCGAGGATCTTGCGGTGGAAGTTGGCCGCGTGCAGGGACTGGCCCCACACGGCCTCGTACACCTCGCGCAGCGCCGTGATGGTGAAGGCGGGCGGCAGGAAGGCCGTGGCCAGCGGGGTGTACTCCAGCTTGGAGCGGGCGCGCTCGACCGCGTCGGCCAGGAGGCGGCCGTGGTCGAAGGCCAGGTCGAGCCCGGGGCGCGCGCCGTCGCCGTGGCCGAGGTCGCGCCAGGGGGTCCAGGCGGCCTCCTCGGTGCCCCGGCCGGTGTGCGGGTCGGGCAGGTCGGGGGCCAGCAGGACGTAGGCGACCGAGAAGACGCGCATGCGCGGGTCCCGGTCCCGGGCGCCGTAGGTGCCCAGCTGCTCCAGGTGCAGTTCGGTGGGCAGCAGGGTCTTCTCCGAGAGCACGCGCAGGGCGGCGTCGGGCAGGTCGGGGTCGGCGGGGCCGTCCGGTCCGTCCTGGGCCCGGACGAATCCGCCCGGCAGCGCCCACCAGCCGCGCTGGGGGTGCTCGGCGCGCCGCGTCAGCAGCACGTGCGGCACGCCCGAGCGGATGGTGAGGGCGACGACGTCGACGGTGACCGCGGCCGGGGCGAACGCGTGCGGGTCGTAGTCGGCGAGGAACCGGCTCTCGCCCTCCTCGTTGCGCGGGTCGGCCACGTGCGCCTCCAGTTGTTCTCAATCCGAGTATTTCTCGAACTGAGAGCAACTTAGCACGCGTTCGGTGTCCCGTCCATCCCTTTTCTCCGGAACCCGAAGACAGCGCGCGGTCCGGGGGCGTGCGGCCGCGCCCGGCCGGGCGACTACGCTCGCGACAGGGTGGCCCTGGCAGCGGCGGGCTCCGGCCGGGGGGCGCCCCCGGGGGCCGACACGCCCGGGCGGGCCGGAGGCGGACGTCGTCGCCCGCCGCTAGCATGTGGGCGAACGGACGTTCGAGAGGACAAGGGTGAGGCGCGTGCGCGTGTTGGGGATCGACCCCGGGCTGACCCGGTGCGGTGTCGCCGCCGTCGAGGGCGCCATCGGCCGACCGCTCGCCCTGCTCGGCGCCGACGCCGTGCGCACCAGCCCCGACACCGACCTGCCCCACCGGCTCGTGGGCATCGAGCGCGGTATCGAGGAGTGGCTGGACCGCTACCAGCCCGACGCCGTCGCCGTCGAGCGCGTCTTCGCCCAACACAACCTCAGCACCGTCATGGGCACCGCCCAGGCCAGCGGCATCGCCCTGGTCTGCGCCGCCCGCCGCGGCCTGCCCGTGGCCATGCACACCCCCAGCGAGGCTAAGGCCGCCATCACCGGCAACGGCCGCGCCGACAAGGCGCAGGTCGGCACGATGGTGGCGCGTATCCTCGGACTCGACGGACCCCCCAAGCCCGCCGACGCGGCCGACGCCGTCGCCCTGGCCATCTGCCACATCTGGCGCGGCGGGGCCCAGGCCCGCGTCGCCCAGGCCCAGCAGGACTTCGCCCGCAAGGTGGAGCTGGCCCGCCGCACCCGCGGCCGCTAGCGCCCCGCCCCCAGGAAGGAGAGGGGCACCGTCCCCGGTGCCCACACCAGATGATCGCGTTCCTCACCGGCCGGGTGGCCGCGCGCGGCGCGGGCACCGCCGTCATCGACGTCGGCGGGGTCGGCATGACCGTGCAGTGCACGCCCTCCGCGCTCTCGCGCCTGCACGTGGGCGAGACCGGGACCGTGGCCACCAGCCTCGTCGTGCGCGAGGAGTCCCTGACCCTGTTCGGGTTCGCCGACGACGACGAGAAGCACCTGTTCGAGCAGCTCCAGACCGCCTCCGGCGTCGGCCCCCGCCTGGCCCTGGCCATGCTCTCGGTCCACAGCCCCTCCAGCCTGCGCCACGCCGTGTCCACCGAGGACACCACCGCCCTCACCCGCGTGCCCGGCATCGGCAAGAAGGGCGCCCAGCGCATCGTCCTGGAACTGCGCGGCAAGCTCGACGCGCCCGTGCTCACCGACGGCACCCCGCCCGGGTCCGAGGCCGCCGGGTCCGGCGGCGAGCCCAACGGCGCCTGGCGCGGACAGGTGGTCTCCGGCCTGGTCAACCTCGGCTGGTCGGCCAAGGACGCCGAGGCCGCCGCCTCCGCCGTGGCGACCGAGGCCGAGCACACCGACGACGTCGCCGTCCTGCTGCGCAGCGCCCTGCGCAGGCTCAGCCGGGCCTAGGAACAGGGAGGAAACCCCGTGTACGACTTCCACGAGGAAGATCCCCGCGGCTCGGCCCCCGTCGGGCCCCCGCCCTACGAGCGCGACGCGGTCTCGCCCGACGCGGGCACGGACGAGCGCCAGATCGAGGGCGCCCTGCGCCCCCGCGCGCTGGACGAGTTCGTCGGCCAGGAACGCGTGCGCGAACAGCTCTCCCTGGTGCTGCACAGCGCCAGGCGGCGCAACCGGGCGCCCGACCACATCCTCATGTCCGGCGGCCCGGGCCTGGGCAAGACCACCCTGGCCATGATCATCGCCGCCGAGATGGGCGCCCCGCTGCGCATCACCTCGGGCCCGGCCATCGAGCGCTCCGGGGACCTGGCCGCGGTGCTCTCCACCCTCCAGGAGGGCGAGGTGCTCTTCCTGGACGAGATCCACCGCATGGCCCGCCCCGCCGAGGAGATGCTCTACGTCGCGATGGAGGACTTCCGGGTCGACGTCGTGGTCGGGAAGGGCCCCGGCGCCACCGCCATCCCGCTGGACATCGCGCCGTTCACCCTGGTCGGGGCGACCACCCGCGCGGGCATGCTGCCCGCGCCCCTGCGCGACCGCTTCGGGTTCACCGCGCACATGGACTTCTACACCCCCGGTGAACTGGAGCTGATCCTCCAGCGCTCGGCGGGCCTGCTGGGCGCACCCCTGGACGCGGACGCCGCCGTGGAGATCGCCGGGCGCTCGCGCGGCACCCCCCGGATCGCCAACCGGCTGCTGCGCCGGGTGCGCGACTACGCCGAGGTGCGCGGGGACGGGCGGCTGTCGCTGGACACCGCCCGCGCCGCCCTCGACCTCTACGAGGTGGACGAACTGGGCATGGACCGGCTGGACCGGGCCATCCTCGACGTGCTCATGAGGAGGTTCCGCGGCGGCCCGGTCGGCCTGTCCACGCTGGCGGTGTCGGTGGGGGAGGAGGCCGAGACGGTGGAGACCGTCGCCGAGCCCTTCCTGGTCCGCTCCGGATTCCTGGCCCGCACCCCGCGCGGCCGGGTGGCCACCCCGCAGGCCTGGGCGCACATGGGGCTCACCCCGCCGCCGGACGCGGCCTTCGGTGCGGCGGCGGCCAACGGCGGCGGCACCACGGGCAACTCCGCCCCCGCGGGCAACGCGGGTCACAACGGCACGGCTACTCCCTGACCAGTGCGTCTGACACGGAGCCCCGGTCCGGGCACAATGGGTTCCGGCCGGGCGGATCGGGGGCGAACCGTTAACACCCCGATCTCCTCCGGTGGGATACCGGTGACCCACGCCACGTAAGCTGGGACGAAACAGCCGATACGGGGCACGACTCCGTACGTGTCGTTCGACACCGGTGGAACGTCTCGGCCCTCTGGCGCGTTGTACGTGCCGGACAGGCCCGGACCACGCGGTTCGTGCCGATGCGAAGAAGGTGGCCGTCGCGGTGTCCCATCCGACAGCGGTCGGCCACACGACGAAACGTCAGGAAGGACGCCCCCGTGCAGGGCCTTTACCACCTCGCTGCCGAAGGAGAGCCCACCGGTGGGCTCTTCAGCATGCTGTTCCCGTTCCTGCTGATCCTCCTGGTGTTCTGGCTGCTCTTCTGGCGCCCGGCCCAGAAGCGCCGCCAGCAGGAGACGCAGATGCACAACGCCCTGGTCCCCGGTGTCGAGGTGATGACCAAGGCCGGCATCTTCGCCACCGTCGTCGAGATCCACGAGCAGGACGTCCTGCTGGAGATCGCGCCCGGGACCCGCATCCGCATGCTCAAGGCCGGTGTCGGAGAGGTCGTCACCCCGGCCGCCGACGACACGCCGGTGGAGGACCGCCCCGACTTCGGCGACGACGACAAGCCCAAGGGCTAGACGTACCTCCTCGGGCCCGCGCCCCGCGTCCCGCACGGTGAGCGGACGGCCCGCGCGCGTCCGACCCCGGTACCGGCCCCCCGCGCGGGGGGCCGGTACCGCCGTGTCCGGCCGTCCGGACCACGGGTCGCCGCCGCGACTCCCGCGAGGGCCCCGGCCCCGGCCCCGGCCCCGACAGCACGAGAACCCAGCAGAAGGCCCATCCCACATGCCCGACGACACCGCCACCGCGGCGCCCGTCCCCGGTCCGGAGCTCATCCGGGCGCACATCCGCGACATTCCCGACTTCCCGCAGCCCGGCGTCCTGTTCAAGGACATCACGCCGCTGCTCAACCACCGGGAGGCCTTCGCGGCCGCCGTGGAGGGCCTCGCCGCGCCCTTCCTCTCCGCGGGGGTGGACCACGTGGTCGGACTGGAGGCGCGCGGGTTCATCTTCGGCGCCCCGGTCGCCATGGCGCTGGGCTCGGGCTTCGTCCCCGCGCGCAAAGCCGGGAAACTGCCCTCGCGGACCATCGGTCAGGCCTATGATCTGGAGTACGGCACCGCGACCGTCGAGATCCACGCCGACGCGGTCTCCCCGGGCAGCCGTGTGCTGATCGTGGACGACGTCCTCGCCACCGGCGGCACCGGCAGGGCCGCGGTGGACCTGGTCCGCAAGGCGGGTGGTACGGTCGTGGGATTCTCCGTCCTGATGGAGCTCTCCGCGCTCCTGGGACGGGACAGGGTGCCCGACGTGGAGCTGCACACCCTCCTCACGGTCTGATCCGGCCGACCCGCGCCGCGGCCGACGCCCCTCCCCACGGGGAATGCGCGACGGCCCGTCATCGTTGACGTACTCCACCACCGGGGGTGAACCCCCGGTGGCCAGTGTCACACCCGCCGCCGGGCGCGGCGGGAGCGGGGAGGCCGAGGCCGTTCCCGGCGGGAACGGCCCCACTAGACTGGTGGGAGAGGTACCGCGGCGGCCACGTCACGACTGGCCCTGATGACACGCACGTGCACCGGTGGAGCCGGGCGGCGCTGACGGCGCCCGCGCGACCGGACGGATCCGCGGGAGGTAGGCATGCCAAGCGAAGTGGTTTCGACCGGGGCGGCAGCGACGGACGAGACGCGGCGGGACGCCTCCCAGGAACCGCGGCCGAACACGCCCCAGGGGCACGCGGACGGCACCGGCGCGCAGGGCGCCACCACAAGTCCACAGGGAGACCGGCCGGAGGGCGCCGCGAACGGAGCGGCGCCCTCCGACGTCTCCGGAGCGGGGGCCACGCGGCAGCCGTCCCCCTCCACCACGCCCTCCACGGTGCGAGTACGCAGAAGGCTCGCCCGACTAGGCGCTCAGCGGGGAGTGACGATGAACCCGGTGCTCGAACCACTGATCAAGACAGTGCGGGCCACCCATCCCAAGGTGGACGTGCGGCTGGTCGAGCGCGCCTACGAGGTCGCGGCCCACCACCACCGCGACCAGAAGCGCAAGAGCGGCGACCCCTACATCACCCATCCGCTCGCCGTCGCCACGATCCTCGCCGAGCTGGGCATGCAGGAGGCCACCCTGGCCGCCGCCCTCCTGCACGACACCGTCGAGGACACCGACTACTCCCTGGGCGATCTGCGCTCGGACTTCGGCGACGAGATCGCCGAGCTGGTCGACGGGGTCACCAAGCTCGACAAGGTCAAGTACGGCGAGGCCACCCAGGCCGAGACCGTGCGCAAGATGGTCGTGGCCATGGCCCGCGACATCCGCGTGCTGGTCATCAAGCTGTGCGACCGATTGCACAACATGCGCACCCTGCGCTATCTGCCCTCCCGCGCCAAACGGGAGAAGAAGGCCCGCGAGACCCTGGAGATCTTCGCCCCCCTCGCCCACCGGCTGGGCATGAACACCATCAAGTGGGAGCTGGAGGACCTGGCCTTCGCCACCCTCTACCCCAAGCGCTTCGACGAGATCGCCCGCCTGGTGTCCGAGCGCGCCCCGCGCCGCGACGTCTACCTCCAGGAGGTCATCGAGGCGGTCTCGGCCGATCTGCGCGAGTCCAAGCTCAAGGCCACCGTGCGCGGGCGGCCCAAGCACTACTACTCGATCTACCAGAAGATGATCGCCCGCAACTGCGGCTTCGACGAGATCTACGACCTCATCGCCGTGCGGGTCCTGGTGGACAGCGTCCGCGACTGCTACGCGGCCCTGGGGACCATCCACGCGCGGTGGAACCCGGTGCCCGGCCGGTTCAAGGACTACATCGCGATGCCCAAGTTCAACATGTACCAGTCGCTGCACACGACGGTCATAGGGCCCTCGGGCAACCCGGTCGAGCTCCAGATCCGCACGCGCGCGATGCACCGGCGCGCCGAGTACGGCATCGCCGCGCACTGGAAGTACAAGGAGGACCGGGGCAGCGGGGGCGAGAGCAAGCCCCGGGGCAGCTCCGACATGCAGTGGCTGCGCCAGCTCATCGACTGGCAGCAGGAGACCAAGGACCCGGGCGAGTTCCTGGAGTCGCTGCGCTTCGACCTGTCGGTGCAGGAGGTGTTCGTCTTCACCCCGGGCGGCGACGTCATCTCGCTGCCCCAGGGCGCCACCGCCGTGGACTTCGCCTACGCCGTGCACACCGAGGTCGGCCACCGCACCGTGGGCGCCCGCATCAACGGCCGCCTGGTGCCGCTGGAGAACGAGCTGCACAACGGCGAGACGGTGGAGATCCTCACCTCCAAGACGCCCGACGCCGGACCCAGCCGGGACTGGCTGAACTTCGTCAAGAGCGCCCGGGCCCGCAACAAGATCCGGCACTGGTTCACCAAGGAGCGCCGCGAGGCCGCGATCGAACAGGGCAAGGACGAGATCGCCAAGGTCATGCGCAAGCAGGAGCTTCCGGTCAAGCGCCTGTTCAGCGGTGAGGCGATCATCGGCCTGGCCAGCGACCTGCGCTACCCGGACGTGGACTCTCTGTACGCGGCGGTGGGGGAGCGCCAGGTCAGCGCCCAGCACGTGGTCGGCAAGCTCGTCGACTCCATGGGCGGCCTGGAGAGCCACACCGAGGACATCGCCGAGTCGGCGCTGCCCACCAAGGCGGCCACCCGCCAGCGCCAGCACGGCAACCCGGGCGTGGTCGTGGAGGGCGACGCCGACGTGTGGGCGCGCCTGTCCAAGTGCTGTACCCCCGTGCCGGGCGACGAGATCGTCGGCTTCGTGACCCGGGGCAACGGGGTGTCGGTGCACCGCCGGGACTGCGTGAACACCGCGACACTGGACACCGACCGCATGGTCAAGGTGGACTGGTCGCCCACCGAGGACTCGATGTTCCTGGTGGCGCTGCACGTGGAGGCCCTGGACCGGTCCCGGCTGCTGTCGGACATCACGCGGGTGCTGAGCGACCAGCACGTCAACATCCTGTCCGCGACCGTCCAGACCAGCCGCGACCGCGTGGCGCAGAGCCGCTTCACCTTCGAGATGGCCGACCCCGCCCACCTGGGCAGCGTGCTGCGCGCGGTGCGGGGCGTGGACGGCGTCTACGACGTCTTCCGCGTCCGCAACTGACACGGCCGGGTCCCGGGCTCCCCGCGCGGGGAGCCCGGGACCCGTGCGCGCCGGTCAGATGCGGATCGTGGTCGAGCGCACGATCTCGAACACCGGGTGGCGGTCGGCCTCGGCCGCGAACGCCTCCTCGGGGGCGTCCGGCGGCGTCTCGAAGTACAGGCCCACCACGGCGGAACGCGGGTGGTCCAGGTACTCCTTGAGCAGCGGGGCGGCCTCCCCGGCCCCCAGTTCGCGCACGCTGATCAGCTCGATCCAGCCGCCCTGGCGCAGCGTCGCGAAGCCGTCCCGACGCAGGTTGCGGACCCAGTCCACCTCCCCGTAGGGGGAGACCAGGAACCGGCCGCGGTCGCTGTCCAGCACACTGAGCGGGATGGTGCGCAGGAAGCCCGACTTGCGCCCACGCGTGGTGAGCAGGTGAAACTCGGGCAGGCACACCCCGTACTTGACGAAGCCGCTGACGACGGCGTTGGCGGTCCGCCGCAGCCCCGTCATCTCGAACCGCTTCGTCGGCTCGTTCCCCATCTCGGCAACTCCCTCGCTCGGCTGCTCCCCATTCTGGCGGCTGCGCGCGCCCGTCGGCACCGGGGGAGGCGCGCGACCCGCCTCCGGTCCCCGCGGACCGGCCCGGATCCCGGACCCGATCCGGGGCCCGCGGAGGCGGCGCTGTTCAGCGGAAGGCCGAGATCCCCGTCACCGACTGGCCGATGCTGAGCGCGTGGATCTCCTCGGTGCCCTCGTAGGTGGCGACCGTCTCCAGGTTCGCCATGTGCCGCATCACCGGGTACTCCAGGGTGATGCCGTTGGCGCCGTGCACCGAGCGCGCCGCCGCGGCCACCCGCTGGGCGGCGGCCACGCACGAGAGCTTGCCGAAGCTCACGTGGTTGTGGTGGCACCGGCCCTCGTCCTTCAGGCGCCCGATCCGCAGCGCGGTCATGGCCGCCTGGTTGACGTCCACCACCATGTCGGCGAGCTTGCGCTGGGTCAGCTGGAACCCGGCGATCGGCCGGCCGAACTGCTCGCGGCTCAGCGCGTACTCCAGGGCCGCCTCGTAGCAGGCGCGCGCGGCGCCGGCCGCGCCCCACACGATGCCGTAGCGGGCCTCGTTCAGGCACGACAGCGGCGACCCCAGGCCGCGCGACCCCGGCAGCACCGCGTCGGCGGGCAGGCGCACGCCCTCCAGCACCAGTTCGGAGGTGACCGACGCGCGCAGCGACAGCTTGCGGTGGATGACGTTGGCCGAGAACCCGGGCGTGTCGGCGGGCACCACGAACCCGCGCACGCCCTCGTCGGTGGCGGCCCACACCACGGCCACGTCGGCGACCGAGCCGTTGGTGATCCACATCTTGGTGCCGTCGAGCACCCAGTCGCTCCCGTCCCTGCGGGCGCGGGTGCGCATCGACCCGGGGTCGGAGCCGGAGTCGGGCTCGGTCAGCCCGAAGCAGCCGATCGCCTCACCGGCGGCCATGCGCGGCAGCCACTCCTGCTTCTGCTCCTCGGAACCGAACTTGTGGACGGCCGCCATCGCCAGCGAGCCCTGTACCGACACGAAGCTGCGCAGGCCCGAGTCCACGGCCTCCAGCTCGCGGCAGGCCAGACCGTAGGCGACCGCGCTGGAGCCGCCGCAGCCGTACCCCTCCAGGTGCATGCCCAGCACCCCGAGGGAGCCGAAGGCCCTGGCCAGCCCGCGCGGATCGGGCAGGGTGCCCGCCTCGAACCACTCGGCCACGTTCGGCGCCAGCTCGCGCGAGGCGAAGTCGCGCACGGCGTCGCGGACGTCGCGCTCGGTGTCGGTCAGGTCGGCGTCCACCGCCAGGAAGTCGTGCGGGTCCGGGGCGGCGGGCTTGCGGGAGTCGCTCAAGGTGTGTGTCCCTTCGTGGTGCCGACGGCCGGTGCGGCCGTGCGGGATGTGGACGGTGTCTGTCGGACCCGGGTGCGGGACCCGGAGGAAGGACGGGCGGTCGCCTCGGGGCCGGGTGCGCAGCCCTGACCGGTTCCGGGGCGTGGTCGGGCGGTGCGGCCGGGCGGGTCCGGTGCGACCCGCCCGGCTCTCAGGGCAGGTCGGGCTGCTGGACGGCGCCGCGCGCGACCATCGCGTCCACGTCGGCCCCGTCCACGCCGAGTTCGGCCAGGATCTGCCGGGAGTGCTGCCCCAGCAGCGGCGGCGCGGTGAGCGGCGGCGGGCTGCCCTCCAGACGGAACCCGGCGCGGACCTGTTCGATCAGCCCGGCGGTGGGGTGCTCCACGGTGCGCAGGACGTCGTCGCCGCTGGCGTCGGCGGTGCGCAGCGCGTCGAGCACCCCGCGCACCCGTCCCACCGGCACCCCGGCCCCCACCAGCAGCTCCATCCAGTGGTCGGCGGGTCGGGAGCGCAGGGTCGCCGACAGGGCGCCGACCAGTTCCCCCCGGTGCGCCACCCGGCCGGGGTTGGTGGCGTAGCGCGGGTCCGCGCCCAGGTCGGGGCGGTCCAGGGCCGCGCACAGCCGCTGGTACAGGGCGTCGTTCCCGGCGGCGACGACGATCTCGGCGTCCGCGGTCGCAAAGGCCTGGTAGGGCACGATCGTGGTGTGCGCGTTGCCGACCCGGGCGGGTTCGGCCCCCGTCACCAGCGCCTGCTGGGTGAGGTTGACCAGGCCGGAGAGGGTGGAGTTGATCAGCGACGCGCTGATGTTCTCGCCGCGCCCGGTGACGCGGGCCCGTATGAGCGCGCCCAGGATTCCCACGGCGGCGTTGAGCCCGGTGAGCACGTCGGTCAGGGCCACGCCCACCTTGCTCGCCGGTCCCTCCGCGGGTCCGGTGGTGGCCATGAGCCCGCTCTCGGCCTGCACCACGATGTCGAAGCCGGGACGCGTCGCGGGCTCGTGCCCGGGCCCGAACCCGCTCACCGAGCAGTACACGACGGCCGGGTTGCGGGCGCTGACGGCCTCGTAGCCGAGCCCGAGCCGGTCGATGACCCCGGGCCGGAAGTTCTGGACGACCACGTCGGAGGCCGCGCACAGCTCCCGGACCGCGGCCAGGCCCCCGGGGTCCTTCAGGTCCACGGCCAGGCTGCGCTTGTTGCGGTTCACCGACAGGAAGTAGGCGGCCTCGCCGTGCCCCGCCGCTCCGGCCTCCCCGGCCCAGGGCGGCCCCCAGGAGCGCGTGTCGTCGCCGCGCCCGGGCTGTTCCACCTTGACCACCTCGGCGCCCATGTCGGCGAGCAGCATGGTGGCGTAGGGGCCGGCCAGTACGCGGGACAGGTCGGCGACGCGCACGCCCGCCAGCGGCAGCGGCGCGGCCCCGGCCCCGGACGCGCTCTCGGTTCCGTTTCCGGCCCCGGCGCCGCTTTCGGCCCGGGCTCCGGCGGGGCCCCCGTTCGCGGAGAGGTCGTCGCTCACGGCCGCTCCTCCTCCCCGGCCTCGGGGTCCGCGGGCAACTGGTCGCCCTCCCTGAGCTGGCCGTAGGTCTCCAGGCAGCGGCGCAGGGCGGTGGTCAGCGCGGCGCCGGACTGGCCCGCGTAACGGGTCTGCACCCGCCGCACCATCTCGGCGACGTCCCCGGTCACCGACTCCCCCTCGACCAGGGCGCGGAAGAAGTCCCTGGCCAGCTCGGTGAGCAGGGTGGTGTCCGCGGCGACGACGCGCCCGTCGGCGGTGTCCACGGCCAGCACGACGCCGAGCCGCTGGTACTGGGAGTGGCTCGCCACCGAGTCGGGCAGGCGGGCGTAGCCGGACACCAGGACGACCCTGGGATTGCGCAGGACCTGCTGGATACGGTCGTCGCCGTACAAGGTGCACACCTCTCGCTCACGGGCACGCGAAAACTCCGACGCTCTGGAGTCTCGCGCCTGGAGGGCGGCCGGGGGAAACCGGACACCCGCGGCGTGAGGGCAGGCAGGCACAAGTATGTCCCCACCGCGCGCGCCGCTGTCAAGCGGTCCGGTGGTCCGGGCCGCATCCCCTCCCCCTGCCGCGGGCCGGAAGGCTGTGTTAGTGTGCCTCGCAGGTCACGAGTACCAGCGTCAAGCCCCGGCTAGCTGGTCGGCAACCCTCCTACCGCGGTGGGGTGCCCCGGGTGAGGACCAGGTCCCGACACGACCGTGTCGGACAAGCGCGGACCCCTGAGGCGTTACCGGAGTGACATCTCCGCGGGTCCCACGACCCACAGGAGAGGTGCTTCCATGACCACTGCCGTTCCCGTCCACGCCGCCCGTTCCGCCGAGCCCCCGGCCGACGCCGCCGCGTGCACCGTCGTCACCTCCGACGAGGGCGTCCCCCTGGTCACCGGCGGACGCGTCGAGTACGCCAACTTCGACTACGCGGCCAGCGCCCCGTGCCTGACCCCGGTGGCCGAGGCCCTGTCCGCGGCGCTGCCCTACTACGCCAGCGTGCACCGCGGCGCGGGCCACCACTCCCAGGTCAGCACCGACGCCTACGAGCGCGCCCGCCGCAGCGTCGCCCGCTTCGTGGGCGCGCGCTCCCGACCCGCCGACGCCGTGGTGTTCGTGCGCGGCACCACCGACGCCCTCAACCTGCTGGCCCGCTCGGTGCCCGAGGGCTGCACTGTGGTCGTGTTCGAGTCCGAGCACCACGCCAGCCTGCTGCCCTGGGAGCACCCCGCCGCCCGCGCCGGGCGGGTGGTGCGCCTGCCGCTGCCCGCCTCCCCCGAGGAGGCGGTGGAGGCCGCGGCCGCCGCGCTGCGCGGGGCCCCCGAGGGCCCGCGCCTGCTGTGCGTGACCGCCGCCTCCAACGTCACCGGCGAGATCTGGCCGGTGGAGGAACTGGTGGAGGCGGCCCACGCCGAGGGCGCCCGCGTGGTCGTGGACGCCGCCCAGTACGTGCCGCACCTGCCCTTCAGCCTGGAGGGGACCGGCGCCGACTACGTCGCCCTGTCCGCCCACAAGCTCTACGCCCCCTTCGGCTCCGGGGTTCTGGCCGGCCGCGCCGACTGGCTGCGCGAGGCCACGCCCTACCTGTCCGGCGGCGGGGCCACGCGGCTGGTCGACGAGCACGACGTGGTGTGGAACGACCTGCCCGCGCGGCATGAGGCGGGCAGCCCCAACGTGCTCGGCGCCGTGGCGCTTGCCGCCGCCTGCGACGCCCTCACCCCCGCCGCCCAGGAACTCCTGCACGTGCGCGAGTCGGCGCTGCTGGAGCGGCTGCGCGAGGGGCTGACGGCGGTCGACGGCGTCACCGAGCTGACCCTGTGGGGCGGGGACCACCCGCGGGTGGGCATCGTGTCGTTCACCGTGGACGGCCTGCCCGCCGACCTGCTGGCCGCGGCCCTGTCCGCCGAGTACGGGATCGGGGTGCGCGACGGCCTGTTCTGCGCCCACCCGCTCACCCGGCACCTGCTGCCCCGGGGCCACGGCCAGGCGGTGCGGGCGAGCCTGGGAGTGGGCACCACGCGCGAGCACGTGGACCGCCTCGTCGGCGCGGTCGCCGAACTCGTGGCCCGCGGACCGCGCTGGGAGTACGCCGACTGCGACGGCCGCCTCGCCCCGGTGTCCGACCCCGCGCGGGTGCTCTGACGGCGGTCCCGGGAGCGGTTGCGGCGGCTGCCCGGAAGGGTTCGGCCGGGCGCCACTACAGCTGGCTGTAGCGGCGGTCGGCGGGTGAGCGGGATGTTTCGGCGGGCCGCGCCTCCGTAGCGTCGGAGACGACACGGCGGGCGGTACACCGGCCGTGTCCAGCCACCCACCGAACCCCGGGAGCAGCCGTGTCCGACGACCCCTACCGCATCGACGCCTCGATCGCGGAGGACCCCTCGTCCTCCGTTCCGCAGCCGTCCCCCGCGCCCTCCCGACCTCGGCGCACACCCGCCCGCCGGGCCCTGCTGGTCCTGCTCGGGATCGTCCTCGCCGGGACCGCCGCGGCCAACGGCACGCTGTCCCTGCTCGGCCACGAGCTGATCGGGTCGGCCTTCGGACTCGCGGCGCTGGTCTCGCTCGTCGCTCTGGTCGTCCTGTTCCGCAGGGGCGACCGGTGAGGGGCGCGCAGGAGACAGCCGCCGCACCGGCCCCCACCGCACCGGTTCCCGCCGGTCCGGACGCCGAAGGCGAGGCCGTCCGGCTCACCGACGTCCACCGCGTGTACTCCGACGGCGAGGGCGTCGTCTCCGCCCTGGCCGGGGTGTCGCTGGGGGTGCCCCGCGGCTCCTTCCTCGCCGTCATGGGGCCGTCCGGATCGGGCAAGAGCACCCTGCTCAACTGCGCGTCCGGCATGGATCGCCCCACATCGGGCTCGGTGGTGGTGGGCGGCACCGACGTCGGCTCCCTGCGCGAGCCCCGGCGCACCGAGTTCCGCCGCGAGCGGATCGGCTTCGTGTTCCAGTCCTACAACCTGGTGCCCACGCTCACCGCGGAGGAGAACATCACCCTGCCGCTGCGCCTGGCCGGACGGACCCCCGACCAGGGCTGGCTGCGTACGCTCGTCGACCGGACGGGTGTGGGGCGGCGGCTGCGCCACCGGCCCACGGAGCTCTCCGGCGGCCAGCAGCAGCGGATCGCGATCGTGCGCGCCCTGGCCTCCCGGCCCGACATCGTCTTCGCGGACGAGCCCACCGGAGCGCTCGACGGCGCGACCGCCGACAGCGTCCTGGGCCTGCTGCGGGAGGTCGTGGACGAACTCGGCCAGACCGTCGTCATGGTGACCCACGACCCCAAGGCCGCCGCCCGGGCGCACGCCACCGCGGTCATGGCCGACGGCCGCCTCGCCGACGTCCTGCACGCCCCCTCCGCGGCCGACCTGGCCGGACGCCTGGCCTCCCTGGAGACGGCCGGGGCGGAGGCCGACCGATGACGGCGCCCCCCGGGCCGGGTCCGATCTCCGCACCGGGCCCCGCCTCCTGCCCGGATACCGCCTGTGACGCGAACCCGCCCTCCGCCTCGGGGCCCGCACGCGATCCGGATCCCGTCGGCGGACGCGGCCCCCTCGCGCTGAAGCTGGCGCGCGGCCGTGCCGGAGTGCTGGCCGCCGTCGCCGTCGCGGTCCTGGGCGGATCGGCGTTCGTCACCGTCGGCGGCGTGCTGGCCGACACCGGGCTGCGCTCGTCGGTCCCCGCCGAACGCCTCCGGGGAGCGGACGCCGTGGTCACCGCACCCCAGACGGTCGAGCAGGCCGAGGACCTGGATCTGCCCCTGCCCGAGCGGGCCGGACTGCCCGGGGGACTCACCGCCCGGCTGGCCGCCCTGCCCGAGGTCGGCGCCGCCGTCGGAGACGTCGGGTTCCCGGCCGCCGTGCACACCGGGGAAGGGATCGCCACGGGAGCCGATCCCCGCACCACCGGCCACGGGTGGTCCTCCGCCGCGCTGTTGGAGGACGCCCCCTTGGAGGGGGAGGCGCCGCGAGGGCCTGGCGAGGTGGTCCTGGACGCCGCCACGGCCTCGGCCGCCGGCGCCGGGGCCGGCGACCGGGTGCGGGTCACCGCCGCGGGGCGCACCGGCGACCACCGGCTCTCCGGGGTGCTGGACACCGGCGCCACCGTGGTCCTGTTCGCCGACGACACCGCCGCCGACCTGGCCGGGCGCACGGAGGGCCCGCGCGAGGGCACCGTGGACCTGATCGGCCTGCGCGCCGCGCCCGGTGTGCCGCCGGAGCGGTTCACCGGGGCGGTGGAGGAGGCCCTGGCGGGAGAGGACGCGCTCGTGCGGACCGGGGACCGGATCGGCGACGCCGAGTCCCCGGCCGCCGGAGCCGCACGCGGTGTCCTGGTCGCGGTGGCCGGTTCGCTCAGCGGTGTCCTGGTGATGACCATCGGCCTGACCGTCGCCGGAGCGCTGTCGGCCTCCGTGGCCGCACAGCGCCGCGACCTGGCGCTCCTGCGGGCCGTGGGAGCCACGCCCCGGCAGGTCCGCCGCCTGGTCGCCGCCCCCAACCTCCTCGTCACCCTGGCGGTCCTGCCCTTGGGCGTGGCCGGCGGCTACCCGCTGGCCGGGGTCGCGCTGGACTGGTTCGCCTCCCTGGGGCTGGTGCCGCCGGGTCTGCCTCCGGTCTTCGGACCGCTGCCCGCCCTGGCCACGGCGGTGCTGATGGTGCTCGCCGTGTGGCTGGCCTCGCTGGCCGCGGTCGGCCGGACCGCGTCCGCGCCGCCCACCGACGCGCTCGCCGAGTCCGTCGCCGAACCCCGCGTTCCCGGCCGGGCGCGGACCCGGACGGGGGCGGCGCTGCTCCTGGCCTCGGTGGGGGCGTCGGTCCCGGCGCTGGTGCTGGGCGGCGAGATGGCGGCGGTCGCCCCGGCCTCGGCCGGCCTGCTCGCGGTGGTCGGGCTGGCCCTGGTCGGCCCCGCCCTGCTGCGGGCGGTGAGCGGGGCGCTCGGCCGCCGGCTGCCCGCGCGCTCCTCCGCCCTGACCTGGCTGGCGGTGCGCAACCTGCACGGCCACTCCCACCGGGTGGCGGGCGCGGTCAGCGCGCTGGCGATGCTGGTGGCCTTCGCCCTCAGCCAGGGCTACGTCAACACCACCCTGCTGGCCGCGCAGACGGAGCAGCGCGAGGACGGGGAGCTGGCCGCGAGCACGCTGACGGCGCCCGCGCTCGGCGGGCTTCCGCGGGGACTGGCCGGGGCCGTCCGGGAGGACCCGTCCGTCGCCGCGGCCGTCACCGCCACGCCGACCACCCTCGTGTGGACCACCGGGCTGCCGTTCGAGGAGGGGGTGGTGCACCAGGAGACGCCCGCGCTGGTCCTGGGGCCGGACGCCCCGGAGGTCGTCGACGTGGGCGTCACCGAGGGCGACCTGGGTGCGCTGACCGGCGACACCGTCGCGCTGGGCGCGCGGACCGCGCGCTCCCTCGGAGCGGAACCGGGGCAGAGGGTGACGTTCCGGATGGGGGACGGTGCCGAGGTCAGTGCCGAGGTGGTCGCGCTGTACGAGCGCGAACTCGGCTTCGGCCGGGCCCTGGTCTCGCGGGACCTGGCCCGGGGGCACCTGACCGGTGACCTGCCCGCCGAGCTGCGGGTGCTCGCCGAACCCGGGCGGGAGTCCGAGGTCCGCGGGGTCCTCGACGCCCTGGCCTCGGCCCATCCGGGGGTGGAGGTCGCCGACACCGCCCCGGACGCGGCCGGGACCGGGCTCACGGCGAACACGGTGCTCAACCTCGTGGTGCTGCTCTGCCTGGCGGGGTACGTTCTGCTCTCGGTGGCCAACCGCCTGTCCGCCCAGACCCTGCGCCGCCGCGCGGAGACGGACGCGCTGCACGCCGTGGGCATGACCCCCGCGCAGATCAGGTCGCTGCTGCGCAGGGAGGCCGCCCTGGTCGCGGTCGGCGCGGTCGTCGCCGGTGTACTGGTCTCGGCGGTTCCGCTCGCCTTCGCGGGGATGGGGCTCCTGGGCCGCCCGTGGCCCGGCGGCCCGCTCTGGCTGCTGCCCGCGACCGTGCTGGTGGTCGCGGCGGTGTCCTGGCTGTGCGCGGAGCTGCCCGCGCGGAGGCTGACCGCGGACCGGTGACGCGTCGGGGCCTGACCCGCGCCAGGACCTTCACGCTGGCCGCGTCTGGGCGCGGACCGATGACGCGCCGGGGCCTGACGGTCTTCCCCGCAGGGGAGCGGCCTTCCGTCGGGGCGTCCTGGACGCCCGGGGCGCCCTGGTTGGCCAGGAGGGCGGAGCGGCCTTCCGTCGGGCGGCCTCCTCCGCCCGGGAGCGGTCTTCGTGACGGAAGGGCGGTCGCCCTCCCGTCGAGGGCCGGCGCCTCGGGACCGGCGGCCGGGGCACGGGGGATCCCCTCCCCGACCGGGAGCGTTTTCCGGAAAGCGAGGAGAAGCGCTTCCCGGGATGGCCCGGCCGTGTCGTGGGGCTCTCCCGGGAACACGGGGCGGTCACCTGCCGAAATCGCGGGGGAGCGGGGCGTGACGCACGCTCCCCGTCCGCGGGGCCGAGTCCGTCTACCAGAAACACTTGCGCCCCAGGAGTTCTCAAAGGGCGAAATAGGGCACATAACACCCATGTGTGTGCCGAGGATCACTTTCGCAGGGGGTACCATCGGGCCCTGACGGCATGGCGCGACGCTGTCCGGGCCCGACCGGCCCGCCCCGCCGAGCGTCTGCCTCCCGCGAGCGAACCGGCTGGGGGAGCGTGAACGTGACCAACGTCCGAGGGCCCAAGACGGGTCGGCTCACGGCCGTGTTCCGAGGGCGCGGGTCCGTGCCCGTCCCCGGCCAGCGGCCCGGTGTGGTCGACCTCGGCTCCCGCGCGGGCGGGCGCCCCGACCCCCGGCACGCCGAGCACACCCGCCTGCACCAGGCCTTCCTGGGGCGCGTGGTCGACTACCTGTCCGTCGACGCGGGCGTGCGCCAGTTCGTCGACTGGGGGTGCCCGGTACCCGGAACCGCCGAGCGCGTGCACGCCGCCGCCCCCGACGCCTCCGTCGTCCACGTCGCCCCGCACGGCGCGGCGGGCATGCTCTCCACCGCCGGGGCCTCCGTGCTCTCCGGCGACGGCTCCGGCACGGACACGCTCCTGCGCCGCCTCGGCACCTCCGGGCTCGTCGACTTCGACGAGCCCGTCGCCGTTCTGATGACCCGCCCCTTCACCGCGGACGACCCGCCCGCCCGGATCGACGCCCTGCACGCCCTCATGCGCGGGGGCGGCTACCTCGCCCTCACCTCCCCGGCGCCCCGCGCCGCGGTGGAGCGCGCCTTCGAGCCCTTCCAGCCCGTCGAGCCGGGCGTGGCCGACCTGCGGTGGTGGCCCTACCCGGACGAGGACGTGTCCGACCCGGGCACCGGCGTCCTGGCGGGGCTGGGCCGCGCGCCCGGGCGCCGGGGAGGCGCTCGCGGGTGGCGGTGAACTGGACCGGAGAGGTCCTGGCCCAGCTGCGGTTCTACTGGGACTTCTCCCTGTGGCCCCGCCTGGAGGGGCTCACCGACGAGGAGTTCCACTGGGCTCCGGTGCCCGGGGCCTGGGCCGTGCGCGAGGGACCGGACGGGCGCCACCGGCCCGACACGGCCGTCCCCGAACCCGAACCGCCGCCGGTGACCACCATCGCCTGGCGGCTCGGGCACATCGTCGTCGAGATCCTGGAGACCCGCGTCAACTGGCACTTCGGCGACCGCACCGCCACGCGGGAGAACGCCGACTGGCCCGCGACCGCCGCCGAGGCCCGGCAGCGGCTGCGCCACGCCTACATCGCCTGGACCGCGCACGTCCAGGAGCTGGACGAGAACGGCCTGGCCGCGCCGGTGGGCGGCGCCGAGGCGCCCCAGTGGGAGGACTTCCCGATGGTCGCCCTCGTGCTCCACGTCAACCGGGAGGTCATCCACCACGCGGCGGAGGTGGCCGCGCTGCGCGACCTGTACCGCGCGCGGTACGGCCGCTGAGCCGTCCCACACGCCGCGGCCTCGTACTCACGGCGAGGTCCGAGCACCCGGACCCGCTGTGAGTACAGGATCCACCGGTGTACCACGGTGGTGTCGGGGAGGGGTGCGACGGGAGCAGCCCTGACCGCGGTGCCGGGTGACTCCTCCGGAACCACCACGGGTCCGGGCACCTCGCGTCACACCGGTGACACTTCCGGACGGACGGTCCCGGGGCCTCCCCGGACACCGCCTAGACCACGTGCAGCGGGTCCATCCGCACCTGCGCCAGGTGCTCGTCGCGGCGCGCGCTGCGCGCCGAGGCCGCCACCTTGAGCGACCGGGACAGCGCGCCCACCCCGGCCCGGGGCACCCGCAGCAGCGCCCGCTCGGTGGGCTGGGCGCCGTCCGGGCCGACCGCCCGGTCCGCGCCCACCGGCACCGGCCCCAGGAGTTCGGCGCCCTCGGGCAGTTCGATCTGGTCGAGCAGTTCGCGCACGTGCTCGGGAGCGCCGGTGACCGAGGCCATCGCCACCGCGGGGGGGAATCCCAGCTCGCGGCGCTCGGCCAGCTCGCGCTCGGCGAAGCCCGTCGGGTCCCACCGCACGAACGACTGCACCACCGGCAGCGAGGCGTCGGCCGACACCACCACCGTGCCGCCCGGCCGCACCAGGGCGCCCGCGTTCAGCCAACGACGCAGGGCCTCCTCCGAGGCGCGCAGGTCCATCCGGTTCAGCAGCGCCCAGCCGTCCAGCAGGACCGCCGCCGCGTAGCCGTTGTCGGCCACCGGTTCGGCCCCCGGGGTGGCCACCACCAGCGACGGCGCGTCCGCCACCCGCGACAGCACCTCCTCGCGGCCCGAGGTGCGCACGGTCAGCGAGGGGAACGCCCTGCCCAGCTCCTCGGCGGTGCGGCGGGCGCCCACCACCACGGCGCGCATGCGGGTGACACCGCACTCCGGGCACGCCCACTGCCCGGCGACCCGGCCGCACCAGCCGCACGAGGGCATGGCGTGCGAACCGCGCACGGCCAGAGGTCCCCGGCAGGAGTCGCAGCGCGCGGGCTCGCGGCACCCGGCGCAGGCCAGCGTGTTCAGGTAGCCCCGGCGCGGAACCTGGAAGAGCACCGGACCGGTCCGCGCGGCCTCGCGGGCCGCGCGCAGGGCCACGCTCGGCATCCGCGCCGACCGCGCCGCCTCGTCGCGGGCCAGCTCCCGGTCGTCCCCGGCCGCCCGGACCACGGGCGCGCGGCGGCGCAGGGTCGCCCGGTCGGCGGTCAGCGGGTGCGCCCACCCCGACTCCACCAGCAGTTGGGCGTCGGTGGTGCGCGTGTGCCCGCCGATCAGGGCACCGGCCCCGGCGCGGTGCGCCCGCATCGACAGCACCGTGCGCGCGTGCGGGTAGGGGGCGTGCGGGTCGGCGTGCACGTCGTCGCCGTCGTCCCACAGCACCACCAGTCCCAGGTCGCGCACCGGCGCGAACACCGCCGCGCGCGTGCCGACCACGACCCGGACCCCGCCGCGCAGCACCGACAGCCAGCGCCGGTAGCGCTCGGCCGGTCCGAGGTCGGCGGTGAGCGCCGCGTACCGGCTCCCGCCCAGGCGCTGTTCCAGGGCGTGGTCGACGGCCTGCACGTCGCGGCCGTCGGGCACCACGATCACGGTGCCGCGCCCGGCGGCCAGGGTCTGGGCGGCGGCGACCGCCACCGCGTCCGCCCACCCGGCGCCGGGCAGGGCGTTCCACACCGCGCGGGCGGGCTGGCCCGTGCGCAGCGCGCGCAGGAACGAGGGGCCCTCGGGGTAGTCCGCCCAGGGGCCGGGGTCGGGGTCCGCCCCGGCGGCATCCTGTGCCGCTTCCGTACCGGAGGGCGCGTCCGTCACGGTTGCGGACACCCGTGGGGCGTCGGCGGCGTTCGGTGCGGTGCCGGGGTCCGCCCCGGACTGGGTGTTGTGCGGGACCGCCCCGGAGGGGGCGTCGCCCGGGTTCGTCCCGATCGCCTCCGCAGGCGCGTCCGCCTCCGCTGCCTCCGCGGCCTTGGCCGCCTCCTTCTCCACGCGGGCGTGGCGGGGCGGCACCGCCAGGCGCAGCACGTCGCTCAGCGTGCCCGCGTAGCGGTCGGCGACCGCGCGGGCCAGCCCCAGGATCTCGGGGGTGAGCACGGGTTCGGGGGAGACCACCGCCTCCAGGTACGCCAGCCGCCCCGAGAACTCCGAGGTCTCCACCCGCTCGGCCAGGAAGCCGCCCAGCTGGCGGTTGTTGAACCGCACCTTCACCCGGCAGCCGGGCACCGCCGCCTCGTCCATGTCGGCGGGCACCCGGTAGTCGAAGTACCGGTCCAGGTGGGGCAGCGGGGTGTCCACGACCACGCGCGCGACGGGCAGCCGCTCGGCGGGCCCGCGTGGGGCCGGGCGGCGGGACCTGCTTGCCGCCCGAGCCGTGGCCTTCTCCTGTTCCGGAAGGTCGAAGAGGACCCCGTCGGGCTGACCGGGCTGCGCTGTCATCCTCCTCTGTCTACCAGAACCGTGCGACACCGCCCCGCGCACCGGGCGGCGCGGCCCTGCGCCACTGGTAGAACTGGGGAACCGACAGACCTCGGTGGAGGGGAACCCACGTTGAAGCTTGTCTTTGCCGGAACACCGCAGGTGGCGGTACCGTCCCTGCGCGCACTGATCGACTCCGGCCACGAGGTCGCCGCCGTGGTCACCCGTCCCGACGCCCGCTCCGGGCGCGGCCGGAAGGTCTCCGCCAGCCCGGTCGGCGAACTCGCCGAGAGCGAGGGCATCGAGGTCCTCAAGCCCGCCAAGGCGGGCGACCCCGAGTTCCTGGAGCGGCTGGCGCGGATCGCCCCCGACTGCTGCCCCGTGGTCGCCTACGGCGCCCTGCTGCCCCAGTCCGCGCTCAACATCCCCCGCCACGGCTGGGTCAACCTGCACTTCTCCCTGCTCCCCGCATGGCGCGGCGCCGCCCCTGTCCAGCACGCGGTCCTGCACGGCGACGACATCACCGGCGCGTCCACCTTCCGGATCGTCAAGGAACTCGACGCCGGTCCCGTCTACGGCACCCTCACCGAGACCGTGCGCCCCACCGACACCAGCGGTGAACTCCTCGACCGGCTCTCCGTCTCCGGCGCCGAACTCCTCGTCCGCACGGTCGACGGCATCGCCGCCGACCGGCTCAGCCCGGTCGAGCAGCCCGCCGACGGAATCTCCTACGCGTCCAAGCTCACCCCCGAGGACGCCGAACTCGACTTCACCGCCCCCGCCCTGCGCGTGGACCGTACGGCCCGCGCCTGCACCCCCGCCCCGGGCGCCTGGACCACCTTCCGCGGCGGCCGCCTCAAGGTGGGGCCGGTCACCCCCCTCACCGACGCCGACACACCCGCGCTCGATCCCGGCCAGCTGCACGCCGACAAGAAGCGGGTCCTGGTCGGGACCGCCACCCACCCGGTCGTCCTGGGCGAGGTGCAGCCGCAGGGCAAGCGCGCCATGGCCGCGGTCGACTGGGCGCGCGGCGTGCGCCCCGGCGACGGGGACCGCCTGGGGCGCTGAGCTGCCGTAGTCTCGACCTGGCGGGTGAACCCGCCGGTCCCGTCCCCGGTTTGTTGAGGCAGCACACGTTGAGCGAGCAGTCCCGATCCCCGTACCGCCGTCCCCGCCGCGGCGGGAAGCCCGCGCAGGGCGGCGGCCGGAGCGGGGACGGACAGTCCCGGCCCCGCGACCCCGCACGCCGCGTCGCCTACGACGTGCTGCGCGCGGTGGGCCAGCGCGACGCCTACGCCAACCTGCTGCTGCCCGCCCTGCTCAGCGAACGCGGCATCAGCGGCCGCGACGCGGCCCTGGCCACCGAGCTGACCTACGGGACCCTGCGCCTCCAGGGCACCTACGACGCGATCCTGGAGGCCTGCGTGGACCGCACGCTCGCCTCCGTGGACACCGAGGCGCTGCCGCTGCTGCGCCTGGGCGCCCACCAGCTGCTGTCCACCAAGATCCCGCCGCACGCCGCGGTCAGCGCCACCGTGGACCTGGCCCGCAGGGTCGTGGGCCACCACCGCGGCCGGTTCGTCAACGCCGTCCTGCGCAGGGTCTCCGCCCGCGACCTGGACGCGTGGACGGCCGTGGTCGCCCCCGACCGCGCCACCGACCCCAGCGGGTACCTGTCGGTCGTGCACAGCCACCCGCGCTGGATGGTCAAGGAGCTGGCCCGGGCGCTGGGGGAGCGGTCCGCCAACGGGCTGGTCGAGACCGAGCGCCTGCTCGCCGCGCACAACGAGCGCCCCCGCGTGACCCTCGTGGCCAAGCCGGGCCGCGCCACCGTCGCCGACCTGGTGGCCGCCGGTGCCGAGGAGGCCCGCTACTCGCCGTTCGCCGCCTACCTGCCCGAGGGCGACCCGGCGGCGATCCGTGAGGTGCACCAGAACCGGGCCGCGGTGCAGGACGAGGCCAGCCAGCTGGTCGCCCTCGCCCTGACCAGGGTGGACACCCACGGGAACGACGCGCGCTGGCTCGACATGTGCGCGGGACCGGGCGGCAAGGCCGGTCTGCTGGCCTCCTTGGCCGGGCAGCGCGACGCCCGCCTGCTGGCCGCCGAGGTGCAGCCCGCGCGGGCCGGACTGGTCGCGGGCGCGGTGCGCCGCTCCCCGCGCGACGCCGGCCGGGTCGTGGTCGCCGACGGAACCAGGCCCGCCTGGCGGCCGGGGGCCTTCGACCGGGTGCTGGTGGACGCGCCGTGCACGGGCCTGGGCGCGCTGCGCCGACGCCCGGAGTCGCGCTGGCGGCGCACCGAGGGCTCGGCCGCCGAGCTGGCGCCGCTCCAGCACGACCTGCTGACGAGCGCGGTCGAGGCGGTGCGCCCCGGCGGAGTGGTCGCCTACGTCACCTGCTCGCCGCACCTGGACGAGACCGACGGGATCGTCCGCCGGGTACTCGACGAGCGCGACGACCTCACGCTGCTGCGCGCCGCCGACTACCTGGACGGGGTGCCCGACCTCGCGGCCGGTCCGGAGGGAAGGTACGTCCAGTTCTGGCCGCACGTGCACGGGACCGACGCGATGTTCCTGGCGCTGCTGCGCAGGTCCGAGCAGTCCTAGAGCCGAGTGGTTCTGGGTCCGAGCAGTTCTGGGTCCGAGCGGTCCTGAAGCCGCGGGGGCCGCCCGCGCGGTGGTCGCCTCACCGGCCCGGGCCGGGGGAGTCCCCGGGCCGTCCACAGGTGGAGATCCGGGGTGGGCGGGAGCGGGGCGGCCGGTCACACTGGGACACGGGGGCATGTCACCGCGCCGACGGACGCCCGCGGCGCCCCCGATACCAGAGTAGGGCTCTGCGCGCCCTTCCGCGGGGCCCTGTGGACAACCCGTCCGAGGCGGCGGGGCGCCCTTCGTTCCCCGGCCCCGGGTTCGGCGGTGTCCGCCGTCGACCGAGGCGTTCGCCACCGACGGCGTCCTTCGTCCTCGGGTTCGTGGGCGGCACTGTCCGCTATCTCCGTGGCCCTTCGCCCTCCCGCTCGGAGTCGGCGGTGCCCGCTGCCGACGGCGGCACGGGCTCGGGTACCGGAGACCGGGACTCGGCCGTTGGAGGCTGGGCCCCGGCTACCGGGGGCACCGGCGCCGGAGGCTGCGACGCGGTTACCGGGGGCTCCGGAGTTGGCGACGCGGCCACCGGAGGTGCGGCCACCGGCGGCACGGGCGCGGACACCGAAGGCGCGGGCACGGGCCCCGGTGGCATGCTCGCGCGCAGGCGCAGGGTCAGCCGCTCGCCCAGCTCCCCGCTGAACACCCCCTCGTGCGCGACCCCCACCCGGTCGGCCAGCTCCACCGCGTGCAGGCGCACGACGGCCTCCACCAGCGTGGCGTAGTTCCCGACTGCGGACCGGGCCCGCACCCACGCGATCCCCGCCACGGCCGCCGCGACGAGCGCGGCGGGCCACCACCACACGGTCAGCGGCAGGTACAGCAGCGCCCACGCCGTCAGCCCGGTGGCGAGGGCCAGGTCCTCGCGGGCCGCGGTGACCTCCGCGCGCTCCTCCTCCGGCAGGACCAGCCACAGGTGCGGCCACAGCACGGCCAGGTCCGCGCGGTGGTCGCGGGCCAGCCGCGTGCGCACGGCCGCGATCCGGTCACCGCACCAGGTGGGGCGTTCCGGCCGTTCGGGGGAGATCCCCGCCAGGCGGTCGTAGGCCTTCGCGAACGCCTCCTCCCCGCCGCTGCCCCGCGCTTGCCGGACTTCACCGCTCCCTTTCCGCGCCCGTCCAGCCTCCTCGCTCCGCTCCGCTTCCCCGCCCCCACCGCGCGCCCGCTCGACCTCCCCGCGCAGCCGGTCCCAGCGCGCGCGCCGCGAGCGCACCCACCGCCCGGTCCAGCCGCGCAGCGGCGGTGGCCACCGCTCCCAGTCCGCGGCCGTCCACAGGCGCTCGACCAGCCAGCCCAGCCCCCGGGCGACCAGGCCCACGGCGGTGCTCCCGGCCACCACGGCGGCCAGCACCAGGGCCTGACCGCCGAAGGTGTCCACACGCGGGTCCGCGGCCCATCCGGTGACCCGCTCGGCCAGGTGCCCCACGTCCCACGCCCCGGACCAGCCCAGGGCGTAGGCGGCGGTCGCGACCGCCAGGTAGAGGGCACCGGGCAGCGCGAGGGTGCTGACCCACCTTTCGGTGAGCCTTCGGCCCAGTTCCGCCCACAGGTCGCCCACCGCCTACCGCCCCCGCGGCGGACGCAGGGAGGCGCCGCTGACCAGGCAGACCGGCACGTCCTCGGCCGGTGTGGGCTCCCACGTGCGCGCGCACCCGCCCTGGGGGCACCCGTACAGGGCGGAGGCGGGGCGGGGCAGGCCTGTCCCGGCCACCGCCGCGCCCCCCGAACCCACCAGGTGCACTCCGTCGGTGTGGGCGGCCAGTCCGCGCCCGTCGAGGGCGACCAGGGCCTCCTGGAGCCCGGCCAGCTCCGCCGACGCGTCCCCGCCGCCTCGCGCGGCCCCGAGCACCGCGTCGACCAGAGCGGGACCGCCGGGCACCGGTTCCAGCCGGTCCCGGATGTCGCGGGCGTGCTCGCAGACCACGCCCAGCCCCGCCGCGGTGTCCTCGTTCATGGACCTTCCGTCCTCCCGGCCGCTCCTGCGCGCGGGCGCCCGCCGCGGCACCCGGCACGGGCCCCACCTCCCCGGGGGCCGTGCCCGGTGCGCGCGGACACCCTCCCCCCACTCCTCTCGGCCACTCCTCATGTCCGAAAAGGGCGATTTGTGATCTACGAGGTAAAGATCCGTCATGAAAACACCCCCGACAGTGGGAGGAGAGGAAAAATTTCCACACGTTCCCGCAGTTCCGGGCCCCGCACCCGGACCACACGCCCCCGACCTCCGTGGCTACACTGCACGCGTGGCCATCCAGATCTCACCCAGCATCCTGAGCGCCGACTTCGCGCACCTCGCCGACGAAGCGGCCGCCGTGTCCCCGTCCGCCGACTGGCTCCACGTCGACGTGATGGACAACCACTTCGTCCCGAACCTGACGCTCGGCCTGCCCATCGTGGAGTCCCTGCTCAAGGCGACCGACACCCCCCTGGACTGCCACCTGATGATCGAGGAGCCCGACCGCTGGGCCCCCGCCTACGCCGAAGCGGGCGCGGGCAGCGTCACCATCCACGCCAAGGCCGCCGGGGCCCCCGTGCGCACACTGCGCGAGATCCGCCGCCTCGGCGCCCGCGCGGGCCTGGCCCTCAACCCCGCCGAGCCCGTCGAGCCCTACGCCGACCTCGTCGGCGAGATGGACATGCTCCTGCTCATGACCGTCGAACCCGGCTTCGGCGGACAGAAGTTCCTCGACGTGGTCCTGCCCAAGATCCGCCGCGCCCGCGAGATCCTCGACAGCCGCGAGGCCTCCGTCTGGCTCCAGGTCGACGGCGGCGTCAGCGACGAGACCATCGAGCGGGCCGCCGAGGCCGGAGCCGACGTCTTCGTCGCCGGTTCGGCCGTCTACGGGGCCCAGGACCCGGCCAAGGCCGTGGAGTCCCTGCGCGCCCTCGCCGCCGGGGCCGCCGCCGGGGCCTGACCCCGAAGCCCCGACCCCCGCAACCGAACGTCCGTCTGCGCAACGATCGCGACACGGTTCCGCCCTTCGCTGGCCCCGCCCGGCGCCTCCCCCTAAGCTGTGCGACTCGTAGTCGTGAATCTCGCTTGGTCGCGGCTCCGTCTCCCCCTCCGCCTTCGCGCGCGTGGGGGAGCGGCGCGGCGTGAGCGCGTTGCCAGGCGCGGACCCCTGGGAGTACGCGTTGAACGCTTGGACCGCCGAGCACCTGGCCATGGACGCGCTGTGGGAGGCGGAGACCGTCCCCATCCTCTGGCTCCAGGGCCTGGGGGACTGGCTCGCCCACCCGCTGGGCCTGGTCACCCACCTGGGCTCCCACACGCTCGTCATCCTCGCCCTCACCCTCGTCTTCTGGTGCGTCAACCCCGGCCTGGGGGCGCGCCTGTTCGTCGTGGTGGCCTGCTCCGGTGTGGTCAACCAGCTGTTCAAGTCCCTGCTCTACGGGGCACGGCCGCCCTGGTTCGACGCACGCGTCACGGCCCACACGAGTTCGGACAGCTTCGGGATCCCCTCCGGGCACACCCAGGGCGCCACCGTCACCTGGGGCTACCTCGGCATCAGGTCCGGCCGCCGCGCCGTGCTGTGGGCGGCGGTCGCGGTCATCGCGCTCGTCTCGCTCTCGCGGATCTACCTGGGCGCGCACTTCGTCAGCGACGTCGTGGCCGGGCTGGTGCTGGGCGCCATCCTGCTGTGGGCGGTCCTGCGCTGGGAGGAGCGCGTCACCGCCTGGTGGCTGGGGCTGAGCACCGCCCGCTGGGTGGGCTGCGCCCTGGCCGTCGCCCTGCTGCCCTGCCTGGCGGCCACCGTGTGGCAGCTGCTGGTGCGCGGCGACTGGACGGTCCCCCAGGAGTGGATCGGCGCCGTCCCCGCCGACCCGGCCGGCGAGACCCTCACCGGTCTGTACACCGTGGCCGGAACCCTGCTGGGCGGGCTCGTGGGCTTCACCCTGCTCGCCCGTCGCGGCTGGTACAGCGCCGCGGGCACCCTGGCCTCCCGGGCCGCCCGTTTCGTGCTGGGCGTCTCGGTGATCGTGCTGGTGCAGGTGTTCGTGAGCGTGGTCTTCGGCCACCTGAGCGGGCTCGCCGACGCCGCCGTGTCCTTCGTCGCCTACGGCGCGATCACCTTCTGGGCCTCCTTCCTGGCACCGGAGGCCTTCGTCCGCAGCGGTCTGGCCGCCCGGCCCGGGGCCGCGGCCGAGACCCCCTGAACAGGCGGGGCGCGGGCTCGCGGCGACACGCCCGCCGGGGTCCCCGTCCGCGCGTGCGCCGTCCGCGCCGTCGGCGGTGGGGGCCGATGATTCGCGTCACACCGGCTAGGCGCTCCTGTTGACGAGGGGTTAGGATCCCTACCAGCAAGTTCAACACGTGCTCCGGGGTCGGTGTAATTCCGAACCGGCGGTGACAGTCCGCGACCCGGCCGAGTCCATCGGCCGGTTGAACCGGTGGAATTCCGGTACCGACGGTGAAAGTCCGGATGGGAGGCAGTACGTGTCGGGACGGCCCCCCGCCGCCCGCGTCCGCTGACGCGCGGCCCCGGTGCCGTCCTGTTCGTGGACCCTTCTCCACGCGTCCCCTCACCCCGGAGCCACCAGGCGAAGGGAAGGCAAGGGCGTGTTCACCGGAATCGTCGAGGAACTCGGCGAGGTCGTCTCCATCCAGGCCGCGGGCACCACGGGTGAGGCCGTACTGCTCACCGTCCGGGGCCCCCTGGTCAGCTCGGACGCCGCACACGGCGACTCCATCGCGGTCAACGGCGTGTGCCTGACCGTCGTCGACCGGGGTGAGGGCACCTTCACCGCCGACGTCATGAAGGAGTCGCTGGACCGCTCCAGCCTCGGCGGCCTGGTCCCGGGCTCCCGGGTCAACCTCGAACGCGCCGCCCGCGCCGACGGCCGCCTGGGCGGCCACATCGTCCAGGGCCACGTCGACGGCACCGCCGCCCTGGTCTCCCGGAATCCCGGCGACAACTGGGACGTTCTGCGTTTCGGGCTGCCCGCCCACCTGTCGCCGTACGTGGTCGAGAAGGGCTCGATCACCGTCGACGGCACGAGCCTCACCGTCTCCGCGGTCAGCGAGCCCGGGGCCGAGGATGAGTTCTTCGAGGTCAGCCTCATCCCCGAGACCCTGCGGGCGACCACCCTGGGCGGACTGGCCGCCGGTGCCGCCGTGAACATCGAGGTGGACGTCATCGCCAAGTACGTCGAGCGCATCGCCGCCGTGGCGGCGGTCCGCCCGCGGGCGTGAGCGCCCGAGCACGGCACGAGGGGGCGGACCCGCGCGGGCGGGCCGCCGCCCGCCCCGCCACCCACATCCACGACGCATCCCAGGGAGCGGCCATGACCGTCACCGAGCCCACCCCGGCCACGACACCGATCGACCAGGCCGTCGTCCTCGACACGATCGAGGAGGCCGTCGCCGAGTTCGCCGCGGGGCGGGCCATCGTGGTGGTGGACGACGAGGACCGCGAGAACGAGGGCGACATCATCTTCGCCGCCGAGCTCGCCACGCCCGAACTCCTGGCGTTCACGATCCGCCACACCTCCGGCGTGGTGTGCGTCCCCCTGGAGGGCCAGGACCTGGACCGCCTCGACCTGCCGCTGATGACCGCGCGCAACGAGGAGAGCCTGCGCACCGCCTACACGGTGACCGTGGACGCGCGCGAGGGCGTCACCACGGGCATCTCCGCCGCCGACCGGGCCCGCACCATCCGTCTGCTGGCCGCGCGGGGCAGCGGCCCCGCCGACTTCGTGCGTCCCGGCCACGTCCTGCCGCTGCGCGCCCGCCCGGGCGGCGTGCTGGCCCGGCGCGGCCACACCGAGGCCTCTGTCGACTTCGCCCGCCTGGCCGGTCTGCGTCCCGCGGGCGTGCTCGCCGAGGTCGTCAACGACGACGGCACCATGGCCCGTCTGCCCCAGCTGCGGGCGTTCGCCGACGAGCACGGCCTCAAGCTGGTCTCGGTCGAGCAGCTCGCCGCCCACCGCGAGGCGCTGGGGGAGGCGCTCACCGAGGCCGAGGCCCACCCGCCGCTGGTCACCCGCGCGGTCCAGACGCGTCTGCCCAACAGGTACGGCCAGTGGCGCGCGTTCGGGTACCGGGGCACCGCCGACGGGGCCGAGCACGTCGCGCTGGTGTACGGGGACCTGACCGACGGCGCCGACGTCCTGGCGCGCCTGCACTCGGAGTGCCTCACCGGCGACGCGTTCGGCTCCCACCGCTGCGACTGCGGCGCCCAGCTGGACTCCGCCATGGCCGACATCGCCGAGGAGGGGCGCGGGGTGCTCGTCTACCTGGGCGGCCACGAGGGCCGGGGGATCGGCCTGCTGCACAAGCTGAGCGCCTACAGCCTCCAGGACCAGGGTGCGGACACCGTGGACGCCAACCTGCGCCTGGGCCTGCCCGCCGACGCGCGCGAGTTCGGCGCCGGGGCGCAGATCCTGGCGGACCTGGGGGTGTCGTCGGTGCGCCTGTTGAGCAACAACCCCGCCAAGGCGGAGGGGCTGGAGCAGCACGGGGTGCGGGTCAAGGAGCGGGTGGCGATGCCCTCCTTCGTCACCGAGGACAACATCGACTACCTGCGCACCAAGCGCGACCGCATGGGCCACGACCTGACCGGCGTCTCCCGATGACACCGGTCCCGCGGCGCGGCCGACCGGCCGCTTCGCGTTCGGCGCCCCCTCGCGGGCCGGGGCGGTGTCCGTCCCGGCGGCGGCCCGGGGCCCGCACAGTTCGTTCGGAGAGGAAGCAGGAGCCCATGAGTGGTGAAGGACGCCCCGACAGCAGCGGTGTCGAAGCCTCGGGGATGTCGGTGGGCATCGTCGTGACCCGTTGGAACGCGGGCGTGGTCCAGCCGATGCTCACCAGAGCCCTGGACGTGGTGAGGTCCTCGGGTGCGGCCGAGCCCGTCGTGGTGGAGGTGGCCGGGGCAGTCGAGATCCCGGTGGTCGCCCAGGAGCTGGCCCGCAAGCACGACGCCGTGATCGCCCTGGGCGCGGTCGTGCGCGGGGGCACACCGCACTTCGACTACGTGTGCCAGTCGGTCACCCACGGGCTGACCGAGGTGGCGCTGCGCCATTCCACCCCCGTGGGCAACGGCGTGCTCACCTGTGACACCCTGGAACAGGCGCTCGACCGCGCCGGACTTCCGGGGAGCGCCGAGGACAAGGGCGCCGAGGCCGCGCTGGCCGCCCTGGACACGGCGGCGGTCCTGCGCGGGCTGCGCCGCTGATCCGGTCCGGTGGCGCGCACGGTGACGGTGGTGGGCCGTCCGCGCACGCGGGCGGTCGAAGAGGTGTCGCGCGCGGGTCCCGGTCCGGCGGGTGGCCGCCGGGCGGTTCGTGGCGGGCGGTGCGCGCCGCGGGTCCTGGCGGGTCCGTCCGCCGGTACGGCGTCGCGGGGCGCGGCCCGGCGGCGTGCCGGGGCCGCGGCGGACACGGTCCAGAAGTGGAGCAGTTGGTGCGGACGAGGGAACAGCCCGTGGACGGCGAGGAGTCGGGGCAGGCGGTGCTGCCCAGGACGTGGCGGCCCCGGTCGGTGCGGTGGGTCGCCTACGGCCTGGCGCTGCTGATCGTGGTGACCCTGGCGGTCCTGGCGGCGATCCTGCCGGGCAGCTGGGGGGTCATGGACCGGGTTCTGATGGTGGGTCTGGGCCTGGCCATCGCGGCCGCCCTGCACCTGCTGGCCCGGCCGCGGCTGGTGGCGGCTGAGGAGGGTGTGACGGTGGTCAACAGCATCCGCACCCACGTGCTGTCCTGGGCGGAGGTCGTGGACGTGCGGATGCCCGAGGGCGAGCCCTGGCCCTCGGCGGACCTGTCCGACGGCACGACCCTGGCGGTGATGGCCGTCCAGCGCGCCGACGGCGAGTCCGCCGGGCGCGCCCTGGAGGAGTTCCGCGCGCTGCTGCACGAGCGAGGCGAGGGCCGCGAGCCCGACCGCTCGTAGGAACCTCCTGAGGGAGCCGCCGAATTCCTGAGGATCGGTGGCTCCCGAGTGTTGTGCGGGGCACATAGTTTGGTACCGAGAGCCACCGACGGAACGTGGAAGAGGTACCGCGTGCGCGACATTCGAGCGGCCGTGTCCGACCTGTACGCGTCGGGCGAGACGTTCGCGCTGGCCACCGTGATCGACACCTACAAGAGCGCTCCCCGCGACGCCGGGGCGGCGATGCTGGTCAGCGCCTCCGGGGAGGCGGTCGGCAGCGTGTCCGGCGGCTGCGTGGAGGGCGCGGTCTACGAGGAGGCCCTGGAGGTCATCCGCACGGGGGTTCCCGTGCGCCGCACCTACGGGGTCAGCGACGACGACGCCTTCAGCGTGGGCCTGACCTGCGGCGGAACGCTGCACATGTTCGTGGAGCCGATCAGCCGGTCCTCCTACCCCCAGCTCGGCTCGGTGATCGGCGCGGTCGACGAGCACCAGCCGGTCGCCGTGGCCACCATCGTCTCCGACCCCTCCGGTCAGGGGCGGGTGGGGCGGCGCCGTGTGGTCTGGCCCGGCCACGCCGAGGGGGACCTGGGCAGCGACAGGCTGGCCGACGCCCTGGACGACGACGTGCGCGGCATGCTGGCCCAGGGCAGCACGGGCCTGCTGCGCTACGGCGCGGACGGGCAGCGGCGCGGGGACGAGCTGGAGGTGTTCGTGCAGTCCTTCGCGCCCGCGCCGCGCATGCTGGTGTTCGGTGCGATCGACTTCGCGGCGGCCGTCGCGGACCTGGGCACCTATCTGGGCTACCGGGTGACGGTGTGCGACGCCCGGCCGGTGTTCGCGACCGCCAAGCGCTTCCCCACCGCCGAGGAGGTGGTGGTCAAGTGGCCGCACGTGTTCCTGGACGAGATCGCCGACCAGATCGACGAGCGCACGGCCATCTGCGTGCTCACCCATGACCCCAAGTTCGACGTGCCGGTGCTCAGCGCGGCGCTGCGCACCCGTGCCGGGTACATCGGCGCGATGGGGTCCCGGCGCACGCACGAGGACCGGTTGGAGCGGTTGCGCGAGGCCGGGGTGGGTGAGGCGGAGCTGGCGCGCCTGCACTCGCCGATCGGTCTGGACCTGGGGGCACGGACCCCGGAGGAGACGGCGGTCTCGATCGCCGCGGAGCTGGTGCAGGTGCGGTGGGGCGGCAGCGGGCGGGCCCTGCGCGAGACCAGTGGCCGGATCCACCACGACGCGTCGGGTAAACCCCTGGTTCCGGCCGGATTCGGCCACCGTGTGAAGTGAACCGAAACCCGTCGGGCCGCGGAGTGCCTGGTCACGGCGGGTTCGTGGGGGCGGTCGCGGAACAGGGTGGGACGGGCTGTGCCAGGTCGCCCATCCCGCGTGCCCGTGCGTGGCATCATCACGTCATGGGTACTGGGGGGCAGGAGCAGGGCGGGGAGCGCACGTGTACGGGCCCGGTGGCGGGCCTGCTGTTGGCCGCGGGTTCGGGGAGCAGACTCGGGCGGCCCAAGGCGCTGGTCGAGGTGGGCGGCGAACGCCTGGTGGACCGCGGTGTGCGCACGCTGACCGCGGGCGGCTGCGCCCCGGTCATGGTGGTGCTGGGCGCGGCCGACACCCCGGTGCGCGGTGCCCACACGGTGCACAACCCCGACTGGCGGACCGGTATGGGGTCCTCGGTGCGCGCCGGGATCGACGCCCTGCCCGACACGGTCGACGCGGTGCTGATCGCGCTGGCCGACCAGCCCCTGGTCACCCCCGAGGCGGTGCGCCGTCTGGTGGAGGCGCACGAGCAGGGCGCCCGCGCCGCGGTGGCCACCTACCGCGGCAACCAGCGCAACCCCGTGCTGCTGGGCCGCGAGCACTGGTCGACGGCCTACGCCATGGCCGTGCACGACGTGGGGGCGCGCCCGTTCCTGCGCGCGTACTCCCATCTGGTCACCGCCGTGCCCTGCGACGACATCGCCAGCCCGGAGGACATCGACACGGTGGAGGACCTGGAGCGGCTCAGCGACGTGCTGGGCCGGGAGCCCTCCGGTTCGGGCTGACCCCGCCCGGAACCGTGCGCGTCGGCGGGCCGGGGCTCAGGCCAGGGGCTCGGCGAGGATGCCGAACACGTGCTCGGTCGACTCCCCGGGGGCCAGCACGATCAGGTCGGTGCCGGTGGCCAGCGCGTTGGCAGGGCAGGTCATGGGCTCGGCGGCCAGGTGGGCCCGGTGGTCGTCACCGCCGAGGGTGTCGGCGGTGAACAGCTGCAACCAGCCGAAGCTGCGGTCGCACCACAGCGACACCCGGTGCTCGGGGCCGCTCGCCCGCACCCACGCGCGCCCGTCGGTGTCCCTCTCCAGCTCCGTGAAGGCGGTGTCCAGGACGGTGTCGCCCAGTTGGCGGCCGGGCGTGCGGAAGTCGAATTCGCCGCCGTCCACGGGGACGGGGTCGCCCACGGGCAGCATCTGCCCGTCCACCGGCTGGCGGGTGCCCGCGGTGACCTCCAGCGCGAACTCCCCGCGCGCGGCCAGGGCGGACAGCGGCTCGCCGAAGGTGAGGTAGGGGTGGAAGCCCAGGCCGAACGGCAGGGGGGAGCCGCCCGGGTTGCGGGCGGTGGTGGCGACCGTCAGTCCGTCGTCGGAGAGCCGGTAGGCGACGGTCATCGCCAGGGGGAAGGGGAAGCCGGGTCCGCCCCCGAAGTCCAGCCGCAGTTCGACAGCGTCCCCGGAGACCGACGTCGGCGTCCACGCCTGGTCGTGGACCAGGCCGTGGATGGCGGTGCCGGTGGCCGGGTCGTTGGGTTCGGGACGGTACTCGACCCCGTCGAAGCGGTAGCCGTGCTCGGTCACGCGGTTGGGCCACGGCGCGAGCACCTGGCCCTGGAAGGCCTTGGGGCCGTCCCCGTCGTAGGGCCAGACCACGTCGCGGCCGCGCCAGGTGAGTGCCCGCAGTCCCGCTCCCGTGCGGTCGACGCGCGCTCGGTACTCTCCCGAGCGCAGCTCGATCACCTCACCCACCTGACACCTGCTTCCCCGTCGTGGTCGTGCGTCCGTGTGTCGAACCGGGCGATCATAGCCCACGCGCCCCGTCGGGGGGACACGACGGGACACGTGGCGCGTGTGACGGAAGTTGTTCAGGAGGTTCGGAGGCGGAGTGCGGCGACCGTCGAGACCCACAGCATGGCGGTGACGGCTCCGACGGCCAGGGTCAGCGAGCCGTACTGGCCGCCGGTCATCGCCCAGCCGTTGCCGACCAGCAGAGCGGTGCCCGCGACACGGGAGGCGGCGGCCGTGCTCCGGTGGCCGGTGCGGCCGTAGTGGTGCCCCAGTACGTAGCAGGCTGCGATCAGCGCGGCGAAGGAGACCGATCCGGCGGCCATGTGGCCGTAGCCGTGCCAGGTGAGCTGCTCGGGCATCCCCGCGGGGGTGCCGACGGGGAAGCCGTCGGCCGGATCCATGACGAGCAGCCCCGCCGCGATCATGCCGAGGCCGTTGACCAGGACCAGCCGCGGCGCCCACGTGCCGCCGGGCGCGTCGCCCATGGATCGGCGCAGCCCCAGGGCTCCGGCGGCGGTCAGGGCGCCCGCGACCAGGAAGTTCGTGATCTGGAGCCAGCCGAGTTCGCCGGTGCTGAGCGCGCTCAGGGGGTGCCGGGTCAGGTCGAACCCCTCCCGGGCGGCGGCCTGCGCCAAGGAGACGGCGGCCCACAGGGGCGCCGCGAGGGCCGCGCCGGCGAGCAGCGCGCGGGTGGTGCCCGCGGTGGCGCGGCGGACACGGGGTGCGGTGGCGGTGGTGGCGGTCATGGCCGGACCTCTCTCGTGTTTCTGTGCTTCTCCCTGTCACGTCGCTGCGGCGATGTGACAGGGAACGCCGCCATTCCCTGTCACATCACCTCGTTCGACGTGTATCCGAAGGCAACGAAACGAGACGAAGGAGCACGCCGTGCGCTTCCTGATGACCACCCGCCCCGCCGAGGACGCCCGCGACGACGAGGGCCTGTACGCCGAGATGGGCGCGTTCGTGGAGGAGCTCACCGCCTCCGGAGTCCTTCTGGCCACCGGGGGGCTGGAGCCCGGCGGCGTCCGGATGGTCTCCGCCGGCGAGGAGATCACCGTGACCGACGGCCCGTTCACCGAGGCCAGGGAGGCCGTGGCCGGGTTCGCCCTGGTCGAGGTCCGCTCCCGCGAGGAGGCCCTTGAGGTCGCCCGCCGCTTCCGCCGCATCGTCGGCGACGGCGAGAGCGTCATCCAGCAGGTCTTCGGTCCCTGACCCGCCGCGGCGCCGGCCGGGTTGCGCACGCGCCCGGCCGGTGCTGTCATCTTCGGTGTGACCGATGTCCACCGCACCGTCGACGCGGTCTGGAAGATGGAGTCGGCGCGGATCGTCGCCTCGCTCACCCGGATCGCGCACGACGTCGGCGCCGCCGAGGAGTGCGCCCAGGACGCCCTCGTCGCTGCTCTGGAGCAGTGGCCGCGTGAGGGGATCCCCGACAACCCCGGCGCCTGGCTCATGACCGCCGCCAAGCGCCGCGTCCTGGACCGCCTGCGCCGGGAGCACCGCCTGGAGCGCAGGCACGAGGAGATCGCCCACGAGCTGGAGCGCGGTCCCGGGGTTGCGCCCGTCCCGGAGGACGGCGTCCTGCGCCTGCTGTTCGTGACCTGCCATCCGGTGCTGTCCACTCCGGAGAGGGTCGCGCTGACCCTGCGCCTGGTGGCCGGGCTGACCAACGGGGAGATCGCCCGCGCCTTCCTCACCGGGGAGGGGCGCATCGCCCAGCGCGTGGCACGGGCCAAACGGCTGCTCGCCGAGGAGGGGGTGGCCTTCGGTATGCCCGACGGACGGGAGCTGGCCGAGCGCCTCTCCTCCGTCCTCGGGGTCGTCTACCTCGTCTTCAACGAGGGCTACGCGGCGACCTCGGGCGAGGACCTGATGCGCCCCGGCCTGTGCCTGGAGGCGCTGAGGCTGGGCCGCACCCTGGCCGGACTGGTGCCGCACGAGGCCGAGGTGCACGGCCTGGTGGCGCTGATGGAGCTCCAGCAGTCCCGGGCCGGGGCCCGGACCGGTCCCTCCGGCGAGATCGTCCGACTGCACGAGCAGAACCGGGGCCGCTGGGATCCCCTGCTGGTGCGCCGGGGCTTCGCCGCCATGCTGCGCGCCCGTGACGCGGGCGGCCCGCCCGGTCCCTACGTGCTCCAGGCCGCCGTCGCCGTGTGCCACGCCCGGGCCACCAGCGAGCAGGACACCGACTGGACCCGTATCGCCGCCCTCTACGACCAACTGGTCGTCCGACTGCCCACCCCGGTCGTGCGCCTGAACCGGGCGGTGGCGGTCGGCAGGGCCCGCGGGCCGGAGGAGGGGCTCGCCCTGGTCGACGAACTGGCGGGGGACCCGGTCCTGCGCGACTACCACCTGCTGCCCGGCGTGCGCGGCGACCTGCTCCTGCGGCTGGGGCGGGCCGCCGAGGCGAGGCGGGAGTTCGAGCGCGCCGCCTTGCTGGCCGAGAACGCCGCCGAACGCGCCTTCCTGTCACGCCGGGCCGAGGAGACCGCGGTCCCCGAGCCGACCAGGCCCGACCTGGGCGCAACGGCCCGGGGGTTCCTGGGCCGCGACGACCTGGACCCCGGGACGCTGCGCTCCTACGGCCAGACCCTGGACCGGCTGTGCCGCTCACTGGGGGAGGGGCTGCCCCTGGCCGACCTGACCCCCGAACGGGTGGCGGGCGTGTTCGCCACCGCCTGGGGCGGTGCGGCCCCGCGCACGTGGAACCGGCACCGGTCGACCGTGCGCTCCTTCGGCGCCTGGGCGGGGCTGGAGGATCTGGCGGCGGACCTGGAACGGCGCGGCGAGACCCGCTCCCCGCGCGCGCCGCTCGGCCCCGAGACCGTGGCGCGCCTGTGCGACGGGGAGGGTTTCGCGCTTCGCGAGCGCGTGCTGTGGCGGCTGCTGTACGAGTCCGGTGCCCGGGTGAAGTCCGTGCTGGCGCTCAACGTGGAGGATCTGGACCTGGAGGACCGCCGTGCGCGGGCGGGCGACGGCTGGGTGGGCTGGCGGTCGGGGGCCGCTCGGCTGCTGCCCGGGCTGGTGGCTGGGCGAGACCGGGGGCCGCTCCTTCTGGCCGACCGGCGTCCGGGACCGGCGAGGCGCCCCGCCGCGGCCGACCTGTGCCCGCTGACGGGGCGAGGGCGCCTCTCCTACCCGCGTGCGGAGTACCTGTTCAAGCGGGCCACGCGCTCCCTGGACCCGGCCGGTCGGGGCTACACCCTGAGCAGGCTCCGGCCCTGAGCGCACCCGCGCGGAGCGGGGTGGAGGGGCCCGCCCGGTGGTCCCGGACGGCCCGCCGGGGAGCGTTTCGCCCGGGTTCCCGGATCGGCGGGCGGCCGTCCGGGCGACCGCCCGCCCGGCAGGTCCTAGGCGAGCAGGCCGTCCAAGGGGATCAGCACACCCGAGCCCAGAGCCAGCAGCCCCGTGGACAACAGCACCACCACCATGAACAGGGTTCCCACCACGGCCAGGCGGAAGGCGCCCAGGCGCCGACGGGCCCGCGAGGTGGGCTTCCTGCTGGCCGCCGAGCGGCCCAGCGCCACCAGCAGCACCGACAGCAGCACCGGCAGCCACCACGCCGCGCCGACGTCGCCGGGCAGCAGGCCGGTGACGGCGCCGGTCAGCTCCGACAGCCAGCCCAGGACGGCCCCGTTGCCGGCGTCCAGCAGCCCGGTGTAGGCCGAGGTCACGAACTCGCTCTCGGGGTAGAAGCCCTCCTGCGGGCGCACCACGCGGCCCAGCCCGTCCAGGAGTCCGAGCAGCGCCGCGGGGTAGGCGAACCGGCGGCACGCGCCCGCCTTCATCGCCCGCTGGATCTGGCCCATGGTCTTGTCGGCCCGGCGCCTGCGGCGTTCCTGTTCGCGGGGGTCGAGCGAGGTGTCCTGCGGTCCTGCGGGGTTGTAGGGGTGGGGGGCTGTCGGACCGTCCGGTCGGCCGGTCGCGGAGGTACCGGCGGCGCGCCTGCGGACTCCGGCCGCCTTCTCGCGGACCTGGGACCAGCGTTCACCGGCCGAACCGGCCAGCGACGCCCACCGGTCCTGTCGGCGCGCCCTGCCGTCGGCGCGCTCGCGCTCGGCGACCGCGCCGCCGACCCGCGCGGCCTCGGGCAGCAGGAGCACCGCCGTGATCAGGGCCGCCCGGGTGGCCAGGGCGTCGCGTCCGTTGGCGTCGCGCAGGGCCAGGCGCCGCTGTTCCACCCACCACGGGGCGTGCGGGGCCGCGGTGCGCTGGCGCGGGTGCCAGGACTGGCGGCGCAGCAGCGACCGGCTCCGGGAGGCGGTGTCGGGGAGCAGGACGAGTTCGACCGCCCTGGCCCAGGCGGTGTCGGTCTCGTGGGTGTCCGGGCGCCGGGGCGCGTCGGGGCCCGAGCCGACCAGCTGGTCGACGTTCTCGGACACCTTGCGCATGATCAGGGGCACCTCGTGCTGGACGCGCTCCAGCAGGGCGCACCGCCCCGAACCGCCCGAGCGGCAGGCCGGGTGCGGGCACCAGTGCTGGGCGCCCAGTCCGACCGCGCCCGAGGTCACGGCCTCGCGCACCACCGCGTGGCGGCTGGCGTCGCCGGTGGCCAGGTCCAGCAGCCCGTCGGCGCTGATCTCGTGGCCGCGAAAGCGCGGCGGCATCCCGGGCACGTAGCGGGCGGCCAGAGCGCTGATCGCCACGTGCGCCTGCTCGGGGTGGGCGTCCAGGCCGGTGAGGTAGGCGCGGTCGAAGGTGTAGTCGTTGACCTCGCGGTCCAGCCAGCTGCGCAGCTGCGACCAGTGGGTGCGCAGCCACATGGCGCCGGTCTCGGAGCGGTCGAGCAGGTCGAAGGCCAGGCTCGGCGGGTCCTCGTGGCTGGCTCCGGCGAACTCGATGGGGCGCAGGCGCGTGACCGCGCGGATCTGCGGGCGCTCGCCCGCCAGCCATTGCACGACCTCGTCGTGGCCCCAGCGTGCCGAGGGCGCGAGCGTGAGCAGGCCGCGGGCCAGCAGGCGCCAGCGCTCGTCGGTGATGGCGGAGATGTCCACCTCGGTGTTGCGGGCGGTCAGCCAGTTGCCGCCGCGCTCGGGGCGGCGTCCGGCCACCAGTTCGTGCACGATCACGCCCAGGGACCACCAGGCCGCGGGCGCCTCGCGGCGGCCCTCGACGACCTCCGGCGCGGCGTAGTCCTCGGTGACCGCCAGTCCGCCGTAGACGCGGCTCATGGTGGCGCGCACGGCGCCGCCGAAGTCGGTGAGCGCCACGACCGGCGGGTCCAGGGAGCGCACGAGCAGGTTCTCGGGCTTGACGTCGGTGTGGTTGTGCTGGAGTTCGTCCTGCCAGTGGTGCAGGCAGTCGGCGACGGCGGAGACCACGGCGCGGGCGCGCTCGTCCGACAGCGGGGCCTGGTCGATGAGCGAGCGCAGCGAGCCGTGGGAGAAGTACTCCTGTGCCTCCCAGGCCAGGTCCTCGCCCCAGGAGCTGGCGGCGGTGCCGTACCCCTGGATGGCGGGGGTGTGCGGCGAGGCGGTGCCGCGGGCGCGCAGGCGGTCGAGGAGTTCGCGGTTGATGTCGTGGCCGGGCCGGTACACCTTGAGCGCGAGTCGGCGTCCGGGGGAGTCGGTGGGTTCGGCCAGGTAGACGACGGCCTCGCCGCCCGCGCCGATGTGGTCGAGCACGCGGTAGCGGCGGCGCAGTTCGGCGGGGACGGCGTAGTCGAGGTCGCTGGCGGGGCCGACCACCACGCGCGAGACCAGGCGGGCCATCCAGTCCAGGAGCGGGCCGAACAGGGTCCGCCACCAGGGCGCGCGGCCGTCGGTGCGGCCGTCGCCCGGGATGGTGCGGGCGGGGCGCGTGCCGGGGACCGCGGCGGCCGTGCGGGTGGCGTCCGCCTGACCGGCGCCGGGCAGGACGCTGGTGCGGTCCGCGGCCGGGGAGGACACGCGGGTGGGCTCGGTGTCGCCCCCTCGGGCCGTTCCCGGGCGGAACACACGGGTGGCCCAGCGCGTGCGGGCCGCGGGCGTGCGGTCCGCGTCGGGGCCGATGCGTGTGGTGGGCGCGGTGGGTTCGATCCGCTGGGTCGGCGCGTTCTCGTCACCGGGGTCGGGCGTGACCATCGGGGTCGGAGCCATCCTTCGGATAGGCGTTGGTGTCGTGGACCTGCGGGGGAACGAGGTCCCTCCAGGGTAGGTCCGCGCGGTGCGGTTCGCGTGGCGTTCGCGGCACCGGACCCGTGTCCCCCGTCGTTCCCTCCATCCCGTTTGACTCCTCACGGCTCCGTGAAGTTCCACCGAAACCGGGAGTGGGACGGAGGGAGGCGGTCGAGCTTCGTCCGGACGTTCCCCGGAGGTCGTCCACAGGCGCGGGCCGGGGCTGGCGGGAACGGGCGCCGGTGGGCTTTGCTGGATACAGGGGGGCCACCCCTCCCGGCCGCCGCGTGCTGCCCTCACACGTGTCCGCGTCCTGTACGCCTCGTGTGCCTCAGTGCTGCCCGCGCGGGGTCACGCCGAGCCTGTCGCAGGCCTCCTGGTACATGCGCACGACCTCGGCGCGGATCTGGGCGCGCTCGGTGAGGGGCCGCGCCCACGGCACGCGCACGGCGTGCTCGGTTCCGTCCACGGTGACCGCGTAGTCGCCGCCGTCGCCGTCCAGGCCCGTCATGCGCGCGGCGGTGGCCTCGGGTCGGCCGCCCAGCGCGCGGCAGATGAGCAGGGTGTCCTCGGGGTGGTCGCCGTTCATGTGGGCGGTGACGGCGGAGACGACCTCGGGGGAGAAGGGGTTGGACGGGGACACGGGACCTCCTGGTCGGCGGGTGGCGCGCACGCGTGACACGAGCGGGGGGAGGGCTGTGCGCCCTCCCCCCGCTGACGATATCCGAGCGGCCCCGAAGGTGATGACGGTGTGTCGTCAAAACTTCCGGGAGACCGTCCCGCCCCGCGTGTTCCCCTGTCCCGTACGGCCCGGAGTCCGCCCGGCCGTCACGGACGCGCTCAGGCCTGGCGGGTGAACTCGGCGTCGATGTCGATGGTGATCTTGTCGCCGACGACCACGCCGCCGCCGTCCATCGGCATCTCGATGTCCACGCCGAACTCCTTGCGGCTGATCTGCGTGGAGCCGGTGAAGCCGGCGCGGTTGAGACCGTAGGGGTCGATGGTGGAGCCGTTGAACTCCAGCGCGATCTCGACGGGGCGGGTGTTGCCCTTGATGGTCAGCTCGCCCTGCAGGACGAAGTCCTCGCCCTTGGCGACGGCGCCGGTGGAGCGGAAGGTGAACTCCGGGTGCTCCTCGACGTTGAAGAAGTCGGCGGAGCGGATGTGGTTGTCGCGGTCGCCGTTGTCGGTGTTGATCGAGCTGGCGTCGATGGTGGCCTCGACGGACGCCTGGGTGGGGTCCTCGGGCACCGTCAGCGTGGCGTCGAACTTCTCGAAGCGCCCGCGGACCTTGCTGACCATCATGTGTCGTACGGAGAAGCCGACGACGCTGTGGGCGGTGTCGATCTTCCAGGTTCCGGCCTGGAGTTCCTGCGCTGCCATGGTGTCTCCCTGTCGGGTCGGCGGACCCGGGGGTCGGGCCCATTCGCTGAGGTGTAACAAGGCTTCTTAGAAGAATCTTCCTCGGAAGAGGAGTTTAGGCAATGCGAGGCCCTCGTGCAAGGCGTTCTCCCACCACAGCCCACCACGGGCCGACCCGGGGCCCGACGGTGTGGCGGGGCGGGGGTTTCGGACACGCCGCTACGATGGGCCGCATGAACAACGCCGGATGGCTTGACGTCGGAGAACAGCACGTCTGGCGTGGTTTCCTCAGGATGAACGCCTGGGTCTACGACGAGCTGGAGAAGGACCTGCGCGCCCGTACCGGGCTCTCCCTCATCGAGTACGGCATCCTCGTGCACCTGTCCGAGGCCGAGGGGCGGCGCATGCGCATGCGGGTGCTGGCCGACAGCGTCATCGTGTCCAAGAGCAGGCTCTCCCACCAGGTCGCACGGCTCGAACGCGGCGGCTACGTGCACCGGGAGCACTGCGACGACGACCGCCGCGGGCTGTGGGCCGTGCTCAGCGAGAAGGGCTCCCTCCTCCTGGACCAGGCCGCGCCCGGACACGCCGAGCGCGTGCGCTCGCTGATCTTCGACCGCCTCAGCGAGGAGCAGGTCGCCCAGCTCGGCTCGATCATCGGCGCGCTGGAGGAGGGCGGAACCGCCCGGCGGGGGTGAGGGCCGCGCCCGCCCCGCCCGCGGGCCCGACCGTTTCGTGTGTCCGAATCCGCCGAAGACGGACCGGACCCGGGCGCGCGTCGCCCCGCCCGAGCCGCTTCGGGCGTGCCCGCCACGGGCCCCGCGCCCCACCGGTAGAGTCGGTGCACGTGAGCAGACCATCCATCATCGGCGCCCAGAACTTCCGCGACGACGACGGCAGCGTCGATCCCGAGGTCGAGGCACGCCTGCGCGAACACGCGACGGGCGCCACGGGCGACCGCCAGGTGCTGGCCGCGCTCAGCGGAACCCGCGTGCTCATCCCCGTGGTCGCCGTGGCCACCGAGACCGAGGAGGGCGTCGGCGGGCTCACCAAGGACAAGAACAGCGAGGTCGCCGTCCCGATCATGACCGGCAGGGACGGGCGGCGCGGCATGCTCGCCTTCACCTCCGTGGACGCGGTCCGCCGCTGGCGCCCGGACGCGCGCCCGGTGCCCTTCACCGTCAGGGACGCCTGCCAGGCGGCCCTGGAGGAGGAGGCGGACGCGCTGGTGCTCGACGTGGCCGGTCCCGTGCCCTACACCGTGCAGGGCCCCTTCCTCGGCATGATCGCCGAGACCGGCGCCGTACCCGAGCCCAAGGACGACCCGCAGGTCCTCGGACTCGTCTACCAGGTCACCAAGGGCGAGTTCGGCATCGAGCGCGTCCGCATCCACCCCTCCGAGCGCGGCGAGATCGGCATCCGCCTCGAACTCGAGGAGCGCGACGACGAGGTCCTGCGGCGCGTGGCCGAGCGGCTCACCGCCGAACTGCGCCACGTGCTGCCCGGGGGCATCGAACTGAGCGCCGTCGTGCGCGCCCGGCGCGGCGACGCGCCCCCGAGCGTGCCCGGGACCGCCGACCGGGACTGACCCCGTCCCGGTCGCCTCCGGCCGGGCCGCGGGCCCCGCGGCTCCGGACCGCTCCGCGCCTTGGCCCCGTGCACGCCCCGTGCGGGCGTGCGGTGCCACGGCGTTCGCGGACGGGGAGTTGTCCACAGGCCGGACCGGGCGGTGTCGCCGCGGGCCCCGGAAGGGTAGCTTCCCATCATGCCCACCCCCTCGACACTCCTCCTCCACCCGCACCTGTGGACGGCGTCCGTCGCCGTCCTCCTCGCCCTGCTCGGAGTGGTGGTGGGCCAGGTCAACGGCCGCCTTGTCCACCTCTTCGGCCCCGCCGGCCCGCCGCCCGCACCCGCCTCCCGCGGTTCGCTCACGCCCTCCGCCGACCGGCACGTCCAACCCGCGCGCGACGACGCCACCGCGGTCCCCGACACGGGGGAGGACGTGCACGGCGAGCGCCGCCTCCCGCCTGAGGAGGACGACGAGGGCCCGCCGCCGCCCCGCTGCCCCCACTGCCGGGCCGAGCTGCGCTTCCTGCGCTGGTTCCCGGCGGTGGAGGCCCGGACGTTCCGAAGACGGGGGGCCTGCCCCCACTGCGAGCAGGTCGTCCGGTCCCACCCCGCGGTCGTCGTCGTGACCGCCGCCCTCTTCGGCTGCGTCGGCCTGTGGGCCACCCTCCAACCCGACTGGTGCCCGTTCGGCGTGCTGGCCGTGCTCTGGCTGACCGCCGTCGGCGTGCCGCTGGCCGTCATCGACCTGCGGGTCATGCGCCTGCCCGACGCCGTCGTCTTCCCCGCCTACCCCGTCGCCGCGGTCCTGATCGGGCTGGCCGTCCTGCTGCCCCCCGAGGGACCCGACACCGACCGGGCCGTCGGGGCGCTCGTCAGCATGGTCCTGGTCACGGTGCTGTACTGGCTGCTGTGGCGGGTGCACAGCGCGGGGCTGGGCTTCGGCGACGTCAAGCTCTCCGGACTCACCGCGCTGTACGCGGGGTGGGCGGCGGGGACCCTCGGCGCGCTGGTCGCCGTGTTCTGGGCCTTCGCGGCCTTCTCCCTGGTGGGGATCGTGCTCATGGCTCTGCGGCGGCTCACCCGCAGGGACCCCTTCCCGCTCGGCCCCTTCATGCTCGCCGCCGCGCTGGCCACCGTCCTGGCGGGGGGCGCGCTCTTTCCACAACCCTGAACCCGCGGTGCCACCGCACGGCGATCCGTGAAAGGATCGTGCACATGTTGCGTTGGCTGACCGCGGGGGAGTCCCACGGACCCGCACTCGTCGCGATTCTTGAGGGCCTCCCGGCCGGTGTGTCCGTCACCTCGGACGACATCGCCGCCGCGCTGCTCCGCCGTCGCGCCGGGTACGGACGGGGTGCCCGGATGAAGTTCGAGAAGGACCAGGTCTCCGTGATCGGGGGCATCCGTCACGGCCGCACCCAGGGGGGTCCGGTCGCGATCGAGGTCGGGAACACCGAGTGGCCCAAGTGGGAGAAGGTGATGTCCCCCGATCCGGTGCCCGCCGAGGAGCTGGAGAGCGTGGCGCGCAACGCGCCGCTCACCCGGCCCCGCCCCGGCCACGCCGACCTGGTCGGCATGCAGAAGTACGGCCACGGGGAGTCGCGGCCGATCCTGGAGCGCGCCAGCGCCCGCGAGACCGCCGCCCGCGTCGCTATCGGCGAGGTGGCGCGCCAGTTCTGCCGCCAGGCCCTGGGCGTGGAGATCCTGAGCCACGTGGTGTCCATGGGACCCGTGGCGGTGCCCGAGGACGCCCCGGAGCCGCGTCCGGAGGACCTGGCCGCGATCGACGCCGACCCGCTGCGCTGCTTCGACGCCCAGACCAGCGCCCGCATGGTCGAGGAGGTCGACGACACCAAGAAGTCCGGTGACACCCTCGGCGGCGTGGTCGAGGTGCTGGCCTACGGCCTGCCGCCCGGCCTGGGCAGCCACGTGCACTGGGACCGGCGCCTGGACGCGCGCCTGGCCGGTGCGCTCATGGGCATCCAGGCCATCAAGGGCGTGGAGGTCGGCGACGGCTTCCGCACCGCCGCCCGCCGCGGTTCGGCCGCCCACGACGAGATCGAACCCGGTCCGGACGGCGTGCGCCGCCGCACCAACCGCGCCGGAGGCGTCGAGGGCGGTATGACCACCGGCGACCCGCTGCGCGTGCGCGCGGCCATGAAGCCCATCGCGACGGTCCCCCGGGCGCTGGACACCATCGACGTCGAGACCGGTGAGCCCGCGCAGGCCAACCACCAGCGCAGCGACGTCACCGCCGTCCCGGCCGCCGGTGTGGTCGCCGAGGCGATGGTCGCCCTGGTGCTCGCCGAGGCCGCCGTCGAGAAGTTCGGCGGCGACTCGGTCGCCGAGACCGCGCGCAACCTCAGGGGTTACCTGGACGCGCTGACCATCCGCTGACCTTCGGTCCCGGCCTCGGCGGGCTTCCGTCCCGTTCACGGACGGGACGGAAGCGGACTGGGAACCGCCCCTGGCGTCCCCTTGCCGCAACGGTTGTCCACAGGCGCGGGGACGGTCCGCGTCCCCGCCGATGGTTCGCGTTCCCCCCGCGAAGCTAAGGTGGGGGGACGGCAAGACCAAGGCCGGGGACAGCGCTTCTCAGTGCGCGGTGCCCCGGATTCTCCAGATGGGAAGAGCGTGGCAAAAGCGATCGCGGTGCTCATCGGTTCGCCCGGGTCGGGCAAGTCCACCGTCGGCGAGGCCCTGGCCGGGCGCCTGGGCGCCGACCTGTTGTGCACCGACACCGAGGTCGAGAAGCGCGCGGGCAAGCCCATCGGCGACATCTTCGTCGAGGACGGCGAGGAGCGCTTCCGCGCCCTGGAGCGCGAGGTCGTCGCCGAGGGGCTGCGCGCCTGGGAGGGCGTGATCGCCGTCGGCGGCGGCGCGGTCCTGGACGAGGACACCCAGCGAGACCTGGCCGAGCACCACGTGGTCTACCTCCAGGTGGAGTTTGGCGAGGCCGCCAAGCGCGTGGGCATGGACGTGGCCCGCCCCCTGCTCGCGGGCAACCCCCGCACCCGGCTGCGCCAGCTGCTCAACGAGCGCCTGCCCGTCTACGAGCGCCTGGCCAGCGTCACCGTCGAGACGACCGGCTACCACCCCGAAGAGATCGTCGACGCCATCCTGCCCTCGCTGGCCGGACAGGACTCCGGAAAGGCTCAGCAGTGACCGTGACCCGGATCGGTGTGGGCGACTCCGCCGGCCGCTACGACGTGGTGGTCGGCAGCGGGGTCCTCTCCGAACTCCCCTCCCTGGTCGGCGACGCCGCCCAGGTGGCCGTCATCCACCCCCGGGGCCTGGACGGGATCGCCCGCCCCGTGGTCGGCGCGCTGGAGGCCGCCGGTTACCGGGCGCACTCCATGCCCGTCCCGGACGGCGAGGCCGCCAAGACCGCCGCCGTCGCCGCCGACCTGTGGTCCCGGCTCGGGCAGCGGGGCTTCACCCGCAGCGACGCCGTCGTCGGCGTGGGCGGGGGAGCCGCCACCGACCTGGCCGGGTTCGTCGCCGCCACCTGGCTGCGCGGCGTGCGCTCGGTCCTGGTGCCCACCACCCTGCTCGGCATGGTCGACGCCGCCGTCGGCGGCAAGACCGGCATCAACACCCCCGAGGGCAAGAACCTCGTCGGCTCCTTCCACCCCCCGGCCGGGGTCCTGTGCGACCTCGCCACCCTGCCGAGCCTGCCCCGGGCCGACTACATCGGCGGCCTCGCCGAGATCGTCAAGGCCGGGTTCATCGACGACCCCGTCATCTGCGACCTGGTCGAGGACGACCCCGAGGGCGCGGCCGAACCCGAGGGCAGGCACACCCGGGAGCTCATCGAGCGCGCCATCCGGGTCAAGGCCGACGTCGTCTCCGGCGACCTGCGCGAGAGCGGCCGCCGCGAGATCCTCAACTACGGCCACACCCTGGGCCACGCCATCGAGCGCGCCGAGAACTACACCTTCCGGCACGGCTACGCGGTCTCCATCGGCATGGTCTACGCCGCCGAACTCGCCCGCCTGGACGGCCGCGTGGGCGACGACCTGGTCCGGCGCCACCGCTCGCTGCTCTCCTCGGTCGGCCTGCCCGTCTCCTACGCCCCCGAGGCCTGGCCCGAACTGCGCGCCGCCATGAGCGTGGACAAGAAGGCCCGCGGGGCCACCCTGCGCTTCGTCGTCCTGGACGGTCTGGCGCGGCCCGCCATCCTCAGCGGCCCCGCACCCGAACTGCTGGACGAGGCGTACCGCGCGGTCACGGGCGGCACCCAGGTTCCGCGAAGCCACTAGACTGCACACAGGCGACGTGCGCACCGGCGTGCCCGGGGAAGCTCCCCGAGGTGCCCGTGCCCGGCCCCACCGAACACAGACCGGGCCCCCGAGGGGGCCGGTCCCCGACGTGTCAAACCCCTTGGAGAGACGACCGAAGTGGCCACGACGAACGACATCAAGAACGGCACGACCCTGCGGCTCGACGGCGGCGTCCTCTGGAACGTCCTGGAGTTCCAGCACGTCAAGCCGGGCAAGGGCGGCGCGTTCGTCCGTACCAAGCTGAAGAACGTCCTCACGGGCAAGATCGTCGACAAGACCTTCAACGCCGGGTCCAAGGTCGAGTTCGCCAACGTCGACCGCCGCGAGATGGAGTACCTCTACCACGACGGCGAGGCCTTCATCTTCATGGACACCAGCACCTACGACCAGATCCCGGTCCCGGAGGCCGTCGTCGGCGGCGGCAAGGACTTCCTGCTGGAGAACACCAAGGCCACCGTGGCCACCAACGAGGGCAACCCCCTCTACATCGAGCTGCCCCCCGCCGTCGAGCTGGAGATCACCCAGACCGACCCGGGCGTGCAGGGCGACCGCTCCACCGGCGGCACCAAGCCCGCCACCGTCCAGACCGGCGCCACCATCCAGGTGCCCCTGTTCATCAGCGAAGGCGAGCGCGTCAAGGTCGACACCCGCACGGGTGACTACCTCGGGCGAGTCAACTGATGAGCGGAGCACGGCGCAAGGCACGGCGGCGCGCGGTCGAGGTCCTCTACGAGGCCGAGGTGCGCGCCACATCGGTGGAGGACGTCATCCGGCGCCGGCGGGCCCAGCCCGAACCGCCGATCAACGACTTCACCGAGAGCCTGGCCCGCTCGGTCGACGAGCGGCGCGAGCGCATCGACGAGCTCCTGGACACCTACGCCATCGGCTGGACCCTGGAGCGCATGCCGGTCGTGGACCGCAACATCCTGCGGATGGGCGCCTACGAACTGCTGTGGGCCGAGGAGATCCCGGACGGTGTGGCGATCGCCGAGGCGGTCGGCGTGGCCAAGGAGCTGTCCACCGACGAGTCCCCCAACTTCGTCAGCGGACTCCTGTCCAGGCTGATGGAGAACAAGCCGACGCTCTCGCTCTAGGGCGCGACCGGCACCGGCGCGCGGGGGACCGTCGCGGCAACGTGGATTGAGGGAACGCAGGTGACTGACAGGACCAGCGTGGCCGCGGGCGGCGGCCTCGGCGCGAGCGGGGCGACCGGCCCGGGGCGGGCCGCCAACGCGGCCCGGACCGCGGTCGTGTGGGACGCCCTCGTCGGACTGCTGGACCGGCTCGGGGACGGGCCCCTGGAGATCGTCGACGCGGGCGGGGGCACCGGCGGCGCCGCCGTCCCCCTGGCCGAACTCGGCCACCGGGTGACCGTGGTCGAGCCCAGCCCCGACTCGCTCGCGGCCCTGGAGCGGCGCGCAGCGGAGCGGGGGGTGTCCGTGCGCGGGGTCCAGGGGGAGACCCGCGACCTGGCCGCCCTGTTCGCGTCGGCCAGCGCCGACCTCGTCCTGGTGCACAACGTGCTGGAGTACGTGGACGACCCCGCCGCGGCGCTGCACGACGTGGTCGGCATCACCCGCGAGGGCGGCGCGGTGAGCCTGCTGGTCACCAACGCGGTCGCCGGAGCCCTGCACCGCGCGCTGGCCGGACACATCACCGAGGCCCACCACCTGCTCGGCGACCCCGACGGACGCTGGGGCGAGGGCGACCCGATGCCGCGCCGCTTCACCCGCCAGCAGGTCCTGGAGCTGATCGGCCGGGCCGGACTGTCCGGGGAGAGCGTCCGCGGGGTCCGCGCGTTCGCCGACCTCGTGCCCGGGCACGCCTGGGAGGGCGACGCCCACGCCGGGCAGCACCTGGTGGAGCTGGAGAGGGCCGCCGCCGAGCACCCCGAGCTGATCGGCATCGCCACCCAACTGCACGTCGTCGCGCACCGCTCCTGAACCCCGGTGCCGGGGCCGGAGCGTCCCCGGCACGGCATAACCTGGCTGTATGAGCCGACGCCAACTGGAACGCGGCGCCGCGATGCGGGGCATGGTCTCCCCGGAGGGCATCGCGGCGCTGGACGCGGACTTTCCCGCGGACGGCTCCGGACCGGACGGCGACTGCCACATCCTGCACCTGGACATGGACGCCTTCTTCGCGAGCGTCGAGCAGCTGCGCCACCCCGAGGCGCGCGGACGCCCGGTCATCGTGGGCGGTACCGGCCCGCGCAGCGTGGTCTCCTCCGCCGACTACCTCGCCCGCGCGCACGGCGTCCACTCGGCCATGCCCATGGCGCGGGCCCTGCGCCTGTGCCCGGACGCCCTGGTCTTCCCGCCCGACGGCCCCGCCTACCGCCAGGCGTCGGAGGCCGTCATGGACATCCTGCGCTCGGTGACGCCGCTGGTGCAGCCGCTCTCCCTGGACGAGGCCTTCCTGGACGTGTCCGGCTCGCGCCGCCGCCTGGGCGGACCGGTGCGCATCGCCGCGATGATCCGCGAGCGGGTGCGCCGGGAACAGCGCCTGACCTGCTCCGTGGGTGTGGCCGCCACCCGCTTCACCGCCAAGCTCGGTTCCACGCACTGCAAGCCCGACGGCCTGCTCCTGGTGCCCACCGCCCACGTGCGCGGCTTCCTGGACCCGCTGCCGGTCGGTGCGCTGCCCGGGGTGGGGGACCGGACCGAGCAGACCCTGGCCCGGCTGGGCGTGCGCACGGTCGGCCAGCTGGCCCGCTACGAGCCGGACCTGCTGCGCATGGAGCTGGGCGACAAGGCCGGGACCCGCCTGGCCGAGCTGTCGCGGGGGGTGGACACCAGCCCGGTCGTGCCCGAGTCCCCGGACAAGAGCATCGGCTCGGAGGAGACCTTCGACGAGGACGTGGCCGACCCCGGGGTGGTGGACCGCGAGCTGCTGAGGCTGGCCGAGAAGGTCGGGCGCCGCCTGAGGGCGTCGGGGCAGGCGGGGCGCACGGTGAGCGTGAAGCTGCGCCGCGGCGACTTCTCCACCATCACCCGGTCGCGGACCCTGGCCGAGGGCACCGACGTGGCCCGCGAGATCAGCGCCGTCGCCCGCGAGCTGTACACCGCCTCCGGGTTGAGGGGGGTGCCGCTGCGCCTGGTGGGGGTGCGGGTGGAGGGGGTCGTCCCGGTGGAACAGGTGCACCGCCAGTTGGCACTGGGAGAGGAGGAATCGGGTTGGAGGGATGTTGAACGGGTTATGGATCGCGTAACGGCACGTTTCGGGCCGGGCGCGATACAGTCGGCCGTGTTGGCCAAGCGTGACGAAAACGACGTATGATGCGGCAACTTCCGGGGCCCTCGGAGCGTTCCCCAGGGTAGGACCGGAATGAGGGTAAGAAGAGAGGCATGGAAGCCGGTGTTTCCGATACAGGGCGAGGGTATCGTGGCCCCTGGTGGTCAGGTACGCACGCAGCTTTTCTTTCCACCGGGCGCTAGCTCATCGTATTCTGGGCATACCACTGACCAAGAGACTGTTCTTCAGTACCCGTCACCCCAACCGGGGACTGCCGTAGGGAGGCGCCGTGCCGCTCTCTGAACACGAGCAGCGCATGCTCGACCAGATCGAGCGGGCGCTGTATGCCGAGGACCCGAAGTTCGCGAACACCGTTCGGCAAACGAACCCCGCGGTCCATTACAAGCGCTGGATCATCAAGGCCGGACTCGGTTTCGTCGTCGGTATCGTGCTGCTGATGACGGGGTTGATGCTCCAGTCCACAGTCGCCCAGGTCGCCATCAGCGTCCTCGGTTTCCTCGTCATGCTGCTGTGCTTCCTGTGGGGCGCCAACGCCTGGCGCAAGGCCTCCGGGAGCGGCGGCGCCGACCAGGGCGCCGTGGCGGCCGAGCCCAAGCAGAAGCGCCGTGGCGGCAGCCGCCCCGGCATGATGAACCGTTTCGAGGAGCGCTGGCGCCGTCGCCAGGAGGGTGAGGAGTAGGACTCCGGTCCCACACCCTCGGCGGTCGCGCCCGGCCGTGCTCCGCCGGTCGGGGCCCCAGAACCGCCCCCCCCCCCCCCCGGGGGGGCCCCCCCCCCGGGGGGGGGGGCCCCACCACGTTTTCCGGGTGGGGAGCGTAGGAGCCCGGGGCGTACCGGTTGGGTTCGTCGCCGACGCGGACAGCCCCGGAACGGTGTCCCGGTCCGGAGCGCCGACTCCGCAGGAGAGGGACTCTGACCCGTAGACCGGACACGGGGCCGCGCCACCGGGTGTACCGGCGCCCGGACCCGTCGGTACGGGCGAGCATCCCGCACGCGGGGTCCGCACACGGAACGGAGCGAGCCGGGAACCGGGATCGCGTGCGCGGGCCCCGGCCGCCCCGCTAGGACGTCACGGGCTCGGGGTCGGCCGCACGGCCCGGACGGTGCCACGGGGCCAGCGACCGGGGCAGCAGCACCGCGCGGACGCGCGACGCCGCGCCGACCACCCCGGTCAGCCCCGCCAGGGCCGTCCGCAGATCCTCGCGCAACCCTTCCGGGACCCGGGGCGAGGGCGCGTAGCGCGCCTCCTCCTCGGCCAGGGCCAGCCGCCGCAGCGCCGCCGCGGCCTCCGGCGCCACCGGCCCCGGGGCCGCCCCCGACATCAGCCCCACCGGGGCCGCGTCGGTCCGGGGCGCCGGACCGGAAGCGGCCAGGCGTTCGGCCGTGGCGCGCGGGCTCTCCGCCAGCGACCACGTACCGCCCAGGTCCAGACAGGTGTCCCGCAGCTCCCGCCACGCGGTGTGCGCGCCCGACGTTCCCGCGCCGCCGGTCAGCGACGCCGTCCGGGACCAGCGCGTCAGGGCTCGCACCAGCGCGGGCAGGGCCAACAGCATCAGCGCGCCCGCGGCGGCGCCCGCCACGGGCAGCCACGACAGGTCCGGGCCGTCCCGCGTGTCGTCGCCCGGGGCGGCCACCGATGGGGAGGGCTCGTCCCCGGGCTCCTCCTCAGGGGCCTCGCTGGGCTCCTCGGCCTCCTCAGTGGCCTCGTCCCGCGGAACGTCCGGCTCCTCGGGCGAGGGCTCCAGCGGCTCCTCCGCGGTCCCGTCCGGGTTGTCGACGCCCTCCTGCCCGCCCCGGGAGTACTCGGGCACCGACGCCGAGCCCTGCCCCCCGGCGGAGGAGGGGGTCGGCTCGAACCGCACCCAGCCCGCGCCCTCGAAGTACAGCTCCGGCCAGGCGTGGGCGTCGCCCACGGACACCGCCCAGCGGCCGTCGCCCTGCTGCTCGCCCGCGGTGTAGCCCACCGCCACCCGTGCCGGGATGTCCACCTGCCGGGCCATGACCGCCATCGCCCCGGCGAACTGCTCGCAGTAGCCCACCCGGTCCTCGAACAGGAAGTAGGCGAGCGGGTCGGCCCCGTCGGGCACTGCGGGCGGGGACAGGTCGTAGGTGAACGCGCCCCCCGCGAAGTGGTCCTGGAGCGCCACCGCGCGCTCGTAGGGGCTCTGCGCGTCCTCGGTCAGGTCCTCGGCCAGCTCCCGCACCCGCGGGTCCAGGCCGCCGGGCAGGCCGCGGAAGTCGCCCGGCAGCGATCGCGGGCCGCCGCTGTCGGCCAGCTCCTCGGCGGAGGGCTCCCGGTCCAGGGTCTCCACGGTGAAGTTCAGCCCCGTGGGCGCGCTCTCGGTCGTGAACACCACGTGGCTCGCCGGGTCGGCGTACCACTCGCCGGGCACGTCCACCGTCCGCGCCCAGTACGGCAGCGGCAGGAAGTCGATCCCGGGCGCGTCCGAGTCCATCGAGATCCGCGTGGTCACCGCGTCGCCGGAGGGCTCCGAGCCCCACCCGGTGGGCAGCGGCAGCTCCCCGTCGACGACGGTGTCGCCCGAGGCGCTGACCGGCGTCATCGTCCAGTTCGCGCCGTCGAACTCGTCCAGCACGTACGTGCGCAGGTAGTCGGGCCGCTCGGCGTCGGTCCGGTAGGTCAGCACCGTGCGGTCGGAGGAGGAGGCCAGCTCACGCCGCAGCGAGACCAGCGGGTGCGTGGTGGTGATGCGGCCTCCGCCGGTGCCGATGTAGGTGCCGTCGGCCATCGTGTGGAGCACGTCGGTGCGCAGCGACGGCACCGCGAGCGGCACCGCCAGCGCCAGGAGCACCGCGGCGGCCGAGGCCAGCGCCACCGTCGTCGCCCTGCCCACCGCGCTCAGCACGCGGGCCGAGGAGTCGTGGCCGTCGGGGACGCGCACGCCCCACTCGCGGCCGCGCACCCACACGTCCACCGCGAGCAGCAGCAGGAAGCCGACCGCGCTGCTGGTCGCGGGGAGCCAGCCCAACCCGGCGCCGTCCACGATCAGCGGGACCGCCATCAGCACGGCCACCAGGGCGCCGACCATCCCGGGGCAGCGCGCGGTCACCGCGAGGAGGTCCGCGACGATCGCGAACAGCACGAACACCAGCGCGATGATCAGCATGACCCCGGCGGTGGAGGAGACCGGGGGCGTGCTGGTGTCGATCGTCTCCAGGCCCTCGTCGAACAGCCGCAGCAGGTGCGCCGCCACGTCACCGGAGGGCAGCAGCCCCAGGGGCGCGACGTGTCCGGCGAACAGCGGCGCCATCAGCAGTGCCGCCGCCAGCACCTGGAGGAACGGCACCGGGAAGGAGCTCCAGCCGCTGAGGCGGTACAGCGCGGACACGCCGCCCACCGCCGCCGCCATCACGAGGGCCGGAACCCACCAGGCCTCACCCCGTACGAGGCCGCCCAGCAGCGGCAGCGCCATCAGCAGGCAGACCAGGGTGGCCAGGGGCATCAGTGCTCTCAACGCGCAACCTTCCGAGGGATGTGCGGCCCGGCGGCGGGAGCGGGCGCGCAGGCGCGGCGCCACAGGTCGGGCAGTTCGGCGGTGGAGCCCAGCACGACGACGCGCCATCCGGCCCCGGTCAGCACGTCGTGGACCCCGCGCAGGGTGTCGGGGCCGGGCCAGGCGGCGTGCGCGCACAGCACGGCGACGCGCGTGCCGCGGCCGCCCGTGCGGGCCAGGGCGGCGGCCTCCTCGGGGTCCACCGCGCCCAGCACCGCCACGACCAGGCCGGTCGTCCCGCGGGCTTCGGCCAGCATGCCGATCCCGCCGAGCAGCCCGGGGGTGTCGGAGGGCTCGGCGACGGCCAGGCCGTCCAGCACGCCCGACGCGCTCGTGGTCCCGACCCGGCCCCGCTCGGTGTGCAGGCGCAGTTCGTGGCCGCCGTCGATCAGGTGCACCGCCACCGAGGCGGCGGCGCTCACGGCGGTCTCCAGGGACCCGGCGGGACCCGGATGCCCGTGCGCCCCGAGCCGCATGTCCAGCAGGACCGCGCTGCTCTCCCGCGAGTGCTGCTCGTCCCGGCGCACCATCAGCTCACCGTGCTTGGCGGTGGACCGCCAGTGCACCTTGCGCAGGTCGTCGCCGTACCGGTACTCGCGGGGGACGGGGTCCTGCTCCCCGGCGCCGCTCATCGAACGCCGCGGCGAGTCCTCGCCCTTGGAGCCGTTCGCGGTGCCCAGCGCGGGCAGCGGGACGGTCACGGGGGTCACGAGCAGGCGCGAGGGTCCGCCCACGTCGCGGCTGACCCGCACGCATCCCAGCGGGTCGGTCACGCCGATCCACAGCGGGCCCACCGGGTAGTCCCCGCGTACGGCCGGGCGGACCAGGTAGGCGACGTCGCGCACGGCGCGCGGGCGCAGGTAGCCCACCGTGTAGCGGGGTTCGCCGCCCAGCGGCACGGGCAGCGTGTCCCGCACCGACAGCGCGGCCACCGGCCAGGTCCGCGAGGAGTTGCCCACCCGCAGTTCCACCCGGGCGTTGTGTCCGGCCGGGATGCGCACGGGGGACAGGGTGCGGCTGTGCACGACGCGGGAGGCGGCTCCCAGGACGGTCAGCGCCGACAGCGGCGGGAGCACGGTGAGCAGCACGCCCAGGCCCACGACCTCGCGCTGTCCCACGACCAGGCCGGCCACCAGGGCGGTCAGGCCGAGGATGAGCATGCAGACGCCTCGTGCGGTGAGGGTTCGGTGCGGGCGCATGGACCCTCTCTCGGGGCGGGTGCGTACGGGGCGGGGCGGAGGGCCGCGGGCGCCGGGTCTACTGCGGGCCGGGCACGGGCAGGCGCGCGACCAGCTTGGCCACGATCTGCTCGGGGGTCAGGCGCTCCATCTGCGCCTCGGGGCCGGGCAGCAGCCGGTGCGCGAGCACCGGCACGGCCAGTGCCTGCACGTCGTCGGGAACGACGTAGTGGCGTCCGTCCAGGGCGGCGTAGGCGCGGGCGGCCTGCACCAGGTGCAGGGTGGCCCGCGGTGAGGCGCCCAGGCGCAGTTCGGGGCTGGTGCGGGTCGCGTTGACCAGGTCCACGACGTAGCGGCGCATGCCCGGGGCCACGTGCACCGTGCGCACCCGGTCGGCCAGGTCGCGGACCTGGGCGGCGCTGGTGACCGGTGTCAGGTCCTCCAGCGGAGAGCTGGAGCTGTGCGAGTCGATCATGTCGAGTTCTGCCTGGGGGGCGGGGTAGCCGACCGAGACGCGGGCCATGAACCGGTCGCGCTGGGCCTCGGGGAGGGCGTAGGTGCCCTCCATGTCGTCCGGGTTCTGGGTGGCCACCACCATGAACGGCCGCTCCAGGGCGCGGGTCTGGCCGTCCACGCTCACCTGGCGCTCGGCCATGCACTCCAGCAGGGCGGCCTGGGTCTTGGGCGAGGCGCGGTTGATCTCGTCGCCCACCACGATGTTGGCGAACACCGGGCCGGGGTTGAACTCGAACTCGCGCCGGTCCTGGTGGTAGACGCTGACGCCGGTGATGTCGCTGGGCAGCAGGTCCGGCGTGAACTGCACGCGCTGCACGGAGCAGTCCACGGCCCGGCCCAGGGCCTTGGCCAGCATGGTCTTGCCGACGCCGGGCACGTCCTCGATGAGCAGGTGGCCCTCGGCGAGCAGGACCGTCAGCGCCAGGCGCAGCACCTCCGGTTTGCCCTCGATGACCGTCTCGATCGCGGTGCGGACGCGGTCGGCCACGGCGACGATCTCACCGACGTCCCCCTGGACGTCGCCCCCGCGACCGCCGTGGTGTGTACCGAGTGACACCAGACCCCTCCCGCTCCCTGTGGCTCCGCGTGTCGCTGTTCGGAACTGAGGCTAAGCCCATTCGAACCGATTGCAAACCAAAGTGCCGGAATCGGCGGCCGATTGGTTCCAGGAATGGTCAAAGAGGTCAAAGGGCTCCGATCACCCTCCTGTTTCCTCGGCGGTGGCACCGGTGCGGGGAGGGAGGGTGCGCAGGGAGGGAGGACCCCGGCTCCGACCGGCCCGGATCCCGCCGCGCCGGTCCGACACGCCGGGCCGCACCGGCGTGCACCCGCCCTGCCCATCCGCGCACGCGCACGCGGGCACGCGCGCGGCGTCGCCGCAGGTCGCCGCGGCCCCGGGGGATCGCGCCCCCGCGACACACCCCGCGCCCTCCACCTTCCCCCACCACCGTGTCCAACGCTGTGACCTGCGTTTTCGCGACTTCTGGAGGTCGCAAAAGCCGGAAAGTTCTGTTGACGGTGGGGAAGAGTGGAGTAAGGTGGGGCAGCGTGGAGAGGGTGAATTCTCCACTTCGAGGGTGAGGGAGGTGGAAGTGTGTTCCTCGGCACCCACACGCCCCGGCTCGACCAGAAGGGGCGTCTCTTCCTCCCCGCGAAGTACCGCGACGAGCTGTCGGGGGGTCTGGTGATCACCAAGGGCCAGGAGCGCTGCCTCTACGTCTTCCCGGCGGAGGAGTTCCGGCGCATCACCGACGCGCTCGCCACCACCCCGGTCACCGCCAAGGCGGTGCGCGACTACAGCCGGGTCCTCTTCGCCAGCGCCTCGGACGAGAACTGCGACAAACAGGGCAGGGTCACCATCCCGGCCAAGCTCCGCGACTACGCGGGCCTGGACCGGGAGTGCGTCGTGATCGGCGCCAACACCCGCCTGGAGATCTGGGACTCCCGGGCGTGGTCGGACTACGAGGCCGAACAGGAACCCGCCTTCGCGCAACTGTCGGAGGAGGTGCTGCCCGGGGTGCTGTGACCCCGGCGGAAACACCGCCGGGCCGACCAGCACACAGTCCACACCCTCGCAAGCCGGAGTCCGGCAACGGCCTCCGGGCGCGGTCTCCACGAGCTGGCGCGACTTCCCCGGTGCCAGGTCGTGAGCGCGAAGCCACCGGAAGGTGGACAATAGCGGCCGTGTCCGGAGGCCCGCCGGAACCCGCCGGGCCGTGCCAAGGACACCGTGGAGCGCACCGACCGCGGCGCTACCACGGCGACTCGGGGGGAGACGGCGACAGCGTGGAGGAACAGCAGCACATGGGGGACATCGGGCAGGACGGCGGGACCGGGGGCACCCGCCCGGGCGCGGACGGCGTGCCCGCCGACGGGGGGCACACCGCCGAGGAGCGGGCGCGCCTCGACGCGGCCCGCTCCGGAGCCGACCCCCTGCACGTGCCCGTCATGCTCGACCGGATCGTGGAACTGCTCGCTCCGGCCCTGGAGCGGCCCGGCGCCGTCCTGGTCGACGGAACCCTGGGCCTCGGCGGCCACTCAGAGGCGCTCCTGCGCGCCTGCCCCGGCATGCGCCTGGTCGGCGTGGACCGCGACACCACCGCCCTGGAGCGCAGCGCCGCACGCCTGGCGCCCTACGCCGACCGCACCCGCTTCGTGCACGCGGTCTACTCCGACATCCCGCGCGCCCTGGACGAGGCGGGCGCCGCCGAGGCCGACGCCGTCCTGCTCGACCTCGGCGTCTCCTCGCCGCAGCTGGACGAGACCGACCGCGGCTTCGCCTACGCCCACGACGCGCCGCTGGACATGCGCATGGACCGCGACCAGTCGCTGACCGCCGCCGAGGTCGTCAACACCTACCCGGTCGCCGAGCTCACCCGCGTGCTGCGCACCTACGGCGAGGAGCGCTTCGCCTCCCGCGTGGCCAGGGCCATCGAGCGGCAGCGCGCCCAGGCACCCATCGAGTCCACCCGCGCGCTGGCCGAACTGGTGCGCGAGGCCATTCCGGCGGCCACCCGCCGCACCGGCGGCCACCCCGCCAAGCGCGCCTTCCAGGGCCTGCGCATCGAGGTAAACGCCGAGCTGTCCATCCTCGAACGCGCCCTGCCCGCCGCGATCGAGCGCCTGGCGGTCGGCGGCCGCGTGGCCGTGCTGTCCTACCACTCGCTGGAGGACCGGATGACCAAGAGGGCCCTGGCCGCGCTGGCCACCGACACCACGCCCGCCGACCTGCCGGTCCCCCTTCCCGAACGGCAGCCCGAACTCCGGCTGCTCACCCGGGGGGCCGAACTCCCCACGGGCGAAGAGAACGAACGCAACCCACGCGCGCAGTCGGCCCGCCTCCGGGCGGCCGAACGCGTGCGACCGCCGCGGCAGTAGGGAGACCCAGATGAGCACGAGGACGGACACGCGCCGCACGCCCGTACGCGGCGGCAAGGCCCCCGCCGGGAAGACCGCCCCCGCGCGGCCCAAGCCCGCGCGCAGGACCGCGGCCCAGCCCGCGGCCGCGCCCGCACCGGCCAAGCGCGCCCGGTCCGGGAACGGTGCGCAGGGCCGGGCGCCGCGCATCCCCTTCGTCCTGCTCATCCTGTTCCTGCTGGGGGCCACGCTCGTCAGCCTGCTCGTCCTGCGCAGCGTCGTGGCCGAGGAGGCCTTCGCGATCGCCAACCTCAAGGAGGAGAACCGGGAGCTGTCCTACGAGGAGCAGCAGCGGCGCAGCACGGTCGCCGAGCTGGAGAGCTCCGAGCGCATCTCCGACGAGGCCGAGGCCATGGGCATGGAGCAGGGCGGGGAGCCCCCGCTCTTCCTCGACCCCGAGACCGGTGAGATCAGCGGCGCCACCGGGAGCGGTGAGTGAGCACTCCCAGAGACCGGCGTCCCCGGGACCCCCGCAGGCCCGGAGCGGCCAACCGCTCGGGGTCGCGGCCCAACAGGAGGCCCCAGCGCGAGCCGCGCCGCCCCGACGGCGGAGCCCGGCCCCCGGCGCGCACCTCGGGGCGTCCGGCGCGGGAGGCGCGCGGCGGCGGGCGCACCCGCCGCGGCGGCTCCCCGCCGCCGCTTCCGCCCCTGCTGCGCCGTACCTTCCGCAGGGGCGAGCCGCCGGGCCGCATCAAGATCGGCGGCGCCCTGGTCATGGCGGTCCTGCTGCTCTTCGCCGGACGCCTGGTGCAGATCCAGGTCGTGGAGGCCGAGCACTACGCCGAGGCGGCCTCCAACACGCGCCTCCAGACCATCGACATCCCCACCCTGCGCGGCCAGATCACCGACGTCGACGGCAACCCCTTCGCGCTGTCGCTGGAGGTGCGCACCGTCTTCGTCGACCCCGAGATGGTCGCCGAGGAGGATCGCGACCAGCTCGTCGACGAGCTGGTCACCCGCTTCGGCCTGGAGGAGGAAGAGGTCGCCCAGAAGGTGGACGCCGCGCCCAGCCGCTACGAGGTGGTCGCCCGCGGGGTCCTGCCCGCGGAGTGGGAGGAGCTGGCCGACCTCAACCTGTCCGGTCTCGGCTCGCAGGTCTCCTACGAGCGCGTCTACCCCGAGGAGACCGGCGCCGCCGACCTCGTCGGCTTCGTCGGCGCCGAGGGCCACGGCCTGGAGGGGCTGGAGGGCTACCTCAACGACACCCTGGCCGGTGAGGCGGGCAAGCGCCGCGTCGAGGTGGGCGCCGACGGCACCCAGATCCCCATGGCGGGCGGCCTGGTCAGCGAACCCGAGCCGGGCCAGGACGTGCGCCTGACCCTGAACCAGGACATCCAGTGGTACGCCGCCCGGACCCTCGCCGAGCGCGTGGAGGAGCTGGACGCCCAGGGCGGCAGCGTCATCGTGGAGCGGGTCGGCACCGGTGAGATCCTCGCCATGGCCGACTACCCGACCTACTCCCAGAGCGACATCTCCTCCAGCTCCGCCGAACAGTGGTCCAACGGCGCGGTGGCCACGATCTTCGAACCGGGCAGCACCAACAAGGTCGTCACCATCGGCGCCGCGCTGGAGGAGGGCATCACCACCCCGGAGACGGTCTACACCGTGCCCGACAGCATGCGGTACCTGGACGTGACGTTCAGGGACTCCAGCCCCCACGAGACCCTGCGCCTGACCACCAACGGCATCATGGCCCAGTCCAGCAACGTGGGCACCATCAATATCGCCGACCAGGTGGGGCGGGGCGTCCTGCACTCCTACCTGGAGGACTTCGGGCTCGGCCAGCCGACCGGGCTCCAGCTGCCCGGTGAGCAGGCGGGCGTCCTGAAGGACCCGGAGGACTGGTGGGGCACCCAGCTGCCGTCGGTCTCCATCGGCCACGGACTGTCGGTGACCGCCGCGCAGATGGCGTCGGTGTACGCCACCGTCGCCAACGGCGGGGTGAGGGTGGAGCCCCGCGTGGTCGCCGGGACGGTGAACGCCCAGGGGGAGTTCACCCCATCCGAGGAGCCCGACCGGCGGCGCGTGTTCAGCGAGGAGACCGCCGAGCAGCTCGCGCTGATGCTGGAGGCGGTCACCAGCGACGAGGGCACCGCGCCCCAGGCCCGCATCGACGGGTACCGGGTCGCGGGCAAGACCGGTACCGCCAACCGGCTCGACCCCGAGACGGGCAACTACGACGGCGGCGGGTACACGTCCACCTTCTCCGGATTCGCGCCCGCCGACGACCCCGAGGTCGTGGTCCAGGTGGTGCTGCACGACCCGCAGCAGGACTACTACGGCGGCGAGGCCGCGGGGCCGGTGTTCAACGACGTCATGTCCTTCGCGCTCAAGACGCTGAAGGTCCCGCCGTCGGGGACCGAGCCGCCCGCCATCCGGCTGTCGGAGGACCAGGGCGCCGGTTAGGCGGGTACGCCGGGAACGCCCGCGTCAGACCGCGGCGCGGTCCAGGTGGGCGCGCACGGAGCGCACGTGCTCGGGGCCGGTGCGGCAGCACCCGCCCACGAGCACCGCTCCGGCCTCGTACCAGCCCACGGCGGCGCGGCCGAACTCCTCGGGGTCGGCCGTGCCGGTCCACCGCCCCCGCGCCGCGTCCCACTCCTCCCCCGAGTTGGGGTAGGCCACCGCCGGCAGGCCGCACGCGGCGACCGCGCGCACCAGCGCGGGGACGTGCCGGGGCGCGGTGCAGTTGACGCCCACCGCCACCAGCCGCCCGTCGGCGTGCAGCGGGGCGAGTCCGGCGGCCGCCTCGCGCAGGGGCGTGCCGTCGCTGATGCGCTCGCCGTCGCGGCAGGAGAAGCTGATCCACGCGCGGGCGCCGGGGGTCCGGGCGAGCAGCCGGGCCAGCGCCCGGGCCTCGGCCGCCGAGGGCACCGTCTCGCAGGCGAGCAGGTCCGCCCCGGCGTCGGCGAGCACCCGCCAGCGCTCCCGGTGCCAGGCGTACAGGCCCTCCTCGTCCAGGTCGTAGTCGCCGGTGTACTCCGAGCCGTCCGCCCGGGCCGCGCCGTAGGGGCCCACCCCGGCGGCCACCAGGCCGGAGCCGAACGCGTCGCGCTCGGCCCGCGCCAGCTCCACCGAGCGGGCGATCAGGGCCAGGGCCTCGGACTCGGTGGCGCCCCGCGCGGTCAGCGCCGGAACGCTCGCCTGGTACCCGGCGGCGACGGCCACGTCCGCGCCCGCCTCGAAGTAGTCCCGGTGCACCCGCCGGACGAGGTCGGGCTCCTCGGCCAGCAGCCGCGCCGACCAGAGCCCGCCGCGCAGGTCGCGTCCGTAGGCCTCCAGGCGTGTCGCCAGCCCGCCGTCGAGGACCAGCGGGCGCCGCGACGGGAGGGTTCCGGTCATGCGCCACCTCCGCGTCCGGGCGGATTCGAGGACGCCTCCAGCCTAGCCCGGACGGTCATCGACGCGTACGGCGAACCCGCGTAACCTCGGCGAAACGCCCGGTTCGGGAAACCTCGGCGAACGCAGCGTGGAAATTACCGGCCGGTCGTCGACAGCGGTTAACCTCCACACGTGCCACCGGTAATGCGACCTGAACACACGCCACTTCGTCCACTGTCCGCCCTCGCAGCGCTGCTCGGGCCGGACGCCTCCCTCCTGCGCCCGGACCTGGGCGCGGACCGACCCCCCGAGGTGCCGGACAGGGAGGTGCACGTCCGCGGCATCACCCACGACTCCCGCAAGGTGGGGCCCGGAGACCTCTACGCCGCCCTGCCCGGGACCCGCGCGCACGGCGCCGACTTCGCCGAGCAGGCGGCCGAGGCGGGCGCCGCCGCCGTCCTCACCGACGGGGACGGGGCCGAGCGGGCCGCCGCCACCGGGCTGCCCGTCATCGTGGTCCCCGACGTGCGCGCCGCGCTGGGCACGGCGGCCTCGTGGGTCTTCAAGGACCCGGCGCAGGACCTGCTGCTGATCGGTACCACCGGCACCAGCGGCAAGACCACCGTCACGTACCTGGTCGAGTCGGGCCTGCGCCACGCCGGAATGCACACCGGCCTCGTCGGCACCGTGGAGATGCGTGTGGGCGACGATCGCGTCGTCTCCTCGCTCACCACACCCGAGGCCACCGACCTGCACGGCCTGTTCGCCCTCATGCGCGAACGCGGCGTCTCCGCCGCCGCCATGGAGGTCTCCAGCCACGCCCTGGCCCTGAGCCGGGTCGGCGGCACCCGCTACGACGTCGCGGTCTTCACCAACCTGTCCCAGGACCACCTGGACTTCCACTCCGACCTGCGCGACTACTTCGACGCCAAGGCCCGCCTGTTCACCCCCGAGTACTGCGACATCGCGGTGGTCAACGCCGACGACCGCTTCGGCCGAGCGCTCGTGGACATGGTGGAGGCCGACGGCCGCGTCCCCGTCTCCACCTTCGCCGTGGACGGCTACAGCGACGCCGACCCCGCCACCGCCATGGAGGCCGACTGGCGGGCCGTGGACGTGCGTCTGGGCGCCATGGGGAGCGCCTTTCGCATCGTGGGCCCCGGCGGCATGGAGGCCAACGCCTCCGTCGCCCTGCCGGGCCCCTTCAACGTCTCCAACGCGATGGCCGCCATCGTCGGACTGGTCGAGGCCGGACTGCCGCTGGAGACCGCGATCGCCGGTGTGGCCGCCGCCCCGGGCGTGCCCGGGCGCATGGAGCCGGTCGTGGCCAACGCCGTGCCCCACGCCTTCCAGGACTTCACCGCGCTCGTGGACTACTCGCACAAGCCCGGCGCCATCGAGGCGGTCCTGACCTCCCTGCGCGCCACCACCGAGGGCGGGCTGACCATGGTGGTCGGCTGCGGGGGCGACCGCGACCGCGCCAAACGCCCGCTCATGGGCGAGGCAGCCGCGCGCCTGGCCGACCAGCTGGTCATCACCAACGACAACCCGCGCACCGAGGACCCCGTGAGCATCGCCGCGTCGATGCTCGAAGGGGTCGCCAAGGTCCCCGAGGAGTACCGCGCCCGGGTCACGGTGGAGTTCGACCGGGCCGAGGCCATCCGCCTGGCCGTCGAGCGCGCCCGCCCGGGCGATGTGGTGGTTGTCGCCGGGAAGGGTCACGAGACCGGCCAGTACGTCAAGGGCGAGGTGCTGCCCTTCGACGACCGTGAGGTGCTGCGCGCGGCCATCGAGGACCACCTCGGCATGAGCGCACGCGAGCGCCTGGGAGTCGCCCTCCAGGACATCCACCGGGTGCCTGACCAGGGCTGACACCCCGACACTCCCGGAGTGCGAACCGTCTGGACGAGGGGGCGCGGGCACCGCCCGCGCCCCCCGCGCGTCCGCGCCTCAGGGCCCGCGAGCGCTTCCGGGCAGGTGCGGGCCGACGGTCACGAAGTGGCGCATATTGCCGCCAGTGGGGGCCCGGCGGGATTCCGGACGCCCGAAGATGTTCTAAGGTAGGTCCGGCAATCGCAGCCCGACACGTGACGCCCCCGGCGGCGACCACGACGCGGCCCATGCCGACACCGTGGTGAGGCCCGGCGCGGCAACGCGCGGCATCCGCGGTGCCATCCCCTGACCTGAGACTCCGGCCGGGTGGCCAGCCGCCCCTGTGGCGTCGTGGACCGGGCCTGACATGAGGAGTGGATTTGATCGCGCTCACGCTCGATCGGATCGCTGAGATCACCCAAACCGCCATCGGCGGATCAGCGCGCCCCGAAGCCGTCGTCGACGGCCCCGTCGTCATCGATTCGCGGCAGGCAGCGCCCGGCGCGCTCTTCGTCGCCCTGGGCGGCGAACGCGTGGACGGACACGACTTCGCCGCCTCCGCGGTCGCGGACGGAGCGGCGGCGGCCCTGGTCTCCCGGCCCGTCGACGCCCCCCACCTGCTGGCGCGGGGCGGCGACGAGGGAGTCGTCGCGGCCCTGACGCGGCTGGCCCGGCACGTGGCGCGAGAACTCAGCGATCCCCGCCGCGGAGCGGAGCGCGCCGAGGTCGTCGCGGTCACCGGATCCTCCGGCAAGACCACGACCAAGGACCTCATCGCGCAGGTCGTGGCCCGCATGGGCCCGACCGTCGCCCCGGCGGGCTCGTTCAACAACGAGATCGGCCACCCCCTCACCGTGCTGCGCGCCGACACCGGCACCCGCTACCTGGTCCTGGAGGCCGCCGCCCGCGGCATCGGGCACATCGCCCACCTGTGCGGCGTGGCCCCGCCCCGGATCGGCGTGGTCCTCAACGTCGGCAGCGCCCACATGGGGGAGTTCGGCGACCGCGACGCCATCGCCAAGGCCAAGGGCGAGCTGGTCGAGGCGCTCCCGCCGGGAGCCGAGGCCGGGGGCGCGGGAGGGGTCGCCGTCCTCAACGCCGACGACCCGCGCGTGAACGCCATGGCCGCGCGCACCCGTGCGCGCGTGGTCACCTACGGACTGGGGGAGGACGCCACCGTGCGCGCCACGGACGTGGTCCTGCGCGAGACGGGCGCCCCCTCCTTCACCCTCCACCTGGCCGGGCGCACCGCCCGGGTGGAACTGGCCCTCGTCGGCGCCCACCAGGTCCACAACGCGCTGGCCGCCGCCGCGGTCGCCGACGAACTGGGCATGGGCGTGGACGAGATCGCCGAGGCGCTCGGCGCCGCGACACCGGTCAGCCGGTGGCGCATGGAGGTCACCGAGCACGCCGGAGCCACCCTCGTCAACGACGCCTACAACGCCAACCCCGAGTCCATGCGGGCGGCGCTGACCACCCTGGGCGCCCTCGCCCGGGACCGCCGCTCCATCGCCGTCCTGGCCCACATGGCCGAGCTCGGCGAGGACGGCGGGGTCGAGCACGAGAGGATCGGTGAGCTCGCCGCCCGCACGGGCGTGGCCCACCTGGTCGTGGTCGGCGGGGCGGCCGAGGGCATCGCCGTCGGCGCCGAGGGCGCCGCGAGGCAGGGACTGTGGCAGGGCGAGTGCGTCCGCGTTGCGGACGTTCACGAGGCCGCCTCGGCCGTGCGCGCGCGGATGCGCACAGGAGACGTCGTCATTGTGAAGGGATCACGCGTGGCAGGGCTCGAAAGGGTTATCGACCTCATCACGGAGGGTGACGCCCGGTGATCGGCATCACTCTGGCGGCGGCCCTCGCGCTCGTCGTCTCCATGGGGCTCATGCCCCCGCTGATCAAGCTCCTTTACCGGTTCAAGTTCGGCCAGGAGGTCCGCGACGACGGACCCGAGGGCCACAAGACCAAGCAGGGCACGCCCACCATGGGCGGCATCGTCATCATCCTCGGCGCCGTCGTGGGCTACTTCGGCTCCCACGTGGTGCTCCTGATCGTGCAGCCCAGCGCCAGCGGGCCCACCGCGTCGGGCCTGCTGGTGATGTTCCTCTTCGTCGGGATGGGCTGCGTCGGCTTCCTCGACGACTTCATCAAGATCTACAAGCGCCGCAGCCTGGGCCTGCGCAGCGGCGCGAAGATGGTCGGCCAGGCCGTCGTCGGCGTGGGCTTCGCCTACGGCGTCACCCTCTTCCCCAACGGCTACGGCTACACCCCCGCCGCCCCCAGCATCTCCTTCCTCCGCGACTTCGGCCCCCCGCTGATGATCGGCCTGTTCGTCCTGTGGGCCCTCTTCCTCATCGTCGGCTTCTCCAACGCGGTGAACCTGACCGACGGCCTCGACGGCCTGGCCACCGGCGCGACGATCCTGTCCCTGGTCGCCTACGTCATCATCGGCAACTGGCAGCTGCGCCAGTCCTGCGTGTCCTACCTCTCGGACAGCTGCTACACGGTCCGCGACCCCCTGGACCTGGCCGTGGTGGCCGCCGCCGTGCTCGGCTCCTGCATCGCCTTCCTGTGGTTCAACGCCCCGCCCGCCAAGATCTTCATGGGCGACACCGGCTCCCTGGCCCTGGGCGGTCTGATCGTGGGCCTGGCCATCACCACCCGCACGCAGCTCCTGCTGCTGCTCATCGGCGGCCTGTTCGTCATCATCACCCTGTCGGTGATGGTCCAGATCACCTCGTTCCGCCTCACCGGCAAACGCGTGCTGCGCATGGCGCCCCTCCAGCACCACTTCGAGCTCAAGGGCTGGGCCGAACCCACCATCGTGATCCGCTTCTGGATCATCCAGGGCCTGTTCGTGGCGATCGCCATCGGGCTCTTCTACCTGGAATGGATGCCGAGGTAGGCATGGCGCACCACGCTTCCCCAACACCGTCCGGCACCGCGCCTGAGGGCGCGCCCCTCCAGGGGCGCCGGGTCTGCGTCGCGGGCCTGGGCGTGTCCGGGCCCCCCGTGGCCAGGGCGCTCCTGGCCCGCGGGGCCCGCGTGACCGTCGTCGACGGCCGCGACGACGACACCGTCCGCCCGGTGGCCGACCGCCTCCGGGCGCAGGGCGCCGAGGTCGTCCTGGGCGACACCCCGCTGCCCGCGGACTGCGACCTGGTCGTCACCTCGCCAGGCTGGCGCCCCGACTCCCCGCTGCTGGTCCGGGCCGCCGAGGCCGGGATCGAGGTCATCGGGGACGTCGAACTCGCCTGGCGGCTCAAGCCCGCCGACCAGGTGTGGCTGGCCGTCACCGGCACCAACGGCAAGACCACCACCGTGCGCATGCTGGAGGCGATGCTGCGCGCGGACGGCCGCGACGCGCTCGCCGTCGGCAACGTCGGCACCCCGGTCGTGGAGGCGGTCCAGCCCGACGCCGGGGGCCGCTTCCGCGAGGTCCTGGCGGTGGAGCTGTCCAGCTTCCAGCTGCACTGGTCCTCCAGCCTGCGCCCGCACGCCGCGACCGTCCTCAACATCGCCCCCGACCACCTGGACTGGCACGGCGGCCTGGAACCCTACGCCCGGGCCAAGGGGCGGATCTACGCGCGGGGCACCCTGCGTGTGGTCAACACCGCCGACGCCTGGTCGGCGCGCCTGGCCGAGGAGGACGGCGACCCGCACACGCCGCTGGTCGGCTTCCGCCTGGACACGCCCCGCGCGGGCGAGGTCGGTGTGGTCGAGGACCTGCTGGTTGACCGGGCCTTCGTCGAGGACCCGCACAGCAGCGCCGAGGAGCTGGCCACGCTCTCCGACGTGCGCCCGGCCGCGCCGCACAACGTCGCCAATGCCCTGGCCGCCGCCGCCCTGGCCCGTTCGGTGGGCGTGGCGCCCGCCTCGGTCCGGGCCGGACTGGCCGCCTTCGAACCCGAGCCGCACCGCATCGCCTTCGTGGCCGCCGCGGGGGGCGTGGACTACGTGGACGACTCCAAGGCCACCAACCCGCACGCCGCCGCCGCGTCCCTGGGCTCCTACCCGTCCGTGGTCTGGATCGCGGGCGGCCTGCTCAAGGGCGCCGAGGTCGACGACCTGGCCGCGATGGCCGCCGACCGCCTGCGCGCGGCCGTGCTCATCGGCGCCGACCGGGCCCGGCTGCGCGAGGCCCTGGCCGAGCACGCCCCCGGGGTGCCGGTGGTGGAGGTCGAGGGCCCCGCCGACGGGGACGCCACCGTCATGGACGCGGTGGTCGCCGCCGCCGCCTCCCTGGCGAGGGAGGGCGACACCGTCCTGCTGGCGCCCGCGGCGGCCTCCATGGACATGTTCACCGACTACCGCGAACGGGGCCGCCTCTTCGCCGAGGCCGTACTCCGCTTGCCCTGAGTGACGTCCCGCCGCCCGTGCGTGACAGAACGCGCGCGGGCGGCCCCCACTGTGCCCTCCGCCACGCCCCGGGCCGCCAAAGATGGCCAACACGCGCGAAATGTCCACGGCTTCGCACCCGCCGGTACGCCAGTATTGAGGCGCGAATTTGGTGCGGAGGGTGTGGATGGCGGCGACGACGGCGGTTCCCGGGGCGACCCGGTCCAAGGCGCGCGCGGCGGCGGGCGGACGCGAACGCGCCCTGTGGCGTGAGTGGGTCCGCCTGCTGGACCGGCCGCTCACCTCGTACTACCTGATCCTGGGCACCTCGGTCCTGCTCATCGCGCTGGGCCTGATGATGGTGCTGTCCTCCACGATGGTCAACTCCATCGACGAGACCGGCTCGGCCTTCTCGATGTTCCAGAAGCAGCTGGTCTCGGCCGCCCTGGGCCTGCCGCTGATGTTCCTGGCCTCCCACCTGCCCCAGCGGATCTTCCGCCTGGTCGGCTACCCGGCGATGATCGTCTCCGCGGCGCTGCTGCTGCTCACCGTCTTCCAGGGCGTGGAGGTCAACGGCGCCACCCGCTGGCTCGACCTGGGCGGGCTGATCATCCAGCCCTCCGAACCGGCCAAGCTCGCCTTCGCCCTGTGGGGCGCCAACATCCTGGCCCGCAAGGAGGAGCTGCGCGAGCTCACCGAGTGGCGGCACCTGCTCATCCCGCTGCTGCCCGGGTGCGGCCTGCTGGTCCTGCTGGTGCTGATGGGCTCCAACCTGTCCACGGGCCTGGTGTTCCTGGTCACCTTCCTGGGGCTGCTGTGGGTGGTGGGCGCGCCGGGCAGGCTGTTCGGGGCCATGTTCGGCCTGGTCCTGGGACTGGCCGCCATCGCCATCGCCATCGAGCCCTACCGCATGGCGCGCGTCACCTCCTTCCTGGACCCCGAGGCCGACCCCCTGGGCTCGGGCATGCAGTCGCTGCACAGCCTCTACGCCCTGGGCACCGGCGGGCTCCTCGGGGTCGGCATCGGCGGGAGCCGTGAGAAGTGGGGCTTCCTGCCCTTCGCCGAGTCCGACTTCGTCTTCGCCATCATCGGCGAGGAGTTCGGCCTCCTCGGCACCCTCCTCCTGCTCGCCCTCTTCGGCATGCTCGGCTACGCCGGGCTGCGCGTGGCCTTCCGCGTCAAGGAGCCCTTCCCGCGCCTGGCCTCCTTCGCCATCGTCACCTGGATCATGGGCCAGGCCATGATCAACATGGGCGCCGTCATCGGGCTGCTGCCCGTCACCGGCGTCCCGCTGCCCCTGGTCTCCTACGGGGGCTCGTCTCTGGTCACCACCATGGCGGCCCTGGGCGTGCTCCTGGCACTGGCCAAGAGCGAGCCGGAGGCGCGCAAGGTGCTGGAGGCCCGGGGTCCCAGCCGGGCGCAAAGGGCTCTAAGCTGGCTGGGCCTGGACAACATCGCCGCCTCGGTGAACAACCTCGGCGGCGCGGCGGCGTCCGGGCGGCCCACCACGGCACGCGGCCCGCGCACGGCGGGCGCCCGCGGTGGCAGGACAACGGCCAAGCACAGGAGCGGACCGGTCCCGGCGGGTGACCGGCCAAGGAGGAATCGGCGACGATGAGGGTAGCCCTCGCCGGAGGCGGCACGGCCGGGCATATCGAGCCCGCACTCTCCCTTGCGGACGCGCTGCGGCGCATGGACCCCAGCACGGAGATCCTCTGCCTGGGCACCGAGCGGGGCCTGGAGACCCGCCTCGTGCCCATGCGCGGCTACGAGCTGGGCATCATCCCGGCCGTACCCCTGCCGCGCAGGCTCACCCCGCAGCTGCTCAGCGTGCCCGGCAAGCTCGCGGGCGCCCTCAGCGCGGCCGGCGAGCACCTGGACCGGCTCCAGGCCGACATCATCGTCGGCTTCGGCGGCTACGTGGCCACGCCCGGCTACCTGGCCGCCCGCCGCAGGCGCATCCCCATCGTCGTCCACGAGGCCAACCCCCTTCCGGGCCTGGCCAACCGGCTGGGCGCGCGCCTGACTCCGCACGTGTTCACCGGCCACCCCCACACCCAGATCCGCAACGGACGCTTCGTGGGCATCCCGCTGCGCGAGCAGATCACCTCGCTCGACCGGCTGGCCATGGGCGACAAGGCCCGCACCTACTTCGGCCTGCGCCACGACCTGCCCACCCTGCTGATCTTCGGCGGCTCCCAGGGCGCCCAGCGCATCAACGAGACCGCCTACGCCGCCCGCGACGCCTTCCGCGACAGCGGCGTCCAGGTACTGCACGTGGTCGGCCCCAAGAACGCCGACGAGCCCCAGGACCTCACCCAGATGGGCATCCCCTACGTCGCCGTCCCCTACGTGGACCGCATGGACATGGCCTACGCCGCGGCCGACGTGGCCATGTGCCGCTCCGGGGCGATGACCTGCGCCGAGCTGACCGCCGTCGGCCTGCCCGGCGCGTTCGTGCCGCTGGCCATCGGCAACGGCGAGCAGGCCCTCAACGCCGAGCCCATCGTCCAGGCGGGCGGCGGGATGATGGTCGACAACGCCGACGTCTCCGTGGAGTGGATCACCCGGCAGCTCATCCCGCTGCTCACCGACACCGACCGGGTCGTGGCCATGTCCGAGGCCGCCGCCCGGATGGGCCGCCGCGACGCCGACATGGAACTGGCCCGCGAGGTCACGGCCATCGCCCGCGGCGACAAACCCACGCCCGACATGCCGGTGTCCGAGGACGACGGCGACGAGGCCTTCTACGACGACGGGAAGGACATCCGATGAGCCTGGTGCGGCCGACCGAACCGGTGCCCGTGGACAAGCTGGGCCGTACCCACTTCATCGGCCTGGGCGGGGCGGGCATGTCCGGCATCGCCCGCGTGCTGCTCCAGTCGGGGGTGGAGGTCTCGGGCAGCGACGCCCGCGACAGCGACACCCTGCGCGAACTGGAGCAGATGGGCGCCGACGTCCACGTGGGGCACGCGGCCGACAACCTCGGCACGGCGGAGACCCTGGTGGTCTCCTCCGCCATCCGCGAGGACAACCCCGAACTGGTCGAGGCGCGCCGCCGCGGCCTGCGCGTGCTGCCCCGGGCCGCGGCCCTGGGCGCGCTGCTGCTGGGCCGCGAGGGCGTCGCCGTCTCGGGCACCCACGGCAAGACCACCACCACGTCCATGGTCGCGGTGGTGCTCCAGCACGTGGGCGCCGACCCCGGCTACGTCATCGGCGGCAAGCTGGTCACGACCGGCCTGGGCGCCGACGCCGGCATCGGCGGGGTCATCGCGGTGGAGGCCGACGAGAGCGACGGCTCCTTCCTCATGCTCTCGCCCAAGATCGCCGTGGTCACCAACGTCGAGGCCGACCACCTGGACAACTACAGCGGCATCGAGGAGATCCACGCCAACTTCGCCTCGTTCGTCGACCGGGTCGAGCGCACGCTCGTCGTGGGCGTGGACGACCCCGGCGCCCGCCGGGTGGCCGAACTGGCCCGCGAACGCGGCAAGCGGGTGCTCACCTACGGCGAGGCCGAGGACGCCGACTACCGCGTCACCCGGGTCCGCGCCCGCGGCTTCACCACCGAGTTCACCATCCGCACCGCGGACGGCGAGCCCGTGGACGGCCAGCTCGCCGTGCCGGGCCGCCACAACGTGCTCAACGCGGCCGCGGCCGTCGCGGTCGCCGACGAGCTGGGCCACGACCTGGAGGTGGCGGTCGAGGGCATCGCCGACTTCGCCGGGGCCGCGCGCCGCTTCGAGCCCAAGGGCGAGGCCGGGGGAGTGGCCGTCTACGACAGCTACGCCCACCACCCCACCGAGATCGAGGCCGACCTGCGCGCTACCCGGGCGGCCCTGGAGTCCCTGGCCGAGGAGGCGCGCGAGGACGGCCGGGAGCACGCCGGGGGCAGGGTCCTCGCCCTGTTCCAGCCGCACCTGTACAGCCGCACCCGCATCTTCGCCGAGGAGTTCGCCGCCGCGCTGGGCCTGGCCGACGAGGTCGTGGTCACCGAGGTCTACGCCGCCCGCGAGGACCCCGAGCCCGGGGTCACCGCGGAGTTGATCACCTCCCGCGTCGCGCACGACCGCGTGTGGTACGTGCCCGGCCGCGACGACGCCGTGCTCCGGGTCGCAGAACTGGCCCGCCCCGGTGACATCGTGCTCACCATGGGCGCGGGCGACGTCACCGAGCTGGGCCCGCGCATCGTCGAGGCGCTCGCCCGGAGGGCCGACGGCATCGGGGGCTGAGGCCGCAACGGCCAGCGGTGGGGAAGCGGTCGCGCAGACACAGGGAAGGGGCGCAGGTGGTCGCTGAGCAGGAGGAGGCGACTGGGCACGCGGTTCTTCCGCGCAAGCGGTCCGACCCCTGGAAGTTCGCCTTCGTGGCGCTGCTGGTGGTCGCCCTGGTCTGCGTGGTCGCCTGGCTGCTGCTCGGCTCCCGCCTGCTCGTGGTGCGCGACGTCGCGGTCACCGGCCTGGAGCGGACCCCCTCCGAGGAGGTGGTCGCGGCCCTGGGCGTGCCCACCGGGACACCCCTGGTCAGGGTCGACCTCGACCGCAGCGAGGAGCGCGCCGAGGCGCTGCCGCTGGTGGAGTCGGCCACGGTCACCCGCGGCTGGCCCGCCACCCTGGATGTCGAGGTGGTCGAACGCCAGCCGCTGCTGGCCGTCCGGGCGGGGGAGGACTACCGGCTGATCGACGCCGACGGCGTGCGCATCGAGGACGCGCCGAGTCCGCCCGACGCCTACCCGCTGGTCCGCGTGACCGGGGAGGTCCAGGGCAACGAGGCCGTCGCCGCCGCCGCGGACATCGTCGAACGGGCACCGGACTCCCTCCTCTCCCGGATCCGCCTCATCGACGCCACCGACCCCGAGGCGATCGCGATCGAACTCGCCGAGGACGCCCGCGTCGAATGGGGCTCGCCCGAGGAGACCGCGCGCAAGAGCGACGTCCTGCGGGTCCTCATCGGCGAGCACCCGCCGCAGGAGGAACGCGTCTACGACGTGTCCGCGCCCGACCTCGCCGTGGTGAGGTGAAGCGTTCCCAGGCACAGGACGGGTGGAAGCGCGGTGGCGGGGGCCGGTGCGCGGAGCGGCACGGGCGCGGGCGTACCGGGGGACCCCGGCGGCACGCCCGGGCGGTCCGCGCGGACATTCCAGACGCGACGCGCCGAGGGCGCACATCGCTTCCCCGTGTCGTGCGCCGTTAGGCTGAACTCGTCATCGGTTGCCCGTGGTCGGCGGTCCGCTTACTGTCGGGAAACACAACCGAAGGTCAACAAAGCACCAGAACAGGCTTTTCGGGTACGCGGGAACCGTTCCGCCTCACGGCGGACCGCACCAGCCCTTCCCGGGCGGGTGGACGGAGGTTCCGGCGGTCCGGGGTCCCCCGGTCACGGCGTCGTGGACGACCCGTCGGGGAACCCGAAACGCACACTGTAGAACCGGATGCCGGACCAACGGCGCCTCCGGTGGCACACAGCCACCGGACGCGGTGGCGGAACGGCGTAAGCGAGCGGAAAGGCCCCTCGTCGTGGCAGCACCGCAGAACTACCTCGCGGTCATCAAAGTCGTCGGCATCGGCGGCGGCGGTGTCAACGCCGTCAACCGAATGATCGAAGAGGGGCTCAAGGGCGTCGAGTTCATCGCCATCAACACTGACGCCCAGGCGCTGCTGATGAGTGACGCAGACGTCAAGCTGGACGTCGGGCGCGAACTCACCCGCGGCCTCGGAGCCGGCGCCAACCCCGATGTCGGCCGCAAGGCCGCCGAGGACCACCGGGAGGAGATCGAGGAGGTCCTCAAGGGGGCCGACATGGTCTTCGTCACCGCCGGTGAGGGCGGCGGCACCGGAACCGGGGGCGCCCCGGTCGTGGCCAACATCGCCCGCTCCCTGGGCGCCCTGACCATCGGCGTGGTCACCCGACCCTTCGGGTTCGAGGGCAAGAGGCGGGCCACCCAGGCCGAGTCGGGGATAGCGATGCTCCGCGAGGAGGTCGACACCCTCATCGTGATCCCCAATGACCGGCTGCTGTCCATCTCCGACCGCCAGGTCAGCGTGTTGGACGCCTTCAAGGCCGCCGACCAGGTACTCCTGTCCGGTGTGCAGGGCATCACCGACCTCATCACCACGCCGGGACTGATCAACCTGGACTTCGCCGACGTCAAGTCGGTCATGTCCGGGGCGGGGTCGGCGCTCATGGGCATCGGGTCGGCGCGAGGGGACGACCGGGCGGTCGCGGCGGCGGAGATGGCGATCTCCTCACCACTGCTGGAAGCGAGTATCGACGGGGCCCACGGTGTGCTGCTGTCCATCCAGGGCGGCTCCGACCTGGGTCTCTTCGAGATCAACGAGGCGGCACAGCTCGTCGCGAACTCGGCGGCGCCCGAGGCCAACATCATCTTCGGCGCCGTCATCGACGACGCCCTGGGCGACGAGGTGAGGGTCACCGTCATCGCGGCCGGCTTCGACGAGCCGGAGGGAGTGATCCCGGTGGTGCGGGAGCGCCAGCCGGTGGACCCTCCTGAGGCCGCCGCCCCCAAGGCAGGCATCACGTCCGGCAGGGAGGAGAGGACCGCTCCGGCGGCGCCCGCCTCCGCGGACGCGAGCGGGGCGTCGGCCGCCAACATGCCGTGGATCACACCGTCCCGTCCGACTGAGCCCGCCCCGGAGCCGCAGTGGACGCCGCCGGCGACCCAGGCCCCGCCGGTCCAGCAGCCGGTCGAGGCCGAGCCCGTCCAGCAGGAGCACCACACCCAGGCCGCTCCGGCCGAGCCGGGCCCCGCGCAGCAGACCCCGCCCCACGGCACGTCCGCCTTCCAGGCGGAGGCCGAGCCCGCCGAAGCGGTCCGCGCCGAGGAGCCCGCCCAGGTCGAGGAGGAGCCCGCGGCGCGTGAGGGAGGCCACGCGGGCCACATCCACGCGGTCTCGGACGCCACCGCCGAACGGCGTGGGGACGTGCCCACGCCCCGGCGCCGGGTCATCTTCGACGACCCCGACGACCTCGACGTCCCGGAGTTCCTGAAGTAGCTCCGACCCCGGCCCGCGGGCCGGGGTCGGAGCTACTTCCGGGGCGGTGTCCGCCCAGCCCGGGGCGGTTCGGGCGGTGGTAGTGTCCTGGACCGGGGGGACGGCGAGACGGTCCCCGCGGGAGTCCGCTCCCGCGAGGGGGCCGCGCCGGAGCCGGGACACGGCCGGTACCGGCCACCGGCCCCGAACGCCCGCGGGGCGACGCGGCCCGGGGACCCCCTCCGGCAGGAGCGGGGAGGAAACACCACCGGATGAGCAACGTCATCGACCTGGGCCACGGGGTCCGCGCCGCCGTCACCGAACGGCACGGGGGAGTGAGCGCCCCGCCCTACGACTCGCTCAACATGGGTCTGAGCTCGGGGGACGAACGCGAGGCGGTGCTCGCCAACCGCAAGATCGCCGCCCGCGACCTGGGCTTCGACGCCGACCGGGTCGTGTGGATGCACCAGGTGCACAGCGCCGACGTCCTCGTGGCCACCGGCCCCGGGGGCGCGGGCACCTGCGACGGGGTGGTCACCACCCGCTCCGACCTGGTCCTGGCCTCGATGGCCGCCGACTGCCTGCCGGTCCTGGCCGCCGACGCCGAGGCGGGCGTCCTGGGCGCCGCGCACTCGGGCCGACTGGGCACCGCGAACGGCGTGGCCGCCAACCTGGTCGCGGCCATGGCCGAACAGGGCGCCCGCGCCGACCGGATCACCGTCTTCCTCGGCCCCGCCATCTGCGGCGGGTGCTACGAGGTCCCGCCGCACGTGCGCGACGAGACCGCGCGCGGGGTCCCCGAGGCCGCCTGCACCACGAGCCGGGGCACCGCCGGGGTGGACATGCGCGCCGCGGTCACCGCCCAGCTGCGCCGGGCGGGCGTCACCGACGTCCGGGCCGACGGCCGCTGCACCCTGGAGAGCCCCGAACTGTTCTCCCACCGCGGCCAGGCGCCGACCGGCAGGTTCGCCGCCTTCCTCTGGCGCGCCTGAACGTCGCACCCGGCCACCAGGATGGTGGCGTGGAACCAACCGGGCAGCCCGGTTCCCCCCTCCCGCGGCGTGCGCGTCGCCCGTGCCACCCCCGGTCGGGCCCGCTCACGGCGCCGCCGGAAGCCGCGGCGCTTGCGGCTCCCGCCTCGCGCGGGGCCCCCGACGGGCCCGGCGTCCCCGGGGTCCGGGGCACACGGGGCGAGGGGGGTGTAGGAAGGACAGCGAGTGGGATCCGTCCCAGGGAGAGAAGGAGCACCGTGACACACGCAGACCCGGCTCGCGTCGAGCAGGTCCGCGCCAACCTCGCCGCCGCGCGGGCCCGGATCGAGGCGGCCTGCGCCAGGGCCGACCGCAGCCCGGACGAGGTGTCGCTGGTCGCCGTCACCAAGACACACCCGGCCTCCGATGTGCGGATTCTCGCCTCACTCGGGGTGACCGACGTGGGCGAGAACCGCGACCAGGAGGCGGCACCCAAGGCCGCCGAGACCACAGACCTCGGCCTGACCTGGCACTTCGTCGGCCAGTTGCAGACCAACAAGGCGCGCTCTGTGGCCTCCTACGCCGACGTCGTGCACTCGGTGGACCGCGCCAGGCTGGCCCGTGCGCTGGGCGAGCGCGCCGCCGCGGCCGGACGGAGCCTGACCTGCCTGGTCCAGGTCAACCTCGACGAGGACTCGCGGGCCGGGGTGATCGGTCCGCGCGGGGGAGTCGACCCCGGCGACGCGCTCGGACTCGCCGCGCGGATCGAGGAGCACGAGGCGCTCGCACTGGGCGGGGTCATGGCGGTCGCCCCCCGCGAGGGCGACCCCTCGGCCGCCTTCGCGCGTCTGCAGGAGGTCGCGGCCCGCATCCGCGATCGCTATCCTCGGGCGACGGTGGTGTCCGCGGGCATGAGCGGGGACCTGGAGGCGGCGGTCGCGCGAGGCGCGACACACCTGCGACTCGGTACGGCGTTGCTCGGCAACCGGGGACCGATCGTGGGGTAATGTCCCCACATAGACCTTGGAACCCGTCTGTGGAGTTCGCCCGAATGGACGCTCTCCCCGAGAGCGGACGGGACAGTGCGAAGGAGTCGGCTGCGGTGAAGGCCGCGGGGACGACGGAGGACATGAGATGGCCGGCGCGATGCGCAAGATGGCGGTCTACCTCGGCCTCGTGGAGGACGACCGTTACGATCACCGCTATGCGGACGAATATGATGAGTTCGACGATTTCGACGAGGGGGTGGAGGAGCAGCGTGAACGCGACGCTGACGCCCCGCCCGGCGAGGAAGCGCGAGGCGACGTGATGGACACCGGCGGTTACCTGGGCTCAGGTCGCGGTGGCACGACCGCGACCGCCTCCACCGCCGACCTCGCGCGGATCACCACGCTCCATCCGCGTACCTACAACGAGGCGCGTACCATCGGAGAGCACTTCCGAGAGGGTACACCGGTGATCATGAACCTGACCGAGATGGTCGACAGCGACGCCAAGCGTCTGGTCGACTTCGCGGCTGGTCTGATCTTCGGTCTGCATGGCAGTATCGAACGCGTCACCAACAAGGTGTTCCTGCTGTCCCCGGCCAACGTCGAGGTGACTGCCGAGGACAAGGCGCGGATCGCCGAGCGAGGGTTCTTCAATCAGAGCTAGAACGTCACATTTGTCCAGAGATTGGGTCGAGGAACGACCGTGAGTACCGTCCTGTCCGTGCTGATCATCATCCTGCAGCTGTTTGTCTTCGTGCTGCTGGCCAGGGTGATCCTGGAGATGGTGCAGTCCTTCTCCAGATCGTGGCGCCCCACGGGGTTCGTGCTCGTGATCGCCGAGATCGTGTACACGATCACCGACCCGCCACTGAGGTTCCTGCGTCGGTTCATCAAGCCCGTACGCCTGGGGAGCATCGCGCTCGACCTGAGCGTCCTGGTGCTCTTCTTCGGCGTCTACATCTTGATCGCACTGCTCGGGAGCTTCGCCTAGCAGGAGAGTAGACGTAGGCGGAAGGAACCGCCCCGGATTCCGCTATGTGGTCTTGGTCATGATCTGGATTGCCGTAAGGTCACGATCATGTAGCGTCCCTACGGACAGACTCCAAGCGCGCCAAGGAGACGAACATGCCGCTGACACCCGCCGATGTGCGGAACAAGCAGTTCAGTACCACCCGGCTCCGACCGGGATACGACGAAGAAGAGGTCGACGCCTTTCTCGACGAGGTCGAGTCCGAGCTCGACCGCCTGATCCAGGAGAACGAGGAACTGCGCGGCAAGCTGGCCGAATGCCTGCGGGGCAAGGTGCCCAACGCCGGCATGCAGGACTTCCAGCAGCAGGACCAGGCGCCCGAGCCGCAGCAGCACGAGCAGATGCGCCCCGAGCCGGTCCAGCCCCCGCAGGCCGTCGAGCCCCAGCCCCCGGTCCAGCAGCAGCAGATGCAGATGGCCGGCCCCGGCATGGGCATGGGCGGCGAGGAGAACATGGACACGGCCGCCCGTGTTCTGGCCCTCGCGCAGCAGACCGCCGACCAGGCGATCTCCGACGCCCGCCGCGAGGCCGACGAGACCCTCGGCCGCGCCCGCCACGAGTCCGAGGACATCCTCGGCAAGGCCCGCCGCCAGGCCGACCAGATCATCGGTGAGGCCCGCGCCCGTTCCGAGAACCTCGACCGCGACGCGCAGGAGCGCCACCGCCAGGTCATGGGCAGCCTCGTCCAGCAGCGCGAGGAGCTGGAGCACAAGGTCAACGTGCTCAAGGACTTCGAGCGTGAGTACCGCAGCCGCCTCAAGGACTACTTCGAGCGCCAGCTGCGCGAGCTCAAGAGCGAGGAGGAGAAGGCCCAGGAGCTGAACAACCCGAACACCACGGGCGGCTTCCAGACCATGGCTCCGCAGACCGGCGCGACGCCCTCGCTCCAGCACGGCCCCACGGGCAACCCGTTCGGGCAGCCCGAGCCGGCCCAGCACGGCGGGTTCCACCCGGGCGAGCCGCACGAGCGTCGCTGATCAGCGCGGCGTCTGCTCGAACAACTGAAGACTCCGGCACAACACGTGTAAAGGTCCTGGTCGACCCGTGATCCTTAGCATCCTCGCAACCGTGGCGGTGCTGACGGCCATCGCCGTCATCGTGGCCGCCCTGGTGTTCGCCGAGACCGTCCTGGTGTACGTCGCACTGGGACTGGCGGGCGTCAGCGTCCTCCTCCTACTGGGGGCGCTGCTCCAGGGAAGGTCCGGCGTCGGGGGCAGACCGGATCGGACGGACGGTTTGGGGAAGGCGTCCGTCCCCGTCATGGCCGCCACGGCGGCATCGGCGGTGCCCATCGCGCACGTGGAGTCGGAGAACCCTGGGCGCGTACCCGCACCGGCCTCCGAGCCGGTGCGGGAGCCCCATGTCCCGGAGCGGCCCGCCTGGCCGATTCCGGCCGCGGAGGACTCCGGTCACGGAGAACCCGAGTACGACGTCCCCCGCTGGCAGACCCCCACGGCCCACGACTGGCCGGAACCGGACACGGCGGCGCACGACGCCGCCCCCTCCGCTCCCCCCGCCGGGCCGAGCCCCTCCTGGGCGTCCTCGGAGCAGGAGCCGCAGCTCCGCGCCCCGGCGCCCTGGGAGAGCGGAACCGACACCGCCGACACCGCCGCGAGGGCGGAGTGGGACGAGCCGAGCGGTACCGCCGCCGAGGACGGACCCGACACGGGGGACACCGGCGAGCGCACGGCGGAGGCCTCCGGCGCCGCCTTCACCTATGACATTCCCGGCCGTGTGCCCCCGGCCGATGACGGTTCCTCCGCCGAGTACCGCTCCCCGTCCGGAGAGGACGACGCCCCCCGCGAGGAGGACGACCGGGAGCGGGGCGGCTCCGCGTTCGCCTCCGAGGAGCCCTTCGTCTACAGCATCCCCCGCCCGGCGCAGGCCGTGGAGGAGAGCTTCCCCGAAGGCGGGGACGACGACTCCGCGGGCGGAGCCCGGGACGCGAGCCCCTTCGCCTACGACGTTCCCGGGGACGGGAACCGGGACGGCGACGGCGAGGAGGACGGCGGTCAGGCGGCCGACGCCTCGGACAGGGCCTCGTTCTCCTACGACATCCCCGGCCGGTCGGCCACGGAGGAGACCGTCGAGGAGGACGCCTTCGCGGACGAGGGCGACGACGGTGACCGTCCCGACGAGGAGGAGACCGGGGTCTTCGCCTACGACCTTCCCGGCGTGTCCACCGCCGGGGACGCCCCCTCATCCGGTGACGACTCCCGGGACGCGGTGGAAGAGGACATCGACGACGCGCCCGCCGCGGACGCCCCCGAGAAGCGTGACGCGGGGGAGCGCGACGCCGTGGAGCCCGGTGAGGACACGGCCACCGCCGGGGCTGACGGGGCTCCTGAGTCCGAAGAGGCCTCCGTGCCCGCCGCTGACCACGATGACGCCCCGCGGAGCCCGCAGGCGCACGACGCGGAGCGGCTTGAGGAACCGGACGAGGACTCCGGCCCCGCCGACGACGCAGAGCACGCAGAGGACGCATCGCGGGCGCAGGCCTCGGACCAGGACCCGGCCGGACCCGCGGCGGAGGGGGAGGACCCGGAGACGGCCGTTCTTCCGGTGGTCTCCGCGGACTCCGAGCCGGAGGAGGAGCACGCCCCCGGCGGCGACCGCGACGACGCCCGGACCGGTGGGTCGACCGACGAGGCGGCGGATGACACCGGGGACGGTGCCCGGAGCGGTGACGAGGACGCCGCGGACGCCGACCGGAGCGGTGACGAGGACGCCGACCGGACCGAGGACGCCGACGACGACTCCGACGGACGAGGGGGCGGCGGTGCCTTCTCCTACCGCATCCCCCGCGGCGCGGACGAGGAGGACGGGACGCGGGCCGAAGACGCCCACGCCGACGCCGAGCCCGACCAGGAGGCCACCGGGGAGGACGGCTCCGCCGCCCGTGCGGACCGCCCCGCCGACGGTGTCGGGGGCGGCCCGGACGAGGACGGGGCGCGGGGCACCGCCGACCGCGCCTCCGGCGACGACGACGCCGACACCAAGCGCTGAGACCCGACGAGGGCGCCGCTCACCCGAGCGGCGCCCTCGCGCGTTGACGGCCGGGCCCGGTGGGCACCGGTTACCGGACCGCGCGGCGGCGTTCTCGCACGCGGCCCGGTGCCGGCGCGGACCGGGGCTGCCCGTGTCCAACGGTGCGGCGCCCCCGCACGTCGGACTCTCCCTTCCGGGAGCCGGAGGAGGGCGCCCCGGGGACCCCGGCGGCGGACCGGCCCGGCAGCGGCGCCTGAGGTGCTGCCTGCGCGGCTCGGCCGCCCGGAGGCCCGGCGGTCACCGCGGTGCGCGCACCCGCCGCCGTGGAACGGGAGCGGCCCGGTCCGCCCGCCGACGGCGGACGGACCGGGCCGCTTCGGCCACTGCCTACGGTCAGGCCCTGCGGAACCCGAAGGTCACACCGAACTCCTCCGAGGACGCGGTGTGCAGCTCCCGGCCCGGCTCACCGGCGACGAACACGTCGGCCAGCACCTCGGCGGCGATCGTCCGACCGTGCTCGGCCAGTGCCAGCTCGGTCGCCTCGTCCGTGACCGTCCACCACACCTCGATGCGGTCCGACACCTCCAGCCCGCTCCGCTTGCGGGCCTCCTGGAGCATCCGGACCATCTCGCGGGCAAGGCCCGCGCGGCGCAGCTCCGGCGTGAGCTCCAGGTCCAGGGCGACGGTCTCGCCCGACTCCGAGGCCACCGCCCAGCCCTCACGGGGCTGCTCGGTCACCAGCAGCTCGTCGGCGCTCACCTCCACCGGCTCGTCCTCGACGTGCACCCGCGCCCAGCCGGTGGCGCGCACCTGCCGCACCAGTTCGGCCGGGTCGGCGGCCTGGACGGCCTTGGCCACCAGCGGGGTGCGCTTGGCGAACCGCTTGCCCAGCGCACGGAAGTTCGGCTTCACGGTGAAGTCCACCAGGTCGCCGCCCACCGAGGACAGCGAGTCCAGCGAGGCCACGTTCAGCTCGTCCGCGATCTGGCCGCGCAGCTGCTCGGGCAGGTCCGCGAAGCCCGGGGCGCCCACCAGGGCGCGGGCCAGCGGCTGGCGGGTGCGCACGGCCGAGTCCACCCGGGCGGAGCGGCCCAGCTCCACCAGACGGCGGGTCAGCGCCATGTTCCGGGACAGCTCGGGGTCGATCAGGTCCTCGCGCACCTCGGGCCAGGAGGCCAGGTGCACCGAGTCCGGGGCACCCGGACGGCGCAGCGCCGACCACACGTGGTCGGTCAGGAACGGCACGATCGGCGCCATCAGCAGGGTGACGGTCTCCAGGGCCTCGAAGAGCGTCGCGAACGCAGCGGCGCCCTCGGGGGTGGCGGCCCCGCCCCAGAACCGGCGGCGGGAGCGGCGCACGTACCAGTTGGACACGTCGTCCACGAACGCGGTCAGGCGGCGCCCGGCGGCCGTGGTGTCGAAGGTGTCCATCGCCTCGGTGACGTCGCGGACGACCTCGTTCAGCTCCGAGAGCAGCCACCGGTCCAGCAGCGGCCGGTCCTGCGGCGCGGGCGCCGAGTCCAGTAGCGCGTGGTCCCAGCCCTCACCGGCGTTGGCGTACAGGGTGAAGAACGACACGGTGCTGTGGTAGGTCAGCAGCACCTTGCGGACGATCTCCTCCAGGGCGGCGTGGCCCACCCGGCGGGCGGTCCACGGCGAGCCGCTGGCCAGCATGAACCAGCGCAGGGCGTCCGCGCCGTGCCGGTCCATCACCGCGATGGGCTCCATGACGTTGCCCAGGTGCTTGCTCATCTTGCGGCCGTCCTCGGCGAGGATGTGGCCGAGCACGACCACGTTCTCGAACGAGTTGCGGCCGAACACCAGGGTGCTCACCGCCAGCAGCGAGTAGAACCAGCCGCGGGTCTGGTCGATGGCCTCGGAGATGTACTGCGCCGGGAAGTTCTCCCGGAAGGTCTCCTCGTTCTGGTGCGGGGCGCCCCACTGGGCGAAGGGCATGGACCCGGAGTCGAACCAGGCGTCGATGACCTCGGGGACGCGGCGGGCCACCCGCTCCTCCTCGGGCAGGGAGGGGTCGGCGTCCGGGTCGGGGATGACGATGTCGTCGACGTAGGGGCGGTGCGGGTCCAGGGAGGACAGGTCCCGCCCGCTGAGGCGGCCCAACTCCTCCAGGGAGCCCACACAGATCTGGCGCCCGTCGGGGAACTCCCAGATCGGCAGCGGGGTGCCCCAGTAGCGGTTGCGGGAGAGGGCCCAGTCGACGTTGCCGCGCAGCCACTCGCCGAAGCGGCCCTCCTTGACGTTCTCGGGCACCCAGTGGGTGGCCTGGTTCTGCGCGATGAGCTCGTCCTTGACCGCGGTGGTGCGGATGTACCAGGACGGCACCGCGTAGTACAGCAGCGCCGTGTGGCAGCGCCAGCAGTGCGGGTAGGAGTGCTCGTAGCTGACGTGGCGGAAGAGCAGGCCGCGGTCGCGCAGGTCGCGCACCAGCGTCTTGTCGGCCTCCTTGAAGAACACCCCGCCCACCAGCGGCAGGTCGGCCTCGAAGGTGCCGTCGGGGCGGACCGGGTTGACCACCGGCAGGCCGTAGGCGCGGCACACCACCATGTCGTCGGCGCCGAAGGCGGGCGACTGGTGCACCAGGCCGGTGCCGTCCTCGACCGTGACGTAGTCGGCGAGCACGACGTAGTGGGCGGGCTCGTCGAAGGGCACCAGGTCGAAGGGGCGCTCGTAGGTCCAGCGCTCCATCTCGTCGCCCTCGAAGCTCTCGCCGGTGAGCTCCCAGCCCTCGCCCAGGACCTTCTCGAACAGCGGGCGCGCCACGACCAGGCGCTCCTGGCCGTCGGTGGCCACCACGTACTCCACGTCCGGGTGCACGGCCACGGCTGTGTTGGAGACCAGCGTCCAGGGGGTGGTCGTCCACACCAGCAGCGAGGTGGGGTGCTCGGCGGCGGCCAGCGGGCCCGAGGTCACCGGGAAGCGCACGTACACCGACGGGTCGGTGACGGTCTCGTACCCCTGGGCGAGCTCGTGGTCGGACAGCGTGGTGCCGCAGCGCGGGCAGTAGGGGCTGATCCGGTAGTCGCGGACCAGCAGCCCCTTGTCCCAGATCTGCTTGAGCGCCCACCAGACCGACTCCACGTACTGGGGGTCCATGGTGCGGTAGGCGTCGTCCATGTTCACCCAGTAGCCCATGCGCTCGGTCATGGAGGTGAAGGCGTCCACGTTGCGCAGGACGGACTCGCGGCAGCGGTCGTTGAACTCGGCGATGCCGAAGGACTCGATGTCCTTCTTGCCGGACAGGCCCAGCTCCTTCTCCACGGCGACCTCGACGGGCAGGCCGTGGCAGTCCCAGCCCGCCTTGCGGTCCACGTGGTAGCCGCGCATGGTGCGAAAGCGCGGGAAGACGTCCTTGAAGGCGCGGGCCTCGACGTGGTGCACGCCGGGCTGGCCGTTGGCGGTGGGCGGGCCCTCGTAGAAGACCCAGTTGGGGCCGCCGCGGGTCTGGTCGAGCGAGCGCTGGAAGACGTTCTCCTTCGACCAGCGGCCGAGGATCTCGCGCTCCATGGCGGGCAGGTCGATCTGCGCGGGCAGCTGGGGCAGCGCGCGGGATTCGGGCCGGGGGTCGTTGGCCACCGTCGTACCTTTCCATCAGGTGTGTTCCTGACGGAGGGACGAGGCGTGCGGCCCCGCGGTACCACCCTCCTTGGACCGCGGCCGTGCCGCTGGGCGGCGGGCGGCGGGTCCCTCTTCGTTGCGCTGTGCCGGTTCTACTGGGACGCGGCGCGTCCGTTCCTCCGGCGGCTCCGGGGTGATCTTCGCGCTGGTCGTGCCCCCGGGCTCGCACCGCCCCCGGGTCGCTTGGACGGTCCAGCCGTTCTAGGCTGTTGCGCGTCCGGTCGGGGCCAGCGCTACTCGTCCCCATCGACACCTGAGGTCAGGATAACGCAGCGGGGAGGGCCCCGCCGCTCGTTCGGGGGAGGGCCGCCGTGGCTGAGGACGTCCGGGGCGCCGTGCTGGTGACGATGGCGGACCGCGAGGACGCCGAGGAGCTGGCCGACCAGCTCCTGGAGCAGGGGTACGAGCCGTGCCTGGTGCACCGCGACATGCTCGCGGGCGAGGACGACGCCGAGGACGTGGACTGGGTGATCGAGGTGCACACCGGGCCGCACGGCGGTCCGGCGGTGTTCGACGAGCCCCACCTGGCGGCCCTGGCCGAGGACTACGGCGGTTTCGCTTTCGCGGAGTGAGCCGCGGTACCCGGCCCGGCGGGTGAGCGGGACGGTGGGGCGCTGGAGGGTTCAGCGGGTCGCGTGGGCTGGACGGGCCCGGTGTGTGCTGGAAAACCGGTTGGGCACGGGCCGGGGGAAGCGCGAGGATGCTCCCCATGCTGATACGCGAAGCCCTGCCCGGGGACGGCCCGGCCGTCGCCGACGTGGAGGTCCGCTCCTGGCGGGCCGCCTACCCGGGCATCGTCCCGCAGGACTACCTCGACGCCATGGACACCGCGGAGCGTGGCGCCCGGTGGTCGGACTGGATCGCCGGAGCCGCCCGGCCGGGAGCGGGACTGCTGCTCGCCGAGGACGGCGCGGGGGCGGTGGCCTTCGCCTGCTTCGCCCCCGTCGAGGAGGGCACGGAGCGGGCGGGTGGTACCGCAGGGCTGTGCGAACTGGAGGCCTTCTTCTCCGTCCCCCGGGTGTGGGGGAACGGGGTCAACCGGCGGCTGATCGCCGACGTGCACCGGGCCGTCGCCGGGGCGGGGTACACCGAGGCCGTCCTGTGGGTGCTCCGGGACAACCCGCGCGCCCGGCGCTTCTACGCGGCGCACGGCTGGGAGGCCGACGGGGCGGTCACCGAGGAGGGGCCCCTCAACGGCGCGGTCCTGCCCCGCCTGCGCTACCGGCGGCGGTTCTGACCGGGGCCGGTCTGTGCGCGGCCGCGCGGGCTCCGAGCCCCCCGGGACGAACGACGCCCGTACCCCGCGCCGGGAGTGTCCGGGCAGGTCGGAGCCTTGTCCGGGCGGAAGGCGCGTCGTCCCGGATCTTTGCCTTGTCCGGGCGGATTGCCTAGGCTTCCGGCACTGCTCGCGGTACCGCCCAAGGGGAGAGCCCGCGCTCCGGCGGACTCCGGGACCGGTGCCGAGCCGTCTGGAGGGATTGCGATGAAGGCCACCGACGCCGCCCGGCTGCCGGTTCTGCCGGGGGAGGGCCCCTGGACGGCGGAAGAGGTCGCCGCGGTCCGCAGGCGGCTGGAGGAGGAGGTCGCCGTGGCGAAGCGGGAGCTCGGGGAGGTCGAGGCCGAGTTCACCGAGGCGCTGGAGGACCCCGTGGAGGGGGCCGGGGACGACAGCGCGGACGCCGGGGCCAGGGCCTTCCAGCGCGAACAGGATCTGGCGTTGGCCTACAATACTCGTGACCTGCTCGCCGAGGGCGAGCGGGCGATCGAACGTTTGGACGCGGGGACCTACGGGGTCTGCGGCTCATGCGGGCAGGCCATCGGGAAGGCGCGCCTTCAGGCCTTCCCGCGCGCGACCCTGTGCGTCACCTGCAAACAGCGCGAGGAGCGTCGCTGACTGAGGTAGAGCCCTCCGGGGACAGGAACATGACCACGACCGACAAGACGGGCGCGCGTCCGCGCAGGTACCTTCTCCTGCTGCTCGTCGCGCTCGCCGCGATCGGCGTCGACTTCCTCACCAAGGAGTGGGTCCTGGCGACCTTCGCCGAGGGCGAGTACCTCGACGTCATCGGCGGCTTCGTCCAGTTCACCCTGGTGTTCAACACGGGCGCCGCCTTCTCCATGGGCACCGACTTCACGTGGGTGTTCACCTGCATCGCCAGCATCGTGGTCCTCGCCATCGGCTACATGGGTCTGCGGGTGCGCAGCGTGTGGTGGGGTGTGACGCTCGGGCTGATGATGGGCGGCGCCGCCGGGAACCTGGTGGACCGCTTCTTCCGGGACCCGGCCCCCTTCCACGGCGCGGTCGTCGACTTCATCAGCGTGGGGACCTTCCCGGTCTTCAACATCGCCGACTCCTGCGTGGTGGTGGGCGCCTGCCTGGTGGTGGCGCTGACCTTCAAGGGACTCAACCTGGACGGCACCTTCATCGAGGACGACCGCGACGCCAAGAAGGACCCGGCCGAGGCCGGGGGCGACGAGAACGCCGGAGGCGCCGGTGAGACCGGTGCCGCCGGAGACGACAGGACCGGAGGGAGGGACCAGTGAGCGACGTCCGAAGCCTGCCCGTGCCCGACGGGCTGGAGGGCGACCGGCTCGACTCGGCCATCGCCCGCATGTTCGGCCTGTCCCGTACCCGCGCCGCCGAGATCATCGGTGAAGGCGGTGTCCTGGTCGACGGCTCCGAGGCGGGCAAGTCCGACCGCGTCAGCGCGGGGGCCTGGCTGGAGGTCACCCTCCCGCCGCCGCCCACCGCCCCCGTGCCGCGCCCCGAGGCCGTGCCGGGCATGCGGATCGTGCACGAGGACACCGACATCATCGTGGTGGACAAGCCGGTCGGCGTGGTCGCCCACCCGACCGTGGGCTGGACCGGCCCCAGCGTCCTGGAGGGCCTTCTGGCCTCGGGGGTGCAGGTGGCCACCAGCGGCGCCGCCGAGCGCCAGGGCATCGTGCACCGGCTGGACGCCAACACCACCGGCCTGATGGTGGTCGCCAAGAGCGAGACCGCCTACAGCGTGCTCAAGCGGGCGTTCAAGGAGCGCACCGTGGACAAGCACTACCACACGCTCGTCCAGGGGCACCCGGACCCGCTCCGGGGCACTGTGGACGCGCCGATCGACCGCCACCCGGCGGGCGACGGCCGCTGGGCCGTGGTCGCGGGCGGGCGCCCGTCGGTGACCCACTACGACACGCAGGAGGCCTTCCGGGCCGCGAGCCTGCTGGAGATCAAGCTGGAGACCGGCCGCACCCACCAGATCCGGGTGCACATGTCGGCCCTGCGCCACCCGTGCGTGGGCGACATGCTCTACGGTGCCGACCCGACCCTGGCCGAGCGGCTGGGCGTGCGCCGCCAGTGGCTGCACGCGGTGCGCCTGGGCTTCGACCACCCCACCGAGCACCGCCCGGTGGAGTTCTCCAGCCCCTACCCGGACGACCTCGCCGCCGCCATCGAAGCGCTGCGCGAGGACTGACCCGCCTCCGGACCGGCCCGCCGGTCCCGGTGCTCCGGCCCGGTCCGTCCACAGGCGCGGATCGGGCCTTGCCGTGCGTGCACGCGGCGAAGGACACTGGAATCGGGGGGAGCCCCACCCCCAGGGGGGGTGCGCGGCACCCCCGGTTCCCAGTCTGGCACGGGCCGTAGGCCCCGGCCAGGGCCTCTCCGGAGCTGTGGACGGCGGCCCGGCCCGGGCCGCCGCTCCAGCCCGAGGGGGCTCCGGTCACCTCCTCCGCGAGGGCGGGGTCACGTACCGGGTGCGGATCACGCCCTGGCACAGGGCGGCGCCCAGGATGATGACCACCGCGCCCAGCGGCTGGTTCCAGCTCAGGGTCTCGCCCAGCAGCACGACCCCGGCGGCGATCGCCACCACCGGCGCCACGTAGGTGACCGTGGTCGCCACCGTCGCCCCTGCCTCGCGCACCACCGCGTACTGGAGGATGTAGGCCACGCCGGTGCCGAAGACGCCCAGGGTGCTCACCGCCGCCACCACCTGCCACGTCACGCCCGTGGGCATCTCGGTGAACAGCGGAACCAGGACCACCAGCGGCACCGAGCCCAGCAGCAGTTGCAGGGTGCTCAGTTCCAGGGCGCCGTGGGAGCTGCCAGCCACGAACCGGCGCAGGTAGGGCGTGCCGATCCCGTAGCAGACGGTGGCGCCCACCACGAACAGCATTCCCAGCACGGCGTCGCCGTCGCTGACGGCCACCTCGCCCAGCGATCTCCACACCCCGAAGACGGTGAGCACGCCCAGGAAGCCGATGCCCAGGCCCAGGACCCGGTCGCGGTCGGGCCGCTCGTCGGAGAGCAGCAGCATCGAGAACACCACGCCGAACAGGGGCGTCGAGGCGTTCACGATGCCCATGAGCGCGGACGGGATGAGCTGGGCGGCGAACCCGAACAGGGTGAAGGGGACGGTGTTGAGCAGCAGCGCCGCCACGAACATGTGCCCCCACAGGCGGGGCGAGCGCGGCAGTCGGCCGCCCCGCAGCAGCAGGACGACGAGCAGGGGCAGCGCTCCGGTGGCCATGCGCCCGAGCGTGAGCTGCATGGGGGAGAGCACCTCGGCCCCGATCTTGATGAACAGGAAGCTCATGCCCCAGATCAGGGAGAGCAGGACGAACTTGGCCTGCCAGTCGGAGAGCGCGCGGCGCGGGCTGCCGGGCGGGGCGGACACGGGGGAGACAGCGGAGGCAGCGGACATGGCACGTTTCTATCCCCGAACGATGTGTTAGGTCTACTTCGCATTTCTTAATCCAGCCCTTAGGCTTGCTTACATGCTCAGCGTCGACCGACTCCGGGTCCTGCACACCATCGCGGCCCACGGCTCCCTCAGCGCCGCCGCCGAAGCCCTCCACGTCACCAACTCGGCCGTCTCCCAACAGCTCACCAAGCTCGAACGCGAGGTCGGACAGCCCCTCGTCGAACGCAACGGCCGGGGCGTGCGCCTCACCGACGCCGCCGAACTCCTGGTCGAGCACACCGCCAGGATCCTGTCCATGGTCCAGCGCGCCGAGGCCGACCTGGAAGCGCACCGCGACGACGTCACCGGACACCTGCGCCTGTCCGCCACCCCCACGGCCGTCCGCGGCCTCCTGCCGCACGCGCTCTCCTCCCTGCGCGAGGCCCACCCCGGCCTGCGCGTGGAGCTGCACGAGGAGGAGCCGCACGAGAGCGTGCCCGCCATGGCCCGGGGGGACGCCGACCTGGCCATGGTCGTCGACTGGATCGGGGCGCCGCTGAACCTGCCCAGCGGCATGAGCCGCGCCCCGCTCATGGAGGACGTGGGCGACATCGCCCTGCCCGCCGACCACCCCCTGGCCCACCGCGAGATCCTCGCCCCCGAGGAGATCCTCGACCTGCCCTGGATCAGCTGGTCACGCGGATCGATCTGCGACGACTGGCTGCACGGCCTGATCCGGGCGCACGGCGGCGAACCCAACGTCATCCACAACGTGGAGGAGCACCAGACCAAGCTGGCGCTCATCGCCGCCGGGATCGGCGCCGCCGTCATGCCCCGCCTGGGATGCGGACCCCTGCCGGAGGGGGTACGGGTCGTGCCCGTGCAGCCCGCGCTGGTACGCCAGGTGTACGTGTTCTGGCGCACCGACGCCTCCCGCCGTCCGGGCATCCGCGCCACCGTGCGCGCCCTGCGCGAGGCGGCCGCCGCCTACGCCGCCTGAGTGCTCAGCCCCCTTTTCGGAACGGTTCGGGTCCGGTGAAGGGGCACGGGCACCGTGCCGCCCGAGGCGGCCGGTACGGCACCCGTGCATCCGTGCACGCCGGGGGCGGGACGGGACCGTGAGGCTTCGTCCGGGCGCCCCGGAGGCGACCGTTGCCAAGGCCCGGACGGTCCCGGCGGCCCCCAGCCGTGCGGCGGTACCGGCTCAACCGTTCAGCAGGCCCGACAGGGTGGCGGCCGGGCTGATCACCTCCGGGTCCGTCCGCACGTCGACCAGGGTGGGCAGGTCCGCCCCCACCGCCTCCGCCAGCGCCTTCTCCAACTCCTCACGCGTGTGCGCGGTCGCACCCCTGGCACCCAGGGACCGGGCGTACCCGGCCAGGTCCAGCGGCCCGCTGATCCGGGTTCCGGCGATCCGCCCCAGCTCACGGGCCTGGTGCATGGCGATCGTGCCGTACAGCCCGTTCTGGAACACCACCACGGTGATCGGCGCGTCCATCCGCACCGCGGTCTCCAGCTCCTGTCCGGTCATCAGGGCGCCGCCGTCCCCGGCCACCGCCACCACCGTCCGGTCCGGGGCGGCGATCTTGGCCGCCACCGCGGCGGGCACGGCGTAGCCCATGGCACCGCTGGTCGGCGCCAGCTGGGTGCGCGGATGCCGGAACCACCAGCCCCGGTGCAGGAAGGAGGCGAAGTTGCCCGCGTCGTTGGTGATCAGCGCGTCCTCGGGCAGGGCCGCGCGCATCCCCGCGACCACCGCCCACGGGTGCAGCCGGGAACCGGTGCGCCCGGCGGCCTCGGGCGGCACCGTCGCGGTGTCCACCCACACCCGGCGGGCCGAACTCCAGTCGCGGTAGGGCGCCTGGACCGGTGCCCCGGCGAGTTCGCGCAACGCCTCCCCGGCGTCGGCGACCGCGCCGAACCACAGGTCGGTACCGGCCCCGAGCTGCCCCGGATCGACGTCGATCTGCGCGACCCGGACGCGCCCGCCGCGTTCGGGCAGCCGGTACCCCTGGGTGGTGGTCTCGCTCATCCGGCAGCCGACCACCAGGACCGCGTCGGCCTCCGCCAGGGCGTTGAGCACCGGCGGAGAACAGCCCAGCCCTAGGTGGCCCAGGTACAGCGGGTGGTCGTTGGGGAACACGTCCTGGCGCCGCCAGGCGGCGTACACGCCCGTGTTGAAGCGTTCGGCGACCCGGATCAGGTCCTCCCGGGCCGCGCGGGCGCCGCCGCCCGCGACGATCACGGGGCGCACCGCCCTGGCCAGCCAGGTCGCCAGCCGGTCCCGGGCCTCGGTGCCCAGGACCGGGTGCGGGACCACGGGCGGTCCGGGCGGGTCCTGGGGGCCCACGCGCTGGCCGAACAGGTCGCCGGGCACCGCGATGGCGACCGGGCCGGGCCTTCCGGTGGTGGCGACGCGGACCGCCTTCGCGGTGACCTCCGCGAGCCGGTCGGCCCGGTGCACGGTGGTGGACCACTTGGTGATGGGCGCGTAGAACGCGGTGAGGTCCACCTCCTGGAAGGCCTCCCTGCCCAGGTGCCCGGTCTCGGCCTGTCCGAGGAACACGATCATCGGCGTCGAGTCCTGCATGGCGGTGTGCACGCCCACCGCCAGGTTGGACGCTCCCGGCCCCCGGGTGGCCGCGGCCACGGCGGGGACGCCGGTGAGCTTGGCCTCTGCTTCGGCCATGAACCCGGCGCCGTTCTCGTGCCGGGTGGAGACCAGCCGCATGCGCGGGTGCTGGTCGATCGCGTCGGCGAGCTCCAGGAAGCTCTCACCGGGGACGGTGTAGCACCGTCTGATCCCGGCCGCGGCCAGCACCCCCACCACCGCGTGCGCGGCGGTGTCGGTGGGCGGGCTGGGGCGTTGTGCTGCGCCTGTGGCCATGGGGGCGGGGTCCTTCCATCGTCGCAAGGTCCACTCGGCGCGTCCGGGCGGGTCCAGACCGGGTCTGGCACGTCCGGGCGCGTGCGGTCGGTGGTGACCGGCCGCTGCCGCTTCGAGCCTCGTGGGCTCCGTGGCGTTCCGGGTGCTGCCACCCGGAGGCCGCCGTCCCGGGTCGCCGCTGTCCGGCGCCCGAGTAGGGTCTTGGGCTTCCTTCCCAGGGGGCGGGGGACTTGCACTCCCCGCCCGCCGTGTACGGGGGCGGTCGTGGTGGGGCGACCGGTCGGCACCCGCGCCGGGGCTGCCCGGCGCCGCAGGGGCGAACGGGGAGGGCCCCGTCATCGGCTGGTACGCCGTCCGACGTCCCATCACCTCCTCACTTCCAGGAAACCGCAGCGCGACGGCCTCCGGTAGGGGTTGTGGATAACTTCCCCGGGTCGCTCAGCCGACGCCGAGCGCCCACGGGGGCCGGACCCGTCCCGAGCCCGAGGCCGCCCCGACGCTCAGCCGACGTTGTCGGGGAGAGGGAGCGTCCCCTGGCGGAGGCCGTCCGGGCCGCTCAGCCGACGCCCAGGGCGCGCAGGCCCGCCGTGGTGGCCGCGGCGGCGACGATCACGACGAGGAAGGGCGCGCGCAGGGCCAGGGCCAGGACGGCGGCGCCCAGGCCGCCCATCCGCGCCGTGTCCCAGGCCAGGGCCTGGCCCTCGCCGCGCAGCGCCTCCACCGCGATCAGCGCGGCGAGCAGGGCGAGCGGTACGGCGGTGGCGAACCGTCGCAGCCACGGGTTGGCCAGGAGCCGCCGGGGGGCGGCCAGGCCCGCGTACTTGAGCAGGTAGCAGCCCGCGGCGGTGGCGACGAGCACGGTCCACAGGGTCATGACCGGGCCTCCCCGCGCTCCGCCTCGGACCGCCGGTCGCCTTCCTCGCCGGGCGCGGCCGGACCGCTCTCCCCGGCAGCGGGACCGATCAGCGCCACGAGCGCGGCCGAGGCGGCCAGCAGCACCGGGACGCCCGAGGGCAGGAACGGGGTGGCCGCCAGGGCCAGGCCCGCGCCCAGGCCCGCGATCAGCCACGTGCGGGCGCCACCCTCCCGCAGCCTGGGCCACAGCAGCCCCAGGAAGACCGCCGGACCCACCGCGTCGAGCCCGAACGCGCTGATGTCGCCCACGCGCTCGGTGGCCAGCGCCCCGGCCAGGGTCGCCACGACCCAGGAGCCGCCCAGCACGGCGTAGGTCGTCACGAACGCCGTGCGCGCCGACGCGCGGTCCGGCTGGGCCAGGGTCACGGCGGTGGTCTCGTCGATCACCCCGTGCGCGGCCAGCGCCCGCCGCGCGCCCCGCCAGCCCAGCACGTCCGCCAGACGCAGCCCGTACAGGGTGTTGCGGGCGCCCAGGAGCAGCGCGCCCGCCGCACCGGCGACCAGGCTGCCGCCACCGGCGATCACCCCCACCAGGGCGAACTGGGAGGCTCCGGTGAACATGAACAGGCTCATGAAGACGGACTGCGCCGGGGACAGCCCGGCTGCCACGGCGGCGGTGCCGAACGCCAGACCGGCGGCGCCCACGGCGACGCCGATCCCCACGCTGTCGCGCACCGCGGGTGTACGGAGGACGGAGAAGGATTTCACGCGCCCCACGCTAGGAAGGCCGGTCCCGCGGTGTCTTGAACGTTCTTGCCGGGCCGCCCGATTGCCCGCCATCCGCTCCCGGTGGCGGCGAAAGGCCCCGGCCACCAGGGCGGAAGGAGGACGACGGGGCGACCGGAACCGGTCCCGCGGGGACAGCCCGGATGCCGCGGCCCCCGACCCCACGGACGCCCCGGCGCCGATCCGCCAGCGGCTCAGGTGGACAGCAGGGCGCGCTGGTAGGCCACCGGAGGCACCCCCAGGTGGCGCTTGAAGTGTCGGGTCAGGTGCGGCTGGTCGGCGAACCCCACCTCCACCGCGACCTCGCCCGCCCGGCGGCCCGAGGCCAGCAGCGCCCGGGCCCGGTCCACCCGCAACTGGTTGAGGTAGGCGTGCGGCGGCAGACCGTGGACGGCGCGGAAGGCCCGCGACAGCGCGAACGGGCCGATGCCCAGTCCGGCCGCCAGCTCCTCCAGCGTCGGCGGGTCCACCAGTCGCCCGGCCAGGATCCGTCGTGCCCGCTCCACCTCGGGGCGGGCCGCGTGCCCGGCCGGTCCGGCTGCCCGTTCGCGGCCGTGCGAGCGCAGCAGCATCCCCAGGCCCTGCCTGGCCAGGGAGGAGGCGGTGAGACGGTCGCCGTTCTCGGCGGCCACGTGCGCGGTGGCCAGCACCCGGGCGGCCTCGGGAGCGTGGATGCCGGACTCGGTGAACGCCGGGGTCCCGCGCATGCCCAGTTCACGGGCGATGTCGGCCACCACCTCGGGCAGGGGGTAGAACACGCGGTAGCTCCAGCCCTCGGGGATCCCGGCGTGGCCGGTGTGCACCTCCCCGGGGCCGACCACCGCCAACCCGCCCGGCCCCACACGGGCACGCCCCCGCTCGTGCGTGTACTCCTCGATGCCGCCGGTGATCACCCCGATCGTGTAGGTGGGGTGGGTGTGGCGGGTGAAGGCCGTGGTGACGAAGCGGGCGGTGAGCAATTCGGTCTCGGGCAGCCCGGAGAAGCGCCAGTAGCGCGCCCGCTCCGCGCGCGGGTCCTCGATCCGGGGGTGAACGTCGCCGGGCATGCCCATCGCTCCAGGTTAGGCAGTGCGCTGCGCGGGCGCCGCCACGGACCTCGCGCGGGCGGGGCCGGGAACGCCGCCACGGGCCAGGGCCTCGGCCCAGACACCGGGGGGACCGCCTGGATTTCCGCGGCGGGAACGAAACGGGCGCTGACGCCTGAGACGGAGCGGGCGGTGCGACAGCACGGGCACCGGTGACGATCGGACACCGGCTGGCGCCGCCCGCAGGTCCGCGCCAGCCGGGGAACGGCACCCACGATGCGTGTTTCGCCCCGTCATGGGACTAATCTGCCTGCATGACTACGACCGAGATCCGCCTGGCGCGGGATGAGCGCGACCGCGCCGCAGTGTTCGTCATCCGGGGAGCCGTGTTCGTCGCCGAGCAGCAGGTGCCCGTGGAGGAGGAGTGGGACGCGCGCGACGCCACCGCCGACCACCTCCTCGCCCTGGACGGCGGTATCCCCGTGGGCACGGTCCGCCTCGTGGACCTGGGCGGAGGCGTGGGCCTCCTCGGCCGTCTGGCCGTCCTGCCCAAGGGGCGCGGCACCGGGACCGGCGCCGCGCTCGTGCGCGCGGTGGAGGAGCGGGCCCGCGAGCGCGGTCTGTCGAAGGTGGAGCTGCACGCCCAGACCCACGCGCTGGGCTTCTACGCGCGGCTGGGCTACGCGGCCTACGGCGAGGAGTTCCTGGACGCGGGGATTCCGCACCTGCACATGGTGCGTGAACTGGACTGACGCCGCCGCGCGTGCCGTCCGTCTCCGCGCCGTGTGACAGGGAGCGCACCGCCCGGCCCCGCCCCACCGGAATGCGACCGAGTAGGATTCGGTTTGACGGTGGTGCCCCCAGCCGCCCGTGCACACCCCGATCCGACGAGGAACACATGACGGTCAACACGCAGCCGGTAGCCGACCGCCCCGACCCCCGCGCCTTCGGCCTCCCGGTGGTCGACCAGGCCCAGATCCCCGCCGAGCTGCGCTCCCTCGTGGCCCGCGTCCACGACCTCGTCGACGCCGTCGCCAACACCGAGGTCGACACCGACACCCTGGCCGAGGCCGCGGCGACCGTCGAGGGCATCACCGGCAGGCTCAACGTCGCCCGCCGCCAGATCGGCACCATGGTCCAGCGCGACCTCCAGAGCGGAGACGTCGAGTACGGCACCATCACCAACATCGTCTCGGGCGACACCAACCCCGCCGCCCCGCCGCTCCTGCTGGAGCGCACCCCCGAGGGCCTGCGCGGCGAGGTCACCCTCAACACCGTCTACCAGGGCCCGCCCGGGCTCGTGCACGGCGGCTGGATCGCGGCCCTGCTCGACCAGGCCGTCGGCAGCGTCTCCGCCGTCGAGACCACCCCGGGGCTCACCGCCAAGCTGGAGGTGAACTACCGGCAGCCCACGCCGCTGTTCACCCCGCTGGAGGTCACCGCGGAGGTGGACCGGGTGGAGGGCCGCAAGGTCTTCGTCTCCGGGCGGATCCGCGCCCACGGCGAGGTCACCGCGGAGGCCACCGCCCTCATGGTCCAGGTCAGGATTCCCGAGACCGGGGTCCAGCAGAGCTGAGCCGCCAGCCGGACCACCCGGCCCGAGGCACCGTGGGGCGGCCCGCGCCGACAGGCGGGGCCGTCCCACGCGCGTACGCGGCAGCGCCGCACCGACCACTGCGGCGGGCCGCCCCACGCGCGTGCGCGACGGAGGGGCGCGCCCCCGCACGCGGGGTGACGCGACCCCCGCAGGGGGCGGACCGTCGCGTCCTCACCGGCGGATTCGGTAGTATCTCCCCCATGACCCGCCGCTATCACGTGTTTAGCCAGCCGACGACCTCGTCGGCCGCTCTCACGTAGGCGGAACCAGGGGTCGTCGGCAACGGAGCACCAGGGCAGCAGCCCGGTGCTCCTCCTCGTTTTCAGGCGGCCGACGCCCCACGACACGCTCTCCACGCACCGCGCGCATCCCGCGGGGGCGTCCGGCCGCACCGCGACCGCGCCCGGCCCGTCGCCGGGACCGCCCCCCCGAGGGAGAACCACCGTGTCCGAGCACCGCACCACCCCGCCCGCCGCCCAGGAGCAGATCCGCCGGTTGCGCGGACGCATCGACCAGATGGACGCCGAACTGGCCTCGCTCCTCGAACGCCGCGCCCTCGTCGCCGCCCAGGTGCAGCGGCTCAAGCCGGTCGGCTACTTCGCCGGGCGCGACATGCGGCGTGAGCGCGAACTGGTCGAGCGCATGGCCGAGCACGCCCCGCGCCTGGGCCCCGACCGGCTCGCCGCCATCATGGACAGCGTCATCAGCGCCGGGCTGGCCGCCGCGCAGGAGGAGGCCGTCCGCGCCAGGTGACCGCGTCCCGGCCACGGGCGGGCACGGTCAGTGGCGGAGCACGTCCACCCACACCATCCGGTGGTCGGAACTGGGGAAGGGGTAGTCGCCGGTCAGCCGGAACAGCGGGTCGTCCACGGTCGGCCAGAACACCCCGGACGAGCGGGTCGGCACGGTCCGCGAGGGCAGCACGTAGTCCACGCGCAGGTTGCCCGGGCCGGGCTCGTCCGCGAAGTCGGCGCTGTCCAGCACCGGGTCGCCCCCGTGCCCGTCGTTGGCCCCGCCCTGGCGCTGGGCCGCGCCCCTGCCGCCCTGGCTGGAGGGGCGCACGTCGTTGATCCCGGGGTGCTCCAGGAGCTGGGTGATGGCGTTCGGGTGGCCGTCGCCGTCGTTGGGGTCCGCGTTGAGGTCCCCGGCGATCACGAACGGGGCGCCCACCGGCAGGCCGCCGCGCCGCCCCTGGTCGTCGTAGACGTAGGAGGCTGCGCGCGGGGTCACGTAGTCGGCCCAGAAGCGGATCTCGTCGTGGTTGCGGGCCACGTTGCGCTTCTCCGGGCCGTCGAAGGACGGCGGGGTCGGGTGGCTGGCCAGCAGGTGGACCGGGCGGCCCCGGCCCGTGTCGATCGGCAGGTCCCAGTGGCTCTTGGAGGACAGCCGCAGCACCTCCAGGGCCTCGGGGGAGTAGTAGGACTCGCCCGTCCCGGGGTCGGTGGGCAAGAGCGCGCCGGGCATGTCCGCCCACCGGAAGGTCTGGAACGTGCGCACGTCCTCGGTGACGATCGGGTACATCGAGTACACGACCATCCCGTACTGGCCGGGGAACAGCCCGTACCCGAAGGAGTCCTCGGCGTAGGCGGGGCTGCCGGGCTCGGTCACCGCCTCGCCGTCGCCGTTGAGGTCCGCACCCGAGGCCACGCCGGTGTTGACGGGCGCCGAGTAGACGTAGGGGTACTCGACGGCGTCGGCGCCGTTCTGGCCCACGGACAGGTAGTTGTCCTGGAACCGGCGGGGCCCGTTCCCCTCCTCGTCGTAGTCGAACTCGTTGACCAGGAGGACGTCGGGGCGCACGTGCTGGATGATCTCGGCGACGTTGCGCGCCTGCTCGCTGTCGGGGGTGGCCAGCTCCTCGGCGAGCACCCCCTGGCCCGGGCGCTCCAGCGCGGTGTTGAAGGCGGCGAAGCGCACCTCGTGCGATCCGGGCGGCTGGGGCACCGACGGCGACGCCCCGGCGGAGGCGGGGGCCGCCACCAGGGCGGACGCGGCCAGGACGAGGGTGGCGGTGGAGGCCACCGGTCTGGCCAGCGGGCGTGAACGCGGCTTCATGAGGGCATCCTCTCAGCGGGGGAGCGGGGTGCGAAAGACCGGGGACTCCGGCGGCCGCGGCTTCCGGCGGCCGGGGTCGCGACGGTGTGGGTTCGGGCGGCCGCGGGTGCCGACAACCCGTGGTTCCGACGGCCGTGGGTCCCGGCGGTCGGGAGTCCCGTTGAACCGGCCCAGCCGAACCGGGCACGACCGGGACGACGACATCCCGGCCGCGGGAGGCTAACAGCCGGGGGTGAAGCGCAGGTGACCCCGGGTCGTCCACAGGGTTCGAAACCCCGTAGCGGCGACGACCGCCCTCCTGCTTCCCTGGTTCCATGGCCCACAACGAACCCAACCTGCCCTTCCGCTGGGACGTCGCGGGCGGTGACCAGCTCGGTTCCCTGACCGAAGGACACGACCACGAGCCCCTCTACGTCGAGGAGCTGACCGAGTGCGCGGCCAGGGTGCTCGCCCGCAGCGCGGACGGGGACCTGTACTTCGTGGGCCGCTCCCCGGACAGCCTCTTCGACCTGCTCAGCGGTGTGCTCTCCGACACCCCCTACCGGGAGCGGCTCAGACGGCTGCCCCTGTCGCTCTACGGGTACGAAGGCCGGGGGCTCACCCCCGCCGAACGCGCCCAGCTGCGCACCAACCTCACCGCCTCGGGCATCACGCCGCGGAGCCTGGCCGCGCGTGGGCGCCCCCTGGTCTTCGTGGACCTGGTCCTGCACGGGTCCACCTTCGGCAACCTGCACGAGAACCTGCGCGACTGGATCGAGGACGAGAGGGCCGCCTGGAACGTCATCCGGCGCAGGGTCCGCTACCTGGGCGTCACCCTGCGGGAGAAGACCAGCCCCAACACCTGGCGCTGGCAGCAGAACGCCGACTGGACCCACGAGCTGCCAGCCAGCGCGGTGCGCAACATCTCCGTGCCCGGCTGGCTGTGGAAACACCTGGGCAACGACCAGCCCAAGACCACCGCGTCCTTCCGCCGCACCCTCTGGGCGGATCCCTCCGTCACCGAGCCCCGACACGACAAGAAGGCGCTGTGCGCCCTGTCCACGGCGGTGCACCTGGTCGAACGGGGACGCACCCGTGAGGTCCGTGAGCACGTCCACCGGGTGCTGACCGGGGAGCCCGCCTTCCGGGAGCCCTGGCTGCGCGACCTGGCCCGCGCGATCCGCTGAGCCCGCTGTGTCCGCTGATCCGGTCCCGGCGGACTCGCGTCCTGCCGCGCGCACAGGGTTCACGAGGTCGTCTGCCTCCAAGGGCCGCGTGGGACCTGTGGAACCGTCTGTCTCCTCAGGTCGGCCCGAGGCCCGCCGAGCCGCTGTTCCCGTGCGGCGCCGACCTGGGCTTGAATCGTTTTGCCCTTGGCTGCTCCGTCCTCGCCTTCGCCTGACACGTGGCGGTCGGACATCCCATGTCAACTGGGACTCAGGTCCTCCGATCGGACGTAAATCGGTTTAGAAAGAGCCGTTGTCGCGCCGCTACTCCCCGTGTTACATTCGCGGTGTTTTCGGGAGCGCTCCCATCACATCGACGCATCCGGGCCGCCGCGACACGTCGGTACCGGATGCGGTGAGGAGTTGCCTTCCCATGCCCCCCATCCCCCCTGCCGCCCGTCAACGCACACGGCGCGGCGCCTGCCTCGCGACCGCCCTCGCCACGGGCGCGGCGCTCGCCGCCGTGGCGACCGGCCCCGCCTCCGCCGCCGCCGGCTGCGAGGTCGACTACACGATCCAGAACCAGTGGAACAACGGGTTCACCGCCGCCGTGTCCGTCACCAACCTCGGTGATCCCCTCGACGGCTGGACCCTGGAGTGGGACTTCACCGCGGGCGAGCGCGTCACCAGCGGCTGGAACGGCGAGTTCTCCGGCTCCGGGGACCGCGTCAGCGTGGCCGACACCGGGTGGAACGCCGCCGTCGCCACCGGGGCCTCGGTCGGCTTCGGCTTCAACGGCTCCCACGGCGGCACCCCCGAGATCCCCGAGTCCTTCACGCTCAACGGCACCGTCTGTACCGGCGACACCGGGGAACCGCCCGGTGAGGAGCCGCCCGACGACGAGGACCCGCCCACCACCGGCGAGGGGCGCCAGGTCGAGGAACTGGGCCGCGGCCTGGTGAGCGTGCACGGCCCGCAGGGCAACCTGGTGAGCTGGCGGCTGCTGGCCACCGACTCCGAGGGCGTCGCCTTCAACGTCTACCGGGGCTCCACACGCCTCAACTCCCAACCCCTCACCGGGGCCACCTCCTACCTGGACGGCGGGGCCTCCGCCGACGCCGACTACACGGTCCGCCCCGTGGTCGACGGGCAGGAGGCGGAGGCGTCGGGGACCTCACTGGCGCTGCGCGACGGCTACCTGGACGTGCCCCTGGACGTCCCGTCCGGCGGCAGCGGCTACACCTACGACGCCAACGACGCCAGCGTGGGCGACCTCGACGGCGACGGCGAGTACGAGATCGTCCTGAAGTGGCAGCCCACCAACGCCAGGGACAACTCCCAGTCGGGTCGCACCGGCCCCGTGCTGCTCGACGCCTACGAACTCAGCGGCGAGCGGCTCTGGCGGATCGACCTGGGGCGCAACATCCGCGCCGGTGCGCACTACACCCAGTTCCAGGTCTACGACTTCGACGGCGACAGTCGGGCCGAGGTGGCCGTGAAGACGGCGGACGGCACCGTGGACGGCACCGGCGGGGTCATCGGCGACGCCGGGGCCGACCACCGCAACGGCGACGGCTACGTCCTGAGCGGGCCGGAGTTCCTCACCATGTTCGACGGCCGCAGCGGGGCCGAACTGGACTCGGTGGACTACGTGCCCGGACGCGGCGACGTCTGCGACTGGGGCGACTGCTACGGCAACCGGGTGGACCGGTTCCTGGCGGGCGTCGCCTACCTGGACGGCCAGCGGCCCAGCCTGGTCATGGCGCGCGGCTACTACACGCGCTCGGTGATCGCGGCCTGGGACTGGCGCGACGGGCGCTTCACCCGGCGCTGGACCTTCGACAGCGACGAGGCCGGGTCGCGGTGGGCCGGTCAGGGCAACCACCAGTTGAGCATCGCCGACGCCGACGGTGACGGCCGCGACGAGGTCATGTACGGGTCGATGGCCGTGGACGACGACGGAGGCGGGATGTGGGCCACCGGTCACGGACACGGGGACGCCATGCACGTGGGCGACCTGCTGCCCGACCGCTCCGGCCTGGAGGTATTCACCATCACCGAGCGCACGGGGGGCGCGGCGGGAGCCTACGTGGCCGACGCCGACACCGGAGACGTGGTCTGGCGCAGGCCGACCGCCAGCGGTGAGGAGGGGCCCGGCCGGGGCGTGGCCTCGGACGTGTGGCCGGGCAACCCGGGCGCGGAGTTCTGGGTCACGGGCGGCGGCATCAGCGGCATGTACGACGCCGAGGGGAACCGTCTGGGCGTTCGCGCCCCCTCGTCCGCGAACTTCGTGGCCTGGTGGGACGGCGACCCGCTGCGTGAACTGCTGGACGGCACCCGTATCGACGAGTACGGCACCGGTGGCGACACCCGGCTGCTGACCGGCTCCGGGGTGGCCTCCAACAACGGCACCAAGTCCACACCGGCGCTGAGCGGGGACATCCTCGGTGACTGGCGTGAGGAGGTCGTCTGGCGAACCGAGGACAACCGGGCGCTGCGGATCTACTCCACGCCGCTGCCCACCGAGTTGCGGATGCCGACTCTGATGCACGACACCCAGTACCGGGTGGCCGTCGCCTGGCAGAACACCGCCTACAACCAGCCGCCGCATCCGAGCTTCTTCATCGGGGACGGCATGGAGCCCGCTCCCTGGCCGGAGGTGTACACGCCCTGATTCCCGGGCGGGGCGGTACGTGGGCGGTCGTGCGGGTGCGCCCGTGCGGCTGCTCCGCGCCCGGCGGAGTCCCCTCGGTAAAGGTGGCTGTCGGATAGGGGACCGGTCGGACAAGGAGCCAGTCGGAGAAGGGGCCGTCAGAGAAGGAGTCCGTCCGACAAGGGAGTCGTCAGGGAACCAGCCGTCAGAGGACGGGCCCTCCTACCGGATGTGTCTTCTTCCGGAGGAGGGCCCGTGGTCCTCCGCGTGGTGGCCGTGGGTCTCACAGGTACCTGCGGGGGAGGTCGCCCGCCTGGAGTTCGGCGAAGGTCACCATCCGCATGCCGGGGCGGGTGAGGACGGCCCCGCCGCGGGCGAAGAAGACGGTTCCCCCGGCCTTGCGCAGGTTGAGCAGGCCGACGGCCGAGCAGAGGATCTGCCGGGGCGTCACCCTCTCCACCCCCGGCGTGGTGGCGAGGGACGCGGCCACCTCGGGGGAGACCTCAGCGAGGAAGCGGGGGAGTTCGTGCGCGCTCACGAGGTCTTCTCACCGGCCTCCGCGATCTCCAGAACGCTGAGGAGACGGCGGGCCATGTCCTGTTCCCGGCCGATCGGAAGGCCCTGCTCGTACTCCCAGGCGTCCTGCGTGCGGAAGGGCTCCCACATCCAGAACCAGTGCCACTGGCCCGAGTCCGCCCGCATCAGGCGCACCGACTGTTCCTGAGAACCCCGCTTCACCACCAGCACCATTTCCGGCCGGGGGAGCGGCTTGAGGTTCAGTTTGTCCAGTTCCAGTGCGAGCCTCTTGGCCGCCTCCCTGGTCACTGTGGTCTCATTCTCGGGTTCTGACATGTCCCTTTTCCTCCGTGGAATGGTGGAATGTTCTCAAAGTCGCTGTCACAGGCCGTCGCTGGCCGTGAAACTGATCATCCGAGAGAGAAGCTCAGAACCATAGAGGGCATGGGTATATGGGAGAATCTGAGAAGTGCTGTTTTCGGTGGTGCGGAGATGGTGGAAAAGGGTGAAGTAATGGCGAAACACAAGGTCAGGCCCCACGCCAGGGAGTGGGGAACTGAGTTGAAGGTTCTGCGCGCCAGGGCAGGAAGAACCCAGAAGAGCCTGGCTGCCCCGCTGAACTGCTCTGACACCCTCATCTCCGGCTTCGAGTCCGGTACGCACTGGCCCTCACGCGAGATGGCGGTGGAGTTGGACGACCTGATCGCGGGGGAGGGGGCTCTTGTCAGGCTCTGGGATCGCCTCAACTCCAAGAAGTCATATCCTGACTGGGTGGTTGACCTGGTCAAAGCTGAGCCCAGGGCGACTGTTATGCGAGAGTTTGAGACCACTGTGGTTCCTGGGCTGATCCAAATCGAGGCATACGCTCGTACCCTGATCGCAGCGAACAACGGTCTTGCGCCCCAACGGGACATTGAAGAGCTGGTGTTCGGGCGGATGGAGCGTCAGAAGCTCTGGGACCTTCCTGACCCTCCCCGGCTGGTCCTCGTCATGAACGAGGCTGTACTAGCTGCCTCTATCGGAGGCCCTCAAGTCATGTTCGATCAGATCACAAAGCTGATAGACATGGTTGAGTCCAGGAAAGTCCGGACCCACGTCATTCCCTTGGAAACCCACGGTCCTCCCGCGGTCATGCCGTTCACCGTCTTCAGCTTCGAAGACCAGGAGGACACGCTCTACCTGGAGGACGGGCTGTCTGGTCGCATGGTGACGGATCAGGACGACGTGAGCCGGATGGATAGGATTTTCAGTGACCTCTTGGGGGTCGCGCTGTCACCTGAGAAGTCACTCAAGGCTCTCTACCAGCATCGAAGGAAGCACGATGACGAAGCTCTCGACTGAGTGGAAGAAGTCCGCCTACAGCGGTGGTAACGGTGGTCAGTGCGTAGAGGCGAAGCGGACCTCTGCGGGCGCGGCTGTGCGTGACACCCAGAACCGGCACCTCGGCCATCTGGAAGCCGACCACCGTGAGTGGATTGCTCTCCTGGAAGCGGTCAAGGGATGACGAAACCGAAGCTCTCGACTGAATGGAAGAAGTCCACTTTCAGCCATGGCAACGGTGGGAACTGTGTCGAAGCCCAGAGGACTGGAACGGGCGCGGCCGTGCGTGACACCCAGAACCGTCACCTCGGCCATCTGGAAGCCGACAGCACCGAGTGGACCGCCCTCCTGGAAGCCGTGAAGGGCTCCGCCCCCTGAAGCCCTGACCCCGGCCCCTGGCCCCTTCGAAGCATTCCTGAAGCACCCCCGAGACGCACCGAGCCCCCTTCCCGGGATACCCGGGAAGGGGGCTCGCGCAGGCTCACAGCGCCACAGGACTACATGGCCACCCGGCTCTTACAGGGTCGGCAGGTATCTGTGCAGCTCGTACGGCGTCACCTGGCGGCGGTAGTCGTGCCACTCCGCCTTCTTGTTGCGCAGGAAGAAGTCGAAGACGTGCTCGCCCAGCGTCTCGGCGACCAGCTCGCTGTTCTCCATGATCCGCAGCGCCTCGTCCAGGCTCTGCGGCAGCGGCCGGATGCCCAGCGCCCGGCGCTCGGAGTCGGTCAGCGCCCAGACGTCGTCCTCCGCGCCCGGAGGAAGCTCGTAGCCCTCCTCGATGCCCTTCAGACCAGCCGCCAGGATCACCGCGTAGGCCAGGTACGGGTTGCAGGCCGTGTCCAGCGAGCGGATCTCGATCCGGCTGGAGTTGGACTTGCCCGGCTTGTACATCGGCACTCTCACCAGCGCCGAGCGGTTGTTGTGGCCCCAGCAGATGTAGGCCGGTGCCTCGCCGCCCATGCCCGCCGAGGCGGCGGGGTCGTCCCACAGGCGCTTGTAGGAGTTCACCCACTGGTTCGTGACGGCCGTGATCTCGTCGGCGTGCCGCAGCAGCCCCGCGATGAACCCGCGCCCGACCTTGGACAGCTGGAAGTCCGCCCCCGGCTCGTAGAAGGCGTTGCGGTCGCCCTCGAACAGCGACAGGTGCGTGTGCATGCCCGAACCCGGGTACTGCGTGAACGGCTTGGGCATGAAGGTGGCGTACACGCCCTGCTCCATCGCCACCTCCTTCATCACGAGCCGGAAGGTCATGATGTTGTCGGCGGTGGTCAGCGCGTCGGCGTAGCGAAGGTCGATCTCCTGCTGCCCCGGCCCGCCCTCGTGGTGGCTGAACTCCACGGAGATGCCCATGGCCTCCAGCATGTTGATGGCGTTGCGCCGGAAGTCGTGCGCGCTGTTGTGCGGCGTGTGGTCGAAGTAGCCGCCGGAGTCGTTGGGCTCGGGCAGCTCGCCCAGTTCGGGCATCTTCTTGAGCAGGTAGAACTCGATCTCGGGGTGCGTGTAGAACGTGAACCCCAAGTCGGATGCCTTGCCCAGTGCGCGCTTGAGCACGTGGCGCGGGTCGGCCGACGACGGCGAGCCGTCGGGCATGAGGATGTCGCAGTACATGCGCGCCGTGCCGTGCGGCTCGTTGCGCCAGGGCAGCACCTGGAAGGTGGAGGGGTCGGGCTGGGCCAGCATGTCGGCCTCGTAGACGCGCGCGAACCCCTCGATGGCCGAGCCGTCGAAACCGATGCCCTCGGAGAAGGCCGCCTCCAGTTCGGCGGGGGCGACCGCCACGGACTTGAGGTACCCGAGCACGTCGGTGAACCACAGCCTCACGAACCGGATGTCGCGCTCCTCCAACGTGCGGAGCACGAATTCCTGCTGTCGATTCACGATCAACCTTCCTCGATGCGGTCGGTGTCCGGGCCCTCCCGGCGTACAGCGGGGCCGGTTCGGACACGGTCTCCCAGGTCCAGTGTGCCGTGCGGATATTTCCGGGGTATTTCCGCACACGCCGAACAGCCTGCCCGGTCCGTCACCCGCACACGCATTATGGCCCGTGACCGGGCGTTTCCGGCCATCCGCCCGCCGTCGGCGGCCGGACCCGCGTGGAACCCGCGCCGAACCCGCGGCAGCCCCCGGAGTGCGCGCCACCGCTTCCCGGCCGTCCGCGCCCGGTGCCGTGCCGTGTGCCCGGGCCCGCCGCGACCGCGCCCCGGAAACATCCTGCGGCTAGGCTCGGGCCCGTGGCACAGCTCAGAATCGCACTGGCCCAGGTCAACCCCACCACGGGCGACCTGGACGGCAACCTGTCCCTCGTCGTCGACTCCGCGCGCAGGGCCGCCGAGGAGGGCGCCCACCTGGTCGTCCTCCCTGAGATGGTCGTCACCGGCTACCCGGTCGAGGACCTGGCGCTGCGCAACTCCTTCGTGTCGGCCTCGATCAAGGCCACCCGCGCCCTGGCCGCCGACCTCGCCCGGGAGGGCCTGGGCGAACTCCCCGTCGTGGTGGGATACCTCTCCCGCCGCGAGGGCCCGGGCGCACGCTACGGCCAGCCCGCCGGGGCACCGCAGAACTCCGTCGCCGTCCTGCACCGCGGCGGCGTCGTCCTCTCCTCGGCCAAGCACCACCTGCCCAACTACGGCGTGTTCGACGAGTTCCGCAACTTCGTCCCCGGCGACACCCTCTCCGTGGTCCGCGTCCGCGGCGTGGACGTCGCCCTGGCCGTCTGCGAGGACCTGTGGCAGGAGGGCGGCCCCGTCACCGCGGCCCGCGCCGCCGGGGTCGGCCTCCTGGTCTCCCTCAACGGTTCCCCCTACGAGCGCCACAAGGACGACGTGCGCCTGGAGCTGTGCCAGCGCCGCGCCCGCGAGGTCGGCGCCGCCCTGGCCTACGTCAACATGGTCGGCGGCCAGGACGAGCTGGTCTTCGAGGGCGACTCGCTGATCGTGGACTCCGAGGGGGAGCTGGTGGCCCGCGCGCCCCAGTTCGCCGAGACCCTCCTGGTCGCCGACCTGGACCTGCCCGAGGCCGGACCGGCGCCGGACGGCCCGGGCGCGCGGGTGGACGGCCTGCGCGTCATGCGCCACACCGTCTCGGCGGACCCGGTCGCCCCCTACCCGCCGCGGGCGGCCACCGTCACCCCGCGGCCCGACCCGCTCTCCGACACGGGCGAGGTCTACCGCGCGCTGGTCACCGGCCTGCACGACTACACCGTCAAGAACGGCTTCGGTTCGGTCCTGGTCGGCGTCTCGGGCGGCATCGACTCCGCGCTGGTGGCCACCATCGCGGTGGACGCCCTGGGCGCGGACCGGGTGCACGGCGTGCTCATGCCCAGCGCCCACTCCAGCGACCACTCGATCGGCGACGCCGAGGAGCTGGCGCGCCGCCAGGGCTTCGCCGCCCGCACCATCGCCATCGCCCCGGCCGTGGAGGCGTTCACCCGGTCCACGGGGGAGGCGGGCGTGCCGCTCACCGGCCTGGCCGCCGAGAACCTCCAGGCCCGCGTGCGCGGCACTCTCCTGATGGCGCTGTCCAACGAGGAGGGCCACCTGGTCCTGGCCACCGGCAACAAGAGCGAGGCGGCCACCGGCTACTCCACGCTCTACGGCGACTCCGTTGGCGGGTTCGCGCCCATCAAGGACTGCTGGAAGACCCTGGTCTGGGAGCTGGCCCGCTGGCGCAACGAGGAGGCCGACCGGCTGGGGCAGACCCCGCCGATCCCGGAGAACTCCATCTCCAAGCCGCCCAGCGCCGAACTGCGCCCCGACCAGCTCGACACCGATTCCCTGCCCGACTACACACAGCTCGACGCAGTCCTGGACGCCTACGTCGGCACGGACAAGGGGGAGGCCGAACTGGTCTTCGCCGGGTACGACCCCGAGCTGGTGCGCCGGGTCATCCGCATGGTGGACCGCGCCGAGTACAAGCGCCGCCAGTCCGCGCCGGGCACCAAGATCAGCTCGCGCAACCTCAGCCGGGACCGCCGCGTGCCCATCACCAACCGCTGGACGGTCTGAACCGGGTTCCGTCCGCCTCCTCCGGCGCGCCCGTGCCCGCACCGGTCGCCGGAACACGGCACGTCCCGCGGCGCGGAGCCGGTGGAGGCGGTGCGCCTGCCTCCACCGGCTCCGCGCCTCCCCCCGGTCCCCGTCGCGGTCCGGGCGGGCCCGGGGCCCGGTCCTAGGCCAGGCCCAGCTCCCGCAGCCGCGCTCCGGCCGCGGCCCGGTTGGGCACGTCGAGCTTGGCCAGGATGTTGGACACGTGCACGCTCGCGGTCTTGGGCGTGATGAACAGCCGCTCGGCGATCTGGGCGTTGGTGCTGCCCACGACCAGCATCCGCGCCACCTCCGTCTCGCGCGCCGTCAGCCCGGCGGGGACGGCGGGCGGGGCCGCGTCCTCCTCCAGGCCGCAGCCCATCCTGCGGGCCAGGTCCGCGGCGGCGTCGGCCAGCGGCACCGCTCCGCACTCCCGGGCGGTCGCGTGCGCCTGCCGCACCCACGCCACGGCCTGCTCCCGCCGCCCGACCGCCACGGCCGCCTCGGCGGCCCGCAGCCGGGCCCGCGCCAGGTGCAGCCGCATCGGCGTGGCCTCCCAGGCCGCCACCGACCCGCGCCACCGCTCCAGCGATGGCGCGTCCGGCCCCGTGCCGTCCACCTCGGCGAGGTGCGCCCCGACGGACACCCGGTAGGCGTGCTGCGCCGTCCCGTGGGCGGGCATCGGCGCCACCAGCGCGGCCACCAGGTCCCGCACCCGGCGCGCCCGCTGCGCCGTCCCCTCCGGGCGGCCCGGCGCCGCGCCCAGCCGAGCGGCCCCGGCCATCACCTCCGCCATCGGCCACGTGTACCCGTGCGCGGACTCCAGGGCCAGCCGCTCCAGCGTCCGCTCGGCCAGGACGAGCGCGTCGTCCACGTCCCCCGCGACCAGGTCCGCCTCCAGCAGCGCCAGCAGGGACAGCTGCACGATGTTCATACGGTGCGAGGCCAGCGCGTCCTCCCGCCCCGACACCCTCATGGTCCGGCGCGCCGCCTCCGGGTCCCCCTGCGCCGCCGCCGTGCGGGCCAGCACCGCGTCGACGTAGAAGCGGTGCTTGCTGGAGGGGTGGGTGCGCAGGACCGTTTCGAGGATGCCGCGGGCCTTGGCCAGGTCTCCCAACTCGAAGTGGATCTCCGCGCGGTTCTGGTGGTTGAACGTCTTGTGGACGGCCGCCCACCCCATCGCCTCGTGCCGGGCCAGGGACTCCTCCAGGACCGTCAGACCCTCCTCGTGGTGTCCCAGCTCACGCAGGAAGTGGCCCAGGTTGCCCGCCCCGCGCGCCTCCAGACCGGGGTCGCGCGCCTCGGCGGCGTAGCGGATGGCGGCCTCGATGAGGGGGCGTCCCCCCTCCAGGTCGCCCGCGTCCATGTGCAGGCCGCCCAGGGTGATGCGGGCGTCGGCGGCCGCGCACATGCCGCTCTGCCCGGCGGGGTCGGCGAGGGCGATGGCCTCCTCCGCCAGCGCGCGTGCCGACCTTCCGGACCTCTCCAGCTCACGCAGCCGCTCCTGCTCCGGCGTGTGGCGCCGGTCGGCGCGGTGCACCATGCTCTCCCGGGCCAGGATGGACAGCAGCAGGCCGTACCCCGGCATGTGCGGCGGGTGCAGTTCCAGGGCCGCGACCAGGTCGGTGATCCCGCTGCCGCAGGAGTCCGCGGCACGTGCCAGACCGCGGCGGCGCAGCAGCCCCGCCCGCACGGTCAGCGTGTGGTCGTCGCCCCCGTCCTCGGGGAGGGCGGCCAGGGCCTCGTCGGCCAGTTCGAGGGCGCGCCTGGCGCGGCCCGCCTCCACGGCGGCCCCCGCCGCGAGGCTGGCCACCTCCGCCCAGGTCCTGCCCTGGACCCGCTCCCGTGCGTCGGGGACGCGGTCCCACAGGGCCAGCACCCGCTCCAGCATGTCCAGTTCCTCGCCGTAGGCCAGGGTGTCGCCCGCGCGCACCGCCGCCCACCAGGCGGCCTGGAGTGCGCTGGGCAGCTCCTGTGCGGCGTTGTAGTGGTGGGCCTGCTCGGCGGCCCTGCGGTCGTAGGGGACGGAGTCGGGGTACTCGTCGATGAGCTGGGCGAAGCGCATGTGCAGCCGGGCGTGGGCGCCGGGCAGCAGGTCGCCGTGCACGGCGTCGCGCAGCAGGGCGTGCCGGAAGCGGTACCCGGTCCGGTCGGCGCGCAGGGTGTTGGCGTCGACCAGGGTGTGCAGCGCGGTCTCCAGTTCGCGTTCGGGTAGCCCGGCCGCGTGGTGGAGCATCTCGTGCTCGATGCTGCCCGAGACCGCGCCGACCGAGGCCACGCGCAGCACCGCCAGGGCGGTGTCGTCGAAGCGGTGCAGCGGCTCCAGCAGCAGGTCGCGGAACTGGTCGGGCACGTCGTGGCCGCCGACGGAGGGGTCGCCGACCGCCGAGGCCAGAGACTCCACGAACAGCGGGACGCCCTCGGTGCGCCGGTACAGCTGGTCCAGTTCGTGGCCGGTGAGGTCGGCTCCCCGTATCGCGGCGGCCTGGGCGCCGGCCTCCTCGCGGCTGAGCGGCGCCAGCTCCAGCGGCTCGACCCCGGGCGCGCGCCGCAGTTCGGGCAGCAGGCGGCGCAGCGGGTGGGCGCGGTGCAGGTCGTCGCTGCGGTAGGTGGCCACGAGCTGCACGCCCGGCAGGTCGAGGTTGCGGACGAGGAAGACGAGCAGGTCGCGGGTGGCGCCGTCGGCCCAGTGCAGGTCCTCCAGCACCACGGTGACGCCGCCGTCCTCGGCGGCCTGGGTGAACAGGCGCAGGACCTGCTCGAAGAGGATCCCCCGGTTCTCCGGGCGAAGGACGGGCACCTCGCCCAGTTCGGGCAGGAGCCGGGCGAACTCGCCGGTGCCCCCGGGCGCCGCGGCCTCGAACGCCGCGCGTCCGCGCTCGCGCAGGAGTTGGCGCAGCACGGCGGTGAAGGGGGCGTAGGACAGTCCGTCCACGCCGAGCTGGAGACAGCCGCCGACGAAGACCGTCCCCCGGGGCAGGGCCGAGACGAACTCGCCGACCAGGCGGCTCTTGCCCACGCCCGCGTCACCGCTGACCAGCACCGTTCCGGACGCCTCGGTGTGGGAGCGCCCGGCGTGGTCCCGGAGGAGGCGGAGTTCGCGCTCACGGCCCACGAAAACGGTACGACTGTCGGCAAGAACGGGCATAGCGCCCATTATGCCTGTCATGTGCGGCCTTCTCAGGGGGTTTTCGCCCGCCATCGCCTGCCCGCCGTCGCCTGCCCGCCGCCCACCTGTCCGCCACCCGCCTGCCGCCCACCTGCCCGCCTGTCCGCCACCCGCCCGCCGCCTGCCTGCTCGCCCGCCCGCCGCCGCATGGCGCGCGGACGAGTCGGGCCCGGTTCCGCCTTCGGGTTCCGGCCCCGACCGCGGCGCCGGTCCGGTTCCGACCACCGCGTCCCGCCGGGGTACGGGGTCCGGCCCGGGGAGCGCGTCCTCGGCTCCGGTCGGTTCAGCCCGAGTCCTCGGGTGCGCTCGCCGAGCAGCCGGAGCCGGTCGCGGCGGCCGACGGGCAGCGGACCGGTCCGGGAGGGGAGGGGGTGTGTCCGACACCGCGCGGTTCCCTTGTCCCCTCCCGCGCGCCCTCACGCGGCGCGGCCGTAGGAGCGCCGCCGGCGCTGGCGCTCACGGCGTTCCTCCCTGCGCCGCGCGCGCTCCTCGGCGCGTGCCCGCAGGGCCGCCCGCACGTTCTCCGCCTCGCGGACGCGCCGCTCGGTCATCTCCCGGGCGTTGGCGTTGAGCAGTTCGCTGTGGAACACGGTGCTCTCCTCTTCACTCGCGAGGCGGAACCGGTGTCCCGCCGTGTGCTCTCCACGTTCTCCCTAAGACCCCGGGGCGCACATGGGGAGGAATCCCAGTCCTGGGAGGTCTGAGCGCCGGTGCTCCCTAAGACCCGACCCCCGACGGCGTGTCACACCGCGCCTTCGACCGATGACCCGTAGTTGTCTAGGCGGCGACAACGCACGTGGGAGGCGCGACATGACGCGGAAGTACAGGGCTGGGACGGCGGGCGCGCTCGCAGTAGGCGCGCTCACGGCGGGGCTGGCGGCGGGCGCGCTGGGCGCTCCCGCGCCCGCCGCCGCGGAGCCGGTGGAGGGTGAGGGGCGGGTGGGCCTGTTCCTGGAGGCGGGCGAGGCACCGCGGCCGGGTGAGGAGTTCACGCTGAGCACCACCGTCGGCGACGGTCCCGTGGAGGACGCCCTGCTGGCCCAGCACGTTCCCGGGGAGCTGGAGATCGTCGAGGTCGGGCAGGAGGGGGTGGTCCGGGACGGGATCGTGAACTGGCGGGTGACGGTGCCCGAGGGGGAGGAGGCGGTGTACACGGTGCGCGTCCGCGCTCCGGAGGCGACGGGGGAGCGCCTGACCAGCACCGCCTGCCTGCTGCTGGAACGCGACGCCGACCCGGCCGCGTGCGCCAGCGACTCGGTCCTGGTCGCGGAACAGACCGCCATGTCGCGGGTCTCGGAGTACACCGACCCCGCGAACCTGCTGCGGGCCGCGGGGGTCGCCCTGGCGGTGGGACTGGCCTGGATGCTGTGGCGGCGCAGGAGGGCGGTGTCGCGCGGCTGAGGAGCCGGGCTGGTGGGGAGCTGGGCTGGTGAGGAGCCGCGCGGGTAGGGGAGCCGGGCAGGTGGGGCGCCGTGCGGGTGAGAAGCCGGGCAGGTGGGGGTGCCGGTTTTGTTACGTCAGTGTGTCATGAACCCGGAGAGGGAAAACTACAGGGCGTAGTAGTGTTTCCGGCATGGACATTCTCTACTCCGCGCTCGTCTTCCTGCACATGATCGGCCTGGCCGGGATCATCGCGGGCTTCCTCATGCAGGTCATCACCGACAACCCCAAGTCGACCAAGGTCCTGCTGCACAGCTCCCTGCTCCAGTTCGTCACCGGTCTGCTGCTGGTCGGGGTGGCCGAGATGGCCGACCTCGGTGAGCTGAACCACGTCAAGATCGCGGTCAAGCTGCTGGTCGCGCTGGCCGTCGTGGTCGTGGGCGTGCTCAACCTGCGCAAGCCCGCCAAGAACCTCGCGATCATCGCGGGCGTGCTCGCCATCGTCAACATCGGCGTGGCCGTCTTCTGGTAAGCCCTCCCGGAGCGGCCCCCGCAGGCCCCTCCGGAGCCACCACCGGTGGCGGCACGAACCGTGCCGCCACCGGTTTTTTCTGGGTGCGTTTTTGTAACCTTGCGAAAACTTTCCCACGGGCTTCGGGGTCTTGCGCGGGTGTCGTCCCAGCTCACGCGGGAGCGCGTCCCGGGGGCGGGCCGGTGGAAAGGGCGGCCCGAAGCGCATCACGGCAGATGGGAGCGGAGGTCGTCGCACTGGGTGAGCGGTGTGACGTTCAGATCAACACCCGTTCACAAGAGCGTTCCGGTCTGTTAGCTTCGTCACGCTCACGCAAACTCTTGCAAACACTGCAAGGGAACAGCGGACGGGGCAGTGCCGCCCCGCCGCGCTACCTCCCCCAAGGAGCGCACATGAAGCACATCCGACCCGGCGCCGTCGCCGGGGCGGTCCTGATGGGGGTCGGCCTGCTGGCCGCCCCCGCGCAGGCCGTCCCCGTCCCGGAGGCCCCCACGACACAGGTCCCGGCAGCCCCCGCCCCCGCCGAGGACGCCCGGGCCGCCGACAACGGCGAGACCATCGTCCAGCTCTTCCAGTGGAACTGGGACTCCGTCGCCGCCGAGTGCGAGGAGTTCCTCGGCCCCCACGGCTTCGGCGGGGTGCAGGTCTCCCCGCCCCAGGAGCACGTGGTCATCCCCTTCGCGGAGGGCGGCGACTACCCCTGGTGGCAGGACTACCAGCCGACCTCCTACCGCCTCGACAACACCCGGCGCGGCACCGCCGAGGAGTTCCAGACGATGGTCTCCACCTGTGCCGACAACGGCGTGAGGATCTACGCCGACGCGATCATCAACCACATGACCGGCGACGGCTCGGGCACCGGCAGCGCGGGCACCGACTGGGCCAAGTACGAGTACCCCGACCTGTTCGGCGACGGCACCGCCTCCCGCACCGGGGAGGACTTCAGCTCCTGCCGCAGGGAGATCAGCAACTGGAACGACAAGTGGGAGGTGCAGAACTGCGAACTCGTCGGACTGTCCGACCTCGACACCGGTGACCCCGAAGTGCGCGCCCAGATCCGCCGCTACCTCAACGGACTGGTGGACATGGGCGTGGCGGGCTTCCGCGTGGACGCCTCCAAGCACGTCCCCGAGGCCCACGTCGACGCGATCTTCTCGGACCTGAACGAGGTCCCGGTCTTCGGCGGCCAGCCCGACGTCTTCCACGAGGTCTACGGGGACCAGACCATCCCCTACACCGCCTACGCGCCCTACGGCCGCGTGACCGCCTTCGACTACCAGCGCGACATCTCCAACAAGTTCGCGGACGGCAACATCTCCGGCCTGGCCCAGCTGCCGGACTACGGCGGGCTCACCGACGAGCAGGCCACCGTCTTCGTCGACAACCACGACACCCAGCGCTACCACCCGACGCTGACCTTCAAGGACGGCGACCGCTACCACCTGGCCGTGGCGTTCATGCTGGCCCACCCCTACGGGCGCCCCGTGGTGATGTCCAGCTACGACTTCGGCTCCAACGTCACCCAGGGCCCGCCCAGCGTCGGCGAGGTGCAGGGCAACCCGGCGGGCTGGATCACCGCCGACACCGACTGCTCCAGCGCCGAGTGGGTCTGCGAGCACCGCCACCCGACCGTCGCCGGGATGGCCGCCTTCCGCAACGCCACCGGCGACACCCCCGTCGTCCAGCGCGCCGCCGACGGCTCCTCCCGGCTCGCCTTCGACCGGGGCGACCGCGGCTTCGCCGCCTTCAACGCCACCGGCTCCGCCTGGAACCTGACCGCCGACACCGACCTGCCCGACGGCAGCTACGACAACGCCGCCGGGAGCGGAACCCTCACCGTCGCCGACGGCCGGATCAGCGCCCGGGTCCCCGCCGACGGGGCCGTCGCCCTGCACGTGGGCGGCACCTGCGACGACCCGGCCGAGTGCGAGGGCGGCGGCGAGCCGGGCGAGCCGGGCCAGGTCAGCGTCTCGGCCACCGTGGAGACCTGGTACGGCCAGGAGGTGTACGTGGTCGGCTCCACCCCCGCGCTGGGGTCCTGGAACCCGCAGAACGGGGTGAAGCTGTCCACCGACGCCTCCACCTACCCCGTGTGGTCGGGCACCGCCCCCATCGGCGCCGACACCGAGTGGAAGCTGGTCAAGGTCGACGGCGCGGGCAACGCCGAGTGGGAGTCCGGCGCCAACCGCGTCGGCCCCGCCACCAGCGTCACCTGGCGCGACTGACCCGTGCGCGGCGCCCCGACCGGGGCGCCGCGCACGGCCCTCCCGGGACGCCCTCCCGGGGGCCGCGAGCCGCTTCCGCGGGGCCGACCACTCCCCGGCCCCGGCGCCCCCGCGTCCGACTCCTCCGGCGCGGGGGCGGCCGCCGAGCCGAGACCGTCCACACCCCGACCGGCGGGGCGGACGCCTCCCGGCCCGCGCCGCCCGCGCCCGTCCCGGGTGGTCAGGTCCGGGTCGGTGGCGCACTCAACGCCGCGGTGAGGAACGTGATCGCCCACCGCCGGGCCGCCTCGCCCGCTGCCGGGGGCACGCAGCCGGGGGAGGGCCGCTGGTGGACCTCAAGGCGGTCGACGGCCGTCACGGCAAGGATGCTCCGTATCCTGAACCGCAGCTCCTCCGGTGAGAGGTCGGGCAGCACGCGCGCGAAGGCCGCGAGGTAGCGCTCGCGGACCGAGTCCTCGGCCGGACCGGTCCAGGCGCGCGCCTCCTCGGCCGGGTCGCTGAGGATCGTCACGATCATCCGGGACGTCCGGGCACCGCCCTCGTCGCCGACCGGCATCCCGTCGAACAGCGGCCCCGCGAACGCCTCCACCAGTTCGCCGACCGGTGGGTCGGGGGTCCGGGCGAGCAGTGCGTCGAGCCCGGCGCACTGGGCGGCGTTGACGGGCTCGACCACGCGGCGGGCGACCGCGGCCATCAGCTCCGCCTTCGAGCCGAAGTGGTAACCGACGGCGGCCAGGTTCGCCCCGGCGAGCGCGGTGATCGCGCGGACCGAGGTGCCGCGGTATCCGTGCTCGGCGAAGAGGTGCTCGGCCGCGTCGAGGAGCTGGGTGCGGGTGTCTGTGGTCGCCACACGAGGGACTCTACATATGTTTGAATGAAACGAACGTATGAATCAAACGAACGTATGAAAGAGGATCGCCATGAAGCTGCTCGTGTACGGAGCCGGGGTCTGCGGCAGCCTGTTCGCCGCCCGCATGCACGAGGCCGGCCACGACGTCTCGCTCCTCGCCCGGGGCGAGCGCCTGGCAGCCCTGCGCCGACACGGAGTACGGCTCGCCGAGGAGGACGCCCCGGCGGTCGAGCGGGTGCCGGTACCGGCGGTCGAGCACCCGGACAGCGGGTACGACCTGATCGCCGTCTTCGTCCGCACCCACCAGGTGGAGGCGGTGCTGGAATCACTCGCCGGTGTCCGGGGCGACGTGCTGTCCCAGCTCAACTGGGCAGCCGGCCCGGAGGCACTGGGCGCGGCGATCGGCCGCGAGCGGCTGCTGCTCGGCTTCCCCCCGTTCGGCGGCACGATGGACGGCGACGTGGTCCGCTACCGCGGGAGCGGTCCCGTCGTCCGCCGGGTCGCGATGCCGGTCGGCGAGCCCGACGGCCGTACCACCCCGCGGCTGGCACGGATCGTGGAGACGTTCCGTGCCGCCGGGGTCAACGCCGAGGCCGAGCCGCGGATGGACGCCTGGCTCAGGACGCACGCCGCGTTCGAGGTCCCGCTCGGGCAGGCGGTACACGCGGCGGGCGGCCCGGTGGCGCTGGCCGACGACCCGGACGCGGTCCGCGGCATGCTCCATCTCATGCGGCGCAACCTCGCCGCGCTGGAGACGCCGCCGGTGCCCCGCGCGTTCACCGGGTTGCGGGCCCTGCCGCAGGGACTCCTCGTGGCCGTGCTCCGGCGCTTCCTGAAGAGCCCGACGGCCGTGCACAGCGGACTCAACGACCGCTCGCCCGCCGCGATGGCCGAACTGGAGCGGCTGGCCGAACAGCTCCGTGGTCAGTACACCTAGTCGTCGTAGAAGACGCGCTCCATCACCGCCCGCGCCCGGCGGGTGGCGCGCAGGTAGGTCTCCGTCAACTGCTCGGCCGGGCCCTCCCGCACGGACTCCGCGCCCTCCCCGGCGCCCTCCTCCTCGTCCTCGCCGTCTCCACCGCAGGGGCAGCCCATCGCCTCCGCCAGCGACGCCCGCACCCGCAGGTCCGAGGGCAGCGAGTCCCCGCCCCGGCCGCGCACCAGCATCACCATGCCCCGCACCCGCGACGCCAGCCGCCAGGCCCGGCCCAGCACCTCGCCGTCCTCCGCGTCCAGCAGACCGTGCGCCACGGCCGCCTCCAGCGCCTCCAGGGTTCCGGTGGTCCGCAGGTCGGGGTACTCGTGCGCGTGGCGCAGCTGGATCAGCTGGGCCACCCACTCCACGTCCGACAGCCCGCCCCGGCCCAGCTTGGTGTGCAGTGTCGGGTCGGCGCCGCGCGGCAGCCGCTCCGACTCCATCCGCGCCTTGAGCTTGCGGATCTCCAGCACCGCCGAGGAGTCGATCCCGCCCTCCGGGTACCGGATCGGGTCGATCAGCCTCGTGAACGCCTCCCGCAGCTGCGGGTCGCCCGCGACCGGCTTGGCCCGCAGCAGCGCCTGGCTCTCCCACACCTGCGACCAGCGCCCGTAGTAGGCCGCGTAGGACTCCAGCGTGCGCACCACCGGCCCGCTGCGGCCCTCCGGGCGCAGGTCGGTGTCCACCTTCAGCGGCGGCTCGGCCGCGGGCATCTCCAGCAGCCGCGCCAGCTCCCGCACGACGGCCAGCGCCTGCCTGGTCGCCGCGCCCGTGTCCACGCCCGGCAGGGGGTCGTGCACGTACATCACGTCCGCGTCGCTGGCGTAGGTCAGCTCGCCGCCGCCGAACCGGCCCATCGCCACCACGCACACCCGGGTGAGCGGCTCGTCCCCCGACGCCGCCACCACCAGGTTCTGCGCCAGCCGCAGCGCCGCCTCCACGGTCACCGCGGCGATGTCGGTCAGCGCCGCCCCCACGTCCTGGACCGAGGCGACCTCCAGCAGGTCGGCCGCGGCGGTGCGCAGCAGCTCGCGGCGGCGCAGCGCGCGCACCGCCGACACCGACTCCTCGGCCGTGTCGTACCGGCGCCGCGCCGCCTCCGCCTCCCCGGCCAGCACCTTCGGGTCGCGCCGCACCAGGTCGCCGTCGTCGTCGAACATCGCCACCGCCTCCGGGGCGCGCAGCAGCAGTTCCGTCACGTACCGGCTCGTCCCCAGCAGCCACGCCATCCGCTCGGCCACCCGCACGTCGTCGCGCAGCAGGCGCAGGTACCACGGCGTGGTGCCCAGGGCCTCGCTCACCTGCCGGAAGCCCAGCAGGCCCGCGTCGGGGCCGGGGGAGTCGGAGAACCAGCCCAGCATCACCGGCAGCAGCGTCCGCTGGATCGCCGCCCTGCGCGAGACCCCCGAGGTCAGCGACTCCAGGTGGCGCAGCGCACCGCCCGGATCGACGAACCCCAGCGCCTCCAGGCGGTCCCTGGCCTGCTCCGGCGACAGCCGCGCCTCCTCGCCCGGCAGCCTGGCCACCGCGTTGAGCAGCGGCCGGTAGAACAGCTTCTCGTGCAGGCGCCGCACCTCCGACGACACCCGGCGGCGCGCTTCGGTCAGCTCCCGCACCGGGTTCGCGGTCATCCCCAGCGCCCGCCCCAGGCGGCGCAGCTGGTCGGGACCGTCCTCGGCGGCCGCGTCGGGCATCAGGTGCGTGCGCCGCAACCGCTCCAGCTGCAACAGGTGCTCCAACCGCCGCAGGAACCGGTAGGCCTCCGCCAGCCCCGCCGCGTCGCCGCGCCCCACGTACCCGTGCTCCGACAGCGCGGCCAGCGCCTCCAGGGTGTTGCCCGACCGCAGCCGCTCGTCGGTGCGCCCGTGCACCAGCTGGAGCAGCTGCACGGAGAACTCGATGTCGCGCAGCCCGCCCGGGCCCAGCTTGAGCTCGCGCTCCGCCTCGCCCGCCGGGATGTGCGCCACCACCCGGCGGCGCATCGCCTGCACGTCCTCCACGAAGTCCTTGCGGCCCGCCGCCTCCCACACCATGGGGGAGATGACGTCCATGTAGGCCCGGCCCAGCTCCGCGTCCCCGGCGATCGGCCGGGCCTTGAGCAGCGCCTGGAACTCCCAGGTCTTGGCCCAGCGCTCGTAGTAGGCGCGGTGCCCCGACAACGGGCGCACCAGCGGGCCGTTCCTGCCCTCGGGGCGCAGCGCCGGGTCCACCTCCCACAGGGCGCCCTCGGCGTCGGTCTCGGCGGGGATGCGCATCATCGCGGTGGCCAGCCGGGTCGCCGCGCGCATCGCCGCCTGCTCGTCCACCGGCCTCCCGGAACCCGGGCCCGCGTTCTCGTCCGAACCCCCGTCCGCTTCCCCGTCCGCGGCCGGCTCGGCCACGAACACCACGTCCACGTCGCTGACGTAGTTGAGCTCGCGGCCACCGCACTTGCCCATGCCGATGACCGCCAGGCGGCACAGCGCGGCGTCCTCGGGGTGCTCGGCGCGGGCCACCGCCAGCGACGCGTCCAGCAGCGACGCGGCCAGGTCCGCGAGTTCCCCGGCGACCTCGTCCACCGTGCACAGCCCGGTCAGGTCGCGCCCGGCCAGGCGCAGCACCCGCCTGCGGTAGGCCACGCGCAGGACGTGCCGCAGGGCCTCCGGCGAACCGTCGCCGACCACGGCCGGGTCGGCGGTCGGCGCGGGGCTGTGGGGGTCGGCGCCCACGGTGTGCAACAGGCCGCGGCGCACCTCCTCCGGCCCGGGGGAGCGGGCGGCGTCGGCGCCCCGCAGCTCCCGCCAGTCGCCCGGGTGGCGCACCAGGTGGTCGGCCAGGGCGGTGCTCGTGCCCAGCACCCGGCACAGCCGGGCCCGCAGCTCCCGGTCCTCGCGCAGCGCGTGCAGGAACTCTGCGGGGTCGGGGTCGGACTCCAGGATGCGGATCAGCCCGAGGAGCGCCTGGTCGGGGTCCGGGGCGGCCGCGAGCGATCCGATGATCTCGGTGTCGGCCCGGGCGTCGAGCCCGGCCTCCTCCACCAGCCGCAGGGCCCGGGTGCTGTCGCTGAAACCGCGCCTGGCGAGCGCGCCTGCCGTCATGTTCGTCGTTCCGTCCCTCACCACGTGTTCAACGGTAACGGTCCGGCCGGTGAGCGGGCCCGGTGCCCCGGACCGGTCGGGCCCCCGGCGCACGGGGCGGACCGTCCCGCGCACCCGGAACCGGGCCGGGGCCGGTACCCGAACGGATACCGGCCCCGATGGGGGAGTGCGCGGCGCGCCCTCCCGGAGCTGCCGTCTACGTCTTAGATGTCGTAGTAGAGCTCGAACTCGCGCGGGTGCGGGCGCAGGCGCAGGGAGTCGATCTCCTCGGTGCGCTTGAAGTCCACGTAGGTCTCGATGAGGTCCTTGGTGAACACGCCGCCTTCGAGCAGGAACTCGTGGTCGGCCTCCAGGGCCTCCAGGGCCTCGTCCAGCGACGCCGGGACGGTCTTGATGGCCTGGGCCTCCGCCGGGGGCAGCTCGTAGAGGTCCTTGTCCACGGGCTCCGGCGGCTCGATCTTGTTCTTGATGCCGTCGATGCCGGCCATCAGCATGGCGGAGAAGGCCAGGTACGGGTTGGCCGACGGGTCCGGCACGCGGAACTCGATGCGCTTGGCCTTGGGGTTGGAGCCGGTCAGCGGCAGGCGGATGCAGGCCGAGCGGTTGCGCTGGCTGTAGACCAGGTTGATCGGGGCCTCGTAGCCGGGCACCAGACGGTGGAAGGAGTTCACCGTCGGGTTGGTGAAGGCCAGCAGCGCCGAGGCGTGCTTGAGCAGGCCGCCGATGTAGTAGCGGGCCGTGTCCGAGAGCTGGCCGTAGCCGGACTCGTCGAAGAACAGCGGCTCGCCGTCCTTCCACAGGCTCTGGTGGCAGTGCATGCCCGAGCCGTTGTCGCCGAAGAGCGGCTTGGGCATGAAGGTGGCCGTCTTGCCCGCCGCGTTGGCGACGTTCTTGACGATGTACTTGTACAGCTGCACCTTGTCGGCCTGCTGGAGCAGGGTGCCGAACTTGATGCCGATCTCGGCCTGGCCCGCGGTGCCCACCTCGTGGTGCTGGAGCTCGACCTCGATGCCCGACTCGATCAGCTGCTGCACCATGTCCGAGCGCAGGTCGCTGTAGTGGTCGACCGGCTCGACGGGGAAGTAGCCGCCCTTGTAGCGGGGACGGTAGCCGCGGTTGCCGCCCTCGATGGCCGAACCGGTGTTCCAGGCGCCCTCGATCGAGTCGATCTCGTAGTAGCCGGTGTTGGACCGGGTCTCGAACTTGACGTCGTCGAAGATGTAGAACTCGGCCTCGGGGCCGAAGAAGGCGGTGTCGGCCACGCCGGAGCCGCGCAGGTAGGCCTCGGCCTTGCGGGCGACGTTGCGCGGGTCGCGGCTGTAGGACTCCAGGGTCAGCGGGTCGTGGACGAAGAACGTCATGTTCAGCGTCTTGTGCTTGCGGAACGGGTCCAGCACGCCGGTGCTCAGGTCCGGCAGCAGCAGCATGTCGGACTCGTGGATGGCCTGGAAGCCGCGGATCGACGAGCCGTCGAACATCTGGCCATCGGTGAACGTCGACTCGTCGACGTTCTCGGTCGGGAGGGTAACGTGGTTCACGCCTCCGAAAAGGTCCGTGAATCGGACGTCGAGGAACCTGACGTCCTCGTCCCGGATATAGGCGAGCACCTCGTCGACGCTGCTGAACAAAACGAACCTCCGTGCAGGTGGCTGAGACGGTGGACCGGGGTCCGCCCCATCGCGGACACGTCGGATCACGAGCCGTCTCCCGGCTTCGTCTCCGAAGCTAGGAGCGGGTGGTTTCCGCGCCATGTCTCGATTGTTTCCTGTATGTTACGGACCCGGCTGTTGTCGCAGACCACCGGGTCTGACCCGGTGATTCCGCCCTGTAGGGGCCGAAAAGGGACGCCGGACGGCCCTGTTTGCGGCCCCCGCCACGGCCTTCGGTGTGACCTGCGCCATGGTCGGCCGCGCGGAGGATCACAGCAGCTCCGACGACCCGGGTACGCACCCTCCGACCGGGTGGATACCGTGGAGGGCATGAGCGACGAGAGCCGGGGCTCCGCCACCGCGGCGTCCGGGGACGACTTCCAGTACCGGGGCAACCGGCTCGGCCTGCCCGAGAGCGGCCCGGGTTCGGTGCCCGGTGTGATGCGCCGCCTGGTGGGGCTCGTCCTGGACTGGATGCTCTCCCTCGCGCTCGCCTGGGGGGCCTACGGCGTCGGGCTGGTCGGCGCGGGCGCCAGCCAAGCGGAGGCCGTCCCCATGGTCAGCAACACCGCCCTGGTCGTCTTCGCGGTCATGAACGTCCTCCTGCTCACCCTCTTCGGCACCACCGTCGGCCGCCGTCTGGTCGGCGTGGGCATCACCGCCACCGGCGAGCGCTCCTGGCCCTGGTTCGTGTCCATGACGGTGCGCACCCTCCTGCTGTGCCTGGTCATCCCCGCCGTCATCTACGACCGCGACACCCGCGGGCTGCACGACCGGGCGGCCGGGACGATCGCCACCCGCTACTGAGGCCTCACAGGGGGTTCCCGGCGGACGGGAAGCCCGGAGCGCGCGTGGGCGCGGCCCCTCCGAGCTGCTGTTAACATCCGTTCATTACTTGGCCCGGGAACGGACCGAAACCCTGCGCGCTTGACTCCCCGCCCCCACGGGGCTGCGTTCGCGCGCGGGGAACCGGGTCCGGACCCCGCGCGGGGGCCCGGTCCCCGACGCGGAGCCCGTTCCCACCGGTGGGCCCCGTCCCCGTCGGGGGACCCGGCCGCCTCTCACGCACGCCGCCGCACCCGAAGGTTCGCATGGCTGGAAAACGCTCCGCCCCCCGCCCCTCGTCCGCCGCCGTGCACGCCGTGCGCATGTCCCCGGGGCAGTGGGTCGCCTGCGTGGCCACCGCCCTGGCCATCATCGCCAGCCTCGGCGGCTACGGCTGGTACCAGGGCATCGTCGGCAACATCACCACGGCGCAGGTGGACACCGACGCCTGGGACCGGCCCACCAGCGTCGAGGGCGTGATGAACCTGCTCATCATCGGCTCCGACGTCCGGTCGGGGGAGAACGCCAACTACGGCGAGGCCGAGGGCGCGCGCCCGGACACCATGCTCATCGCCAGCATCAACGTGGACAACGGCGCGGCCACGCTGGTCAACCTGCCCCGGGACCTGGTCGTGGACCTGCCCGGCTGCGACGCCGTGGAGGGCTACGAGGGGATGAGCCCGCACAGCGGCATGATCAACTCGGCGATGACCTTCGGCGGAGTGGGCTGCCAGTGGCAGACCGTCGAGGAGGTCACCGACGTGCACCTGGACCACTTCGTCATGATGGACTTCACCGGGTTCAAGGACATGGTGGACGCCATCGGCGGCGTGGAGATGTGCGTCCCCCAGCCGATCGACGACCCCAAGGCGCACCTGACGCTGGACGCGGGGATGCAGACCCTCATGGGTGAGGAGTCGCTGGGCTACGTGCGCTCGCGCTACGGCCAGGGCGACGGCAGCGACCTGTCCCGGATCGACCGCCAGCAGGAGTTCATGGGCGCCATGCTGCGCCAGGTGCTCAGCAGCGAGGTCATGACCAGCCCGGTGACCATCACCAACTTCCTCAGCGCCGTCACCGACTCGGTGACCACCGACGAGGAGCTGACCGTGGAGACGATGACCGACATCGCCATCTCCATGCGCGAGGTGGACCTGGAGCGCATCCAGTTCGTCACCGTGCCCAACGGCCAGCACCCCGCCGACGCCAACCGGCTGGCCATGAGCCAGCCCGCCGCCTCCGAGCTGTTCGCGGCGATCAACTCCGGCGCCTACTTGGAGGACGAGGAGCCGGAGGACGAGGGGGAGGAGTCGCAGGAGGAGTCCGGCGAGGCCGCACCGGCGCCCGCCGACATCTCCGTGCAGGTCCTCAACAACACCGGTGTCCCCGGTCTGGCGAACGAGGTCCAGGGCGTCCTGCTGGGGGAGGGGTACAACGTCACCGGTATCGGCGAACCCGTGGTGCGCTTCCCCGAGCTGACCACCGTCTACTACGCTCCGGGTGAGGCGGCCGCCGCCGAACTGCTGGCGGGTTCGCTGGAGAGCGCGGTCACCGAGGAGGTCGCCGACCTCCCGCAGACCCTGGAACTGGTCATCGGCCAGGACTGGAACGGCTTCACGGGCGGGGGCGGCTCGTCCGGTTCCGAGGTCTCCATCACCGAGGACCTGGGCGGCACCACCGCGGCCGGGGCCCAGGAGAGCGCCTGCTGAGGGCTGATCACCGACACCCGGAGACCGGTTCCGATCTGACACGGTACGTGCCCGTCCGGTACCATCCGGCCGTTACGTCCGTGTCAGCTCTCGCGCAGTACGACCTCCCCCACCGACCGGACCAGCCCTTGTCCCATACCGAATCGCAGGTGCCCTTTGGCTCCCAGAAACGCGTCCTCAGCCCTGGCGGGGAAGATGAGTGCCGGCCAGTGGGTGGCGTGCGGGGCGACCGGCCTGCTCATCGCGGCCAGTCTCACCGTGTACGCGGGCTACCGCGACGTCCTCAGCATCGCCACCGAGGAGGTCAACACCGACGCCTGGGGTGACCGTCCGGCCCAGGCGGAGGGCATCCACAACATCCTGCTGCTGGCCACCGACCAGCGCGCGGAGGAGAACGCCGAGTACAGCGTGGCCAACGGCGTCCGCCCCGACGTGCTCGTCGTGGTGAGCATCAACGTGGACGAGGGCGGGGTGACGATGGTCAACATGCCCCGCGACCTGATGGTCCCGATGCCCGACTGCCCGGCCAACGGCGAGAACCCCGGGGTGACGGCGGGCACGGTGGACCAGCTCAACCACGCCATGACCTACGGCGGGATGGACTGCCAGGGCAACACGGTGGAGACGATCACCGACATCCACCTCGACCACATGGTGATGGTCGACTTCGCGGGCTTCCAGGACATCGTCCAGTCCATCGGCGGCATCGAGATGTGCGTCCCCGAGCCGATCGACGACCCCAAGGCCCACCTCACGCTCGACGCAGGCATGCAGACCCTCAACGGCGAGCAGGCGCTGGGCCTGGCCCGCTCCCGGGCCAGCACGGAGCAGGGCAGCGACCTCAACCGGATCGAGAACCAGCAGCGCATGATGGGCGCCATCCTGCGCAAGGTCACCAGCGGCGAGATCATGTCCAGCCCCGCCACGCTCTACGACTTCATGGGCTCGGTCACCGACAGCCTGGTGACCGACGACGGGTTCACCGTGGACAAGATGACCGAGTTGGCCATCTCCATGCGCGAGGTCGACCTGGGCCGGATGCGGATGGTCACCGCCCCGGTCCTCGAAGCCCCGACCAACAGGAACAAGCTGGTGCTCAACGAGGGCCCCGCCCAGGAGCTGTTCACCGCGATCGCCTCCGGCGACGCCCTGCCCGAGGAGGAGGGCGGCGACGGCGGAGGCGAGGGCTCGGAGGAGGCCGCGGAGCCCGCCGTCGAGCCCGCGGACGTGTCCGTGCGGGTGCTCAACGGCACGGGCATCACCGGCCTGGCCAGCCAGGTCGGGACACTGCTCACCGAGCAGGGGTTCAACGTCACCGGTGAGGGCGACCCGGTCGAGCGGACCCCCGCCGTCACCACGATCTACCACGGCCCCGACCAGAGCGCGCAGGCCGAGGAACTGGCCTCGGCGCTCAGCGTCGCCCAGCTGGAGGAGGTCCCCGACTTCGGCCCGGAGCTGGAGCTGGTGATGGGCGCGCAGGACTGGGACGGCCTGGCCGTGAGCGGAGGCGGCTCCGGCGGCGGGGGCGACGCCCTGGCCGGTCTGGGCGCCACCAGCGCCGCCGAGGACGAGGTCAGCTGCGAGTAGCCCTCAAGGGTGCTCCAGGGCCCCGCAGGCACCGCACGGTGTCGGCGGGGCCTTCGCCTTGCGGGCGGGTCCTCGTGGCTCCCACGGGACTCACACGTCTTCGGTGGGCTGGCCGGAACAGTCGCCGGTGCGTTCTCGGTGATCTTGTACTTATAGTGAGGCTCGACGGTCGAAACTCGCTATAAGTACAAGGTCATCGCAGTCCAGGGCCCTTGCGGCACACCAGCAACGGTTCCGGCCAGTACACATCCGCCGCCTACACGCCGCCGTCCCGTCCTCCCCCGGGCGCCGCGCCGGAGCGCTGAGGACCCCGCACCGGGGCGCGGCACGAGGGGCACCGGACGCGCCCGGGCACGCGCGAGGGGGCCGCCGCACCCGACGGTGCGACGGCCCCCTCGTCCGACTGCGGCCCCGGTCGGGGTCAACCGCCCATCTGGCCGCGCATGCCCCGGGGCATCTTGGCGTTCTTGGGCATGGGCCCCTTGGGCATCTGCATCTTGGCGGGCAGCGCCTTGAGCCGGTAGTTCAGCTCGGCGGTCCCGGCCTTGTCCAGGTTGCGCGGGAGCCTGACCAGCGTGCGCTGGAGCTTGGAGACCGGCACTTGGTCCTCGCCGTTGCCCACCTTGAAGTCGTAGATGGGCGTGTCGTAGGCGACGCGGGCCACGCGCTTCTTCTCACCGGCGATCAGCGGCTTGAGGCGGCCGGGGTCGCCCTCGCCGACCAGGATCACGCCGGGGCGTCCCACCACGCGGTGCACGACGTCCATCTGCTTGTTGGCCGCCACACCCGGCTCGACCACCCAGTTGCCGCGCATGTTGTCCAGGATCGCCATGCCCGCGCCCAGGCGTCCGTCCAGCATCTTGTACTGCACGCGCTGCGCGGAGCGGGTGAAGATGATGAACCCCACCAGGAAGGCGACCGGCAGGCCGGTCAGCGGCCACAGGATCCACGACCCGGTCCAGATGCCGATGCCGACGAACACCGCGAGGATGACCAACGCCGCCGTGACCGCGAGCGGGATGCTGCGCGGACTCTGCTGGTGGACGACCTTGGCGACCATGCCGATCTGCTTGAGACGGCCCGGCTGCTTCTCGGCACCGTCCTTGCCTTGGGCCGTGTTCTGTGAACCCCTGGGCTTTTTCGCCATCGTGCTCTCAGGCAGCTCGCGCCGACGCCGGATCGGCGGGGAAGGAGATCCCTCGGCTGCCTTGCCTCCTCTTCGCGGTCGTCGTGGGTGCGGCGCCTCGCGGCGCCACCGACGGGCGCCTGTCCACATCAGGATATGTGCGGGTGCCCGTAACTGAGGAACGGTGGCCAGCGGGCCACCGTTCCAGCTTGGTCACGACTCGGGTGGAAAGTCCGTTACGCGTTGTTCGCCAGGGCGGCGTTCTCGGCGTCCCGCTTCTCCCGGGCCTGCTTGTACAGGCGGCCCGCGCGGTAGGAGGAGCGCACCAGCGGCCCGGACATGACACCGGCGAAGCCGATCTCCTCGGCCTCCCGGCCCAGCTCCACGAATTCCTCCGGCTTGACCCACCGGTCGATCGGGTGGTGCAGCTTGGAGGGGCGCAGGTACTGGGTGATGGTCAGCAGGTCGCACCCGGCCTCGTGCAGGTCGCGCATGGCCTCGCTGATCTCCTCACGGGTCTCGCCCATGCCCAGGATCAGGTTCGACTTGGTGACCAGGTTGTCCGCGCGCGCCTCGGTGATCACCTTGAGGGAGCGCTCGTAGCGGAAACCCGGACGGATGCGCTTGAAGATCCGCGGCACCGTCTCGACGTTGTGCGCCAGCACCTCCGGACGCGAGCCGAACACCTCGGCCAACTGGTCGGGGTCGGCGTTGAAGTCGGGGATCAGCAGCTCCACGCCCGTGCCCGGGTTGAGCTCGTGGATCTTGCGGACCGTCTCGGCGTACAGCCAGGCGCCGCCGTCCTCCAGGTCGTCACGGGCCACACCGGTGATGGTGGCGTAGCGCAGGCCCATGGTCTTGACCGAGTTGGCGACCTTGGTCGGCTCCATGCGGTCCAGGGCGGTGGGCTTGCCGGTGGCGATGTTGCAGAAGTCGCAGCGCCGCGTGCACTGGTCGCCGCCGATGAGGAAGGTCGCCTCGCGGTCCTCCCAGCACTCGTAGATGTTGGGGCACCCGGCCTCCTGGCAGACCGTGTGCAGGCCCTCGCTCTTGACCAGGGAGTGGAGCTCGGTGTACTCGGGCCCCATGTGCGCCTTGATCTTGATCCACGGCGGCTTCTTCTCGATGGGGGTCTCGCTGTTGCGCGCCTCCACGCGCAGCAGCCTGCGGCCCTCAGGAGCGATGGTCAACGTGAACCCGTTCCCTTCTGTGCCCCGTGCCGGGGACCCTTCCCCTCGTGGGGGCTCGGCGTCCCCGCGGGGACTGGATCATGGTGTGGTGTGTCATCCACGCGCGGTGGCGCCGGAGAGCAGGTCCGCGCCGTCGGTGTGGCGGTACTCCCGCGCGCCGAGCAGGTCCGCCAGGTGGCGTTCCATCCGGGGCCGCGCGTCGGCCACGGACACGTCGCGCCCCAGTTCGGCGGAGAGCGAGGTGACCCCGGCGTCGGTGATTCCGCACGGGACGATCCGGTCGTACCACGACATGTCATTGTTGCAGTTCAACGCGAGCCCGTGCATCCCGACCCCGCGGGCGATCCGGCAGCCGATGGCGGCCACCTTGCGCTCGATGAGGCCGCGCTCGGGGTCGGCGGCCAGCCACACCCCGGTGCGCCCCTCCACCCGGGTGCCGGTCAGGCCGTATTCCGCGACGGTGCGGATGATGGCCTCCTCCAGCATCCGGACGTAGGCGATCACGTCGACGGGGTCCGGCAGCCGGACGATGGGGTACACCGTCAGCTGGCCGGGGCCGTGCCAGGTGATCTTGCCGCCCCGGTCGATGTCCACCACGGGCGCCCCGGGGTCGGTGATGGGACGATCCCACCTCCCGGTGCGCTTTCCGGCGGTGTACACGGGCTCGTGTTCCAGCAACAGGACGGTGTCGGGCACCTCATCGGCGACGCGACTCTCGTGGAGCCGCTTCTGGAGATCCCAGCCCTGGTGGTAAGGGACGGGAGCGTCGCCCAGCCATGCGTAAACGAGATCACTCACACATCCAACCTTACGCCCCGGTGGACTGTGCGGGTCTGGCCAGGATGTCGGATAGCGCACTGTCCACGGTGGGCAGCGCGAAGGAATAACCGGCCTTCGTGAGGCGTTCGGGCTCGGCCCTCATGTCGATCAGCGCGGTTTCCTCGGCGAAGTCCCCCAGCAGCGCGCGCATCGCCACCGCGGGGACCGGCAGGACGGCGGGGCGCCGCAGAGCGCGGCCCAGAGCCCTGGTGAACTCGGCGTTGGTCACCGGCTCGGGCGCGCACATGTTCACCGGCCCGGTGATCTCGGGGTGCTCCAGCAGGAACCGCACGGCCCCGATCTGGTCGCGCATGGCGATCCAGCTCATGTACTGGCGCCCCGACCCCAGGCGGCCGCCCAGCCCCGCCCGGTACAGCGGCAGCAGTGTGCCCAGCATCCCGCCCGAGCGGTCGAGCACCACCGAGGTGCGCATGTGCGCCACCGACAGGCCCGCCTCCTCGGCCGGGGCGGTGGCCTCCTCCCAGTCCCGGCAGACCCCGGCCAGGAAGCCGGTGCCCGGCGGGGAGGCCTCGGTGGCCGCGCGCCCGCCGGTGTCGCCGTAGAAGTGCATCCCCGACGCGCTCAGCAGGCGCGGGGGAGGCGAGGACATCCCCGCCAGGGCCTGGCACAGGGTGCGGGTGCCGCGCACGCGGCTGCGCCGGATGAGGGTGCGCCGGTGCCGCGTCCACAGGGCCGGGCCGACCGGCGCCCCGGCCAGGTGCACCACGGCGTCGGCCTCGTGCAGGGCCACCGTGTCCACCCGTCCCTGTTCGGGGCGCCACTCCGCCTCCTCCACGTCCGGGTGGTGCCGCCCCCGCGGCAGGTGGCGCACCATGCGCACCACCGTGTGCCCGTCGCCGAGCAGGGACGCCTCCAGCGCCCTGCCGATGAGACCCGTCGCACCCGTGATAGCCACTCGCATGGTCCTGGGTCTACCCGAAGGAGGGCGGTCCTCGCGCGTGAAGACACACCAAACGGACGACGGAGGACACCCGCCCGGTTTTTCTTCGGCTTTTTCCTCGAAAGAGCTGCGCGAGGGGCCCTCGGTCTTCTAGTTTGAACGTGGGACAGGAACTCCGCGTCAACGCGGAGCTACTGTGGGCGACGCGCTGTCGGGCTGACTGCCGCGTCCCCGACCACAGACCTTTGATGATGGGGATCATCAGGGGATGGTGATTGGTGGGGTAGAAAGACGGGGCGGTGCCGAGAGGCGCCGCCCCGTCCACTTTCCCGCCGCGGGCTCCGCGCCGCCCCCGAGGAGGCGCGGGCCGCGGGTGCCTGAGGGGTCCGCGGGCCCCTCAGCCGGTCAGCCCTTAACCGGGGTAGGGGCGCCGCTCCCGGGCCTCGCGCAGGGCCAGCGCCCACCACGCCAGCTGGCGCAGCATCCGCTCCACGGCTGCCTCCGCGGAGGACATGTCCACCACCGGGGTCCCGTCCGGGCCGAACATCGTCTGCGCGTTGTGCAGGCTGACCGTGTCGCGGATCGTGGCGGTGTGCAGCTCCGAGAAGACCGACCGCAGCTGCTCGATCGCCCGCAGGCCGCCGGACATCCCGCCGTAGGAGACGAAGCCCACCGCCTTGCCGAACCACTCCCGGCGCGCGGCGTCGATGGCGCTCTTCAGCTCGCCCGGGTAGCCGTGGTTGTACTCCGGGGTCAGCACGACGTACCCGTCGGCCGCCTCCACCGTGCGCGCCGACTCCGGGGCCATCGGGCCGCCGTGGCCGTCCTGCGGGCTGATGTCCTCCACGTCGAGGAAGTCGAACGCCACGGTGGCGTCCGGGTACTTCCGGGCCCGGTCCACGAACCAGCGGGAGACGGCGGGTCCGGTGCGGCCCCGGCGGTTTCCGCCGAGGATGACCGCGATCCGAAGGTTGTCCATGTGGGTCCTTGCTTCTTTGGTGCCGTCTCGGCCCACACGTGAGCGGGCACGTCGGGCGGGCACGCGCGGACCGGCTCAGGGAGCCGCGCGGCGCACCGTCGGTTCTTAGGGGACGGGTCAACGCTAGGACCTCAACAGGTCTTGAGGTCAAATCGGACAACACATTCCCCGATAAAGGACGCGCCGGGCCGGGTGCCGACGTGCGGCACCCGGCCCGGCGGGTGGTGAGGGGGCCTTCGCGGCCCGGGCCTACAGGCCCAGGTCGTCCTCGAAGGCGCCCTCCTCCAGACGCGCCTTCACGCTCTGGAGGAAGCGTCCGGCGTCGGCGCTGTCGATCAGGCGGTGGTCGTGGGCCAGCGACAGGTACACCATCGAGCGGACCGCGATCACCTCGTCGCCCATGGCGGTGTCCTCGACCACGACGGGGCGCTTGACGACCGCGCCGGTGCCCAGGATGGCCACCTGCGGCTGGTTGATGATCGGCGTGCCGAACAGCGCGCCGGTGCAGCCGGTCTCGGTGATGGTGAACGTGCCGCCGCCCAGCTCGTCCGGGCCGAGCTGGCCGGTGTGGGCGCGCTCGGTCAGGTCCTTGAGCCTGCGCGCCAGCTCACCCAGGCCCAGCTTGCCCGCGTCCTTGACCACGGGGGCCAGCAGACCGCGCTCGGTGTCCACCGAGACGCCGAGGTTCTCCACGTCGTGGTAGGTCACCTCCTGCTTGTCGCTGTCGACCACGGCGTTGAGCTTGGGGTGGGAGCGCAGGGCCTCCACCGCGGCCAGCGCGAAGAACGGGAAGAAGTCCAGCCGCACGTCCTCGCGCTCGGCGAAGCGCTCGGCGGAGTGCTCGCGCAGGCGGGCGATCTTGGTGACGTCCACCTCGATGACCTGCGTGGTCGTGGCCGAGACGTGCAGCGACTCCACCATCCGGTCCGCGATGGACAGGCGCAGGCGGGTGAGCTTCTCGGTACGGCCGCGCAGGGAGGTGTCGGTGGCGCCCTTGCGCGGGGCCGAGGACGGTGCGGGGGCGGCGGCGCGCGCGGCGTCGGCCTTCTGCTCCTCGGCGGCCTTGAGCACGTCCTGCTTGCGGACGCGGCCGCCCACGCCGGTGCCCTTGACGCGGCTGAGGTTCACGCCGTGCTCGGAGGCGAGCTTGCGCACCAGCGGGGTCACGTACGCCTCGGTACCGGCGTCGGTGCCCGAGGCGCGGCCGGTGCCGCTGAGGGTGCCGATGTCCACGGACGGGCTCTCGCCGTCCTTGTCCCGGTCCGCGGCGGGCTCGGCCTCGGGCTCCGGGGCCGGGGCGGCGGGCTCGGCGGGCTCCGGCTTCGGCTCGGCCTTGGGCTCGGCCTCGGCCGGGGCGGCGCCCTCGGAGACGGCCGGGGGCTCGTCCCCGGTGCCGCCGATGACGGCGATCTCCGCGCCGATCTCCACGGTCTCGTCCTCGTCGACGAGGATCTTGGTGAGTACGCCCGCGACGGGTGAGGGAATCTCGGTGTCCACCTTGTCGGTGGAGACCTCCAGGAGCGGTTCGTCCACCTCGACGGTGTCGCCCACGCTCTTGAGCCACTGGGTGACGGTGCCCTCGGTGACGCTCTCACCCAGGGCGGGCATGGTCACCGACGTGGTCGGGCCCTGCTCGGAGGACGAGGCCTGCGCGTCGGACCCGGCCTGGGGCTCGGGGGCGGGCTCCGGCTCGGGCTCCCCGGCGGCCTCCTCCTCGGGCTTCTCGGTCTCCTCGGGCTCCTGCGCGGACTCCTCGGCGGCGGGCTCGGCGCCGCCCTCGTCGTCGGCGCTCTCGCCCTCACCGCCGATGACGGCGATCTCCGCGCCGATCTCCACGGTCTCGTCCTCGTCGACGAGGATCTTGGTGAGTACGCCCGCGACGGGTGAGGGAATCTCGGTGTCCACCTTGTCGGTGGAGACCTCCAGGAGCGGTTCGTCCACCTCGACGGTGTCGCCCACGTTCTTCAGCCACTGGGTGACGGTGCCCTCGGTGACGCTCTCACCCAGGGCGGGCATGGAAACGGAAGTCGGCATGGGTTTCCTCGTTGGATCTGGGCGCGGTCTCTGCCCAACCCCTTGATGGGCAGCGCGGATGTGTGCGGGGGCGGGCCCTTGCGGCCCGCCCCCGGTGGTGCGGTCAGTCGTGGACGTGCAGCGGCTTGCCCGCCAGCGCGAGGTGCGCCTCGCCCAGCGCCTCGGACTGGCTCGGGTGCGGGTGGATCAGCTGGGCCACCTCGGAGGGCAGGGCCTCCCAGTTGTAGATCAGCTGCCCCTCGGCGATCAGCTCGCCGACGCGGCTGCCGACCATGTGGACGCCCAGTACGGGGCCGTCCTTCTCGGCGATGACCTTCACCGCGCCCTGCGTCTGCAGGATCTGGCTCTTGCCGTTGCCCGCGAGGCTGTAGTTCATCTCCACGACGTCGTGTCCGCGCTCCTTGGCGACCTTGGTGGTCAGGCCCACGGACGCGACCTCGGGCTCGCAGTAGGTGACGCGGGGGACGCCGTCGTAGTCGATCGCGGGCGGGTTCTGCCCGGCGATGTGCTCGGCGACGAAGATGCCCTCGGCGAAGCCGACGTGGGCGAGCTGGAGGGTGGGGATGAGGTCGCCCACGGCGTAGACGTCGCCCACGCCGGTGTGCAGGTTCTCGTCCACCTGGACGAAGCCGCGGTCCAGGGTGATGCCCTGCTCCTCGTAGCCCAGGCCCTCCGAGACCGGCCCGCGGCCGATGGCCACCAGCAGGACCTCGGCCTCCAGGGTCTTGCCGCCCTTGAGGGTGACGGTCACGCCGGAGTCGGTGGTCTTGACCGACTCGAACGGAGTGCCCAGCTCGTACTTGATCTTGCGCTTGCGGAAGGCGCGCTCCAGCAGCTTGGAGCTGGACTCCTCCTCCACCGGTACCAGGTGCGGCAGGGCCTCGACGATGGTGACGTCGGCGCCGTAGGAGCGCCACACGCTGGCGAACTCCACGCCGATCACGCCGCCGCCCAGGACGATGACCGACTCGGGCACGCGGTCCAGGTCGAGGGCCTGGTCGCTGGTCATGACCTTCTCGCCGTCGATGTCCAGCCCCAGGGTCTTGGGCTTGGAACCGGTGGCCAGCAGGATGTTGCGGCCCTTGTAGACGGCGCCGTCGACGGTGACCTCGTCCTTGCCGGTGAGCTTGCCCTCGCCCTCGACGACGGTGATCTTGCGCGACTTGACCAGGCCGGTCAGGCCCTTGAACAGGCCGCCGATCACCTTGTCCTTGTAGGTGTGCACGGCCTGGATGTCGATGCCCTCGAACGTGGCCTTGACCCCGAAGTTCTCGCTCTCCTTGGCGGAGTCGGCGACCTCGGCCGAGTGCAGCAGGGCCTTGGTGGGGATGCAGCCGCGGTGCAGGCAGGTGCCGCCGAGCTTGTCTTTCTCGATCAGGACGACGCTCATGTCCAGCTCCGCGGCGCGCAGTGCCGCCGCGTAGCCGCCGCTGCCGCCGCCAAGGACGACGAGGTCGAAGGTGCCGCCGCTCTCACTCACGGGAACGAACTCCTTGTTGTGGCTGGTGATGGGTGGTGGTCGCGGCCGTGCCCCGCGCGGGCGGAGGGAGGGTGTGCGCGGCCGCGGTGGCCGGGAGGGGCGGCGTTCCGGCTCGGGAGGCCGCCCCCTGGGCGGGTGCTATCCGGCGTACTCCTCGGCGATGCGGACCAGGGTGCGGGTGCCCGCGCCGGTGCCGCCCTTCGGGGTGTAGCCGTGCGGACCGCCCTGGTTGAAGGACGGTCCGGCGATGTCGAGGTGCGCCCACGTGACGCCCTCCTCGACGAACTCCTTGAGGAAGACGCCCGCGGAGAGCATGCCGCCCCAGCGCTCGCCCGCCACGTTGGCGATGTCGGCGACCGCGGAGTCCAGGCCCGCGCGCAGCTCCTCGGGCAGGGGCATCGGCCAGGAGGCCTCGCCCGCCTCGGCGGCCGCGGCGACGATCCGGTCGCGAGCCTCGTCGTCGTTGGACATGACCGCGAACACCCGGGTGCCGAGCGCGACCAGCTGGGCGCCGGTCAGGGTGGCGATGTCCACGATCAGGTCGGGCTCGTCCTCCTGCGCCCGCACGATGGCGTCGGCCATGACCAGGCGGCCCTCGGCGTCGGTGTTGAGCACCTCGACGGTCTTGCCGCCGTAGATGGTCAGCACGTCGGAGGGGCGCTGGGCGGTGCCGCTGGGCATGTTCTCGGCCACGGCGAGGTAGCCGACCACGTTGACCCGCAGGTTCAGGGCGGCGATGGCACGCATGGCGGCCAGCACGGAGGCGGCGCCCGCCATGTCGGACTTCATCCAGTCCATCGAGCCCGCGGGCTTGAGGGACAGGCCGCCGGAGTCGAACGTGATGCCCTTGCCGACGAAGGCGACGGTCCTGGTGGCCTCGGGGTGGCTGTGGGCCAGGCGGACCAGGCGGGGCGGGTTGGCCGAGCCCTGGCCGACGCCGGTCAGGCCGCCGTAGCCGCCCTCGGACAGGGCGGCCTCGTCCAGGACCTCGACGCGCAGGCCGGACTGCTGGGCGATCTCCTGGGCGGTGGCGGCCAGGTCCTCGGGCACCAGATCGGCCGGTGCGGTGTTGACCAGGTCGCGGGTGAGGTTGACGGCCTCGGCCAGGACGGCGGCGCGCTCGGCGGCCTCCCCGGCGTCCCCGGCGGAGCTGGCCAGGACCAGCTCGGCGGCGGGCTTGTCCTTGGCGGCGGTGCGGTACCGGTCGAAGCCGTAGGCGCCGAGGCGGGCTCCGAGGGCGACGGCTCCGGCCTCGGCGGCGGTCCCGGCGGGCAGGGCCAGGACGACGCGGCCCGCGCCCTCGGCGCGCGAGGTCAGCGAGCGCAGCGCGGCGCCGGCGGCGCGGGACAGGACGTCGGGGTCGACGGGGCCCTCGGCGGGCGCCGGGCCGAGACCGACCGCGACGACAACCGGGGCCTTGACGGCTCCGAGGGAGGCAAGGGTGTGCACCTCCTCGGGGGCGCCGCTCGCTCCCAGGAGCGACAGGGTCTGGGCGAGGCCGCCGGAGAAGGCGGCATCGACGTCATGAGCGCCCGACGCGGGCTCCGGAGCGTCGCCTCCGGAGTGGTAACCGACGACAACCGCGTCGGCGTCGAGCGAACTGGGGGACTCCGTATTTACTGACAACGACGTGCTCACGTCCCCGATGCTAGTCGCCCCGCGCGCCCGGCGGGGACGCGGCGCCCCGGGTCCGCGGGGGCCCTGACGCGGCGCTGCGGGGGACCGTGCGAGTCGGGGGTGTGCGGGGTCGGCTCCGGCCCGCGCGCGCGGCGAGGGTGCCTCTGGCCGCCGGTGAAGGGTGTCGTGGGCCGTCTCCGGGGCGGACTCCGCGTTCCCGTCTGCGAGAACCGTGAAACCTGTGTGAAAAAATGTGATGATCACGACATCGGGCACCCCCGAGCCGGTTACCGATTGGTAGGAAACCGCCTGGTGGGACGCCCCGAGGCCCGCCGACCGGGGCCGTGAATCCCCGTTCCGGTCCTCACAGCCGGGCCGCGGCCGCCGCGGCCACCACCAGCGCCGTCGTCACCGCCGTCTCCGACAGCGCGCCCAGCACGTCGCCCGTGACGCCGCCCAGCCGCCGCACCGTCCGGCGCAGCACGAGGCCCGCCGCCAGCAGCCCCGCCGCGGCGGCGAGCGCGCAGGCCAGCGCGAACTCCGGCGCGTGCGCCCAGCCCGCCAGGCACACCAGCGCCACGGGGACGGCGGCCAGCAGCGCACCCCGAAGGCGCACGGTCCCCGCCACGAACGCCCCCAGCCCCTCGGGCCGCGCCGGGGGCACGCTCGGAGTGCACGCCAGAGTCACCGCCAGCCGCCCGGCGGCCCCGGCCACCGCCGCGCCCGTCAGAGCCGCCACGGCCGAGGCCTGCGCCAGCTGGCCCAGGGCCAGGGCCTGCGCGGCGAGCACGACCACCAGGGTGATGACGCCGAACGGGCCGATGTCGGACCGGCGCATCACCTCCAGGGCGCCCTCGGCCGGGCGCGCGCTGCCCAGTCCGTCGGCCAGGTCGGCCAGCCCGTCCAGGTGCAGTCCCCGCGTCAGCAGCGCCCCCAGACCGACGGCCAGCACCGCGGCCAGGGCGGCGGACAGGCCGACCGCCGTCCCGAGCACGGCCGCGGCGCCGGTGAGGCCGCCCAGGAGCGCGCCCAGCACGGGCGCCCACACCATCGCCCACCCGGCCACCCGGCGGTCCAGCCGTCCGGCGCGCACCGGGAACACGGTGAACGTCCCCAGCGCCATCCGGACCCCCGCGACCGCGTCCGAGGCCCGGGAGGGGCCGGAGGAGCCGCCCGGGGCGGGTCCGTCCGGCGCGGGGTCCTCCGCGGGGGGACCGGCGGCAGCGCTCACGGCAGCTCCAGGACGCGGCCCGCGGTCACCAGCACCACGTCCTCGGACTCGGCGCCCACCCACTGGTTCAACCGGCCCAGGTGGTCGCGGAACAGCCCCCCGGAGCGGGTCGCGGGCACCACGCCCGAGCCCACCTCGTTGGTGACCGCCACGACGTAGGCCTGGGTGGAACGCCAGGCCTCCAGCAGCCCGTGGACCGCCGCCTCCACCTCGTCCTCCGCGTCGGGCGGGGGGCTGTCCCCCCACAGCCCGGCCCCGTCCATCACCCGGGTCAGCCAGGTGCCCAGGCAGTCCACCAGGACCGCGCCCCGTGCGCCCTTCAGCAGCGCGGCCAGGTCGGTGGTCTGCTCGGTGCGCCACCACCAGGGGCGGCGCCGCACGTGCCGGGCCACCCGGTCGGCCCAGTCGGGGTCCGCGACCGGGTCGGGCTCCGGGCCGGTCGCCGCGTACAGCACCTTCGGCTCCGCCATCAGGCGCAGCTCCGCCTCGGTGGACTTGCCCGAGCGCGCGCCCCCGGTCACCAGGGTCCGGTGCGGCCCGCGCGGCCGCGACTCCGGCCACACCGCCGGAGGGCACGACAGGACCTGCCCGTCGTTCGGTACCAGGGCGCCCCACAGCCGGGCCCGGCGGGCAAACTCCTCCGGTGAGCGGACGCGGTGGTCGCCGCCGACCGCGACGACGGCCGTGGTCACCCCGATCACCCCGGAGCGGCGCAGCTCGCCGATGACCTCCGGGCGCTGCGCGGCGTCCACGACGACCATGTCCACCTGCTGGTCGGGGCGGACGGAGGAGTAGCCGGAGGAGCCCTCGGCGCGCGCCTCCGCCGGGGGCACGCCGGGCAGGGGCCCCGGGCCCGTGCGCGCGTACATCAGCCTGCCCCCGTCCGGGCCCTCGACCAGGACGCCGTCGGGGGTCGGGCTCACCGAGTACCCCGGCGGCACCGGGCCGACCACCCCCGCCTCGCGGACGCGGAAGCGGTCGTCCACCGTCACGCGCAGCGGCAGGCGGCGCTCGGCGAGGGCCTTTTTGCAGGAGGCGCAGGTGCACTGGGGGGCGGGCCACCCCGAGTGCCCGGCAGTCCCGAGAAATCGGATACGCACCGAAAAAGTAAACAGCATCCTCCGCCAAGGCTTGGTTAAGCTCGGGCCAGGATCACGGTGACCGGCGCTGTGACCTCCGTGACGAAGGGGCGGTCGAACATGGCGTGGACCTGGCGGTACTTCGAGGCCGACGGAGCCGACACGCTGGGGCAGGAGCTGCCCTCGGAGTCGTTCACCTCGCGCGGCGACGCGGAGAGCTGGCTGGGGGAGAACTGGCAGGAGCTCGCCGAGGGCGGCGTGGGACGCGTCGCCCTGCTCGACGGCGACACGGAGGTCTACGCGATGTCCCTGGAACCCGTCGAGTAGCGCTCGCCCGTCCGGGGGCCGCGAAGGCCTCCGGCGGCGGGGTTCAGCCGGTGCCGGGGACGGATCGGCGGCCCTGCCACGGCCAGCGGTTCTCCAGCTCCACCTCCAGGGAGAAGCTGAGGAAGGTCCGGATGAGGACGATCCCGGCGAGCACCCCCACGGTGGCGAAGGTGGGCGACACCGCGACCGTGCGGATGATGTCCCCGGCGACGAGGAACTCCAGGCCCAGCAGGATCGCCCGGCCCAGGCCCTGCCGTTAGGGCCGGTAGGCCGCATCCGGCCCGTGCCCGCCGACCCACCGGTACAGGAACAGCGCGGTCGCGCCCAGGGCCCCGACGACGATGACGCCGACCCCGGCGATGTCGACCGCGGTGCCCACCGCCTCGATGACGTGCGCGATGTCCATGGAGCCCCCTCCGTGCCGCGTGCGTGCGCGCCAGCAGCTACCCGGGTCGGGCGGGGGCGACACCAGGGGGCGGGCCGGTCCAGGAACGCGGACGGGCCCGGCCGTCCTGGGGACGGCCGGGCCCGCGGCGTCGGACACCGTCCGGGCGCGGCTGGGGTCTGTTCTTCGAACCCGCCTCCGCCACCGCTGTGCCTGCTTCAACCCGATTCCCGTTCTCCGGGCGCCCGAACACGAGAAGGACCGCGCCGTAGGCGTCCGTTGAGGGTGGTGGCGGGCGACGGGTGGGACGAAGCGGAGCGGAGGTCCAGAAAACGCAGCTAGCCGCGGATGTTCTCGGGGCTCTTCGTCAGCGCCGGGTCGCGCTGGACGCTGTCGCCCAGGACCTCGTCGATCCTCGCCATCAGCTCGGCGTCCAGCCTGACCCCCGCGGCCTTGACGTTGCCCTCCACCTGCTCGGGGCGGGAGGCGCCGATGATCGCGGCCGACACGTTCGGGTTCTGGAGCACCCAGGCCACGGCCAGCTGCGCCAGCGTCAGGCCCGCATCGGCGGCCAGCGGCTCCAGCCGCTGCACGCGCTCCAGCATGACCCGGTCCTTCATCTGGTCGCTCAGGAAGCGGCCGCCGCCGGGGTCGGCGGCGCGCGAACCGGCGGGCAGCTCCTGGCCGGGCTTGTACTTGCCGCTCAGGACGCCGCCCTCGAGCGGCGACCACACGATCTGGCCGACGCCCTCGCGCTCGGAGAGCGGGACGACCTCGGACTCGATGACCCGCCACAGCATGTTGTACTTCGGCTGGCTGGAGATGATGCGGTCGAAGCCCATCTCGTCGGCGATCTTGAGCGCCTGCTCGATCTCCTCGGCGCGCCACTCGGAGACGCCGACGTAGAGGACCTTGCCCTGGCGGACCAGGTCCTCGAAGGCCCGCACGGTCTCCTCCAGCGGGGTGGAGTAGTCGAACCGGTGGGCCTGGTACAGGTCCAGGTAGTCGGTCCCCAGGCGGCGCAGGGAGTTCTCCACGCTGCGGACGATGTGCTTGCGGGACAGGCCCCGGTCGTTCTTGCCCTCACCCGTGGGCCAGTAGACCTTGGAGAAGATCTCCAGCCCGTCCCGGCGCTCGCCCTTCAGTGCGCGGCCGAGCACCTCCTCCGCCCTGCCCCCGGCGTAGCCGTCGGCGGTGTCGAACGTGGTGATGCCCGCGTCCAGCGCCGCGCGGACACAGGCCTTGGCCGTGTCCTCCTCGACCTGGGAGCCGTGCGTGATCCAGTTCCCGTACGCGATCTCGCTGACCATGAGGCCGCTGTTGCCCAGATGCCGAAATTCCATGTCGAGCACTCTAGTAGGGGATTGTGCCCGTTCGCGAGGTTCTACGCCGTGCGGCTGGAAGCGCTCCCAGTCCGAGGGGAGCGCCCGAGGGGAGCGGGGGCTCGACGGGGAGTGAGGGGCCGGTGCTGGGACCGGCCCGGGCTCACGTCGTCGGGGAGGCGGTGGCGGGAGCCGTCAGCGCGCGTTGCGGGGCGTGGGGTCCTCGCGGACCTTGAGCCGCGGCTTGGGCAGGCGCAGGCGGCGGAACTGGAGCTGGCGCATGGCCGCGTACATCCCGATGCCCTTGACGGCGGGGTCGTCGGGGAAGTACCCGGCGGCGCGCTTCTTGACCGTGCGGCCCACCATGACGCCCTCGGCGATGATGGTGACCATCATCAGCGGCCACAGGACGTAGGCCACACCGATCTGGAACATCGGGTTGTTGATGAACAGCAGCGCGATGATCACGATCGAGAACGGCAGGAAGAACTCGCTGGCGCTGCGGCGCGAGTCGACGAAGTCGCGGGCGAACGCCCGGGCCTCGCCGAGGTCCTGCTGCCGGTAGTAGCGGGCCTCGTCCTTGGGCACGCCCTTGATCGCGGAACTCGCGGTGCCCCTGCCGCGTTGGCGGTCAAGACGATCCCGGTAGGCCTGGTAGGCCTCCTTGCGCGTCTCGGGCGCCTTGAGCGGTCGGCGGGGGGCCACCTCGGACTCCCTGCGCTTTGGGGTGGGGACACCCTTCTTGGGCGTGTATCCCTTAGGTTGGGTGGACTCAGTGGCCTCAGGGCTGGCGGATTCGGCGGAGGCCGGATCCGTGGCTGCGGAAGCGGAGCGACGTCGGAACACACCCACAGGGTAGCCGGTCATAGCTTTATGGCGACCGCGGGCCAGAGCGCGTAGGGTTGGGCAAAGCGCCCGCTGGGAACAGCCGATGTACGCACCGAGAAGGGGACGGCCACGCCGATGAGCGTGTTTCAGCGACTTTCGATGATCTTCAGGTCCAAGGCCAACAAGGCCTTGGACTCGGTCGAGGACCCAAGGGAAACGCTCGACTACTCGTACCAGAAGCAGCTCGAGCTCCTACAGAAGGTGCGGCGCGGTGTGGCCGACGTCGCGACCTCCCGCAAGCGCGTCGAGCTCCAGATCCAGCAGCTGGAGCAGCAGTCCGGCAAGCTGGAGAACCAGAGCCGCGCCGCCCTGACGCAGGGGCGCGAGGACCTCGCCCGCGAGGCCCTGACCCGCCGCTCCGGCCTGTCCCAGCAGATCGAGGACCTGCGCGGGCAGCACGCCAACCTCCAGGGCGAGGAGCAGAAGCTCACCATGGCGGCCCAGCGCCTCCAGACCAAGGTGGACGCCTTCCGCACGCGCAAGGAGACCATCAAGGCCAACTACACCGCCGCCCAGGCCCAGACGCAGATCAGCGAGGCCTTCTCGGGCATCTCCGAGGAGATGGGCGACGTCGGCATGGCCGTCCAGCGCGCCGAGGACAAGACCGCCGAGATGCAGGCCCGCGCGGGCGCCGTGGACGAGCTCCTCGCCTCCGGCGCGCTCGACGACGTCACCGGCACAGCCCGGGACGACATCCAGAGCGAGCTCGACCGCATGGCCAGCACCACCGGCGTCGACGCCGAGCTGGAGCGCATGAAGATGGAGCTCGGCCAGGGCAGCGGCGGTTCCACCCCCCAGATCGAGGGCGGCAACGGCGCCGGGAACACCGGCGGCACCGGCAACCGGGAGGGCGCGTGATCGTCCGCATCATGGGTGAGGGACAGCTCGACCTCACCGACGCCGACCTGGAGCTGCTCAACTCCTTCGACTCCGCGCTGGAGTCGGCGATCGAGTCGGGCGACGAGGCCACGTTCCGCCGGGCCCTGCACGACCTCCTGGAGAGGGTCCGCGAGGACGGTCGGCCGCTGCCGCCCGACGCGCTGGAGCCCTCGCAGTTCATCCTCCCGCACGCCGACGCCACCATGGAAGAGGTGCGGGAGATGCTCCAGGACGACGGACTCATCCCCGGTTAGGACCGGGTCCTCCGTCCGGCGCACCGCCTCCGTCCAGGTGCGTCCGGACCGGTGAGTGCGCACGGCGGGCCGGATTCCGGTCGGCCGGTGCGGTGCTCGGTGCCTGCGCGCGCGTTTCCGGGCCGCCGTGACCACGTGTCACGGCGGCTTCCGCGTGTCCGGGGGCGTACGCGCCCGTCCGGGCCGACCGCGTCGGGCCGGGTGTGGCGTGCGCCGCCCCCGTCCCAGGAACCGCGGCGGGGCCCCCGTCCGTTGGACGTGGTGGAGGGAAGGGGAGAGGACGGGAACCCGCGGTGCGCGCGGGGGACGGTCCGCCGGGGAGGCCGCACCGGCTCCGCGGGGCCGGCAGCGGGCGCGGTCGGCGAACACGCGGCGGACGGACCACCTCATACCGTTTCCCACCTGGGCGAACTACACTCCGAGACAGTCGACGCGTCGGCGGAGGGGACTACGGCATGGCCGGATCCAAGTTCAGACCTGACCGGGGACTGACCGCCCGCATGGTGACGACCATGGGACTGCTCGCCCTGGTCTACGCGGCCTTCGTCGTCGGGCTGGTCCTCGTGGGCCTCAACGTGTGGCTGGTGCTGCTCATCGTCGCCGGGTTCGCGCTGTTCAGCTACTTCGCCTCCGACAGGATCGCCATGTTCGCCATGGGCGCCAAGGAGGTCTCCCCGGAGCAGGCGCCCGAGCTGCACGCCCTCGTCGACCGGCTGTGCGCCATGGCGGACATGTCCAAGCCCCGCGTGGGGATCGCCGACACCGACGTGCCCAACGCCTTCGCCACCGGGCACAACGAGAAGTCCGCGGTCGTGTGCGTGACCACCGGCCTCATGCGCCGCCTCGACGGCCCCGAGCTGGAGGCGGTCCTGGCGCACGAGCTGTCCCACATCGCCCACCGCGACGTCATGGTGATGACCGTCGCCGGGTTCCTGGGCATCGTGGCCGGGTTCCTCACCCAGGCCGGGCTGCGCTTCGCGATGTTCGCCGGGGCGACGCGCGGCAACAACAACGGGCCCGCGCCGGCCGTGGTCGCCCTGCTCGTCGTGGCCGTCAGCGCCGCGGCCTGGGCGCTCAGCTTCCTGCTCACCCGGGCGCTGTCGCGCTACCGGGAGCTGTCGGCCGACCGCGCCGCCGCCTACCTCACCGGGCGCCCGTCCGTGCTGGGCAGCGCCCTGACCAAGATCACCGGCGACATGTCCCGCATCCCCACCCGCGACCTGCGCCAGGCGGAGCCGTTCAACGCCTTCTTCTTCGCCCCGGCCTCCTCCCGCAAGGGGTTCAGCTTCAGCCAGCTGGTCGCCACACACCCGCCGGTGCAGCAGCGGCTGGAGCAGCTGTCCGACATCTCGCGCCAGCTCGGGCAGGGGCGCTGACCCCGTCCGCGGGGGCCGCCGGAGGGGACGGCGGCACCGATCCGCGCGGGCGGACACGGGGCCGATCCGGTCCGCGCGCGACCGACACGACCACGAGAGAGGACCGGCCACGATGAGCTTCTGGCGAGCGCTGTTCGGGCGCTCCGAACCGGCCCAGCCCGACCTGGACGCCCTGTTCGGCCTCCCCTCGGCGTCGGTCACCCTGCGTGCCGCCGCGGGCTTCACGCCCACCGGCACCGGCTCCGTCGCCTTCCGCGCCACCGAGGGCGCCGCCTTCGCCGACCTGGAACGCGACGTCACCGAGCTGCTCGACGCCGACGGGGGAACGCCCGTCGAACAGGTCACCGACGACTACGGCTACACCTGGCTCGTGGTGCGCTCGGCCGCCCCGGCCCGGAGCCCGGACGGAGCCGCCGACCCCGACATCACCGGCCTGGTGACCGACCTGCACGCCGTCAACTCCACCCTGGAGGCCAACGGCTACGGGCCCTCCCTCCTGTGCTCCCTGGTCGGCTTCACCGACGGCACGCGCTCGCTGGGGCTGGTCTACCTCTACAAGCGCGGCACCTTCTACCCCTTCGCCCCGGTCGGCGACGGCGGCCGCAGGGACAACGCCCTGGAACTCCAGGCCGAGGCCGCCATCGGCCGCGACCTGCCCCTGGAGGAGGACCGATCCCGCTGGTTCCCCGTCTACGGGGCGCCCGGCCTCTGACCAGCGGGGGGTGCCCCGCGCCGGGAGAAATGTGGCCTGGCACACTGGTCCGGTGCGTATCCTCATCGCTCCTGACAAGTTCGCCGGTACCCTCTCCGCCCTCGAAGCCGCGCAGGCGGTCGCCGACGGCTGGCACCGGACCGATCCCTCCGCCACGACGGACCTGCTGCCGCTCTCCGACGGCGGCCCCGGCTTCGTCGAGGTCCTGCACACGGCCCTCGGCGGCGAGGTGCACCGGACCGAGGTGACCGGCCCCCTCGGTACGCCCGTGACCGCGGAGTACCTCCTGGACGGCGACACCGCCTACGTGGAGAGCGCCCAGGCCTGCGGCCTGCACCTGGTGCCCTCCGGTGACCGCGACCCCGGCCGCACCACCACCCACGGCGTCGGCGAGCTGGTCGCCCACGCGGTCCGCTCCGGCGCCCGCACCGTCGTCGTCGGACTCGGCGGCAGCTCCACCAACGACGCCGGGGCCGGTCTCCTGGCCGCCCTGGGCGCCACCCCCGCCGACCATCTGAGCCACGGCGGCGGCCCCCTGGCCGACCCCGGGGACGTCGACCTCGACGCGGCCCGCCGGGCCGTGGCCGGGGTCCGTCTCGTCGCCGCCACCGACGTCGACAACCCCCTGCTGGGCATCCACGGGGCCAGCGCCGTCTTCGGGCCCCAGAAGGGCGCCGACCCCGACCAGGTGCAGCGCCTGGACGCCGCCCTGACCGCCTTCGCCGACCGCGTCGACCCCGGCGGCGAGGTCCGCGACACCCCCGGCGCCGGAGCCGCGGGCGGCCTGGGCTTCGCCCTGCTCCTGCTCGGCGGCACCGTCGAGTCGGGCATCAGCCGCGTCCTGGACTCCGTGCGCCTGACCGACCGCCTCGCGGGGGCCGACCTGGTCATCACCGGAGAGGGCTCCTTCGACTCCCAGTCGCTGCGCGGCAAGCTGCCCCACGGCGTCGCCCAAGCCGCCAACAAGCACGGCGTCCCCTGCGTGGTCACTGCGGGCGCGGTCAAGGTCGGCCGCGCCGAGGCGGCCGCGGCCGGGATCACCGAGACCTACTCCCTCGTGGAGTCCTCGGGCTCGGTCGAGGCCGCCATGACCCGCTCCGCGGACGAACTGCGCGCCCTGGCCGCCGACATCGCCCGCCGCTGGACCCGCTGAGCCCCCGGCGAGGCCGGGTTCCGGCCGGGACCGGACCCCGTCGGACACGGAGGGGGCGGGCCGCCCCCGCCCCCTCTCCGCGTTCCCCCCGCTCGGCCCGCGCCCTCGCGCCGCGGGGCGCGCACACGCGAAGCGGCGCCCCGGGAGAACCCGCTCCCGGGGCGCCGCTGCCGTGTGTCGTCACGGACCGCGCCGTGACGGAGGGGTCCGTGCGCGGCGGGGGCCGCTACGAACCGTCGCCGCTACTCCTCCAGGGAGTGCTCCTCGTAGGCCAGGATCTCGTGGCCGTCCTCCCCGTAGTGGAAGATCTCGAAGGTGGCGGCGGTCGGGTCGCCGTTGTCGTTGAAGTCGATGTTGCCGCTGACGCCCTGGTAGTTGATCTCCTCACCGTCGGCCAGCAGGTCGCGGCACTCCTCGAAGGTGCCGCACTCGGTGCCCTCGGGACGGCTGACGTTGGGCAGCTCGGCGACGTACTCGGACGGGTTCACGCTGCCCGCGGCCTCGGCGGCCAGGGCGATCACGGTGACGCAGTCGTAGACCTGCGGGGCGAACTGGAAGACCTCCAGCTCCTCGTTGAAGCTGGTCAGGCCCTCGGTGAACTCGGGGTTGTCCGCGCTCGGGGCGATACCGGTGATGCCGGTGACGCTCTCGGGGTCGTCGGCGCTGACCGTCTCGCCCAGGTTCGGGTCGTTGAGGCCGTCGGTGACGTAGAGCTGCTCGCCCTCGGTGCCGCCCTCCAGGAGCTGGGCGATGACCTGCGCGCCCTCCTCGAAGGCGATGAGCGCGACGGCGTCCGGCTCCTCGGTGGTGACGCTGTTGACGACCGAGTCGAAGGTGGTGGCCAGCGGGTCGTAGGTCTCGTTGACCACGACCTGGGCGCCCAGGTTCTCCAGCTCCGTCTGGAGGGCGCCCGCGTAGCCGCCGCCGTAGTCGTCGGCGCGCGCGACGATGGCGATGTTCTGGTTGCCGTTCTCGACCATCGTGCGGGCCATCACGACCGCGGAGAGCAGGTCGCTCGGCGCGGTGCGGAAGTAGTAGCCGTTGTCCTCGATCTCGCTGAGCTCGGCGGCGGTGTTGGAACCCGAGCACTGGACGATCTCGGAACCGGTGATGGTGTCGTAGGTCGCCTGCGTCATGCCGGAGGCCGCGGCGCCGATGACGGCGTTCACCTGGTCGGAGACGAGGTTGTTGGCGGCCTCGTTGGCCTGGGCGTTGTCGCCCGCCTCGTCGCCCTCGACGATGGCGGGGACCTCGGTGCCGAGGATGCCGCCCGCGGCGTTGATCTCGGAGATCGCGTACTCGGCGGCCGTGATCTGGGGCGGGCCGAGGAAGGCGAGGTTGCCGGTCTGCGGGTAGAGGATGCCGTAGGTGAACTCTTCACCGCCCTCACCGCCGCCGCCTCCCTCGCCGCCGTCGCTGCCACACGCGGTCAGGCCGAGGACGAGGGCCGCGGTTGCGGCAGTGAGGCCTAGGACCTTCTTGCTAGCCATGATCGTGGTCACTCCGTTCAACCGGCGAAGCACGTGCTGCGCGGGGCAGCCGTGCCATGAGCATGCGCGTCCTGAATGTCCGTGATGTGTGGCATGACTTAATCAGGAGCGTTAGCGGAGCTTAATCATGAAAGTTCTGGCGCGGAAAGGACGGAACGGGCGTTGGTGCCGACTCGCCGTCAGGCTGTTATGGCTCTGTAGTCATCATCGACATCCGACGTTTCGTCTCTGTACAGAACACAGCTTTCCGTGCTCGCGGGGTAGCGAAGTGTCGCGATGATCAGGTGCGACGCGGTCCGGTCGTCAAGGGAGGCGGCCGGACCGGGGGAAAGTTACGGGCCCGCTGCAAAAGTTACAGGCGTACTACACACGAGTGTGAAGCGGTCCTTCCTTAAAACGAGAAAACCCTTGACCGATATACGCGGCGCAGAAGGGACGACCACCCCGCGGGGCCCGTCCGGAGCACCCGCCCGGAGCGGTCGTCAGCTGCTCCGGGCGGCTACCGCGGTCGGCCCCGGCGGGCCCGCCGGGGCCTCCCGGGCCACCGGGCCCCGCTACGCCCCCGGCATCTCGCGCAGCATGCACGTGAGCCGGGAGGTGCACACCTTCCGGCCCCCGTCGTCGGTGATGGTGATGTCCCACGTGGCCAGCGTCCGGCCCAGGTGCACGGGTGTGGCCACACCGGTCACGTGTCCCTCCGTGGCCGAGCGGTGGTGCGTGGCGTTGATCTCGATACCGACCGCGACCTTGCCGAACCGGGAGGCGTGGGCCGTGGCGCCGATCGACCCCAGGGTCTCGGCCAGCACGCACGACGCGCCGCCGTGCAGCAACCCGAACGGCTGGACGTTGCCCTCCACCGGCATCCGGCCCACCACGCGCTCGGCGGACGCCTCCGTCACCTCGATGCCCATGCGCTCGCCCAGGCCGCCCGCGAGCGCGCCCGTGTCGAGCATCCGCCGCATCGCCTCGGAGTCCGTCGTCATCTGCCTTCCGCCTCCTCGGGACCCCGCCGCGGCCGGGCCCGGGCCGCGCCGGACCGGAGGCGGCGTCCCCGCCGTCGTGTCACTGCCCTCGCGGTATGGCCGCGAAGTGTCTCCGTCGCATCCTAGGATTCACCTGTGGTGACCAAGCGAGAGACCCCCGACCAGACAACCCGGACCGGCGACGGCGGCAGGCGCCCCCGGCTCCTCCTCCTGGACGGCCACTCGATGGCCTTCCGCGCGTTCTTCGCGCTCCCGGTGGACAAGTTCGGCACGAGTACCGGGCAGTCGACCAACGCCGTGTACGGCTTCGCGTCGATGCTGGTCAAGCTGCTGCGCGACGAGGAGCCCACCCACGTCGCGGTGGCCTGGGACCTGTCCGGCCCCACCTTCCGGCACGAGGAGTACGCCGAGTACAAGGACGGCCGCTCCGACACCCCGCCGGAGTTCCCCTCCCAGGTGCCGCTCACCCAGGACCTGATGAGGCTGATCGGCGTCGCCAACCTGTCCGCCCCCGGGTTCGAGGCCGACGACGTCATCGCCACCCTGGCCCACCAGGGCGGCGAGGCCGGGATGGAGGTGCTCATCGCCTCCGGCGACCGCGACGCCTTCCAGCTGGTCACCGACTCCTGCACGGTCCTGTACCCGGGCAAGAGCCTGTCCGACCTGCGGCGGATGGACCCCGCCGCGGTAGAGGACAAGTACGGGGTCACCCCCGAGCGCTACCGCGACCTGGCCGCGCTGGTGGGCGAGAAGGCCGACAACCTGCCCGGAGTGCCGGGCGTGGGCCCCAAGACCGCCGCCAAGTGGATCACCAAGTACGGGTCCCTGGACGAGCTGGTCGCCCGCGCCGACGAGCTTCCCGGCAAGGCCGGGCAGAGCTTCCGCGACCACCTGGACGACGTCCTGCGCAACCAGCGGCTCAACCGGCTGGCCACGGACGTGGAGCTGGAGGCGGAGGTCACCGCCCTGGCCCTGGGCGAGGCCGACCGCACCGGGATCGACGCGCTCTTCGACAACCTGGAGTTCGCCTCCAACCTGCGCGAGCGCCTCTACGCCGTCGTCCGCCTGCCCGAGGACGGCTCCGGGGAGACCGTGACCGAGGCGGTCGAGGGCTTCCGCGTCGAGCTGACCGTGGCCGGGACCGGCGGGCTGGCCCCCTGGCTGGCCGCGCACGCCGCCCCCGACGACGCGGCCTCCGACACCCTCACGCCCACCGCGCCCGCCGGACTGGCTCTGGACGGAGTCTGGGGACAGGGCACCGGCCGGGTGGACGCGCTGGCCATCAGCGTGCCCTCCGGCGACGCCGTGTTCGTGGACCCCACCGCCCTGGACCCCGCCGACACCGAGGCGCTGGCGGACTTCCTGGCCGACCCCCGCCGCCCCAAGGCCGTGCACGAGTACAAGGGCGCCCTGCTGGCATTGGGCGCGCACGGCTGGGAGCTGGGCGGGGTGGTCAGCGACACCGCCCTGGCCGCCTACCTGGCCCAGCCGGGACAGCGCCGCTTCGACCTGGCCGACCTGTGCCGCAAGTACCTGGGCCGGGAGCTGGAGGAGGACTCCTCCGGCGACCAGCTGACCCTGGACCTGGGCGGCGAGGACGGGGCGGGCTCGGGCCGCCAGCACCTGCTGGCCGTGCGCGCGAGCGCCACCCGCGACCTGGCCGGGGTGCTCTCCGCCGAACTCGACAAGCGCGGCGGCACCCACCTGCTGCACGAGGTCGAGCTGCCGCTGGTGGACGTGCTGGCCCGCCTGGAGCGCGCCGGGATCGCCGCCGACCGGGCCTACCTGGAGGAGCTCCAGGGCGAGTTCGCCGCGGCGGGCCGGGGCGCGGTGGAGCGCGCGCACGAGATCGTGGGCCGCGAGTTCAACCTCGGCTCGCCCAAGCAGCTCCAGCAGGTGCTGTTCGAGGACCTGGGCCTGCCCAGGACCAAGAAGATCAAGACGGGCTACACCACCGACGCCGACGCGCTGGCGTGGCTGGCCGCCCAGACCGACAACGAGCTGCCCGCGGTCCTGCTGCACCACCGCGACCAGACCAAGCTGCGCACCACGGTCGAGGGACTGATCAAGACCGTCGCCGACGACGGCCGCATCCACACCACCTTCAACCAGACGGTGGCGGCGACCGGGCGCCTGAGCTCCACCGACCCCAACCTCCAGAACATCCCCGTGCGCACCGACGTGGGGCGGCGCATCCGCCGCGCGTTCGTGGTGGGGGAGGGCTACGAGGAGCTGCTCACCGCCGACTACAGCCAGATCGAGCTGCGCATCATGGCGCACCTGTCGGGCGAGCAGGCGCTGATCGACGCCTTCAACAGCGGCTACGACTTCCACGCGCAGATGGCCGCGCAGATCTTCGACGTCGAGGTCGAGCAGGTGGACGGCGAGGCGCGGTCCAGGATCAAGGCCATGAGCTACGGCCTGGCCTACGGGCTGAGCGCCTACGGCCTGTCCCAGCAGCTGGGGATCACGCCGGAGGAGTCCAAGCGCCTCATGGAGGACTACTTCGCCGAGTTCGGCGGGGTGCGCGACTACCTCAACGCCGTGGTCGAGGAGGCCCGCCGGGTCGGCTACACCGAGACCATCCTGGGGCGGCGCCGCTACCTGCCCGACCTGACCAGCGACAACCGCCAGCGCCGGGAGATGGCCGAGCGGATGGCGCTCAACGCGCCGATCCAGGGGTCGGCCGCCGACATCATCAAGGTGGCCATGCTCAGGGTGGACGCGGCCCTCACCGGGGGCGGCTTCGCCTCCCGGGTCCTGCTCCAGGTGCACGACGAACTCGTGGTGGAGGTCGCGCCCGGCGAGCGCGGGGAGGTCGAGAACATCGTGGCGCGCGAGATGAGCTCCGCCTATGATCTGCGTGTGCCGCTGGCCGTCTCGGTCGGCAGCGGCCAGAACTGGCACGACGCCGCGCACTGAACAGGGGCCGCGCGCGGCCCGCGCACGAAGGGAAGGTGGGGACGGTGACGACACGGAGCACGGCCGAAGAGGGGCTGAGCGCGGGTCCGGTCACCGTCCCCGCCGACGCCCTCACGTGGCGCTTCTCACGCTCCTCGGGGCCCGGCGGCCAGCACGTCAACACCTCCGACACCCGGGTGTCGCTGTCGCTCGACGTGGCGGCCTGCCCCGGCCTGGGCGGCACGCGGCGCCAGCGCGCGCTGGAGCGGCTCCGGGGTCGCCTGGTCGGGGACGTGCTCACGGTGACCGTGCAGACCCACCGCTCGCAGGCGCGCAACCGGGCCGAGGCCAGGGAGCGGATGGCCGCCCTGCTGGAGGAGGCGATCGCGCCGCCCGCCCGCGAGCGCCGCGCGACCCGTCCGAGCCGCAGGGCCAAACAGCGCCGCCTGGACGCCAAGAAGCAACGGAGCGCCATCAAACGGTCACGCTCCAAACCTTCCGCGGACTGACCGTAACCGGCCCTTCGCACTTTTTCTTCCAGCCTCCGCGCCGACGCCCCGGGCCGCCGCCGCGGCCGTCCCACGGGAACGAAACCCCCGTTCGGACGTGGGACTACCCCCCAGTTGATCTTGACCGCCATGCTCGGGTAAATTGCCGCCATTGCGACCTACGCCGGGTTGGCGGCCCTGGGTTCCGATTGACCAGGACGCCCTTGTCTCATATTCTGGCGGGAGCGTTGTGGGTTCCTGCGTGCGTCCGCTGTCTCCGGTGAGGGTCGGCGCGACCGCGCCGCTCCGGTCGACACCCTGCACCTGGCGATTGGTGTCCAGGCGGTTCATCTCCGCCTCGGCTCCGCTCCTCGGACGACGGATCGACGGGTTCGAACCCGCGATGTGACCATCTTTCTGAATCTGTCCGTATCCGGAGTCCACCCACACATGACGAGCAGCACCGAGGCCACCTCGACACCCCAGGTAGCGGTCAACGACATCGGGTCCGAGGAAGCCTTCCTCGCGGCGATCGACGAGACCATCAAGTACTTCAACGACGGTGACATTGTCGAGGGCACCATCGTGAAGGTCGATCGAGACGAGGTCTTGCTCGACATCGGCTACAAGACCGAGGGTGTGATTCCCTCCCGGGAACTCTCGATCAAGCACGACGTCGACCCCGGCGAGGTCGTTGCCGTCGGTGACCAGGTCGAGGCCCTCGTCCTCCAGAAGGAGGACAAGGAAGGCCGCCTGATCCTGTCCAAGAAGCGCGCCCAGTACGAGCGCGCCTGGGGCACGATCGAGAAGATCAAGGAGGAGGACGGCGTCGTCACCGGCACCGTCATCGAGGTCGTCAAGGGCGGTCTCATCCTCGACATCGGTCTGCGCGGCTTCCTGCCCGCCTCCCTGGTCGAGATGCGCCGTGTGCGCGACCTGCAGCCCTACGTCGGCCGCGAGCTCGAGGCGAAGATCATCGAGCTGGACAAGAACCGCAACAACGTGGTCCTGTCCCGCCGCGCCTGGCTGGAGCAGACCCAGTCCGAGGTCCGCCAGACCTTCCTCAACACCCTCCAGAAGGGCCAGATCCGCAAGGGTGTGGTCTCCTCGATCGTCAACTTCGGTGCGTTCGTGGACCTGGGCGGCGTCGACGGCCTGGTGCACGTCTCCGAGCTGTCCTGGAAGCACATCGACCACCCCAGCGAGGTCGTCGAGGTCGGCCAGGAGGTCACCGTCGAGGTCCTCGACGTGGACATGGAGCGCGAGCGCGTCTCCCTGTCGCTCAAGGCGACCCAGGAAGACCCGTGGCAGCAGTTCGCCCGGACCCACCAGATCGGCCAGGTCGTTCCCGGCAAGGTCACCAAGCTGGTTCCGTTCGGTGCGTTCGTGCGCGTCGAGGAGGGCATCGAGGGCCTGGTCCACATCTCCGAGCTGGCCGAGCGCCACGTCGAGGTGCCCGAGCAGGTCGTCCAGGTCGGCACCGAGATCTTCGTCAAGATCATCGACATCGACCTCGACCGCCGCCGCATCAGCCTCTCGCTGAAGCAGGCCAACGAGAGCGTCTCGCCGGACCAGGTGGACTTCGACCCCACCCTCTACGGCATGGCCGCGGAGTACGACGAGCAGGGCAACTACAAGTACCCCGAGGGCTTCGACGCGGACAGCGGCGAGTGGCTCGAGGGCTTCGAGGCCCAGCGCGACGAGTGGGAGCGCAGCTACGCCGAGGCCCAGGCCCGGTTCGAGGCGCACCGCAAGCAGGTCGAGGAGGCGCGCGCGGCCGAGGCCGACGCCGCCAACGCTCCTGCTCCGGTGGAGGAGGACGACTACACCGGTGGCGGACAGAGCAGCAGCTCGTCCGGCTCGGAGTCCTCCAGCGGCGCCCTGGCCTCCGACGAGGCCCTGGCCGCCCTGCGCGAGAAGCTCGCGGGCGGCGACGCCTAAACAGCCTCCGAGGACACGCTGAGAAGCTGTTCGGGCCGTCCCCTCTCCGGAGGGGGCGGCCCTTCGCCGTGCCCGGCCCCGGCCGGGTCCCGCGGCACCCGCGGGGCCGGGGGCTAGGCTCGTGGCGTGCCCCCGACGGAGGGGCCCTTCAGGAGGCGACGTGTTCGACATCCACCCGGCCGCCCCCGCCGACGCGGGCGAGGTCTTCACCCTCCAGCGCGCGGCGTTCGTCGACGAGGCCCAGGCCTTCGGAGACCCGTTCGTGCTGGCCCTCACCGAGAGTCTGGAGAGGGTGGAGAGACTTCTGGGGCAGGAGGACACCCTCGTGCTCAAGGCGGTCGCCGGAACCCGCCTGGTCGGCTCGGTGCGGGCGCGGGTGCTGGGCACCAGCGCGGTGGTCTCCCGTCTGGCGGTCGTGCCCGACCTGCGCCGCCGGGGGATCGCGCGGGCGATGCTCGCCGACCTGGAGGGCCGCCTGCGCGAGCGCCACCCCGGCCTGGCCGCGCTCACCCTGTCCGCGGGGGCCCAGGACACCGGCCAGCAGCGGCTCTACCGCGGCCTGGGGTACGCCGAGACCTCCCGCGAGCGCGTCGCCGAACACCTGGTCATGGTGCACATGCGCAAGGAGCTCACCCCGGCCGCGGCCCGCCCGGACGGCGCCGCACGGGCCGCGCGGTAGGCGGGGGCGCCATGACGCGGACGCGGGCGGCGGTCTAGGGTTTCCGACATGCTCACAGTGGGACTCACCGGCGGGATCGGCTCGGGCAAGAGCGCGGTCGCGACCGGACTGGCCGCCTACGGCGCCACCGTGGTCGACGCCGACGCCATCGCCCGGGAGGTCGTCGAACCCGGTACTCCGGGCCTGGAGGCCGTCGTCGCCGAGTTCGGCGAACAAGTGCTCACCCCCGACGGGCGCCTGGACCGGCCCCGGCTCGGGGAGATCGTCTTCGCCGACGAGGCCAGCCTGGCCAGGCTCAACGCCATCGTGCACCCCCTGGTGGGCGAGCGCAGCTCCCAGCTCATGGATGAGGCCGTGGCCTCCGGTGTGGAGGTGGTGGTCTACGACGTCCCGCTGCTGGTGGAGAACGGCCTGGGGCCGCTCTACGACGTGGTTGTCGTGGTGGACGCCCCCGACGGGGTTCGGGTGGAGCGGGTCGCCGCCAACCGCGGCATGCCCCGCGAGCAGGTGGAGGCCCGCATCCGCGCGCAGGCCGACCGGGACACCCGCCTGGCCGCCGCCGACCTGGTGGTGGACAACTCCGGCACCCGCGAGGAGCTGACGGAGCGCGTGGCCGAGCTCTGGCGCGAACTCGTCGAGCGCGCCCGGTAGCGCGCCCCCTTTCCGTCCCCCCACCCCGCCGGAGAGCCAACGATGTCCACCGTCGACGACCTGGTACGCCTGCCTTACCCCCAAGGGCCCCCGCCGCCCGCCGGGGACGGGCCGCCCGACTTCCCCCTGCCCTCCGACGTCCGGGAGCTGCTCACCCGTGTGGGCAGCGGCTTCGAGGTCGACAACAGGTTCCACTTCACGGTCGGAGGGAACCTGCTGGAGTACAGCCGGGAACACCAGGAGGCCCAGCGGCGGATCTACGGGAGCGACGAGATCACCGTCGACGGGGACCGCCACTCGTACCGTGACGGGAGAGGCGACTACCGGATCGTCTTCTCCGACCTGCTCTTCGTGGGGGCTCGCGTCACTCCCGTCCCTGTTCTCGCTCGCGTCACTCCCGTCCGCGGTCGCGGTGCAGGACCTCGGACAGGGACGACCCGGCGGCCACGGCCTCGCGCACCAGCTCCTCGCGGACCGAGTGCGCGGCCTCCACGCTGAGCAGGCTGTCGTCGATCTCCTGGGGGCGCACCCGCTCCTGCGCCGAGAACAGCGCCAGGTCGGCGTAGTCCCCGGCGCGGTCGGCGATCTCCTGGCACTGCTCCCACTCGCGGTGCGCGGTCACCGCCGCGTGCACCCGGTCGCCGTAACCGGTCAGCACCCCGACCCGCTCGTCGAGCGCCTCGGTGGCGCGGGCCACCGCCTCCTCCTGCGGTTGCAGGGCCCGGGTGACCTGCTCGGACACGGCCTCGCGCCGACGCACCAGCAGCTCCCTGCGCAGGGAGCGCAGCCGCAGCAGCTCCCGGGCCAGTTTCCACTCCTCCTCGCGCAGCAGCGGCAGGGTCTGGGCGGCGTCGAAGGAGTCGCCGAGCACCCGCACGCCCTCCTCCACCCGGTCGGTGGCCTGCTGGAGCGCGGCGAACAGGTGGGCCTCGGGCTCCTCGGTGCGAGAGGCGTAGCCGTGGGTGCGGCCGAAGTCCTGGGGCAGCACGTACCGGTCGGCGTACTCCGAGGCCAGGCGGGCGACCATGCCGGGCCGCAGGATGGCCCCGGCGCCGCCCGCAGCGGCGGTCAGGTAGAGGACGGCGGTCGCGGGGTCGCCGGGGACAACGGCGCCGACCGGACCGAGCGCCTGGTCGAGCAGCGTCCGGGCGCCCAGGACGCCCACGGTGGAGGCGGGCAGCGCCCAGAAGGCGTGCATGACCAGGTCGGCCCAGTCGTCGGTGAAGGAGCCCCGGAGCGAGGCCAGGCCGAGGACGGCCGCGGTCGTCCCCAGGCAGAGCAGGGCCACCAGGACGGCTCCCGCCGCCGGGGAGAGCAGGGCGACGGCGGCCAGGGAGGTGCACCCCGCGGCCGTGATCGCGGCGCCCTGGCGCCAGGTGGGCCCGCGCCGCGGGCGGGCCGCGGCCGGGAGCAGTTTTTCGGGACGGGCCGTCATGCGCGCGACCGCGCGCGGGGGGAGGTCCGGGTCGAAGGTCGGTCTGGGGGGGTGTGACACGGCTGCCACCTCGCTTCGGACGCAGAGCGCTGGTCTCGATGGTAACTCCGCGCCCTCGGCCGGGAAGGGATGTCGTACGCGGTCTGTAGCGTTAGGGGTGAGGGACACGCGGGCCAGCGGGGGCGGCCCGCCTTCGACGGGAGAAGAGGCGACGTGCGACCGGTCAGCGACATCAAACGCAGCGAGGCGCCCTTCGAGGTGATCTCGGAGATGACCCCGGCGGGGGACCAGCCGGGCGCGATCGCCGAGATCAGCAGGAGGGTGCGGGACGGGGAGCCGCACACGGTGCTGCTCGGCGCGACCGGCACCGGCAAGACGGCGACCGTGGCGTGGACGGTGGAGCAGCTCCAGCGGCCCACCCTGGTGATGCAGCCCAACAAGACCCTGGCGGCGCAGTTCGCCAACGAGCTGCGCCAGATGCTGCCCAACAACGCCGTCGAGTACTTCGTGTCGTACTACGACTACTACCAGCCCGAGGCCTACGTCCCGCAGAGCGACACCTTCATCGAGAAGGACTCCTCCATCAACGACGAGGTCGAGCGGCTGCGCCACTCGGCCACCAACTCGCTGCTCACGCGCCGGGACACGATCGTGGTCGCCTCGGTCTCGTGCATCTACGGCCTGGGCACCCCGCAGGAGTACGTGGACCGGATGGCGCAGCTGGCGGTGGGCATGGAGGTCGACCGCGACGACCTGCTGCGCCGCCTGGTGGAGATGCAGTACTCCCGCAACGACACCGCGTTCACGCGCGGCACGTTCCGGGTGCGCGGCGACACCATCGAGATCATCCCGGTCTACGAGGAGCTGGCGATCCGCATCGAGATGTTCGGTGACGAGGTCGAACGCCTGCTGACCCTGCACCCGCTCACCGGCGAGGTGCTGGGCGAGAGCCGGGAGATGTTCATCTTCCCCGCCTCGCACTACGTGGCCGGCGAGGAGCGCACCGAGCGGGCCATCGCCACCATCGAGGCGGAACTGGGCGAGCGGCTGGCCGAGCTGGAGGCCCAGGGCAAGCTGCTGGAGGCGCAGCGCCTGCGCATGCGCACCACCCACGACCTGGAGATGATGCGCCAGCTCGGCACCTGCTCGGGCATCGAGAACTACTCGCGGCACTTCGACGGCCGTGAGCCGGGCAGCCCGCCCAACACGCTCCTGGACTACTTCCCCGAGGACTTCCTGCTGGTGCTGGACGAGTCGCACGTGACCGTCCCGCAGATCGGCGCGATGTACGAGGGCGACGCCGCGCGCAAGCGCACCCTGGTCGAGCACGGGTTCCGGCTCCCCTCGGCGCTGGACAACCGGCCGCTGAAGTGGGAGGAGTTCACCGAGCGCATCGGGCAGAGCATCTACCTGTCGGCGACTCCGGGCCGCTACGAGCTGCGCCAGGGCGGCGGCGAGGTGGTCGAGCAGGTCATCCGCCCCACCGGGCTGGTCGACCCCGAGGTGCTGGTCAAGCCCACCGACGGGCAGATCGACGACTTGGTCCACGAGATCCGGGTGCGGGCCGAGCGCGACGAGCGGGTGCTGGTCACCACGCTCACCAAGAAGATGTCGGAGGACCTCACCGACTACTTCACCGAACTCGGCATCCGGGTGCGCTACCTGCACAGCGAGGTGGACACGCTGCGCCGCGTGGAGCTGCTGCGCGAGCTGCGCGTGGGCGAGTTCGACGTGCTGGTGGGCATCAACCTGCTGCGCGAGGGCCTGGACCTGCCCGAGGTGTCGCTGGTGGCGATCCTGGACGCGGACAAGGAGGGCTTCCTGCGCTCGGAGACCTCGCTGATCCAGACGATCGGGCGCGCGGCGCGCAACGTCGCGGGCCAGGTGCACATGTACGCCGACAACGTCACCGACTCCATGCGGGCGGCCATCGACGAGACCAACCGGCGCCGGGACAAGCAGCTGGCCTACAACGCCGAGCACGGGATCGACCCCACGCCGCTGCGCAAGCAGATCGCCGACATCCTGGACGCGCTCAACCGCGAGGACGTGGACACCGAGGAGCTCATGGCCACCGGGTACCGCAGCTCGGGTGGCAGGGGCGGTCGGGCGCCCGTGCCCGCGCTAGGCGAGCGTTCGGCGGACGTGTCCGCCATGCCGCGCGCGGAGCTGGCCGGGCTCATCGAGCAGCTGAGCGAGCAGATGCACCAGGCGGCCACCGACCTCCAGTTCGAGCTGGCGGCCCGGTTGCGCGACGAGATCGGCGAGCTCAAACGTGAGCTGCGCGGTATGGACGCGGCCGGGGTGAAGTGACGCGAGTGCCTGTGGAGTAGGGTTTCCAGCTCTGGGGGCATGGGGATTCTCTGGGGACGCCGGGGTCCTTTGGGGATGCTGGGATCTTCTGGGGGCACGGGGGCCTGCGGGCGCACCGAGGTTCTCTGGGGTCGTCGGGATCTTCTGGGGGTACGGGGATTCTCTGAGGGCACGGAGGCCTCTGGGGGCACCGAGGTTCTCTGGGTGCGCCGGGGTCGGGGCGGCACTCACGTCTCGAAAGAGAAACTTTTTGAGAACGGTGAGGTCGCATAGTTACCTCCGCGTGACATACTCTTGGCTTCGCGCAAGCCGTATGTCGCAATTGCCGGTTATCCGGTTGTGGGGGAGAACATGAGAGTTCGGCTTCTCGTGGCCGCGGGCGGCGGTCTGCTGGTCACCGGCCTCCTTCCCGGCTGTGCTCTGGCCTTCGGGCACGAGGACGTCGAGCCGCCCAACGGTGCTCCGGGCACCCAGGGCGCCTCCGACGAGGACGAGCCCGACATGCCCAAGCACAACGTCAGCACCGAGGACGTGCTCATCGTCGTCGACGACGGCGCCGAGGTGAGCGAGGACTGCGGTGAGCGCGAGGTCGTCGTCACCGCGGACGACGCCGTCGTCGTGCTGCACGGCGAGTGCGGGCTGGTGCGCGCCACCGGTCGCGGGTCCACCGTCGACGTGGGATCGGCGGACAAGATCGTGCTGGTCGGGGTGGACAACAGGATCTCCTTCGCCGATGGCGAGCCCGAGGTGATCAACCACGGGCGCAACACCACCGTGGCCGAGGGCGGCGCGGCACAGCGGTGATCCCGGGGGCGTTGCGTGCCGGGGGATTCGTGTTGGAGAGTCCGTGCTGGGGCCCGTGTCGGAGGGTCCATGCCCGGGGAGGCCGCTCGCGCCGGGGGTTCGTGTCGGGGCGTTGACCGCCCCGGCACCCGAGAGTGACCTTCGATCCGTTACGGTGGTGCGCGTCCGTGCGCGCGCGGGGAAGCGGCACGGGACGCCGGGGCCGAGCGGGCGTGGCGACGCGCAGTGAATTCTTGGTTGCAGTTGGCTGTTTCGTCCTCCTGATCGGTTCTGAGGCGGTACGGTCGATTCGTTCCGCCCGCGGTGTGGCCTGCCCCGCCGGGGCGGCACGACGGCCCAGGGGCGGTGCACGCGCCCTGCCGGAGCCGTTCCGAGGGCGCGCGTTCGACGTGAGGACCCGCTAGGGGAGGGGTGGATGAGCGGTTATGTCGCACGGGTGCGGCATGATGAGTCGCCCGGAGGCGACGTCGGCCTGGACCCGTTGGTGAGTTCGGCCGCCCAGCGCTGGGCGGCCGTGGATTCGCTGTTGCCCGAACCGGTCAACTTCGCTCCGGGCTCCTATCCCCTCCTGACCGTCAGCGACGAGGACGGCCGTGCCGTCGCCGCCGGGACCATGCACTACACCTGGTACCAGCCGGGCGAGGTCGGCCGGATATGGGGCGTGCCCGACCAGCACTGGCTCACCCCCATCGTGGGCGGGCCCGACCCCGGCCGCGCTCTGGACTCGCTGCTGACCAGCTGGCGCGACCAGCTGGAGGACCTGCCGACCGGCACCGGTTCGGAGTCGGCGGCCCTGGTGAGCTGGCCCGCCCGCGACGTGTGCGGCATCATCCCGCTCCAGCGCCACGGCCTGCAGCCCTACACCGTGCTGGCCGCCCGCCAGCGCCGCCGCGGCGTGCCCCCGTCGCTGCCGCCGCGCGACGTGACCATCCGGCTGGCCGACCGGAGTGACCTGACCCAGGTGGTCGGTCTGCTCATGGAGGAACACCGCTACGAGCAGCACTTCGGCGGGGTGTTCCTGCAACCCGACACCGCCGAGCAGACCCGTGAGGTGGCCGCCCGGGCGCTGAACCGCTCCCGGTCCTGGATCTGGCTGGCAGAACGGCGCGGTCGCGCCGTGGGCCTGCTGTGGGTCTCCCCGCCCGAGCGTTCGCGCTGGGCCAAGTCGCTGGTCAACGCGCGCCCGATCGCGCACATCGGCTACGGGGTGGTGACCGCCGCGGAGCGCGGCAGCGGGATCGGCACGGCGCTGGTGGGGCAGGCGCACCAGGCGCTGGACAGCCACGGCGTGGGCGTCTCGGTGCTCAACTACGCGGCGATGAACCCGCTGTCGGGGCCGTTCTGGCACCGCATGGGGTACCGCCCGGTGTGGACGACCTGGGAGGTCCGCCCCGCGCTCGCCCTGCGCTGAGGTCGCTCGCCCTGCGCTGAGGTGGAGGGGAGCGAAGGGGCGTGGGGTGTGGGGCGCGGGGTCGGTAATTGAGAAGACGCGGGGCTGAGGGGCATGGGGTTGCGGGGTTCTGGACCCTCGGCTGCGGGGGTTGGGCGTGCACGGTCGCGCTGACCTCAGCCAACGGGGATTGGGTGTGCGCGGTCGCGCTGACCCCGGCTGCGGGGGTTGGGCGTGCACCCCTTCGGCCTGCGCCCCGGGGTTTGGTCTGTGGTGACGGGAGGGTGGTCACCTGATCCGTGACTACCTGCCTGTGGTTGAGCTGCAAACCCCCCCTCTGCTCCAGGTCGCGCGTAACGCGTGCCTTTCACCCCCTGTCTTCTGGAGGGCGGATACGTGCGCGTTCGTACCACCCCCAGCGGCCGGGGTCTGGGAAGAGTGGACGGTGACGGCGTGGGGTGGTGGCTGAGCCGCTTATCACGCACTTCGCGGGCGTGCTGTCGACCGCGGCACTGGAGGACCGGGGCGAAGCACGCGATGCGCTCACCCCCAGGGCAACCGATGTGCGCATCGCGTGGTCCCCAGCACTGGAGAAGACCCCTTGGGTCTGAACGGGGAGCCTGGGACCCACGGCCACCCCCCACACCCCTACCCGGCACTGGTGTTTTCCGTTTGTACCCCGCCGTGTCTGAGGAGGGCAGCACCGAACACGTTCAACCACCAGACGGCTGAACTTCAAACCCCCACGGGCTGGCCACATTCTTGGCCTCCACCGGCTGGCCCCCTGGTGCGGGGCCGCCGGTGGGTGCTCCACTACCCTTGCGCTGACGCAACGGCGCGTGGAAGGGGACGGACGATGGCCACCGAGGGTGCGGAGCACGTCGAGATCGTCGAGGTGGGGCCGCGCGACGGCCTCCAGAACGAGGCGAGGACTCTTTCGGTCGAGGACCGCGTCGAGCTGATCGACCGCGCGGTGGCCGCCGGGGTGCGCCGGATCGAGGCGGTCAGCTTCGTCAATCCCAGGCGCGTTCCCCAGATGGCCGGGGCCGAGGAGGTCATGGCGGGCGTCACGCGTGCGCCGGGGGTCTCCCACATCGGGCTGGTCCTCAACCGGCGCGGCCTGGACCGCGCGGTGGCCGCGCGGGTGTCGGAGGTCAACGTCGCGGTGCCGGTCACTGACGGGTTCTGCGTCCGCAACCAGGGGTGCACCGTCGAGGAGATGCTCGGTGTCCTGACCGATATCGACACCGCGCTGGAGGGCACGGGCATTCCGCTGAGCGTGACCGTCTCCACCGCGTTCGGCTGTCCCTTCGACGGCGAGGTGGCGCCTGAGCGCGTGGTGGAGGTGGTCCGCCGCATCGCCGACACGGGTGCTGTGGAGATCGCCCTGGCCGACACGATCGGTGTGGGTGTGCCCCGCCAGGTGAGGGAACTCGTGGCCGCCGTCGGCGAGGTCGCGGACGGGCGCGCGCTGCGTTGTCACTTCCACAACACCCGCAACACCGGTTACGCGAACGCGCTCGCGGCCGTGGACGCGGGCGTGCGGGTGCTCGACTCCAGCCTGGGCGGCTTCGGCGGCTGTCCCTTCGCCCCCGACGCCACCGGCAACATCGCCACCGAGGACCTGCTGTACGCCCTGCACCGAAGCGGCCTGCACACCGGGATCAGCCTCTCCGGGGCCGCCGACCTGGGCGAGTGGATGGGCCTGCGCCTGGACAAGCAGCCGCCCGCCTACCTGGGCCGCGCCGGGGCGTTCCCGGCCTGACCGTGTGTGGTTTTCGTCGCCCGGCTGCGCTCCGAACCGCTGCGGGCAAGGCGATCACGCTGGTGACGGGAGGGAAACCGGGCGTCCCCGGGTGTGGACAGCCGGGGTGCCTGTTATCCTGGTGCCCCGTGGAGTCCGGCGGCCGGAGCGACGAAACCAACCGCCCGCAACCGGACCGCCGCACGGCCGCTCAGCCCGATCCGAGCCCGCCGTAGCCACTCAACCCACGGGAGCACCACTTTGGCATCCGCCGCGAGTACCAAGCACCTTTTCGTTACCGGCGGCGTCGCCTCCAGTCTCGGTAAAGGCCTGACCGCTTCCAGCCTGGGACGACTTCTGAAGTCGCGCGGCCTGCGGGTCACCATGCAAAAGCTCGACCCCTACCTCAACGTCGACCCGGGGACGATGAACCCCTTCCAGCACGGCGAGGTCTTCGTCACCGACGACGGCGCCGAGACCGACCTGGACGTCGGCCACTACGAGCGCTTCCTGGACACCGAGCTGTCCGCCACGGCCAACGTCACCACCGGCCAGATCTACTCCAGCGTCATCGCCAAGGAGCGCCAGGGCGCCTACCTCGGCGACACCGTGCAGGTCATCCCGCACATCACCAACGAGATCAAGGCGCGCATCTACGCGATGGACGCCCCCGACGTCGACATCGTCATCACCGAGATCGGCGGCACGGTCGGCGACATCGAGTCGCAGCCCTTCCTGGAGGCGGTCCGCCAGATCCGCCACGAGATCGGCCGGGACAACTGCTTCTTCCTGCACGTGTCCCTCATCCCCTTCCTCGGCCCGTCCGGCGAGATGAAGACCAAGCCCACCCAGCACTCCGTGGCCGCCCTGCGCAGCATCGGCATCCAGCCCGACGCCATCGTGTGCCGCTCGGACCGCCCCATCACGCAGAGCCTGAAGTCCAAGATCAGCCTCATGTGCGACGTGGACGAGGCCGGGGTGGTCTCCACCCCCGACGCCCCCTCGATCTACGACATCCCCAAGGTCCTGCACCGCGAGGGCCTGGACGCCTACGTCGTGCGCCGCCTGGGCATGCCCTTCCGGGACGTGGACTGGACCGAGTGGGACGAACTGCTGCGCCGCGTGCACCAGCCCGACCACGAGGTCACCATCGCCCTGGTCGGCAAGTACATCGACCTGCCCGACGCCTACCTGTCGGTCAGCGAGGCGCTGCGCGCGGGCGGTTTCGCCACCGACACCCGCGTCAACATCCGCTGGGTGGCCAGCGACAACTGCGCCAGCCCCTCCGGCGCCGCCTCGGAGCTGGACGGCGCGGACGGCATCCTCATCCCCGGCGGCTTCGGCGTGCGCGGCATCGAGGGCAAGATCGGCGCCATCCGCTACGCGCGTGAGAACGGCGTGCCGCTGCTGGGCATCTGCCTGGGCCTGCAGGCCGTCGTCATCGAGTACGCCCGCGACGTGCTCGGGCTGGAGGGCGCCAACAGCACCGAGTTCGACGACAAGGCCGCCGACCCGGTCATCGCCACCATGGCCGACCAGACCGACGTCGTCGCCGGACAGCGCGACATGGGCGGCACCATGCGCCTTGGCATGTACCCGGCCGCGCTGGGCGAGGGCACCGTGGTGCGCGAGCTCTACGAAGGCAGCGCCGAGGCCTCCGAGCGGCACCGCCACCGCTTCGAGGTCAACAACGCCTACCGCCCGAAGCTGGAGGAGGCGGGTCTGGTGTTCTCCGGGCTCTCCCCGGATGGCAAGCTGGTGGAGTACGTCGAACTGCCCCGGGACGCCCACCCGTTCTTCGTCGCGACGCAGGCGCACCCGGAGCTGCGTTCCCGCCCGACCAAGGCTAACCCGCTCTTCCGCGGACTGGTCTCGGCGGCCCTGGAGTACCACAACTCCTGATCCGAGGGGCCGGGCGGGGCACGAGTGAGTCCTGAGAGGCGAGAACCCATGCCCAGTGACACCCACCCGGCCCTTCCCACGGGGGCGGACGCGAAGGTCGCGGACGCCCCCGAGTCGTGGCCGGTGGAGCGGTCCGAGGAACGCTTCCGCAGCGTCAAGTGCGGCATGCGTACGGACTGGGTGCGCATGGTCGGCAGCGACGGCGAGGGCACGACTGTGGCCGCCCGCGACTACATGGAGCACCCCGGCGCCGCCGCGGCCCTGGCCCTGGACGCCGACGGCCGGGTGCTGCTCCAGCGCCAGTACCGCCACGCCACCCGGCACACCCTGTGGGAGCTGCCCGCCGGGCTCATCGACGAGGAGGGCGAGGGGCCGCTGCGCACCGCCCAGCGCGAACTCGTCGAGGAGGCGGGGCTGCGCGCCGGGCTCTGGCACGAGCTGGCCGAGTTCTTCCCCTCGCCCGGGTTCTCCGACGAGCGCATCCACGTGTACCTGGCCCGGGACCTGTCGGTGGTGCCGCCCGAGGAGATCGGCTTCGAACGCGAGCACGAGGAGGCCGACCTGGTCGCCGAGTGGGTGCCCCTGGACGAGGCGGTCGCCCTGGTGATGGCGGGCAGGCTGCACAACGGCGCCACCGTCATCGGCGTACTGGCCGCCCAGGCCGCCGCCGCGGACGGGTTCGCCTCCCTGCGCGAGCCGGCGGAGGACTGACCCGTGGCCGACCGGGCGGGCGAGGAGCGGGACCCGCTGGCGCGGGTGTGCGCCGCCTTCCTGGACCACCTCAGCGCTGAGCGCGCCCTGGCCGACAACACCCTCGCGGCCTACCGGCGCGACCTGCGGCGCTACCGTGCGTATCTGGCCGAGCACGGCGTCCTCTCGCCCGACCGGGTGGGCCCCGCCCAGGTGGGCGACTTCCTGCGGGCCCTGCGCGAGGGCGACGCCTACCACCCGCCGCTCGGCGCCGCCTCGGCCGGGCGGGCCCTGGCCGCCGTGCGCGGCCTGCACCGGTTCGCGGCCCGGGAGGGCTGGGCCACCACGGACCCGGCCGCCGACGTCTCCCCGCCCGCGCCGCCGATGCGCCTGCCCAAGGCGGTGCCGCTGGCGTCGGTGGAGCGCCTCCTGGACGCCGCCGGACCGGCCGGGGCCCCGGCCTCCGGCGACCGCGCCGGGCTGCTGGCCCTGCGCGACCGGGCGCTGCTGGAGGTGCTCTACGGCACGGGCGCGCGTGTCTCCGAGGCGGTGGGACTGGACGTGGACGATGTCGCCGACGCGGTGGAGGGCGACGACGCCGTGGGCCTGGTGCGCTTTCGCGGCAAGGGCGGCAGGGAGCGCGTGGTGCCGCTGGGCTCCCACGCCCGCCGCGCGCTCTCGGGCTACCTGGTGCGGGCCCGGCCGGGCCTGGCCGCCTCCGGCCGGGGCGGTCCGGCGCTGTTCCTCAACGCGCGCGGGGGCAGGCTCACCCGCCAGGGCGGCTGGGGGATCCTGGCGGCGGTGGCCGAGCGCGCCGGGGTCGAGGGCGTCTCACCGCACACCCTGCGCCACTCCTTCGCCACCCACCTGCTCGACGGCGGGGCCGACATCCGGGTCGTCCAGGAGCTGTTGGGACACAGTTCGGTCACCACCACGCAGATCTACACGCTGGTGACGGTCGAGCACCTGCGCGAGGTCTACGCGTCGAGTCACCCCAGGGCACGCCGCTGAGCGGGGACGCCGCCACGGGGGGTCCGCGCGCGGTGCGAAGCGGAACAACCCGGTTGGAGGCTCCGATTTCCCCCAGGGGCGCAGGCGTGGGATTCTACCCGTACGTTTTGTTGATGTGCGTCGTGTCGGCGTTCTAGAGTCGCCGCGCGGAGGTACGTTGCTGTCGACATATTGAGTTTCCGACGGCGGCCAGGGACAGGGGCGCGCGGCATCCCTAGCCGTGGCCGATCCGTAGGGGAGGTCAAGGGTTGTGAACTGGGACAACGAGGCTGCGAACACCGCACCTGTCGGCGAGGGGGAGCTCGCCGACCCGGTGACCAACCCGTGGGGAACGACACGCAACACGGGGGCTAACCTGCACACCTCAAGACCCGAGCGAGCCTATCCGGAGCCCGGGCCCGTAGATGAACACGGCCCGGCACGGATTGTAGCACTCTGTAACCAGAAGGGTGGGGTCGGCAAGACCACCACGACGATCAACCTCGGCGCCGCCATCGCCGAGTACGGAAGACGGGTGCTGCTGGTCGACTTCGACCCGCAGGGCGCCCTCTCCGTCGGCCTGGGCCGACTCGATCCGCGCGAACTGGACCTGACCGTCTACAACCTGCTCATGCAGCGGGACGTGACGGTCGAGGACGTCCTGCTCAAGACCGACGTCGACGGCCTGGACCTGATCCCGAGCAACATCGACCTGTCGGCCGCGGAGGTGCAGCTGGTCGGCGAGGTGGCGCGCGAGCAGATGCTCGGCCGCGCGCTGAGACCGGTCATCAACGACTACGACGTGGTCCTGATCGACTGCCAGCCCTCGCTGGGCCTGCTCACCGTCAACGCGCTCACCGCCGCGGACGGCGTCATCGTGCCGCTGGAGTGCGAGTTCTTCGCGCTGCGCGGTGTGGCTCTGCTGATGGACACCATCCAGAAGGTCCAGGAGCGGCTGAACGAGGACCTGGTCATCGACGGCTTCCTGGGCACCATGTACGACCCGCGCACGCTCCACGCGCGCGAGGTGCTGTCCACGATCATCGACGGCTTCGGGGACAAGGTCTACGGCACGGTCATCAACCGCACCGTGCGCTTCCCCGACGCCACCGTGGCGGGCGAGCCCATCACCAGGTTCGACTCGTCCTCGGCCGGGGCCAACGCCTACCGGGAGCTGGCCAAGGAGGTGCTGGCGAGGTGGCCTCTCAGCGGTCACGGCGCGTGACCCTACCCGGGGCGGACGAACTGTTCTTCCGTCCCAGCGGCACCGAGGAGGTGCCGGAAGAGACCGAACGCCAGCACAAGGCACCGGAGCAGGGCAGCAGGAGCGAGGCGCCGTCGCGCTCCGACGGCACCACCAGGGGCACGTCCGCCGTGAAGGCGGCGCGCGCGCCCAAACCGAGCGGGCGCCAACGCCACGACGAGAAGATCACCGTCTACATCTCCGGGCCCGAACTGCTGGCACTGGAACAGACCCGGCTCTCGCTGCGCGCCGAGCACGGGCTGTCCGCCGACAGGGGCCGTCTCGTCCGCGAGGCCGTCGCCGTGCTGCTGGCGGACTTCGAGGAGCACGGATCGGCCAGCATGCTGGTACGCAGGCTGACCGAGGACTGAGGGCACGCGCACCGGTACCGGAGGGGGTGCCGGTTCGATGACGGAGGTGCCACGGGTGTCACCGGCGGGTTCTGGCCGGTGACACCCTTGTCTCATGAGGAAGACGACGCGGGGCCGGTGCCATGGGGGCTGAGGGAACGTCGGCGGACACCGTCGCGGAGGTGGACGACAACGCCTTCCAGGTGCACCTCGACAACTTCGAGGGGCCCTTCGACCTGCTGCTCGGGCTGATCTCCAAGCACAAGCTGGACATCACCGAGGTGTCGCTGTCCAAGGTCACCGACGAGTTCATCGCGCACATCCGGGCGCACGGCGACGACTGGGACCTGGACCAGGCCAGCAACTTCCTGCTGGTCGCGGCGACCCTGCTGGACCTGAAGGCGGCGCGCCTGCTGCCGCGCGGCGACGTCGAGGACGAGGCCGACCTGGCCCTGCTGGAGGCCCGCGACCTGCTGTTCGCCCGGCTGCTCCAGTACCGCGCCTACAAGGAGGTCGCCTCGTTCATGCGGGCGCGGCTGGCTGCGCAGGGGCGCCGTTACGCGCGCGCCGTCCCGCTGGAGGAGCGCTTCGCCGGGCTGCGGCCGGACGTGCTGTTCAAACTGGGCCCCCAGGAGTTCGCGGCCCTGGCGGGGATGGTCTTCACGCCCAAGGAGCCGCCCAGCGTCCCGGTCACCCACATCCACCAGGCCAAGACGTCGGTCAAGGAACAGGGCGAGCTGATGGTCGCGGAGCTGCGCGAGCACGGGCGGTTGACCTTCGCCCAGCTCACGGCGGCCTGCACCGGTACCTTCGAGGTCATCGCCCGCTTCCTCGCCCTGCTGGAGCTGTACCGGGCCGCCAACGTGGGCTTCGACCAGCCCGAACCTCTGGGGGAGCTGCTCGTCTCCTGGACCGGCGGCGAGGGCGAGGTCGAGCTGGAGAGCGAGTACGACGAGGCCGACGGCGCCGGTGACACCGGCGGCGGGAGCGGGCCGGGGGAGACGGAGGAGCGCGCATGAGCGTCCGGGACACGGCGCAGGATCCGACAGCGGAGGGCCCGGCGGTGGGGGACACGGCGGCCCGGGGGGCGGTCGGCGGTGAGTCGGCTGGAGTAGTCGTGGAGGCGGCCGGGGACGCCCCTGCCACCCTGCGCCGCGACCTGGAGGCCGTGCTGATGGTGGTGGACCAGCCGGTGTCGGAGTACGACCTGGCGCGGGCCATGGACGTGCCCGTCACGGTGGTCGTCGGGGTGCTGGAGTCGCTGTCGCGGGAATACACCGAGCAGGGCCGGGGTTTCGACCTGAGGGCGGTGGCCGAGGGGTGGCGTGTGTACACGCGGCCCGAATGCGCCGACGTCGTCGAGCACTTCCTCCGGGAGGGGCAGGAGGTGCGGCTCACCCAGGCCGCACTGGAGACGATGGCGGTGGTGGCCTACCGACAGCCGGTCTCCCGGGGCAGGGTCTCCGCCGTGCGCGGTGTCAACTGCGACGGGGTTATGCGTACCCTCGTACTGAGGGGCCTGATCGAAGAGGCCGGACACGACTCCGAGTCCGGTGCGCTGCTGTATCGGACCACCTCCTATTTCCTGGAACGGTTGGGCCTGCGAGGCCTCGACGAGCTGCCTGATCTGGCGCCGTTCCTCCCCGACGACATCGAAGGTCTAGACGACACCGGTGAGCACAACTAACAACAGTTCCCGCGGTGCGCGGGACGACGCCCCGCGCGGTGAGCGCGGCGACTACGACAAGCGCGGCGCACAGGGCCGCGGCGACAGCCGGGACCGCCGGGACGACCGTTCCCGCGGCGGTCACCGGGATGACCGCGGCCCCCGGGGCCGTGACGACCGTGACCGCGGTAGCGTCCGGGGTGACCGGGACAACCGCGGCGGGCGTGACTTCCACGGCGGCCGCGACGGCCAGCGCGGTGAGGGCCGCTCCTTCGGCGGCGGCCGCGACGGCCGCCGTTCCTACGGTGACCGCGACAACAGGGACAACCGCGGCGGGCGTGACTTCCGTGACGGTGGGGACCGGCGTTCCTTCTCGGGCGGTCGCGATGACCGTGACCGCGGTGGCTTCCGGAACGACCGGGGCCCGGGCGGCCGCGACGACCGCGGTGGTTTCCGGGGTGACCGGGACAACCGCGGCGGGCGCGACTTCCGCGGCGGCCGCGACGGTCAGCGCGACGACCGCCGTTCCTTCGGCGGTGACCGCGACGGCCGCCGTTCCTTCGGTGACCGCGACGGCCGCGGCGGACGTGACAGCCGTGGTCCCGGCGGTGGCCGTGACTTCCGTGACGGTGGGGACCGCCGTTCGTTCTCGGGTGGCCGGGACGACCGTGGTGGCCGTGACTTCCGGGGCGGTCGTGATGACCGTGACCGCGGCGGCTTCCGCGGCGACCGCGACAACCGCCGCTCCTTCGACAACCGTGGTGGCCGTGACGGCCAGAGGGACGACCGTCGTTCGTTCGGTGACCGTGACAACCGCGGTTCGGGCGGTCGTTTCCAGGACCGTGACAACCGTGGCGGGCGTGGTCCCGGTGGTGGCCGTGACTTCCGTGACCGCGAGGACCGCCGTTCGTTCGGTGACCGCGACAACCGCGGTTCGGGCGGCCGCTCCTACGACCGTGGCGGACGCGGCCCCGGCGGCGGCCGTGACGACCGTGACCGCGGCGGGTTCCGCGGCGACCGGGACAGCCGGGGCGGGCGTGACGACCGCCGTTCCTTCGGTGACCGCGACAACCGCGGCGGGCGCGACAGCCGTGGTCCCGGTGGCGGGCGCGACTTCCGCGACCGCGAGCCCCGTGAGGACCGCGGGGACCGTCCCGGCGGCGACCGCTCCGGCGCCAGGCGCGTCACGAGCGAGAACCAGCTCTCCAAGGCAGCCCGCGAGCGGCTCAACGCCCTGCGCGCCGACTACGACCCCAAGGACGAGGACCGCGCCGACGAGGCGCGCGACACCTACACCGACGTCGAGAACGGCATCCGCCTCCAGAAGGCGCTCGCCGCGGCCGGGGTCGCCAGCCGCCGGGCCAGCGAGGAGATGATCGCGGCCGGACGCGTCAGCGTGGACGGCCAGGTAGTGCGCAGGTTCGGCGCCCGGGTCGACCCCGAGTCCTCCGAGATCCGCGTCGACGGCATGCGCGTGGTCACCGCCCCGGACAAGCTGTACTTCGCGCTCAACAAGCCGCGCGGCGTCGTCAGCACCATGTGGGACCCCGAGGGCCGCCCCACCCTGGCTGACTACACCGGTCAGACCGAGGAGCGGATCTTCCACGTCGGTCGGCTCGACACCGAGACCGAGGGCCTCATCCTGCTGACCAACGACGGCGAGCTGGCCAACCGGCTCACCCACCCGCGGTACAAGGTCGTCAAGACCTACATCGCCAAGGTGCCCGGCCCGGTTCCGCACCGCGTCGTCCGCGAGGTACAGAAGGGCGTGGAGCTGGACGACGGCCCGGTCGAGGTCGACTCCTTCCGCGTGGTCGACAACGACCCGCCCAAGTCGCTCGTCGAGATCCGGCTGCACGAGGGCCGCAAGCACATCGTGCGCCGCCTCATGGAGGCCGTCGGCCACCCGGTCGCCGACCTCGCCCGCACCCAGGTCGGCCCGATCGACCTGAACGCCCTCAAACTGGGCACGATGCGGGCGCTCACCTCGCGCGAGGTGAGTGAACTCTACGAGGCCGCGGGCCTGTAGATACAGTTGACGGCGGTCGCCTGCCCGGACACCGGGCGGCGGCCGCCGTTCCCCTTTCCCGGGCACGGCACGCTGAACGAGGACGAGGCGGGATCGAACGTGGCGGTACGGGCCATCCGCGGTGCGGTACAGGTCGACGCGGACGAACGCGAGCAGGTTCTGGAGGCCACGGCCGAACTGGTCTCGGAGGTGATGCGGCGCAACTCACTGGAGACCGACGACGTGATCAGCGTGCTGTTCACCGCCACCCCCGACCTGAACAGCGAGTTCCCCGCGCTGGCCGCGCGCAAGCTCGGCTTCTCCGACGTCCCGCTGATGTGCGCGACCGAGATCGCCGTCCCCCACGCCCTGCCGCGCGTGGTGCGCCTCATGGCGCACGTGGAGACCGACCGGCCGCGCTCGGAGCTCCAGCACGTCTACCTGCGCGGTGCCCAGGCGCTGCGGCTGGACATCGCCCAGTAACGGTCTCCGTCGGTCTCCGGGCAGGTCGTAGGCTTGGGGTAACGGAAACACGTCGGAGGCGGGGGAACAGTGGGCGACAGCGGCGGTGTGCGCGGGGACGGGGAGCAGTTGCTCCCGGTGCGCCGGGTCACGGTGGTCGGCACGGGACTCATCGGCACGTCGGTGGCGCTCGCCCTGCGCTCGCGCGGCGTCGACGTCGCCCTCTCCGATCCCGACACCGCTTCCCTGCGCCTGGCCTGCGACCTGGGCGCGGGGCACCCCCTTGAGGAGTCCGACGACCCGACCTCGGCCCCGGCCGACCTCGCGGTCATCGCCGCGCCGCCCGCCGTCATCCCCTCCGTGCTGCGCCGCGCCCAGGACCGGGGCCTGGCCCACGTCTACACCGACGTGGCCAGCGTGAAGGCGAGCGTGCTGGCCGAGGCCGAGCGGCTGGGCTGCGACATGGCCACGTTCGTGGCCGGGCACCCCATGGGCGGCAGGGAGAAGCAGGGCCCCGGCGCGGCGCGCGCCGACCTGTTCCTGGGCCGTTCGTGGGCGCTGTGCCCCACCGGCAAGGCCGAGGCGCAGGCCGTCGCCGTCGTCGCCGAGGTCGCCCGCATGTGCGGTGCGGACCCGCTGGTGCTGGACGCGGCGGCGCACGACCGGGCGGTGGCGCTGGTCTCGCACGCCCCCCACGTGGCCTCCTCGGCGGTGGCGGCCCGGCTGCTCTCGGGCGACGACGCCGCCCTGACCCTGGCGGGACAGGGCGTGCGCGACGTCACCCGGGTGGCGGGCGGCGACCCCGCGATGTGGTCCGAGATCCTCACGCACAACGCCGCCCCGGTCGCGGAGGTCCTGCACGCGGTGGCCGCCGACCTCGCGGCGACCGCGGACGCCCTGCGAGCGCTGGCGGATCCGCCGGGGACGGGCGAGACGTCGGACCGCGACCTCGCTCCGGTGCGCGACCTGCTGGAGCGCGGCAGGTCCGGCCAGGGCCGCATCCCCGGCAAGCACGGCACGGTACGGCTGCCCGACTACACGGTCATGCCCGTGGTCATCCCCGACGAGCCCGGTGCGCTGGGCCGCCTGTTCGCCGCGGCGGCGGAGGCCGGGGTCAACATCGAGGACGTGCGCATCGAGCACACGCCCGGCCTGCCGCTGGGTGTGGCTCAGCTGTACGTGCTGCCCGAGGCGGTGGACACGCTCGCGCGGGCGCTGGCCGCCGACGGCTGGTCGGTGCATCCGGGACTCTGAGCATCCTTCGCGGTGTTCGTGCGCCTGCGGCGGGGTTCGAGTACCGGCACCGGCTGGTCCGGAGGTCAGGACCCCCGCGTCCCGCCGGTCCCGGTTCCGGTCCGCCCGGTCCCGGTCTCCACGGGCGGACACCGGGGCCGCACCTCACCGGTGCCGGTGCGTGCTACGCACACCTGCGCACATTCACGCACGCACTACGCACACCTACGCACATTTGCGCATGCCCACGCACACCCATGCACACCTGCGCACGTACTACGCGCCAAGTACGCGCGGGCCACGGGTAGGGTTGGGCGTCGGCAACAGTGAACGCAAGCGGGAGTCAACGGCAGTGAGCGCGCAGGGCAGCACCGAGGGCATCGTCATCGCGATCGACGGTCCCTCCGGGTCGGGCAAGTCGAGCACCTCCCGGGGCGTGGCCAGGGCGCGGGAGCTGCGGTACCTCGACACCGGCGCGATGTACCGCGCGCTGACCTGGTGGATGCTCTCCCAGGGCGTGAACGTCAACGACGCCGACGCCGTGACCGCCCTCGTCGACACCCCCGTCATCACCATGGGCACCGACCCCGACGCGCCCTCCGTGGCGGTGGACGGCCGCGACGTGGCCGCCGAGATCCGCGGCAGGGAGGTCACCACCAACGTCAGCGCCGTCTCGGCCGTGCCCGCGGCGCGCGAGCGCCTCGTGCGCACCCAGCGCGAGATCATCGCCGCCGCCAGGGCCGAGAGCACGGGCATCGTGGTCGAGGGGCGCGACATCACGACCGTCGTCGCCCCCGACGCCCCGGTCAAGCTCTTCCTGACCGCCAGTCCCGAGGCCCGCGCCCAGCGCCGCAGCAAGGAGGTCCGCAGCGCCGACGTCGCCGCCACCCAGGCCGACCTGGCCCGGCGCGACGCGCTGGACTCCAGCCGGGCGCACTCGCCGCTGCGCCAGACCGAGGACGCCACCGAGCTCGACACCAGCGGGCTGACCCTGGACGAGGTCGTCGCCCTGGTGGTCAAGCTGGCCGACGAGACCCGCGGCCGCTGACCCGCGGGGTCGGGCGCCGCCGGGTTCCGGCCGACGGGTGGCCCGCACGGCCGGGCGCCGCCGCGACGGGCGGACGGTGCGCCCCGCGACCGTAACACCGGACACATTCGTCCCCGACAGCCCTTTTCAGGGAACACAACGACATCCGCGGGGGTTCCTCCCCGTGGCCAGTACACGGGCGCCGTCGGCGCCCGCGTCGATCCGCGCGACCCGGGACACCGGGGCGGGTCGGACCTTCGCATCCTCGCGGCACGCATCCTGGGCGCGCGGGGATCCAGAACCGGGAGCAGCACATGAGTGACTTCGACATCTCCGACGTCGTCCACGGGGGAGCGGACTCCGAAGAGCCCGCCGCCCTGCCCGTGGTGGCCGTGGTCGGACGCCCCAACGTGGGCAAGTCCAGCCTGGTCAACCGCATCATCGGCCGCCGTGAGGCCGTGGTGGAGGACGTGCCGGGCGTGACCCGCGACCGGGTCGCCTACGACGCCGAGTGGCAGAACACCAGGTTCACCCTGGTGGACACCGGCGGTTGGGAGACCAGCGTCAGCGGCCTGGCCGCCATGGTCGCCCGCCAGGCCGAGTACGCCGCGCAGACCGCGGACGTCATCCTGTTCGTGGTCGACGCGACCGTGGGCGTCACCGACGCCGACGCCGCCGTGACCCGCGTCCTGCGCTCGACCAAGCGCCCCGTGGTGCTGGCCGCCAACAAGGTGGACGGCAGCATGCAGGAGGCCGACGCCCTCGACCTGTGGCAGCTCGGCGTGGGCCAGCCCTTCCCCATCAGCGCCCTGCACGGCCGCGGCACCGGCGACCTGCTGGACGCGCTCGTGTCCGAGTTCCCCGAGCAGCCCCTGGGCGAGGAGGACGAGGGCGAGGACGGCCCGCCGCGCATCGCGCTGCTGGGCCGCCCCAACGTGGGCAAGTCCAGCCTGCTCAACCGCCTCGCCGGTGAGGACCGGGTGGTCGTCGACGCCGTGGCGGGCACGACCCGCGACGCGGTGGACGAGCTGATCGAGCTGGGCGGCAAGACCTGGAAGTTCATCGACACCGCCGGTATCCGCCGCCGGTTCCGGGCCCTCCAGGGAGCCGACTACTACGCCACCATGCGCACCGGCAGCGCCCTGGAGCGGGCCGAGATCGCCGTGGTGCTCATGGACGTCAGCGAGCCCCTCGCCGAGCAGGACATCCGGGTCGTCGAGCAGGTCGTGGAGGCGGGCCGCGGCCTCGTCCTGGCCTTCAACAAGTGGGACATCCTCGACGAGGAGCGCCGGACCTACCTGGAGAAGGAGATCGACCGCCAGCTGGCGCGGGTCTCCTGGGCTCCGCGCGTGAACGTCTCGGCCAAGACCGGGCGCCACATGGAGAAGCTGGTCCCGGCGATCGAGACCAGCCTGAGCGGGTGGAACCAGCGCATCCCGACCGGGCAGCTCAACAACTGGCTCAAGGAGCTGGTGGCGGCCACCCCGCCGCCGGTGCGCGGCGGCAAGCAGCCCAAGATCCTGTTCGCGACGCAGGCGGGTTCGCGTCCGCCGCACTTCATCCTGTTCACCACCGGGTTCCTGGAGGACAACTACCGCCGCTTCATCGAGCGGCGCCTGCGGGAGGACTTCGGCTTCGAGGGCTCCCCGGTGCACATCAGCATGCGCATCCGCGAGAAGAAGGGCGGCGGGGTCCAGGGCCGCGCCTCCAAGGGCAGCGTGCGTCCGGACCGCAAGCACCGCCGCCGGTAGCCGCACCGCTCCGGCCACGGCACGAGGAAGGGGGCTCCCCGCCGGGGGAGCCCCCTTCTCCGTGTTCTCAGGCCGATGAGGGTGCCTGCCGCGGGTCCCGGGGAGCGGCGCGGCGGGTGAGGCGGCGCAGCAGGCCCTCCGCCGGGCCGCGGCGGCCGGCGCGCCGCATCAGGTCGGCCGCGGCCAGTGACGCCAGCCAGGTCGCGGCGGCCACACCGAAGGCTCCCGCCAGTCCCAGTCGGTCCTGCCATCCCAAGCCCGCCGGGGAGAAGACCGCCAGGAAGACCACACTCTGGAGCAGGTAGAAGGTGAGGGAGCGCTGGCCGAGGGCCTGCACGGCGGTGGTCAGGGTGCCGCGGCCGCGTGACGCCCGGATCGCGACCAGCGCGACGATCCCGGCCATGCCGACACCGCCGAAGTAGCCCGTCAGGGGCTGGAGGAGGGCTGTGCTCCACTGCGCCGCGGCCGAGGGAGCGCTCCACGTGCCCGTCTGGACCAGGATCGAGGGAAGCGCCCCGGCGACGGAGACCGCCGTGGTGAGAACGACCGCGCGCACCAGCAGGGCTCGGTTGTGCTCGGGCTCCTCCAGGAGGCGGCGTCGCGCCGCCCACATGCCCGCGACCACCGCGGGTGCGACCAGCACCGTCCCGATGGCCAGGGCGAAGGGAGCACCGGGGAGGCGCTCCAGGTAGAGCGTGCCGGGGTCGGACCCGGGCGGCGTGGCCACGGAACCGATGTCGAAGGTCGAGACACCCTGGGACAGGGCCAGCACCAGGGGAACCGCCGAGAGCACGGTGCCGGGCACCAGGGCCAGGCCCGCAACCCGCAGCAGGGTCGCCGAGCGCGCCCGCAGCAGACCCATGAGTAGCAGGGACGCGAGGCCGTAGGCGGCGAGGATGTCGAGGGGGGCGATCAGCGTGTGGACCAGGCCGAAGGCCAGCAGCCACCAGCCCCTGCGGCGCAGCAGGGCGTGTGCGTCGGCCGGGTCGGCCCCGCGTGCGACCCGCCGGTCCAGTGTCTGAGTCAGGGCGTAACCGAACAGGAAGGCGAACATCGGGCGCGCCTGGTTGCCCACGAACAGCTCGTGCAGGACGAGCGCGGCGCCGTTGGCCAAGGCGGGGCCGCGCTCGACGGCCAGGACGAACAGCGGGGCGTGGGCGCAGGCGATGGCCAGCAGCATGGCGCCCCTGGCCAGGTCCGGGGCGAGCGCACGGGATGCGGGAGCGGTCACGGCTTCTCCTCTTTGGGGGGCAATCCACATGCTATTACATGTAAATCATGTATTGCGTGTGTCTCGTGATCATGGCCGTAAACGGACACGGCCTGCTTGGTACGCTGTGCGGAACACGTACGGGAAGGCGGTGGCGAGGTGGTTGCGGAGCGGGACGGCGCTTCCTACGGACCCGGCGGCCGGGGTTTCTACGGCGCGGTGACGGTCAGCGAACGCGGCCAGATCGCGATTCCGGCCAAGGCCCGCCGCGACCTGGGCATCGCCCCCGGAGACAAGCTGCTGGTCCTCGGGGACCCCCAACAGGGGATCGCCCTCATGACGGTCGACCGGCTCATGGAGAACCTCCAGGGTTCCTCTGCCCTGATGGACGTACTGCGGCAGCATGTCGACGGCGACGCGGGGGCCCCGCCCGACGGCGCCGGGTAGCCGCGCCGCGGGACGCGTGCGCCCCCGCTCCGGTTCCCGCGGACCCCTCGGGGGCGGTTCCGTCCTGGAGCGGGACGGGTCCTCCGTGCGTGCCGCCGCCCGGGCGCTGGGGCAGCGAGGGGGATTCCCCGTGCTGGGCTCAGGCCTCCCCGCGCAGGCGGCGGACGTTGCCCTGCGTGGGGCGGCTCCCCGCCGGTCCCCCCTCGCGGTCGCGGGGCGGTCGGCCCGCCTCCTCCCCGGGGACCGGAATCGCGGGGGCGCCGGGCAGCGGGCGGTTCGCGCTCTCCTTCATCCGCCACACCACCGCCAGCCCCACCACACCCGCGACCATCACCAGCCACGCCGGCGCGTAGAGGCTTCCGGTGGCCTGCACCAGCGCCTCGGCGATCAGCGGTGTGGTGCCGCCGAACAGCGCCACCGATACGTTGAAGCTGATGGCCAGCGCGCCGTAGCGGACGCTGGTGGGGAAGAACGCCGGGAGCGCCGCGGGCGCGCCGCCGGAGAAGTGCACCAGGGTCACCGCCAGCACCACCATGCCCAGGGCCACCGTCCACAGGCCGCCCTGTTGCAGCAGCCAGAACGCGGGCAGGGCCAGCACGATCGAGAACAGGCTGCCCGAGAGCAGCACGGGCCTACGCCCCACACGGTCGCTCAGGTGCCCGAACCCGGTCACCGTGAACAGCATCAGCACCATCGCCGCCAGCGTCAGGACCAGGGCCGTGGTGGGGCCGTACCCCAGCTCCGCCTCCAGGTAGGTGGGCATGTACGCGGTCAGGACGTAGTTGTTGACGTTGAAGACCATCACCAGGCCCACGCACAGCAGGATGTGGCGCCACTGGTCCACGACCGTCGCCCGCAGCTGCCCCTCGCGGTGCCCTCCGTGGGAGTCCTTGGCGAAGCCCTCGGTGTTCTGCTCGAAGACCGGGGTGTCCTCCAGCTTCACCCGCAGGTACAGGCCGATGGCGCCCAGCGGCAGCGCGATAAGGAAGGGGATGCGCCACCCCCAGTCCTGCATGGTGTCCGAACCGAGCAGGAGGGTCATCACCGTGACGACGGTGGCGCCGCCGACGTAGCCGCTGACCGTGCCGAACTCCAGCCAGGAGGCCAGGAAGCCCCGCCGCCGGTCGGGCGCGTACTCGGCGATGAAGGTCGTGGCGCCGCCGTACTCGCCGCCGGTGGAGAAGCCCTGGAGCATCCGCGCGACCAGCAGCAGCACCGGCGCGGCGAAGCCGATGCTCGCGGCCGAGGGGATGAGCCCGATCGAGAACGTGCTCACCGCCATGAGCAGCATCGTGAAGGCCAGGACGCGCTTGCGGCCGATCCGGTCGCCGAGGGGGCCGAAGAACAGCCCGCCCAGGGGCCGCACCAGGAAGGCGGCGGCGAAGGTGGTGAAGGTGGCGATGAGCTGGGTGCCCTGGGTCTGCTCCGGGTAGAACACCAGGCCGATCGTGACGGCCAGGTAGCTGTAGACGCCGAAGTCGTACCACTCGGTCGCGTTGCCGATCGCCGCGGCCACCACGGCCTTGCGCGTCGCCCTGCGGTCCGTGGCCAGGGCCGTCCGCCCCTGCGGCTCGTTCAAGTCTCCCCCTCGCTGCCCAGCGGTCCTGTTGTACCCACTTAATCACCCTGGGTGACGAGAGCGCGGGCTCTGCCCGTGTCGCCGCCCCGGTAGCGTGGTGGCGGCCGAGAGGGGGAGTCCATGCGCAGGGTGCTGGTCAGCGCGTGTCTGATGGGACGCCGGGTGCGCTTCGACGGGCGCGCCAAACCGGTGGAGGACGACGTGGTCGCCCGCTGGCGCGCCGAGGGCCGCCTGGTGGTGCACTGCCCGGAGGTCGCGGGCGGCCTCCCGGTGCCCCGGCCGCCCGCGGAGATCGAGCCCGGCGCGACCGCCGCCGACGTGCTCGCGGGCCGTGCGCGCATCCTCACCCCCGAGGGGCGGGACGTGACCGCGCACTTCGTGGACGGCGCCCGGGCGGCGCTGGCCACCGCCCGCGCGCACGGCGTGGCGGTGGCGGTGCTCAAGGAGTCGAGCCCCTCCTGCGGGGTGCACCGTGTCTACGACGGCGCCTTCGGCGGGAACAGGGTGCCCGGCGAGGGGGTCACCGCGCGCCTGCTCGCGGACGGCGGCGTCGCGGTGTTCACCGAGGACGAGATCGCCGACGCCGCAGCGCGCCTGCGCGAGCTGGAGGGCGTCTGAGGGTCGGCGCAGGGGGAGTGCGCGTCCCCGGGGCGGGAACACCCGTCCGTGCCCGAAGGTGAGGAGCGGTGCCGGGGCCCGGCCGGTGGCGGCGGGCCCCGGCACCGCGGGGTCAGGAACGGACGACCTCGTAGCGCATGCACGCGAAGTCACCGGCGCGGTGCACGTCCAGCACCTTAAGGTCCACGCGTCCGGCCAGCAGGGGTGAGCCCGCGCCCAGGGTGACCGGCGCGACCGACACGACCACCTCGTCCAGCAGGCCGAGCCGGGCCAGGTCCGCGGCGACACCGCCACCGCCGACCACCCACACGTCGCGCCCCCCGGCCGCCTCGACCATCTCCGCGTGCAGGTCGCGCAGTTCCTGGTCGGTGTCGGCGCTGGCGAAGCGGACGTCGCCCTCGACCTTGGGCAGGTCCCGGTGGGTGAGCACCCAGGTCGGGACCCGGTAGGGCCAGGGATCACCGCCCTCGTGCTTCAGGATCCATTCGTAGGTGCCCGCGCCGGACACGATCGCGCCCGCCTCGCGGACGAAGATCTCGGTCTCGTTCAGGGCATCGCCCCCGTCGGCGGCGAACAGCCACTCCAGGGAGTGGTCCTCGGTGGCGATGAAGCCGTCCAGGCTCGTCGCTGTGTTGTAGACCGTCCTGCTCATCGTGTACCTCCGTCGTGGTGTCGGTTCTGAAGCCATTCGATGGGGTCGCCGTGGTCCACCTTCATGCCCTCCGCGCGCAGCATGTGGCGCACGAGCTGCCTGCGGTGGGCGGAGAAGGTGAGCACGTGCGCGACGACGCTGCCCAGCACGAAGCTCTCGGGCGGGTCGCACAGGGCGTCGATCAGCCGGTCGCCCCAGGCGTCCCGGCGCCCGATGTCGTCGACCGCGGCGATCCAGCGGGCCCCCGCCCGCGTGTGCCGCTCCGCCAGCGCCTCCAGGTCGTCCGAGCCCCGTTCGGGCAGGTCGGCGCCGTCGATCGAGGCGAGCCACGACTCCTTGGTCCGGACCAGGTGGTCGAGCACGGCGGCCACGGACTCCTCCGGCCCGTCCCACTCCAGGACCGTCTGGCCGGGGGCCCGCACCCGCCGGTAGGCCTCCTCGGACAGCCGTCCGGCGAGGCGGATCAGGTGGGCGGTGTCGTCCACGTCGTGGTGGACCTGGAGGGCGATCAGGTCCATGCCGGTCCGCTCCTTGGGCCTGTCCTCGATCCACAGGTGGATCGGCGGGTGGAAGTGGATGCCGTTGGGTGCGGACAGCCACGTGCCGCTGCCCGCCGTGGTGGCGCTGGGCGGATGCCCGAAGGCGCGTCCGAAGGCGCGCGTGAACCCCTCGACCGACTCGTATCCGGCGGCGAACGCGGCGTCGGTCACGCTGCTGCCCCGGCTGATCTGCCAGGCCGCGCGCTCCAGGAGCACCCGGCGGCGCAGCGCGACCGGTGACTCCCCGGTGTCGCGGGTCAGTCTGCGGGTGAAGTGGAACGGTGAGGCGAAGGCGTGGTCCGCCATGTCGGTGAGGCGGGTGTTCTCCTCGTCCAGGACCGCGTCGAGCAGTTCGCGCAGGCGGTCCCGGCCCGGGGTGGGCTCGGTCATGGCACCAGTATGTTCACCGGCGGCGCCCGGGCGCCTGACCGATCTTGCCCACCCGTGCCGCCGCGCGGCCCGGGGCCGGCGGACTCCGTCTCCGGTGCGAGCGCCCCGGCGGATGCGGTAGAGTCTTCTGCGTCGGCGGGGCCGGAAACGGTGACCGCTCGACGAACGGGACGTAGCGCAGTTTGGCAGCGCACTTGACTGGGGGTCAAGGGGTCGTGGGTTCAAATCCCGCCGTCCCGACAGAGAAGTAGCAGGTCAGTGAGGGGTCCACCATCAGGTGGGCCCTTTTCTGCGTTTCCGGCGTGGTCGAGGCCGGGTCATGGGGACCCTCGGCGCTCCGCGCGACATCTCGCTCCGCACGCGCTGCGCGGGCTCCCGCCACCGGTGTCGTTCTGCTCTCCAGCCGACCCGTGTGCCCCGTGCCGAGGGCGTCCACCTGCCCGGCGGGCCAGGCTTCCCGGGGTCGCGCGGCCGGTCCGTGGCGCCGGTTCTCCCAGGGCCTCAGGAGTCGGGGTCGCATCCGTGGGATTGAAGGTGCTATACATGGACATACCGGCAATGAAAACGGTTTTCATTACTGAATATCCTGTCCAGCGCGACCGCAGGGGTGTGCAGCTCAGTGTCGAAGGAAGCCGGGCTGGAGGCCGGGGCCGCCTTGGGGGCCCTCTACGAACGGATCGCCGCCCGCCGCTCCGACCCCCCGGTGGAGGACCCTGCGTCCCGTCCGTCCCGCGCGGTCGTCGGACACGACGGGACGCCCGCTCCGTGGTGACAGCCCCGCCTCCCGTCCTGCCGCTGGCCGTCGGCCGCGTGGACCGGCACGGAAGCCGGACCACACCTCCGCGCCGACCCGACCCGTTCGACCGGGACGCCGGGGCCCCGAACCCCGGTCGCAGACACCTCCCGGGGCCGTTTCGCCCGCGGCCCCGCCCCCGAGAAAGGCCGAACGATGAGACGACGATTCCTGCCCGCGGTCACCTTCGCGGTGCTCCTAGCGGCCACCGCCTGCGGCGGCGGCGAAACCGAACAGGCCTCCGCTGACGGCGCCACCCTGCGTTACGCCGCGGTCGGAGCTCCGGCGGCCACCACCCACGACCCGCACGGCCGCGTCGGCAACGAGGCCGACTACATGCGGTTCGCCATGCTCTACGACGTGCTGACGGTGACCGATGAGGAGGGTGCGGTCCAGCCGCGCCTGGCCCGGTCCTGGGAGCCGGTCGGAGAAGCCCTCGACCTGTGGACCGTCAGCCTGCGCGATGACGCCGTCTTCTCCGACGGCCAGCCCGTCACCGCCGACGACGTCCTGTTCTCGCTGAAGCGGATCCAGAGCAAGGGCGCCGAGAACAACGGACGCCTGGCGGTGTTCGACCTGGAGTCCTCCTCCGTGGTGGACGAGCACACCCTGGAACTGGCCACCCACCAGCCCTATGCCGAGGTCGGCAGCGCCCTCGCCTCCCTGACCTTCGTCGTCCCCGACGGCAGCGACGACATCACCGAACCCGTGGTCGGCTCCGGACCGTTCCAGCTGGAGGAGCACGACGACACCACCGCGGTCCTGAAGCGCAACGACGACTGGTGGGGCGGGGCCGCCGACTACGAGACCCTCCGGATCACCGCCATGCCCGACCCCGCCGCGCGCGCCGAGGCGGTGGCCTCGGGGCAGGCGGACGTCGCGGGCAGCGTGGCGCCCGTCAGCGCACAGCAGTACGAGGAGTCCGACGCGGTCCAGGTGGTCACCAGGCCCGCCGGGGTGAACTACCCGCTGGTCATGGACCTGGAGGCCGAGCCCTTCGACGACCCGGGTGTGCGTGAGGCCGTCAAGCTCTCCCTGGACCGTGAACAACTCGTCGAGACGGTCTTCCTCGGTTACGGGGAGCCCGGCACCGACGTCCTGAACCCCGACGCGCCCTTCGCCCCCGACCTCGAACCGGTCGAGCGCGACCTGGACCGGGCCCGGGAACTGCTGGAGGAAGCCGGACACGCGGACGGTGTCGAACTCACCCTGTACGCCACCAACTCCTACCCGGGCATGGAGGAGACCGCTGCCCTGGCCGCCGAACAACTCGCCGAGGCGGGCATCGACGTCGCGATCGAGGTGGGCGCGCCCGACACCTACTGGACCGAGGTGTGGAACGTCGAACCCTTCTACCTCAACAGCCTGGGCGGGAACGGGTTCGTGGACTTCGCGCGCATGTCCCTGCTGTCCGACGGCCCCGTCAACGAGACCGCCTGGAACGTTCCCGAGTGGGACGCCGACTTCACCGAGGCACTGGCCACCGCGGACGAGGAGGACCGCCACGCGATGCTCGCCGACCTGCAGGAGCGCGTCGCCGACGACGGCGGGTACGTGGTCTGGGGTACGGGAGACGGCATCGACCTGACGGGTCCCGGCGTGAGCGGCCTGCCCACCGGTCCCGGTTTCCACCGCCTGTTCATCGAGCGGGTCGAGGTCGCCGGCTGATGTCCGGCCCCGAGGCCGCCCCCGAGGCCGGCCGCCCCCGCGTCCCGGGGGCGGCCGCGGGGGTCTCGCTCCCGTTCGCCGTCGTCCGGGCGGTGTTCCTGCTGGCCCTGGTGTCGGTGGCGGTGTTCACGGCCACCGAGTTCCTGCCGGGAGACGCCGTGGACCTGCGTGCCTCGCCCGGGGCCGACGAGGCGCAGCTGCGGGAGCTGCGGGAGGAGCTGGGCCTGGACGCCGCGCCCTGGCGGCGCTACCTCGACTGGGCCGGGTCCCTGCTCACCGGAGACCTCGGCACGTCCCTGGTCAACGGCCGCCCCGTCGCCGACGCCCTCGCCCAGCGGCTGCCGGCCACTTTCGCGGTCGTCGGGTCGGCGCTGGCGGTGGCGGCCCCCGCGTCCCTGGCCCTGGCCTGGTGGGCGGGGGGCAGCAGGCTGGCCCGCCGGGCGTCCACGGCCGTCCTCACCGGAGGCGCGGCCGTGCCCACGGCTGTCACGGCCGCGGTGCTGGTCACCGTGTTCTCCGGAGTGCTGGGTCTGGTGCCCCCGGTTTCCCTGCTACCGCCCGGAGCCGCGCCCTGGCACCACCCGGAACTGCTGTTCCTCCCCGTGGCGGCCCTGGCGCTGCCCACAGCGTTCTACGCCGCGAGCCTGCTGACGGGCGCGGTGGCCGACACCGTGCGCCTGCCCCACGTGGCTGACGCCCGCCGACGGGGCGTCCCCCCGTGGCGGATCGCGGCGACCGACGTCCTCCCCTTTCTCCTGGCCCCCTTCACCCGGGTCACGGCGGTGTCCGCAGGGGGGCTGATCGCCGCCGCGGCACTGGTGGAGACACTCTTCGGCTATCCGGGCGTCGGGTCCCTGCTGGTCTCCTCGATCGCCTCACGGGACCTGCCCGTCGTCCAGGCCACCGCCGTGGTCGCCGCCGCGGTCGTGCTGGCCGGACTGCTGGTCGCAGACCTGGTCGCCGCCCTGACCGAACCCCGCCGGAGGCGCTCGCCGTGAACCGCCGTCCCCTTCTGCTCCTCGCCTCCGCGGCCGTCCCCCTGCTGTCGGTCGCGGTCCTGGCCGCAGCCCTGTTCGGCGGCTGGTGGGCGCCGCACGACCCCACGTCCCCGGTGGGGGCGCCCTGGCAGGAACCCGGACCCGGCCACCTCCTGGGAACCGACGCCCTGGGCCGCGATGTGTGGTCCCGTGTCCTGGCCGGCGGAGGAGACCTGCTCGGTGTCTCCGTGACGGCCGCCGTGTGCGCCTGTGTGGTCGGGACCGTCGGAGGCCTGGCCGCGGGGTGGTTCGGCGGGCCGGCCTCGCGGGTCCTCACGGCGGCGGCCGACCTGCTGCTCGCCCTGCCCTCCCTGCTGCTGGCCCTGGTGGCGGCGATCGCCCTGCCCGGGCACACGGCGGTGGTCTTCGCGACGGTGTGCGGGGGAGCCCCGCTCACCCTGCGCGTGGTCAGGGACGCGGTCCGTGCCGTCCGCACCTCCGGGTACGTGGAGGCCGCACTCCTGCGCGGCGAGACGACCGCTTCGATCCTGGCGAGGGAGGTCCTCCCCGCCATGCGGGGGGTGGTCACCGCCGACCTGGGGCTGCGCCTGGTGGTCGCGCTCCAGGTCGCCGCCGCCCTGAGCGTCCTGGGAATGGGCGCCGAGCCGCCCGCCCCCGACTGGTCCCTCATGCTCAGGGAGAACATGCCCGGCGTGGCGATCAACCCCTGGGCCGTCGGTGCGCCGGCCGCGGCACTGGGCGTCACCACCGTCCTGCTCGCCCTCCTGGCCCAGCTGTACCTCTCCGAAGACCGCACGAGCCGGGTCCGTGACAGCGCACCCGCACCGAAGGAGCCCACGGATGGCTGAGGGACTGTGCGCACAGGCGCTGCTGGTCGAGGACGGACACGGCGCCCGCGTGGTGGGCCCGGTGGACCTGCGGGCGCCGGACGGCGCGGTGCTCGCGGTCATGGGCGCGTCCGGAAGCGGCAAGACCAGCGCCGTCCTGGCCGCGCTGGACGCGCTGCCGCCCGGCCTGGTGCGCCGGGCCGGCCGGGTGCGCTGGCAGGGGGCGCCGGTGCCCGCGGGGCGTGCGGCGCGCCGGTGGCGCCGGGCCAGCACCGGCGTGCTCGGACAGGAACCCGCCTCGGACCTGCACCCCCTGCGCCCGGTCTGCGCCCTGGTCGCCGAAGCCCTGCCGGGCGGTCTCCGGCGCGCGAACGCCGAGGCCGTCCGCGCGGCGCTCACCTCGCTGGGGCTGGACGCCGACGCCCTGTGGCGTCGTCGCCCGCACGAACTCTCCGGAGGCCAGGCCCAGCGTGTGGCCCTGGCGCGGGCGGTCGTCGCCGATCCCGGGCTCCTCGTGCTCGACGAGCCCACGAGCGGCCTGGACCCCGCCACGGTGGAACTCGTGCTCGACGTCCTCGGACAGCGGAGGGGACGCCCCGGAAGGAGCACCGTCGTGATCACCCACGACCGGGGTTTCGCCGACCGCGTGGCCGATCTCCGTCTCGACATCGGTGAGTCCGAACCGGTCCGCGGGGGCAGCGCCACGCCAACGGGCCCCCGGGACCCGGGCGGTGTACCGGTCCTCGGCCTGCGGGGGGTCCGTCTCACGGCTCCGGGCGGCCGGGAACTGCTCGACGGGGTGGACCTGACCGTCGCCCCCGGGGAGGCGGTCGCCGTCCTGGGTCCCTCCGGATGCGGTAAGTCCACGCTGCTCAGAAGCCTGGCCGGGCTCCATCCTCCCGCGGCGGGCTCGTTCTCACTCGACGGTCGGCCCCTGCCCGCCAGGCACACCGACCGCGCCGGGGAAACGCTGCGAGCCGTCCAACTGATCGCCCAGGACCCGGCCGGAACCCTGAACCCGGCTCAGCGGGTCGCCACGGCACTCGCACGCCCGGCCATGGTGCTCCGCGGGCTGACCCGCGGCCGGGCCGCGGCCGAGGTCCCCGGGCTCCTGGAACGGGTCGGTCTGCCGGCGGACACCGCACGCGCGCTGCCGGGCCGCCTCTCCGGCGGCCAGCGCCAGCGCGTGGCCGTCGCCCGCGCCCTGGCCGCACGGCCCCGGGTGCTGCTGGCCGACGAGGTGTCCTCCGCCCTGGACGCCGCGAGCGCACGCACGGTCCTGGACCTCCTGGACACCCTTCGGGCCGAGGAGGGCCTGGCCGTCGTCATGGTGACCCACGACCGGAGTGTCGCCGACCGCGCGAACCGGGTGCTGGCGCTGGACCCGGAGCGCCTGGCCCTGGTGGCTGTGCCGTAGCACCGCCTGCGGCGGCGTTCGTGCCCTGCGCGGGCGGTGTCCGAGACGGTCGGCGACCCGGAGCCGTTCGGCCTGGGGCTCAGTCCGAGGACCGTCGCCCGAGGGCGAGCATGGTCGGATGGACCATGTAGTAGCCCGGGGCGTCGAGGACGTAGTCCGGATGGCCCGGGGTCAGGAGCCGCTCGACTCCGGCCACCTCCTCGACGCTCAGGCCCGCGTCGGTACCGCGCTTGAGCACCGACTCCCGCATTTCCGGCCAGACGACGTTCTCCAGGTAGGGGCGCACGGTCGGGTCGGCGTCGACCGGCGAGCCCACCCTGGGGAAGACGTTCACACGCACGTCGAGCAGCCCCGCGGCGGCCATCCAGGCGGTGTGGCGCTCATAGTGGGCGGGCCCTCCGGAGGGGAGCCCCCAGTTGAGTTCGGACGCGGTGCGCGCCGCCCGCTCCAGCCGTGAGCGGCCGGGCAGGAACATGGCCTGGTAGTAGTTGCTGGTGAACAGCCCCAGCAGGCCGCCGGGGCGCAGGGCGCGCGCGGCGCGTGCGACCAGGTCCCCGGGGTCGTCGAAGTTGCCGGGCCAGACCACGTCCGAGGCCCAGATCGCATCGAACCCGTCGCCGGATCCGGCGGCCTCGTCGAGCACGTCCACCAGGTCGGCGGCGCGCACCTCGACCCTGTCCGACACACCCTCGGACCGCGCGTGCTCCCGGGCGAGGTCCAGCACGTCGGGGTTGCGGTCGACGGCCAGGACCCGGGCCCGCGGGCCGGCCGCCCGGGCCAGCGCCACCAGCCCGCCTCCGGCGCCGGTGCCCGCGTCGAGCAGGCGCGTGCGTCCGGACAGGTCCATCGCCCCGACCGCCTGTTCGACGGCCGGGGCGACGAAGGCCCGGTTGGCGAGCAGGTAGGGGATCAGTCCGTTCTGCTGGATGTCTGTCATGGCGTGGCCACCTCGGCTGTCTCGGACGGGGGACGGTCGCGCTCGTCGGTCGGCGCGGTCACGGCCGCGAGGCGGGTACGACGTGCGGCAGTACGCTGGCCAGTTTCTCGCTGGTCTCCTCGAACTCGCGTTCTGGGCGGGAGCCCTCCACGATTCCGGCACCGGCGCGGAGCCAGGCCCGGCCCTGTTCCTCGTAGACCGCGCGCAGGACCAGCGCGGCGTCGAGTTCACCGCTGGATGCGGCGGTCACCACGGCCCCGGAGTACAGTCCGCGCTCCTCCTCCAGGCGGGTGATCGCCTCGATCGCCGGGGACTTGGGGATCCCCGACGCGGTGATCGCCGGGAACAGGGCCTCGAAGGCGTGCCAGGGGGTGGCGTCCTCGCGCAGGCGCCCCCGGACGGTGGACGCCAGGTGCTGGACGCTGCCGCGGACGGAGACGCCCATGAACTCCGACACCGCGACGGAGTCCGGCACGCACACCGAGCGCATCTCCGAGACGGCTTCGCGAACCGATATGGCGTGCTCGTGGATCTCCTTGGGGTCGGCCTCCAGTTCGGTGCGGGCGGCGCTGTCCGCCGCCTCTCCGCGCCCCGCCGCCCGGGTGCCCGCGAGCGGGTTGGTCAGGACCTCGCGGTCCGGGCCGACCGTGACGACCAGTTCGGGGCTGAAACCCGCGCTGCGGAGCCCGTCCAGATCCAGCAGGAACGACCGCGCCGGTGTGTTGGCCCCGCGGCCGACCGCGTAGGTGGCGGGGACGTCCACGGGCGAGGGCAGCTCGACCTTCCGGGACAGGATCACCTTGTGGTAGTCGCCGCGTCCGATCTCGCCCAGGGCCTCGCCCACGAGCGCGCGGTAGGCCGGGGAGTCGGCCCGTGAATCGACCGTGACGCGGTTCCGCGCCGGTTCGGCGACCTGCTCGCGCAGCACGGAGAGCACCTTCCCGCGCATCTGCGCTCCGCCCCCGCTGATCCGGGCCCCGTCAGCGGTGATGCGGACCTCGGTCTGGGGCACGATGAGGCGGGCGAGCCGCGCGGACCTCTCCGGGGTGGACGGGCGGGCCCCGCGTGACCGGAGCGCGAAGTCGAACCCCACCCAGCCGTAGGCCCGCCAGGTCGGGTCGGGCAGTCCGGCCAGGGCCGCGTCCAAGGCGTCGGCCGGGCTGCCGGTGTAGTCGTGGGAGTCGGCGGTCCCGTCGGCGCCGCGGACCGTGACCCGGTCGCTGTCGAGGTCGATCCCCCACCGCGCACCGCCGCCGAAGAGCCAGACCCCCTCGCGTTCGTAGAGGACGTACTCGGGGAAGAGTCCCGAGCCCGCGAGCCGGGCGGCGGCCGCGACGGGGTCGAGCGGCCCTTCGACCTGTTCGGTTTCACGACTGCTCACGGCCGTCTCCTCGCCCGGGACGGCCCGTGGGCCGCGTCTGGTGTACCCGTGGTCAACATTCTTCTCCGGTCTTGTGTCGGGGCCAGCGAGGACGCCCGTCTCCTCGTCGGGCGCGTGAGCGGGGGGAGCACGTCCGGGGTTCAGTCCGAGGTGAGCTCGATCGCGCCGGAGGGGCAGCGGTCGACCGCGTCGCGCACGTGCGCGACGTCGCGGGGGTCCGGCCGGTCGGTGCGCAGGCGCACGAGCCCGTCCTCCTCGCCCTGGTCGAATACTCGGTCGGCGGCGATGACGCACTGGCCAGCGCCGATGCAGACCTCGGGGTGGACGGTGATGCGCACGCGGGGACGTCCTCTTCACTGTGGAGCGGCCCGGGCAGGGCCGCCGGACGCCCGAAGGCGCCCTGGTGATCGTAAATGATAATCATTTTCGTCAGAAGCGTTCGTCCGTGTGGCTGAGGTCGCAACGCCTTACGTGTCGCTTCGGTCGCGAAGGGTGACGAGGGTCCTCATCGGATCCGCTCGCGCAGAGCGTTCTTGTCGACCTTGCCCACGGGGGTCAGGGGCAGCGTGTCGACGGTCTCGATCCGGTCGGGGGCCTTGTAACCGGCCAGGCCCCTCCCGCGCAGGAAGGCACCGAGTTCGCGGACCGTGGGCGGAGTGCCCGCGCTGACCAGGAAGGCGACCGACCGCTCACCGAGGTTCGGGTCGGGAGCGGCCACCAGGGCGACCGCCGACACGTCCGGGTGGGCGAGCAGTTGGCCCTCCACCTCGGTGGCGTCGATCTTCTCGCCGCCGCGGTTGATCTGGTCCTTTACCCGGCCGACGACGTTGATGTGGCCGCTGGGGTGGAGCCGGACGAGATCGCCGGTCCGGTAGAACCCGTCGGGTGTGAAGTGCGTGGTGGCGAGTTCGGGGGCGCGGTAGTAGCCGCGCAGTGTGTAGGGGCCCCGTGTCAGCAGTTCGCCCACGGCGCCGACGGGCACCGGGGCGCCCGACTCGTCGACCACCCGCACCTCGTCACCGGTCGAGACGGGGCGCCCCTGCGTGGTGCACACCAGCTCCTCGGGGTCGTCGAGACGGGTGACGTTGATCAGGCCCTCGGCCATGCCGAACACCTGCTGCAGACGGCATCCCAGCGTCGGGCGAACGCGGCGCGCGAGGTCGTCGGCCAGCCGTGCTCCCCCCACCTGGAGGACCGAGAGGCTGTCCAGCGCCGCTGAGCCCGGAGCCCGGTCGGCGTAGGCCTCCAGCCACACGGGCACCATCGGCGGACTGAGCGCCGTGACGGTCACGCCCTCGCGTTCGATCAGGGGGAACACCGTCTCGGGGGCGGGGCTGGGCGCCATGACCACCGTCGCGCCCACGGTGAGCGCGCCCAGGACGCCCGGGCAGGACATCGTGAAGTTGAAGGCGACGGGCAGCACCGCGAGGTAGACGCTGTCCGGAGTGAGTTCGCAGGCGGCCGCGGCGGCGCGGGCGTTGTAGGCGTAGTCCCGGTGCGTGCGCGGGATGAGCTTGGGCGTTCCCGTGGTCCCTCCGGAGAGCAGGAGGAGGCCGATGTCGCCGGGGGCGGGGCGCCCGGAGTCGGGGACGCGGTCACCGGAGGTGCCGGAGAGCAGGTCCTCGAAGCCGACGGCGTCATCGAGCCCGCCGGTGTCGCCGACGACGATCACATGGCGCAGCTCCTCGTGCTCCTCGCGCATGGACGCGGCCAGCGTCCGGTAGTCGAACCGCGCGTGGCGGTCGGCCACCGCGTAGCCGACCGCGCGGGTGACCCGCAGGAGGTGGGAGATCTCGTGCCCCCGGTGTCCGGGCATGGCGTGGACCGGGACCGCGCCGAGGTACTGCAGCCCGAACCAGAGCAGCAGGAACTCCGCCCGGTTGGGCAGCTGCACCACCATCCGGTCGCCCCTGCGCAGCCCCAGCCGATACAGCCCGGCCGCCACCGCTCCCGCCTCCGCGGCCAGCTCGGCGTAGGTCCACCGGCGCTCGCCGTCGACGAGTGCGACGGCGTCGGGGCGCTGCTCGGCCTGGTGCGTCAGCAGGTCGGCCAGGACCTCCTCACGCCAGAATCCGGCCTCCCGGTAGCGCTGGCCCGCCTCCTCCGGCCACCCCGGCCAGTCCTGCTCATGAGCTGTTACGGGCCTGTTTGCGCTCTTGGTCATCTCTGCTCCTTTTGCGTTCTATGCCACACATGAGGGGGATCGCGCTCAGTGTGCAGCTTAGGGTAAAAAAGATAACGGTTTTCGTTTTCAAGCAAGCCATCGACCCCCGGTTCCCACCGGGTTCAGGTCGGCCCCCGAAGCCCGCTGCGAGTCAAGGAGACGATCACGCGTGTCGCTGCCAGCCGATCCGCCAACGGTGCCCACGACGGAAGGGGAACTGCGCGCCGCGGTCGCCGCGCTGGTGGACATCCCCCCGGAGGAGGTCGGCCCGGACGACGACTTGTTCGAGCTCGGCATGGACTCCATCGCCCTGATGCGCCTGGCCTCGCGGTGGCGGCGCGCCGGTCTGGGGGTCGGCTTCGACGAACTCGCGGAAGCGGCGACCCTGCGCGGCTGGCAGCGGCTCCTGGCACCGGCCGACCCGGCCCGTGAGCCCGGCTCCGAGGCGGAGGACCCCGGCGGCCCCTTCCCGCTCGCCGCCATGCAGCACGCCTACTGGATCGGGCGCCAGCCGGGCCAGCCCCTCGGCGGGGTCGGCGCGCACTTCTACGCCGAGCTCGACGGTTCGGGAGTCGACGCCACGCGCCTGGAGGCCGCCGTGACGGCGCTGCGCCGCCGCCACGGGATGCTGCGCGTCACCGTGCTCGACGACGGCCGCCAGCGCGTCCTGGACCGCCAGCCCGAGCCCGCGCTGACCGTGCGCGACCTGCGCGAGGAGGCGGCCGAGCGGGTCGACCAGGTGCTCGCCGAACTGCGCGAGCACTACACCCACCGGCGGATGGACGTGGAGCGGGGCGAGGTCTTCGACCTCGCGCTGACGCTCCGCCCCGGCGGCGCCACCCGGTTGCACATCGACCTCGACATGCTGGCGGCCGACGCCGCGAGCATGCGGGTGCTGCTGCGCGACCTCCGACTGCTCTACGCCGACCCCGACGCGGAACTGCCGGAGATCCCCCTGGACTACCGCGCCTACCTGAGCGCGGCCGAGACCACCCGGGCGAGGGAGCGCGAGGAGGACCGCGCCTGGTGGAGCGGGCACCTGGAATCGCTGAGCGCCCCGCCGGCCCTCCCCACCGTCGTGGACCCGCTCGACCCGGACTCCTCCTCGCCGCGCTTCCACCCGACCACCCGACTGCACCACTGGCTCGCCCCCGAGCGCAAGGAACGGCTGGTCGCCGCCGCACGCGGCCACGGGGTCACCCCCGCCGCCGCCTTGGCGGCCGCCTTCGCCGAGACCCTCGGGGCCTGGAGCGACTCCCCGAGATTCCTGCTGAACCTCCCGCTGTTCCACCGCGACCTGGACCTGGCGGGGGCCGAATCGCTCGTCGGCGACTTCAGCAGCTCGATCCTGCTCGACGTCGACCTCACCGAGGAGCGGACCTTCGCCGAGGCCGCGCGCCACGTGCAGACCCGCCTGCGCACGGCGGCCGCCCACGGCTCCTACTCCGGTGTCGAGGTGCTCCGGGACCTCTCCCGCGCCGCCGACGGCGTGCCGGCCCTGGCCCCCGTCGTCTACACCAGCGCCCTGGGCCTGGGCGAGATCTACGACTCCGAGGTCAGGAACGCGTTCGGCGACCCGGTGTGGATCATCTCCCAGGGGCCCCAGGTCTGGCTGGACGCCCAGGTGACCGAACTCGACGGCGGGCTGCTCCTGAACTGGGACGTGCGGCACCGCGCGTTCGAGCCCGGGGTTCCCGAAGCCGCGTTCGATGCCTACCGCGACCTCGTCGAAGCCCTCGTCGACGACGCCTCGGCGTGGAACAGGCCCGCGGCCCCGCCGTTGCCCGAGGCCCAGGCGCGCGTGCGCGAAGCGGTCAACGCCACCGACGCGCCGGCCGTGACCGACCGGCTGCACGAGGGCTTCTTCCGCTGCGCGCGCGAGAACCCCGCGGCCGTCGCGCTGGTCCCCGACTCCGGCGAACCGGTGACCTACGCCGCGCTCGCCGACCGCGCGGGCCGTGTCAGCGCGCTGCTGTCGGAGGCGGGGGTGGCACCGGGCGACGCCGTGGTGGTCAGCCTCCCCCGTGGCGTGGAACAGGTCGCCGCGGTGCTCGGAGTCCTGGGCGCGGGCGCCGCCTACATCCCCGTCGGCGTGGAACAGCCCGCCGAGCGGATGGCGCGCGTCCTGGACGCGGCCGACGCCGCGGCGGTGCTCACCGGCTCCGCGCACGCCGACCGGTTCACCGACCCGGCACGGGGCGGACAGGGGACCCCGGTCGTGCTGATCGGGGACGCGGACCGGTTCGCACCCGCGCCTCCGCAGCTCCGGCAGCCCCTCGACGCGACCGCCTACGTCATCTTCACCTCCGGTTCCACCGGGGTCCCGAAGGGCGTGGAGGTCGCGCACGCGGCGGCCGTGAACACCATCGCCGCGCTGAACGACCACTTCGACGTGGGGCCGCGCGACCGCGGCCTGGCACTGGCGGACCTGGACTTCGACATGTCCGTCTACGACCTCTTCGCCCCCCTGTCCGCGGGGGGTTCGGTGGTCCTGGTCGGAGACGAGTCCCGCCGCGACGCCCACCACTGGGTCACGTTGATCCGTGAGCACGGGGTAACGCTCCTGAACTGCGTGCCCGCTCTGCTCGACATGGTGCTGACCGCCGCCGAGTCGCGTCCCGAGGGCCTCGGCGACCAGTTGCGGTTCGTGCTGCTCGGCGGTGACTGGGTCGGTCTCGACCAGCCCGCGCGCCTGCGCGCCCTGGTCCCCGGCGCACGGTTCACCGCCCTGGGCGGGATGACCGAGGCCGCCGTGCACTCCACGGTGTTCGAGGTCGACCGGGTCGACCCCTCCTGGGCCTCGATCCCGTGGGGGAAGCCGCTGCCCAACATGCGCGCCCGGGTCGTGGACCACCGAGGCCGCGACCGCCCCGACTGGGTGGCGGGCGAGCTGTGGGTCAGCGGCGCGGGACTGGCGAACGGCTACCGCGGAGACCCCGAGCGCACCGCCGACAAGTTCGTGACCGACCGGGGCCGCCGGTGGTACCGCACCGGAGACCGTGCCCGCTACCGGTCCGACGGCGTCCTGGAGTTCCTCGGCCGCGCCGACCACCAGGTGAAACTACGCGGACACCGCATCGAGCTGGGGGAGGTCGAGGCGGCCGCCGCCTCGTGCCCGGTGGTCACGGCCGCGGTCGCGCTCATCACGGGTACACCGCGCAGGCTCGCCCTGGTGGCGGCCGGGGTGACGGGCCCGGCGGCCGAGGCGGAGCTCCGCGCCGCTCTGGAGCGCAACCTCCCCTCCTACATGGTCCCCTCCCAGACCGTGCTGGTGGACGAACTCCCCCTGACCGCCAACGGCAAGCTCGACCGGCGGCGCGCCGAGGCGCTGACGGCGGCCGCGACCGGCCGCGCGCCGGAGGGCGACCCCGACGGGGACCGGTCCCCGCGGGGATGGGCCGAGACCGTGGTGGCCGAAGTCTGGGGCGGACTCCTGGGCGTCGGGGCCGTCCGGCGCGACGACGGGTTCTTCGCCCTGGGCGGTGACTCGCTGCTGGCGACCCGGATGATCGGCGCCCTGCGGGAACGGGGCGTGGGCGGCGCGCGGGTCGCGCGACTGTTCGCCTCGCCCGCGCTGGCCGACTTCGCCGCCACGCTCACACGGCAGGAACCGTCGGCCGACGCCGTCCTGGGGGAGGGCGACCCGGCCAACCGCCACCAGCCCTTCCCGATGACCGACGTCCAGAGGGCGTTCTGGATCGGGCGCGACAGCAGGCTCTCCCTCGGGGGCGTGGGCACCTACCACTACAGCGAGTTCGACGGCGCCGACTTCGACCTCGACCGCTTCGAACGCGTCTGGGCGGCCCTGGTGGACCGGCACGAGATGCTGCGCGCCGTCTTCGACGAGGACGGAAGGCAGCGCATCCTGCCGCAGGCGCCGCCGGTCACGGTGGCGGTCACGGAGGTCGACTCCGAGGAGGAGGCGGCGAAGGTCCTGGCCGGGCTGCGCGAGGAGTCCTCCCACCTGAGCATCGACCTGACCCGGTGGCCCCTGTTCGAACTGCGGGCGGTGCGCTACCCCGGCGGCGGCGCGACGCGCACGCGCCTGGCGATCGGGCTCGACTACATCGTCCTCGACGCCGCGTCCATCATCGCCCTGTACGGGGAGCTCGACCGGCTCTACAGCGACCCCGAGGCGGAGCTGGAGCCGATCGACGTCTCCTTCCGCGACTACGTCCTGCACTCCGAACCCGACCCCGACTCGGTCGAGCAGGCGCGCCGGCACTGGACGCGCCGGCTCCAGACGCTGCCCCCGGCACCCGCGCTCCCGCTGGTCGCCGACCCCTCCACCGTGGAGCACCCCCGCTTCACCCGGCGCCAGCGCCACTTCCAGGCGAAGTCGTGGGAGGCGATCACCGACAAGGCCCGGGCACACGGTCTGACACCGTCGGTCGTCCTGCTCACCTGCTACGCCGAGGTCCTGTCGGCGTGGAGCGACCACCCGGACGTGGCGGTCAACCTCACCCTGTTCAACAGGCAGCCGGTCCACCCCCGCATCGACCTGATCATGGGCGACTTCACCTCGGTCTCCCTGCTCGGGTACGAGCCGCGCACCGGGGAGCCCTGGTCGGAGGCCGCCCACCGCCTCCAGCGCGTCATGAGTGAGGACCTCGACAACCGCGATGCCTCCGTGACCTGGCTGCTCCAGGAGCTCGCCAAGCGCACCGGCGCGGTCGACGCGGCCATGCCCGTGGTCTTCAGCAGCTCCGTCGGAGTGGGCGACCGCACCGTCAAGGACCTCTCCGACGGCTTCCCCGAGAAGGTGTGGGGCATCTCCCAGACCCCGCAGGTGCTCCTGGACAACCAGGTCACCGAGTCCCACGGCGGTGTCATGGTCACCTGGGACGCCATCGAGGAGCTGTTCCGCCCCGGCGTGCTCGACTCCATGTTCGACGCCTACAACGCGATGCTGGCCTGGCTGGCCGGGAACGACTGGGACACGGCCGCCCCGCCGGTGCTGCCGCGCGCCCAGGCGGACGTGCGGCTCAGCGCTCAGGGCGCCGTCCCCGCCGTCCCGGAGGGCACCCTCCACGGCGAGGTCCTGCGCCGGGCGCAGGACCGGCCGGACCTGCCCGCCGTCCTCGGGGCACCGGAGCACGAACCCCTCACCTACGGCGCGCTCGCCGCGCGGGCGGCCCGGGTCGCGGGCGGCCTGGCCGAGCGGGGCGTGGGCCCCGGCGACGTCGTCGCCCTCGCCCTGCCCCCCGGAGCCGACCGGGTCGTCGCGGTCCTGGGAGTGCTCTCCGTCGGTGCGGCCTACCTGCTGACCGACCCGGGGGAGCCCCGCCCGCGGCGCGAGGACGTCCAGCGGGCGGCCGGGGCCCGCACCGTGATCGTCGCTCCCGGGCGCGCGGACGGCCCGGACCAGGCCGACATCGGGGACCTGACCGCCGCCGAACCCCTGCGGGGCGCGGTCGCCGCCGACCCCGGAGCACCGGCCTACGTCACCGTCGGAGCCGGTCAGGACGGGGCGGACCCCGCCGTCGAGTTCGTCGAGCACCGGTCCGCGGTGGCGACGATCGCGGCGGTACGCGAGAGGTTCGGCCTCGACGCGCGGGACCGGGTGCTGGCGGTCGACCTCCCGTCGGCCGGAGTGGACGCGTTCACCGTGTTCGGTCCTCTCGGCGTCGGCGGCGCACTCGTGTGCCCCGGAACCGAGGGGACGGGCGACCCGCGCACCGCGGTCGCGCTGGCCGCCGAGCACGGCGCGACGGTGTGGAACGGCCCGCCGATGCTGCTCGACGAGTTGATCGCGGCGGCCTCGACCGAGGAGGAGGAGCCGCTGCGGGGCCTTCGCCTGGCGCTCGTCTCGGGCGACCGGGTGAGCACCGGCCTGCCCGGGCGCCTGCGCGGGGCCACCGGCGGTGGAGGCGGGCTCGTGGCGCTGCACGGCGGCCGCGGTGTCTCCGGCTGGGCGAGCGCCGTCGAGCTCGACGGCGGTGCGGACCGCTCCGCGCCGTCCGGGACGCCCCTGCCGGGCCACCGGTTGCGCGTCGTGGACTCCGCGGGCCGCGAATGCCCCGACCAGGTGATCGGCGACCTCTGGACCGGCGGTCCCGCCGACCCGTCCGGGAGCCTCCGCCCGGCGGGTGTGCGAGCCCGGTACCTGCCGGACGGCACGGTCGAGTTCCTCGGCCCCGAGCCGCAGGCCGTGCTCAGCGGCCGCCGCGTCGACCTCGGCGCCGTCGAGAGCGCGGCCGAATCGCACCCGGGCGTCGTCCACGCGGCGGTGGTCACCGTGGGGGAGGGACGTGAACGGCGGCTCCACGCCTTCATCGTGACCGCCGACGGCGAGGAGGCGGACGGCCTCTCCCGGCACCTGGCCGACCTGCTGCCCCCCTTCGCCGTGCCGGCCCGGCTCACCCGGCTGCCCCGCCTGCCCCTGACCGCCGCGGGCGCCGTCGACCGCGGCGCGCTGGCCGAAGCGGCCGTCGCCGAGGAGCACGCCGCCTCGGGCCCGCCCACGGGGGAGACCGAGGTCCGGATCGCCGCCTTGTGGATCGAGCTCCTGGGCACGCGGGCCGACCACCGCTACGCCGACTTCTTCGCCGCCGGCGGCGACAGCCTGAGCGCGCTGCGCCTGGTCACGGCCACGGGCGAGGAGTTCGGCGTCGAGATCTCGGTCCGTTCGTTCCTCACCGCATCCACCCTCGCCGACCTGGCACGACAGGTAGACCACGCCCTCGCCTCCCGCGACGACGAAGAAAGCGGAGTCCTGTGAACGCCCATCAGATCGTTTCCGAAATGGAGAAGGACGGCATCCGGCTCTGGGAGGACGGCGGTGCCCTGCGGTTCCGAGCCCCCAAGGGCGTGCTGACCGAGGAGCGCAAGGCCCTGCTGCGCGAGAACCGCGCCGACGTCCTCGCCCACCTGACCGCGCGCCGCCGCGCCGCCCGGATCACCCCCGCTCCCCAGGAGGCCCACACCCCCTTCCCGCTGACCGACATCCAGGCCGCCTACCTGGTCGGCCGCGGCAGCGCGTACGGGTATGGCGGAGTGGCCTGTCACGTCTACGTCGAACTCTCCTTCCCGGCCGACACCGACCCGGGGCGGCTCCAGGACTCCTGGTGGTCCGTGGTGCGCCGCCACGGCATGCTGCGCGCGGTGGTCCACCCCGACGGTTTCCAGGAAGTGCTTCCGCGGATCCCGGAGGAGCCGGTGCCGACCGCCGACCTGCGCGGCGCCTCCTCCGCCGAGGTCGGGGCGCGCGTGGACCTGGTGCGTCGCGAGCTGGCCTCCAGGGTTCCCCCCACCGACGTGCCGCCGCTGTTCGAGCTGCGCATGACGCGCTGCGACGACGAACTCATCCTGCACCTGTCGATCGACCAGCTCATCGTCGACTACGCCAGCCTGCTGCTGGTCCTGTCCGAGCTGGAGGACACGTACCACGGCCGTGGGGGCGAGACCCCGGAGATCGGGTTCCGCGACTACGTTCTGGCGCGCCGCAACCAGACCCTGACCGGCGAGTACGACCGCGCACGCGACTACTGGACCCGACGGCTTCCCGACCTGCCCCCCGCCCCCGACCTGCCGCTGCCCGCGGACGGCGGGCGGGTCGGCGCCTTCCGGCGCTTCGAGGAGGTGCTGAGCGCCGGGCAGCGCGCGTCCTTCGAAGCCAACGCCGTCCGCGCGGGCGTCACCGCCTCGGCCGCCGCGATGGCCGCCTACGCCGAGGTGCTGGGCCGCTGGAGCCGCAGCCCCCGGTTCACGCTCAACGTCCCCACCTTCACCCGCCTGCCCCTGCACGCCGACGTCGACCGCCTCGTGGGGGACTTCACCTCCGTCGAGCTCCTCGCCGTCGACCTGCGGCCCGCGCAGACGTTCGCCGAACGCGCCGCCACCCTGCGCGACACCCTGCTGGAGGACCTGGAGCACTCCCTGTACACCGGGAGCCAGGTCCTGGCCGACCTCACCCGTCGCAGCGACAGCGACACCGTGCTCATGCCGGTCGTGTTCACCAGCACGCTCGGCTCCGCGGCGGCCCGCCGCCCCGCGGCCGCGATCCGCCACGCCCAGACCCAGACCCCCCAGGTCTGGCTCGACTGCCAGGTCATGGAACGCGCCGACGAACTCGCCCTGAGCTGGGACGTCCGCGAAGGGGTGCTGGGCGGCGACACCGCCGCCGACCTCTTCGCCGCCTTCGCGGCCCTCATGACCCGCCTCGCGGAGGACCCGGACGCCTGGAACGAGGCGGCCCGCGTCGAGCTGCCCGAAGCCACCCGCGCCGTCCGCGAGCGGGTCAACGACACCGCCGCCCCGGTGCCGCGCGCCCTGCTGCAGGACGGGGTGCTCACGGCGGCCGAGCGCGACCCCCGGCGCGTCGCCGTCATCGACCGGGACCGCTCGCTGACCTACGGCGAGCTGGTCGCGCACGCGACGGCTGTCGCACGGGCGCTGGGCGCCAGCGGCGTCGGCGCGGGCGACCTCGTCGCGATCACGATGGAGAAGGGGTGGGAGCAGGTCGCCGGTGTCCTGGGCACCCTGCTCGCGGGAGCCGCCTACCTCCCCCTGGACACCACGCAGCCGCCGCAGCGCCGTGGGGCGATCCTCGCCGACGCCGGCACCTCGGTGGTCCTGACCCAGTCCTGGCTGGTGGAGGAGGGCGAGTGGCCCCCGGGGTGCAGGACCGTCGCCGTCGACGGCCTCCCTCCCGTGTCCGGTCCCGCGCCGCGGCCCGATACCGGCCCCGACGACCTGGCCTACGTCATCTACACCTCGGGGTCGACCGGGGCGCCCAAGGGCGTCATGATCAGCCACGCCGCGGCGTTGAACACGATCACCGACGTCAACCGCAGGTTCGGCGTGACCGCCGACGACCGCGTCCTCGCGCTGGCCCAGCTCGGCTTCGACCTGTCCGTCTACGACGTCTTCGGCCCGCTGGCGGTGGGGGCGGCTGTGGTGCTGCCGGACCCCGCGCGCCGCGGTGACCCCTCCGAGTGGATCGAGACCGTCCGGAACAGGCAGGTCACGTTCTGGAACTCGGTACCGGGACAGCTCCAGATGGTGCACGACTACCTGCGCGCCGACGACCCTCCCCTGCCGTCCCTGCGCGTCGCGCTGCTGTCGGGGGACTGGATTCCCACCGCCCTGCCCGAGGCCGTGCGGTCCTGGGCCCCGAACATGGCGGTGCACAGTCTCGGCGGGGCCACCGAGGCCTCCATCTGGTCCATCCACCACCCGATCGACCGGGTCGACCCCGCCTGGCGCAGCATCCCCTACGGCAGGCCGATGGACAACCAGACGTTCCACGTCCTCGACACGGCGCTGCGCCCCTGCCCCGACCTGGTCGTCGGCGAGCTGTACATCGGAGGCGTCGGTCTGGCGCAGGGCTACTTCGGCGACAAGGAGCGGACCGAGGCCCGGTTCATCCGGCACCCGGAAACCGGTGAGCGCCTCTACCGCACCGGTGACATGGGCCGCTACTGGCCCGACGGGGTGATCGAGTTCCTCGGGCGCGAGGACCAGCAGGTCAAGATCCGCGGTTACCGGATCGAACTCGGCGACGTCCAGGCGGCGGTGGAGTCGCTGCCGGAGGTGGGCGCCGCCGCGGTCGTGCTCACCGGCGGGCGCGCCACCGCGCCCACGGGCGCGGGACAGAGCCTGACGGCCTTCGTCGAACCCGCCCGTCTGGACACCCCCCTCCCCGTCCCCGAGACGCTGGTCCCCGCCGTCCGCGACGCCGCCCGGGAGGTCGGGCGGCGGGTGGACACCGCGGGGCTCGCCGCGTTCCGTGCCGCGCTCAGCGAGGCGGCCGCGGCCTCCGTCGCCGACACGCTCGCGCCGGTGTTCGCCGACGGCGGCGCGTACTCACCGGAGGAGGTGTCCGACGCTCTGGGAGCGGCCCCCGCACACCACCGGCTGGTACGGCGCTGGCTGAACGGGCTCGTCACCGCCGGTCTCCTGGAGCGCACGCCCCAGGGGAGGCTGAGCGGCCTGCGGGCCCCCGGTCCGCAGGCAACCGCCCGCGCCTGGGCCGAGGCCGCCCGGCTGGAGAGCGAGGCGGGGTGGAGCACCGAGCTGTTCGCCACGGTGCGCTCCAGCGCCGAGCACCTGTCCGACCTGATCGCCGGACGTGAGGAGGCGGCGGCCCGGCCGTTCTCCGGAGCCGATCCGCGGGCGCTGACCGCCGCCTACGCGGAGAACGCGGGCTCCTCGGCACTGCGTTCGGTCCTGGCCGCCGCGGCCGCCGAGATCGCCCGGACCCGAGACACCCCTGACCCGCTGCGGGTCATGGAGGTCGGGCTGCGCGGCGGTGGAGTCGCCGCCGACCTGCTGTCCGCCCTCTCCGACCACCCGGTCGACTACCTGGCGACCGACGGGTCGGCCCAGAACCGCTCCGCGTTCGAGCGGGACTTCTCCGACGACCCCCGGGTGCGCTGCGCGGCCTTCGACCCCGCGCAGGACCCGGCCGAACAGGGACTGGCGCGCAACTCCGTCGACCTGCTGGTCTGCGTCGGCGTCCTGGACAACCTCCCCGACGCGCACGCCGCCCTGGACCGGCTCTCCACCCTGGTGGCGCCGGGCGGGTGGATGCTCCTGCTGGCCAACACCGATGACGACGACCACGCGCTCCGCGTCTCCGCGGAGTTCATGGCCGAGCACGCGGGGCCGTTCACCGACGTCCGCCGGGAGCGGGAGCAGACCTTCCTCAGCCACGAACAGTGGCGGGAGCTGATCGGCGACAGCGACAGCGACAGCGGCCGCCGGATCGCCGCGGAGTTCCCCGAGGACCCCGAAACGGCCCGGGCCTTCGGCCAGCACCTGTACCTGGTCCAGGCCAAACCGGCGCAGGCCCCGGTGGCGGTGGAAGCACTGACGCGCCGCAGCCACGAGCTGCTCCCCGAGTACTCGGTGCCCGCGCACTGGGAGATCGTCGACGCCCTGCCGAGAACGGAGAACGGCAAACTGGACCGCAGCGCGCTGGAGAAGCGGTCGCTCCAGCTGGGAACCGGCTCCGCGGAGGAGGCCGGTGACCAGACGCCCCGCGACGACCTCGAACGCGCACTGGCCGACCTGTGGGCCGAGCTGCTCGAAACGGAGCACATCGGACGCGACGACGACCTCTTCGCGCTGGGCGGCGACTCGCTGCTGGTGGCCCGGATCGTCGGGCGGCTGCGCGACGGGCTGGCCGGGCACGAATGGGACCTGGAGTGGGAGGTCGTCCTGCGCCACCTGCTGCGCCGGCCGACCATCGCGGGCCTGGCGGCCTACCTGCGCGAACTCTCCGCCCCCGAAGCGGAGGAGGAGGCCGAGAACTCGCCGCTGGTGGAGCTGATCGCGCCGCAGGCCGGTGCCCCGGTGACCGTGCTCGTGCACGCCGGAACGGGGACCCTGCTGCCGTACCGGCCCCTGGTCACCCGGCTCCGCGCCCGTTCCACCGAAGGGCACGGGCTGGTGGGCCTGGAGCTGCCGGTACCCGAGGACTTCCGCAACGCCGACCCGAACGGGCTCATCGACCGCACGGCCGCCGAGTACGTGCGCGCCCTGGTCGACGCCGGGCACACGCGGGTCGACGTCGTCGGCTACTGCGTGGGCGGGGTCATCGCCACCGAGGTGGCCCGCGGGCTCGCCGAGGCCGGTGCCACGGTCCGCAGCCTCACGGTCATCAGCAGCCACAGCCCGACCTTCCGGATCGACGACGAACTGCTCTCCGAGTACTCCTTCTCGCTCATGATGGGCATGGACCAGGCCCGTATCGGGTTCCCCGCCGACTCCGACCGCGTCGGCGAGGCGGTCTCCTCCCTGCTCGACCGTTCTCCGGATGCCGTCCTGGACGGCGCGATCGCCGATCTGGACGGGGAGTTCGCCGATGTCGGGGCCTCCTTCGAGGCCCTGGAGGCGCTGCCCAGAATGGCCCGGGTGAAGCGCATGTGCGAGGCGCTGCCGCCCGAGCTCGCCGACACCTACCAGCCCGAGGGCCTGCTGCGGGCGCTGCGCACCTACCAGCAGAGCATCTTCGCGCTGAGCCGGCACCGGGCCGAACCCTACGCGGGCGACATCACCTTCCTGCGGCACAACGGCGCCTACCCCTTCCCGGGAAGCGCCGACACCATCGCCGACCACTGGGCGCGCATCTGCCTCGGCGAGCTGCGCACCCGCGACATCCCCGGCGAGCACTTCACCTGCATGACGGGTCAGAACGTCCCCACCGTGGATAGCCACCTGCACGAGATCATCGAAGGGAAGACGTCATGATCGGCCTCATCGGCGCCTCGGGCGCGGTCGGCCGCCACACCGCCGCCGCCCTGGCCAGAGCGGGCGTCGGCCCGCTGCGCCTGGGCGCCCGGCGTCCCTCCGCCGTCCCCCCGGGCCCCTGGCCCGAGGGCAGCGAGACCGTCGGGGTAGACGCCCTGGACCCCTCCTCGCTCGCCCGGTTCAGCGCGGGCTGCACCCTGGTGGTCAACTGCGCCGGGCCGAGCTACCTGCTCAAGGACACCGTCGTGCGGGCCGGGCTGGCCGCGGGCGCCGACGTCGTCGACGTCCTGGGGGACGACCCCGTCCACGAGTCCCTGACGGAGTCGGGCGGGGTCGGGCCGGACCGCTGCGTCGTCCTGTCGGCCGGGACCGTTCCCGGCCTGGCCGGCCTCATCCCGCCCTGGCTGGCCGGAGCCGGCCCCGCGAAGGGGCCGGCGCGCAGGATGACCGGCTACGCCGGAGGGCTGGAACACGCGACCGAGAGCGTGGCGGCCGACATCGTCCTCTCCCTCGACACCGGCGGGTCCGGCGGCGAGCGCTTCGGCCGCCCCCTGGCGGCCTGGCGGCACGGCCGCCGGGCCGACAGGGTCCTGCGGGTGGCCGACGGAGCCGAGGTGCCCTACTTCCCCCACCGGGTCGCCCTGCACCCGCTCCTGACCGCCGAGGTGGAGCGCCTGGCCGCGCGGATGGGTCTGGCCGAGGCCGACTGGTACAACGTCTTCCCCGGAACGCGGGTGCGCGAACTGTTCACCGCGCTGCCGACACTGCCCATGGACACCGCGGGGGAGCGGGCCGCGGTGACCGAGCGCATCCGGCGCGCCGCCGAGGTCGACGCCGCGGGCAGCGCGCCCTACTACCGCCTTGTGTTCAGCCTCTCGGGGCAGGACTGGGCGCGCACCTGCGTCGTGTACAGCGAGAGCAGCTACCGGCTCACCGGCGCGGTCGCGGCGCTCGCGGTCCTGGACGTCCTGGCCGGCCGCGTCGGCAGGGGGCTGCACTACGCCGCCGAGGCGATGGACCCGCAGGCCACGGTGGCGGCGCTCAGCGCCGACGGGGACGCGGAGTTCGCGGTCCACGAGCACGCCGTCGCGCTGCCCGGCCCCGGGGACGCGGACGCCGCCGTCGAGGACGGTGCCCTGTGAGCCCCCGCACGCCGCTGCGCGCCGTCGTCTGCGGCACGAACTTCGGCCGCTTCTACATCGACGCCGTCCAGCGCCACCCGGACTTCACCCTGGCGGGGATCCTCTCCACCGGCAGCCGCTACTCCCGGGAACTGGCCGAACGGCACGGCGTGCCCTGCCACACCGCCCCGGAGGAGCTGTCCGACGACATCGACGCCGCCTTCGTGGCGGTCCCCGCGGCGGTCATGGGCGGCAGGGGTTCGGAGCTCGCGCGCACCCTGCTCGACAGGGGGGTGCACGTGCTCCAGGAGCACCCGCTGCACCCCGACGAGCTGTCGGAGTCCCTTCGCGCGGCGCGGCGGGCCAACCGGCAGTTCCAGGTCAACACCCACTACCCGCACGTGGCCCCGGTGCGCGGCTTCATCGAGGCGGCCGGCAGACTGAGGAAGCTCCAGCGCGTCCTGTTCGTCGACGCGGCGGCCCCGGTCCACGTCCTGGCCCCCCTGGTCGACATCCTGGCCCGGGCCCTGGGCGGTACGCGCCCCTGGCGGCTGGGTGACCCGGCCCCGGTCCCCGAGGACGTCGCCGCGGCCGCGAACGGCGAGGCGCCGTTGAGGCTGCTGCACGGCGCCATCGCCGGAGCCCCGCTGACGCTGAGGGTGCACAACCAGCTCCACCCCGGAGACCGCGACAACCACTCCCTCTTCTGGCACCGCGTGGCGGTGGGCACCGAAGGGGGAGTCCTGACCCTGGCCGACACGCACGGCCCCGTGCTGTGGCACCCGCGCGTGCACTCCCCCCGCGACTCCGGGCACCGGTTGGTGTTCACTCCCGGGGCCGGAGCCGAGGCGCTCCGGCTGCCCGCGTCGGCGGTCCTGGACGGGGTGGACCCGCCGCCCCGGATCTCCGACATCTTCTCGGAGCTGTGGCCCGCGGCGATCGGCGAGGCCCTCGACGGCTTCGCCGCGGCGATCGCCGCGGGCGGGGACCCGCTCCGGTCGGCCCAGCACGACCTCGCGGTCTTCGCGGTCTGGCGGGACCTGATGGCCCGTCTGGGGCCACCGGAGCTGATCCGCCCCGCCGACCCCGAACCCCTGGCGCCCGCCGTGCTCGCGGCACCCGGCGCCCCGGGCACGGCGGGGCCCGCCGTGCCCGGGCCCGAGGGGGCCCGCCCGGCCCCCGCCGGTGAACCGGCCCGCCCGCACGCGGCGGACCTGTCGGACTACAACGAGGCCGCGGAGTTCTTCGACCTCGGCGCGCGCGAGCACACCGCCCGCACCGGCCCCGCGGTCGTCGCGTGCCTGTCGGGGATCGATCCGGACGCCGGGCCCCTGGTGGACATCGGCGCGGGCAGCGGGCTGGTCACCCGGCAGGTCGCGGCGGCCTATCCCGACTGCCGCCTGATCGCCACCGAACCCGCCGCGGGGATGCGCGCCCTGCTCACGGCCCGGGTCGGCGACGACCCCGGGCTCGCGCGAAGGGTGACCGTCCTGCCCCACGCCGCGGAGCGCCTGCTGGAGCCGGGAGTCCTCCCCGAACGGCTGTCCGGGGTCGTGCTCTGCGGTGTGCTGGGCCACCTCGAACCCGACCTGCGCCGCGAACTCCTGCTGGGGCTGGCCCGGCGCATGGCGCCCGGGGCCCCGATCGTGGTCGAGCTGACGGGGATGCGCGAGCCCACGACGATCCGCCCGACCCTCCTGCGCCACGCCGAACTCGGCGACCAGCGGTACGAGTGGTGGATGTCCGGAGAACCGGACGGTCCGGGCCGGATGCGCCTCGACACCGAGTGGCGCGTCCTCCGCGGGGGCGAGCCCGTCCGCGAGGTCCGGGAGCAGTACCGCTGGTACACGCTGGAGCTCGCCCAGCTCGCCGAGGAGTGCGGTCTGCGCCTCACTCCGCCGCCCGAGCCCCACGCCGCGAGCGTGCCCTACCTGGGTACGCTCACGGCGCCGGGGGACGGTTCGGTCACCACGTGACGAGCACCCGTTCGGGTCCGAAGGCGATTCCGTCGTGACGAAAGCGAACCGACGAGAACGGCTCGGCCGCCCGCAACCCGGGCATCCGGTCGACCAGGGTGCCGATGGCGACACCCAGTTCGAGGCGGGCGATGTTCTGGCCGACGCACTGGTGGATCCCGTAGCTGAACGCCACGTGGGTCCTGCCGGTGCGGTCGAAGTCGATCCGCCCGGGGTCGGGGAACACCGCGGGGTCGTGGTCGGCCGCCGCCAGCAGCGGGATGATCCCGTCGCCGGCGGGGATCACGGTCCCGCCGACCTCGATGTCCTCGGTCGCCGTGCGCAGCGCGATGGAGTCGCCCACGGAGAGCGCCCGCAGGAGTTCCTCGACCGCCTGCGGGAGCACCGCGGGGTCGCGCCGCAGCCGGTCGAGCAGATCGGGCCGTTGCAGCAGCGCGAGCACGCTCAGCGCGATCTGGTTGGTGGTGGTCTCCCACCCGGCGACGATGAGGATGCTGATCGTGGTCACCAGTTCCTGCCGGGTCAGCTCGCCCGACCGCAGCTGCTCGTGGACCAGCCGGCTCAGCAGGTCCTCACCGGGGTCGTCCTCCTTGGCGCGCACGGCGTCCTCCACCACCGCGCCCAGGGCGCCGATGCCCTCGCTGGCGCCCTCGGCGGTGCTGCCGCCCCCGCCGAAGACCTGCGATCCCAGGGTCTCGGTGACGCGCCGGAACAGCTGGTCGCCGCGGCGCAGACCGATCAGTTCGCACATGACGGTGCTGGAGACCACGTGGGCGAAATGGGTCACCAGATCGGCCGGCGGGCCGTAGTTCAGCAATTCGTCGATTCGGTCGTCGACGATCCGCTGGATGTCGCGGCGCATCCGCCGGGCCTTGCGCACCGTCATCTCGGCCAGCAGCATCCGGCGGAACCGGGAGTGCTCGGGCGGGTCCATCCGGATGAACGGCGTCGTCTTCGTGCCGGCCTCCTGTTCGCCCTCCACCAGTGCGGGGAAACCGGGACGGCGGATGTCCGCGCTCACGCGGGGGTCGGCGAGTACCGCGCGGACCTCCTGGTATCCGGTGACGACCCAGGCCGTGCGGCCGGTGGGTAGGCGCACCCGCGCCACGGGCCCCCGCTCGCGCAGGTCGGCGTAGGCGCCCGGTGCCGAGAACGGGCACCCGCGTGGCATGGGAAAACCCGGAAGCCTCGCGACATCGGCGTCGGACATACGCGCACCAGCCCTTCTGTGCAGGGTTCAAAAACGGCAGGAAAAATCGGGGAAAAGGAGAATCCGACTGATCTTCACTGATAACTTTACAACGCGCGGATCCGATTTCCAACCCGATTGGAAATCTGCTGTCCGAGACCAATGTCACCGGTTCCGCCAATGGCGGCGCCATTAAAAGCCATTCTATTTTCACCGGAAGATATCGCGAGGAGTGGAATTCCCATGGACCTGCGGCATCCGCCCATCAGCCCGTGGCTGCGCCGGCCCCAGCACCGCCCGCGCGCGGACGTGCGGCTCGTCTGCCTGCCCCACGCAGGGGGGTCGGCGTCCTCGCTGCGGCCGTGGCAGTACCTGCTGCCACCCGGCATCGAGGCGTTGTCCGTGCAGTACCCCGGGCGCGAGGACCGGTTCGGCGATCCCATGGTCGACACGATGTCCGAGGTCGTCGACGCGGTCGTGGACGCGCTCGCCCCCCTCCTGGACCGCCCCTACGCGCTCCTGGGCCACAGCATGGGAAGCGCCGTGGCCTACGAGGTGGCCGTGGAGGCGCGTCGGAGGGCGATCCCGGCCCCGGTCCGGCTGTTCGCCTCGGGGCGGCCCGCACCCCTCCACGTCAGGCCCGGGGACGTCCACCTGCGCGACGACGAGCACCTGGCGGCCGACCTGACCCGACTGGGCGGCACCCCGCCGGAGGTCCTGGCCGACGAGGAGCTGCGGACCGCTGTCCTGCGCTACGTGCGCAACGACTACCGGCTGATCGAGACCTACCGGCCCACCCGGGCGGAACCGCTCGACATGCCCGTGCACGTCTTCGTCGGCGCACAGGACCCGGAGTGCTCCGAGGAGGCCGCGGCGACCTGGAGGACCACGACGACCGGTGAGGTCACGACCGAGGTGTTCCCGGGCGGCCACTTCTTCCTCGCGCAACAGCGCCGCCCGGTCGCGGCGGCCGTCGCCCGGGCCCTGGGCCACGCGCCGACCGGGACGGCACCCGCCTGGCCCAGCACACCCTGACACCACCACGACGAGGGAGATCACCATGGTCGCCGACTACTACACGGCCTCGGCCGAGTTCTACGAGATGGTCGCGGCACGCCATGTGCGCACCAGTGCCGGACCGCTGCGCGCGGCGCTGGCCGGGGTCGCCCCCGGAGCCGGCCCCGTCGTCGAGATCGGAGCCGGCACGGGCCGCATCACCGAAGTGATCGCGAAGGCCCTGCCGAGCGCCCCGATCATCGCCGCGGAACCGTCCACCCCCATGCGGGCGATGCTCACCAGCCGGGTCGTCGGCAACGACGACCTGCGCCGACGCGTGACCATCAGCGCCGAACCCGCCCAACACCTGCGGCTGCCCGACCGGGTCGGCGCGGTGGTCGTCTTCGGAGTGGTCGGCCACCTCACCAGGGACGAGAGGCTGGCGCTGTGGGACGTGTTGAGGGCCCACGTCCCGCCCGGTGCGCCGGTCGTCGTGGAACTCATGGGCACCGGTTCCGCCAGAGCAGTTCCCCCCTTCCGCATGCTGCGGGAGCGCATCGGCGAGCAGACCTACGAGTGGTGGACGCGGGCCGAACCCGTCGAGGGCGCCGAGACCGAGGTCCTGCGGTGGGAGACCACCTGGAAGGTCCTCCGCGGCGACACGCTGGTGCGCAGCACCAGCGACACCTACGTGTGGGAGAACCTCAGCATCGCCGGGCTCGCGGAGGAGGCCGGTATGACCGGGCGTCTGGTCAGCGAGCCCGGCCTGCCCGGAGCCCCCGAGATCGGCGTTCTCACCTTTCCGGAGCCCGACCGGGACCGCTGAGCGGTCCCGTCGGCGGCCCGCCCCGGAGCACGGGGCGGGCCGCCCGCTTCGCCCGACGCGAGACGTTCACTCCGACCGGCCCCTCCTCCCGTTCCGGGCGAGGGTCCGCGCCCCGGTCCGGCCTGTCTCCCGCGCCCCTGCCGCCGCACCGCCTTCGGCGGCATTTCATGAGAAACCGCCCCGAAAGCACACGATAGGCGTGCTCCGGCGGGGTAGGTGCACAGGCGCCCCCGCCCCCCGGCGCCCCGGGAGAAGGCCTCCCGCGACGCCGCTCCCACCGGTGTCCGCCACCCCGGCGGAGCCGCGCGCGCCACCCCGAACAGGACGGCGCCAGACCCTTGACACACCGGTGCTTGTGCAAGATGGTTGCTTACCTTGATGGTTAATGTTTGGTTCCGTGGAAAAATGTGGGGAATGGTCCTCATGTGCACGGTGCACATGCGTGAACGGAGTAAGAACATGGGCGCACCCCGTCCTGAGGTGGAGACACGGGTACCGGTTCGCGACGCCGCGTCCTTCGTCGCCCGAGATCCGGTGCCGACCCGCCCGCATCACGTCCGAAGGTGTGAACAGGCCTTCCGCGGAGGGGCCGCCGCGTCGAGAGAGGACCAGCCGACGTGACCGTGCTAGCACAGGACTCCCTGCGGCTGGACGCCAACGCCATCGACTACACCCTGCTCGCGGTGTACTTCGCGTTCGTGCTGGGCATCGGCTTCATCGCCCGGCGTTCGGTCTCCAACAGCCTCGACTTCTTCCTGTCGGGGCGCTCCCTGCCCGCCTGGGTGACGGGTCTGGCCTTCATCGCGGCCAACCTCGGCGCCATCGAGATCATCGGCATGTCGGCCAACGGCGCCAACTACGGCATGCCGACCATGCACTACTTCTGGATCGGCGCCGTCCCGGCGATGCTGTTCCTGGGCCTGGTCATGATGCCGTTCTACTACGGCTCCAAGGTCCGCAGCGTCCCCGAGTTCATGCTCCGCCGCTTCGGTACGGCCGCCCACTTGCTCAACGGGATCAGCTTCGCGGTCGCTCAGATCCTGATCGCGGGCGTCAACCTCTTCCTGCTGGCGACCATCGTGGACGCGCTGCTGGGCTGGCCCCTGTGGCTGTCGCTCCTGGTCGCCGCCGCCATCGTCCTCAGCTACACCGCGCTGGGCGGGCTCTCCGCGGCGATCTACAACGAGGTGCTCCAGTTCTTCGTCATCGTCGCGGCGCTGCTGCCGCTGACCCTGGCCGGACTGAACCGCGTCGGCGGCTGGTCGGGCCTGGTGGAGGAGGTCACCGCCTCCCCGCAGGGCGCCGAACAGCTCTCCGCCTGGCCGGGCAACGCGCTGACCGGCTTCGGCGACAGCTTCCTGAGCATCCTCGGCATCGTCTTCGGCCTCGGCTTCGTCCTCGCGTTCGGCTACTGGACGACGAACTTCGTCGAGGTGCAGCGCGCCATGGCCTCCAAGAGCATGTCGGCCGCGATGCGCACCCCCATCATCGGCGCCTTCCCCAAGCTGTTCATCCCGTTCATCGTCATCATCCCCGGGATGATCGCGGGTGTGAGCGTCTCGGAGATGGTCCAGCTCAAGGCCGGTGAGAACCCCGGCGTCGACTACAACGACGCGATCCTGCTGCTGATGCGCGACGTGCTGCCCAACGGTCTGCTGGGCGTGGCCCTGGCCGGTCTGCTCGCGTCGTTCATGGCCGGTATGGCCGCCAACCTCAGTTCGTTCAACACCGTGTTCACGTACGACATCTGGCAGGCCTACGTCGTCAAGAACCGGCCCGACTCCTACTACCTGGGCATGGGCCGGTGGGTCACGGTCGGCGCGACCGTCGGTGCCGTGGGCACGGCGTTCATCGCCTCGGGTTACTCCAACCTGATGGACTACCTGCAGCAGCTGTTCTCGTTCTTCAACGCGCCGCTGTTCGCCACGTTCATCCTCGGCATGTACTGGAAGCGGATGACGCCCCACGCCGGTTGGAGCGGCCTGGCGGCGGGAACCCTGGCCGCCGTGGGCGTGTTCCTGCTCGCCGAGACCGGCGTGCTGGCCCTGTCGGCGCAGGGCGCGAGCTTCGTCGGCGCGGGCGCGGCCTTCGTGGTCGACATCCTCGTCAGCGTCGTGGTCACCATGTTCACCCGGCCCAAGCCCGACTCCGAACTGGTGGGCCTGGTGCACTCGCTGACCCCGCGCGAGTCGCGCAAGGCCTCCACCACCGGTGAGGACTCCGGCTGGTACCGCCGACCGGGGCTGCTGGCCGGGATCGCCCTGGCACTCGTCATCATTCTGAACATCATCTTCGCCTGAGCGACCCCGAGAGGTGCACCGTGCTGAGACAAGCTGGCAAGGAGGTCATCCGATGAGCGCTGACAGCCCCGGAACGGGGAAGGGCCGCACCGCCTCCCGGGTCTTCGACATCCGCACGATCATCGCGCTGCTGTTCGCGATCTACGGCGTCGTGCTGACGGTCATGGGGTTCTTCACCACGCCGGAGGAGATCGAGCAGGGCGGCGCGAACCTGAACCTGTGGTCGGGCCTGGGCATGCTCGCCTTCGCCGTGTTCATGGGCGGCTGGGCGCTGGTCAAGCCGCTCAAGGCCCCCGAGGAGCCGGGCCCCGACAGCGAGGCCTGACACCGAGGCCTGACACCGCGGCCCCGCGTCGGGTCCCCGGACCCGGGGACCCGACGCGGGGACCCGGCTCCGGACCGGTCGGGACGCGCACGCCCCGGGCCGCGGACGCGGCCCGGGGCCTCAGGCGTCGGGGAGCCCCCGCAGCACGTCCCGCACCAGGTCGGGGCGTTCGCGGAGCGCGAGGTGTCCCGCGCCCCGGACGGTGTGGACGGCGGCGTCCAGGAAGAGCAGGGCCGGACTGTGCAGCAGGTCGGGGGAGAAGAAGGGGTCGTGCGACCCGGTGGCGACGCTGACCGGGGTCCGCCGCCAGTGGCGCAGGGCCTCCGCCCGCAGCGGCCGGGGCGGCAGCGCGTTGACCGCGCGGCAGGACCGGCCGACCAGGGTCGTCCACTCCAGCAGGGTGGTGTCCCGGGGTTCGGCCGATCCGGGGCCGCACATGGCGCGCAGCAGCGCGGAGCTGGACCGGGTGTCGGGGTGGAACCTCCAGCGCACCAGGGCGGCGGCCAGGGCGGTGCCGCCGGTCGCCGGTGTCAGGCCGCCGGGGTTGACCAGGCAGAGCCCGGCCACCAGGGGCCCGGGGGTGGCCGAGAGCGCGATGGCCGCGCCGATGCCGTGGCCCAGGACCAGGACGGGCCGGTCGGTGATCTGCGGGAGCACCTCGTCCAGCCAGCCGCCGTAGTACGCCGGGCGCTCGACCAGGGGCCGGACGCCGTCGCTGAGCCCGGGCTGTCCGGGCGGGTCGGCGATCAGGACGGGGCGGTCCTCGGCCAGGACGCGGACGGCGTCCAGGAGCGTGGCCGTGCTCAGGACCGAACCGGGGAGCACGAGGACCGGGACGCCGGGGCCTCCGGAGGCGGTGAAGACGCGGGTGACGCCCAGGGAACAGGGGACGGTCGCGAGCGGGGTGAGCAGGGGCTGGGCGTTGAGCCTGTCCCAGCACCAGTCGTGGACGGCCTGTCTGGTGGTCCGGGAACGGTAGACGCGCTGTGCGGGAGAGGGGGCGGGGTGGTTCACGTTGCCTGGTTCCGTGGAGACGCCGGGCTTGGTGGACCCGACTGCCGACACACCTAACTTCTCATCGTACGCCCCCGGGGGGTGTTCGAACAGGGGAGTGCGCGACCTGTGTGTTCGCGCCGAGGCGGTTCCCGGGTCCGGTCCCGGGACGGGAGAGCACGGTTGTGACGCCTGTGCCGCCTACCTGTTCCGGATGACCGGGCCACCCGTACGGCCCACGCGCCCCACGTGCACTCGACGCCTCGTGCCGCCCACCTGTTCCGGATCACCGGGCCACCCGTACGGCCCACGCGCCCCACGCACACCTGGCTCCCCGCGCCGCACGCCAGACTCGCGTGGTCCGGAGAGCACACACGAATCTGACGCCTCGCGTCGCACACCCGCCCCGCGGGCCCCGGCGGCGGGTCAGACCTGCTTGGCCGCCGTGACCGCCGACGCCACGAGCACCACCGCGGCGAACCACAGCGCCCCGGGCGCGCCCACCGCGCCCGCGACCCCCGCTCCCACGGCCGGGATTCCGACCTGCCCGAGCCGGTTGCCCCAGATCCGCAGCGCCAGCGCGGCCCCGCGCGAGCCCTCCGGCGCGGCCGTGGCCACGGCCGACATCGTCAGCGGCTGCCCCAGGCCCAGCAGGAACCCCCCGACGGCCAGCACCGCCCCCAGCACGAACACGTTGCTGACCGGCAGGGCCACCGCCGCCATCGACAGGCCCGCGGCCCCGGCGCTGACCGCGATCAGCGTCTCGCGCGACCACCGCAGCACCAGCCGGGACAGCACCAGGCGGGACAGCAGCGAGAACCCCGCCCGCAGGCTCAGCAGGACGCCGACCGTCATCGGCGAGATGCCGCGGTTCTCGGCGACCAGCGGCAGGTAGGCGGTGAGGATGTCCACGGCCGAGAGCAGCGCCAGGCTGGCGAACAGCCCCGAGGGCAGGCCCGGCCTGCGCAGCAGTTCCCGCGCGGGGGTCCTCTCCGAGCCCTTCTTGCGCGAGGGCGCGGGCATGCGCACCCGGACGAAGGCCAGGATCGGCACCAGCCCCAGCCCGCCGATCACCGCGGCCAGGAGCAGGGCGGCGGAGGTGGCCGACAGCAGCGCGTCCCCCGAGGCGTCGGCCAGCATCGCGCCCGACAGCAGTGGGCCCACGAGCTGGCCCAGGGAGGCCGCCGCGGTGAACCACCCGAAGTCGCGGTCCAGGTTCCCCGGTGCGGCCAGGCGCGCGATGAGCCCCTGGCCCGCGACCATGCACAGCAGGTGGCCCATGCCCAGCACCGTGCTTGCCGCGGCGATCGCGAACAGGTCCGTGCCGTACGCCAGCAGCAGCGAGCCCGCGCCGAGCACCGCAGCGCCCAGGCCGACGATCCACGCCATGCGCCGGGACCGGTCGGTCGCCCGCCCCAGCGGGACCGCCACCAGCAGGGGCAGCAGCGCGTAGGCGGCGGTGACCAGCCCGACCGCCACGGCGTCACCGCCCAGGGCGATCGTCCGGTACGAGACCAGGGGACGGGCGAGGTTGAGCGCGGTGTGGGTGCACATGACGCTCAGTAACAGCGGCCAGAGCCACGACGCCCCCCTGACGCGGCCTCTTCCCAACGTTCTCTCCCCCTCGTCCGTGTGCTCCCCGTCCGACGCCGCGGCGCCCCGGGGGCTGGGGGTCCCCGGGACGTCCGATGACGTGACCATCAGGTTCTACACGGTGCCCACCCGGCTCCCGTCGGCCGGGGTGGCGGACCGGCGCCGGTCCCGCACCCGCTTGACCGCGAAGACCGCCACCACGGCCACGAGGATGGTGTAGATGCCGACCGCGATGCCGCTGTCGAACAGGATCGACACGTCGCCCTGGCTCGCGGCCATCGCCCGGCGCAGCTCGCTCTCGGCCAGCGGCCCCAGGATGACGCCGATCAGGACCGGCGCCACGGGGATGTCGTACCTGCGCATCAGGAGCCCCAGGGCGCCCACCGCGAACAGCAGGACGACGTCGAACACCGAGCCCTTGACCGAGTACACGCCCACCGTGGCGAAGACCATCAGCCCCGCGAACAGGTGGCGCTGGGGCAGGCGCAGGAGCCGCGCCCACAGCGGCGCGAAGGGCAGGTTGATCACCAGCAGCAGGAACGTGCCGATGAACATGCTGGCCAGCAGCGCCCAGACCAGGTCGCCCTCCTGCTCGAAGAGCAGGGGTCCCGGCTGCATCCCGTACTGCTGGAACGCCGCCAGCATCACGGCGGCCGTCGCGGACGTGGGCAGTCCGAGCCCGAGCAGGGGGACCATCGCGGTGGCCGTGGTCGCGTTGTTGGCCGCCTCCGGACCGGCCACGCCCTCGATCGCGCCCCGGCCGAACTCGCTGTTCCCGCGCCGTTTGGCCAGCGCCTTCTCGGCCCCGAAGGACAGGAAGGTGGGGATCTCCGAGCCGCCCGCGGGGATCACGCCGAAGGGCAGGCCCAGCGCCGTGCCCCGCAGCCACGGCTTCCAGGAGCGGCGCAGGTCCGCGCGCCCCAGCCACGGCGTGCCCGACGCCACCAGTTGACTCGCGGCGGCCCGCTTCGGCCGGAACCCGGTGTGCAGGACCTCGCCCACGGCCAGCAGTCCGACCGTGATCACGACGATGCTGACCCCGTCCAGCAGCTGCGGGACGCCCAGGGTCAGGCGGATCGCCCCGCTCTGGTCGTCGATGCCCACCACGCTGACCGCCAGGCCGATGCCCAGAGCGGCGATGCCCCGCAGGGGCGAGGAGGTCACGACGGCGGCGGTGCACACGAAGGCGAGGACGGCGAGCGCGAAGTACTCGGCCGGTCCGAACCCGAGCGCCAGGACCACCATGCGCTGGGCGAAGAAGGCCACCACGGTCGTGGCCACGATGCCGCCCACGAAGGAGCCGATCACCGCCGCCGCCAGAGCCTGGGAGGCCCTGCCGCGCCGCGCCATGGTGTGCCCCTCGAACGCGGTGGCGATCGAAGAGCTCTGCCCGGGGGTGTTGAGCAGGATGGACGTGGTCGCGCCGCCGAACTGCCCGCCGTAGTAGATGCCCGCGAACATGATGAACGCCGCGGTCGGCTCCAGCAGGAAGGTCAGGGGGAGCAGGAGGGCGACCGCCATGGACGAGCCCAGCCCCGGCAGGACGCCCACGGCCGTGCCCAGGACCACGCCGAGGAGGCACCACAGCAGGTTGACGGGGGTCAGGGCCTCGGCGAACCCCGACATCAGGAGGGAGAAGGTGTCCACGGTGTTCACAGGACCTTTCCGAGCAGGCCGCTGGGCAGCGACACGTCCAGCAGGCCGGAGAAGCAGATCTGCACGAGCGCGGCCAGGGCCACGGCCACGCACAGGTCCAGCAGGGGTGAGCGCCGGTCCAGGGCGAAGCTGACGCCCCAGAAGAGCAGGGTGCCCGAGAGCAGCCAGCCGAGCGGCTGGAGCAGCAGGACGTGGGCGGTCAGGGTCGCGGCCATGATGCCCAGGGTGCGCCAGTCGCCGTGTCCGCTCTTCGCGTCGTCGCTGGCCGCGTCGGCGTCGGCGTCGTCGGCGGCGGAGGTCGGATCGGTGCCGGTGGCCGCGCTATCGGTGCCGGCCTCGGCGGCGGTCGCGTTCGGAGCTGTGGCACTGGGCGCTGCGGAGGTTCCCGGGGAGTCGGAGGCCTCAGGGGAGTCGGTGGTTTCGGAGGTCCCCGTGGACTCCGGAGGCGCGGATACCCCGGAGACTTCTGGAGAAGTCGGTGCTGTCGGTGCCGCCGGGGTTGCGGTGGTCCCCGCGGACGGGGAGCGCCGCACGGCCAGGACCGCGCGCACCCCCGCCACGCACGCCGTGACGCCCAGGAGGGCGCCCACGGTCAGCGGGAAGAACTGCGGGCCCAGGAAACCGCTGCTCTCCGGCACGCGGATCACCGTGCCGCCCACGAGCAGGAAGAGGGCCGTCACCAGGGTCACCGAGGGCACGGCCAGTGCCGTGCCGAGGGTGGCGGGCGCGGGGTCGGCCGTGGGCTCGGGCTCCGGGGCGGTGGTGTCGGCTCCGGTTCCGCCCTCGGCCTCCGTTCCGGCCCGGCCTCCGGCCACGCCCACGACGGCGTTCCCAGCGCCGGTTCCGTTGCCGTCCCCGGCCTCGGCCCGGGCGCTGACTCGCGTCTCGCTCCCGCTCCCGCTCCCGCTCCCGCTCCCGCTCCCGCTCCCGCTGGCGGGCCCGGTGTCCGTGCCGGTCTTCGCGTCGGTGTCCGGGGACTGCACCCCGGCGGGTCTTTCTCGGGTCACGACAGCCCCAATCCCTCGATGATCTGCTCCAGGCGCGCGGTCTCCTCGGTGAGGAACGCGTCGAAGTCCTCCCCGGCGACGAACGCCTCCCGCCACCCGAAGCGCTCCACGGCCTCCCGCCACTCCGGCGTCTCGACCAGCGCGTGGACCAGGTCCAGCAGGACCTCGCGCTGGTCCCCGTCCAGGCCGCCCGGCGCGGCCAGACCGCGCCAGTTGGCCAGGTCCAGGTCCATGCCCGCCTCGCGCAGCGTGGGGACGTCCACGCCGGGCAGCGGTTCGGCGGCGGAGACCGCCAGCGCCCGCACTTCCCCGGCCTCGATCTGCGACTGGAAGCCGTTGTAACTGGACACCGCGATGTCGGAGGTGTGCGACAGCAGGGAGGTGAGCACCTCGCCGTCGCCCGAGTAGACGATGTAGTTCAGCTCGGAGGGCGGGATCCCGAGCCCGTCGAGCATGAGCGCGGCCAGCAGGTGGTCCGAGGTGCCGATGGCGCCCCCGCCCACCACGAGGTCGCGGGGCGCCTCGGTCCAGGCCGCGGCCAGGTCCTCCAGGGTCCTCAGCGGGGAGTCCCGGCGGACCGCGACCACGATGTAGTCCTCGGCCAGCCGGGCCAGCGGCGTGATATCGGCCAGGGTGGTCCGCGAACCGGTGATCTCGATGCCGCCCAGGATCGAGCTGCCCATCACCATGAGCACGTCGCCGCGCCCGCGCTGCTGGGCCGTGTGGTTGAGGCCCACGGTTCCGCCGCCACCGGGCAGGTTGAGCACCTCGACCCCGCTGGCCAGGCCGTTCTGCTGGAGCGCGTACTGCGTCTGCCGGGCGACGGTGTCGAAGCCGCCGCCCGCCGCGGCGGGAACCACGACCTCCAAGCGCCCACCGCCCGTACCCGCTTCACGGGAGGCCTCGCCTGAGCGGACCTCCACCAGGGCACCGGCGAGGGCGACCGCTCCGATCGCACCCGCGATCGCCTCGCGTCGGCTCGGAGCCGTTATCTGCATTGCTCTCCCCCACGGATCGTGTGACCGGCGCCCGGTCCCTGCGTGACGTGCGCCTCGTGAGGCGGGGCACACACCTGGAGATATTGCACCAAGATTAACGCGAGTGCAATATGCGGAAGCCGAGATCAGCGCTCGTCACCCCTCGGAAACCTCCCGGTTCGCCCTGCGTGGGGCCGGGGTTCGACGGGGCTGCGGACGGTGCGGAGTACGGTGCCCCGGCCCAGGTGAGCTCGTGTTCCTGCCGAGTTCCGAGCATTCGAAGCCGATGCAAGTGCAGTGCCGGGGCGGAGCGGGCGAGTCGGTCGCGGCCTGGAGGGGCGCCTCCGGGTGCCGGTCGGCCGCTCCCGGGGGCTGGCTCCACCAGGTGTTTCCGCTTTGTACTAGTCTCGTTGCTAGAACAATCATGGTGTCCGGGAACCGGAGCACCCGAGGACCAGCGTGGGGAGACGATGGACGACTCCGTGGCCACAACCGCCGGAACCGCCGCGACGGCGGTACTCAACGCGGCCGGAAGCGAGTTCCGCTACGTGGCGCTCGACCGGCTGCTCACCCCCGAGGAGCTGGACCGCGCGCCCTACACGGTCCGCGTCCTGGTGGAGAACGTGGCCCGCCGGGCGCCCGGGGCCCTGCCCGCGGTGCTCGCCCGCGTGCGCTCGGGCCGCGGGGACTGCGAGGTCCCCTTCCACCCCAACCGGATGATGCTGCACGACACCACGTGCCTGCCCACCCTCACCGACCTGGCCGCGCTGCGCGACACGGTCACCGAACTGGGCGGCGACGCCGCGGACGTCAACCCGGTGATCGCCACCGACCTGGTCGTGGACCACTCCGTGATCGCCGAGGCGCACGGTTCGGCCGCCGCCTTCGCCCGCAACCTCGACATCGACTTCCGCCGCAACGCCGAGCGGTACGAGTTCGTCAAGTGGGCCGAGCGCAGTGTGCGCGGGTTCCGCGTGGTCCCCCCGGGCCGGGGCATCATCCACCAGGTCAACATGGAGACCCTCGCCCGCGTGGTCTGGCGCGAGGACGGCGGCGACGGCCCCGACCTCCTGCACCCCGACGTCCTCGTGGCCACCGACAGCCACACGCCGATGATCAACGCCATCGGCGTCCTGGGCTGGGGCGTGGGCGGCCTCCAGGCGCAGGCCGCCATGCTCGGCGAACCCGTGATGCTCAACTTCCCCGAGGTCGTCGGCGTCCGGCTCACCGGGGCCCTGCGGCGCGGCGTCACCGCCACCGACCTGGCGCTGACGCTGACCGAACTGCTGCGCGCGACGGGCGTCGTGGACGCGTTCGTGGAGTTCTGCGGACCGGGGATCGACGGCCTGCCCTGGTCGGCCCGCGCGGCGGTGGCGAACATGGCGCCCGAGTACGGCGCCACGTGCGCCTACTTCCCCTACGACCGCGAGGTCCGCGACTACCTGCTCCTGACCGGCCGCGAGGACGGGCACGTGGAGGCGGTGGACGCCTACATGCGCGCCCAGGGGCTGGTGCGCGGCGTGGACTCCCCGGAGCCGCGCTTCGACCGGCTCGTGGAGTTCGACCTGGACGCGGTGGAGCCCTGCCTGGCCGGGCCGCACCGCCCCGACCAGCGCGTTCCGCTGTCCCGGGTGCCCGCCTCCTTCCTGGAGACCGCGTCCGCGCCGGAGAGCGCTCCTGTCCCGGAGAACGCTCCGGTGCCGGACGCGGTCGCCTCCCCGGCTCCTGTCCCGGACGGCGCGGCGGCCCCGGTGAAGGGGGAGGACGTCTTCGGCGAGCCCCTCCCGCGCGGACCGGTGGGCATCGCCTCCATCACCAGCTGCACCAACACCGCCAACCCCGCGCTCATGATCCAGGCGGGCCTGCTCGCGGCGCGGGCCATGGAACGCGGCCTGCGCGTCAAGCCCTGGGTCAAGACCACCCTGTCCCCGGGCTCGCGGGTGGTCGTCGGCTACCTGGAGAAGGCCGGGCTGATGGAGCCCCTGGAAGCGGCCGGTTTCCACACCGTCGGTTTCGGCTGCATGACCTGCATCGGCAACTCCGGCCCCCTGGCCCCCGAACTGGAGGCGCTTGCAGGCGAGGGCCTGGAGGCCGCGGCCGTGCTGTCCGGCAACCGCAACTTCCCCGGCCGGGTCAACCCCCGCGTCTCGCACGCCTACCTGGCCTCGCCGCCCCTCGTCGTGGCCTACGCCCTGGCCGGAACGGTCCTGCACGACTTCGCCGCCGAGCCCCTGGGCCGCGACCGCGACGGGAACCCGGTGTACCTGGCGGACCTGTGGCCCGGGGACGAGGAGGTCGCGCGCGTCGCGGAGAAGGCCGTCGACCCGCAGGCCTTCCGGGAGAACGCCGCCGCGGTCTGGGAGGGCACCGAGCAGTGGCGGGCGCTGGACGCGTCCGGGAGCACGCACTTCCCCTGGAACGGGCGCTCCACCTACATCCGCAGGCCGCCCTACCTCACCGGCGTGCGCCCCGAACCCGGCAGCGAGGTCCGCGTCGAGGACGCCCGCGTCCTGCTGTGGCTGGGCGACCACGTCACCACAGACCACATCTCACCGGCCGGGGCCATCCCCCGCAACAGTCTTGCGGGCGCCTACCTGCGGGAACTGGGCACCGAACCGCGCGACCTCAACCAGTACTCCACCCGGCGCAGCAACCCCGAGGTGATGCTGCGCGGCGCCTTCACCAACCCGGCCGTGGCCAACCTGCTCCTGCCGGAGGGCGAACGCGGCCGGGGAGGACACGCCCGCGTCCTCGACGGCTCGCGCGTGGAACCGGTCTTCCACGCCGCCGCGACCTACCGCGAGGCCGGGGTGGACCTGGTGGTCCTGGCGGGCCGGTCCTACGGGACGGGGTCGAGCCGCGACGTCGCGGCCAAGGTCCAGGCCCTGCTGGGCGTGCGGGCGGTGGTCGCGGAGAGCTTCGAGCGCATCCACCGCAGCAACCTCATCGGCATGGGGGTCCTGCCGCTGCTGTTCCCCGAGGGGACCACCGCGGCCGACCTGGAACTCGACGGCAGCGAGGGGCTGACCGTCCTCGGGCTCGGCGGGATCGGCGTGGGGGTGACGCCGCTCGTCCTCAGGGTCGCCGGGTCCGACGGGAGCGCGCGGGAGCACACCGTGCTGCTGCGCCTGGACTCGGGGCACGAGGTCGCCTACCTGCGGCACGGGGGCACGATGCCCTACGTGGCGCGCCGCTTCGCGGACCGCCCCGCCTGAGTGACTGTTGGGTATGCGGGTGGTTGCGTGAGGTGACCGGCCCGGGTCGCTGGCGGGAGAACAGAACATCCCCGCCAGAATTGCGCTGTGTGTGCAGATGCAAGTCCGGCGGGGACGCCCGCCCATGCTACCCCTCTAACCTCTCCGACCCCGTCTGGGAGGTGATCGAGCCCCTCATGCCCGTCCGCGACCAAGCCAAAGGCGGAGCACCCCGCAAATACGACGACCGGCTGGTCTGGAACGCGATCCTGTTCGTGCTGCGCTCGGGTTGCCAGTGGCGGATGATCCCCCACGACCTGATCCCCTGGGACGCCGCCTACCGGTGGTACCGCACCTGGAGGGCCGACGGCACCATCGATCGGATCCACGACGCCCTGCGCGCCCGGGTCCGCGAGGAGGCGGGCCGCGATCGGGACCCCTCGGCGGCGGTGTTGGACTCCCAGTCGATCCTGACCGGGGAGGGCGGTACCGACCGCGGCTACGACGCGGGCAAGCGCACCAAGGGCCGCAAACGCCACCTGGTCGTGGACACGTTGGGGTTGGTGCTGGTGGTCGCGGTGACCTCGGCCTCGGTCCAGGACCGCCCCGGTGGGCGCCGGGTCTTGGAGACCTTGGCGGCCCGGTTCCCGACGGTGGGGCTGGTATGGGCTGACGCGGGGTACGCGAACAAGGTCGACAGCGGCCTGCTCACCTGGGCGTATGAGACGTTCCGGTTAGTGGTGCAGATCGTCCGGCGCAGCGACGACGCCAGGGGGTTTCAGGTGCTGCCGCGCCGGTGGGTGGTGGAGCGCACGTTCGCCTGGTTGGTGCGCAACCGCCGTTTGGCGCGCGATTACGAACGTCTGACCACGGGTTCGGAGGCCATGGTCAAGCTCGCGATGATCCGGTTGATGGCCACACGGCTGGCCGGTCAGAGCGAGCGGTGGAGCAACCGCTCTGCCGACCAGGCCGTGTAATCACCCGCATACCCAACAGTCACTGAGACGGCTCCGCCTGCGGCCAGCCTGCCTGAGACCGTCCCGTCCTGGGCTGTCCCGTCCTGGGCCGTCCCCGACCGGCGGACGCCTGCGTGCCCGAGTCCACCTCGGACCGGTGAACGCCTGCGCGCTCGGCCCGCCGGACCGGGGGCGCGGCGATCCCCGGCGACGGACGTCCGCGCACCCGGGGCCGGTCCCCGGTCAGGGCCTTCTCCGGTCAGGTCCGCACGCGGGCACGCCCGGTCGCGGGGCCGCCGCCCGTCACAGCAGGGCGGGCGGCTCCGCGCCGATCCCGGTCTTGATCCACCGGACCCGGTCCAGGTGCGCGTGCAGGGCCCGGGACGCCTCCTCGATGCGCCCCTCCCCGAGCAGGTCCATCAGGAGCAGGTGCTCGCGGGCCTGGTGCACCATCCGCGTGCGGTCCACCTGGTGGCGGTACTCGATGAGCCTGCGCACCCGGTTCTGCCGACGCACCGCGTCGAGCAGGACCGGGTTGTTCGCACACCCCACGAGCATCTCGTGGAACTCCGCCCCCGTCTGGAACAGGGTGCCGCGCGCGGACGACAGCGCCCTGCCCCGCACCAGGCCCTCCTGGCGCTCCCGGTGGAGCGCGAAGGCCTCCGCGTCCACCGCGAACCCCGGCTCCAGCAGGGCGGCGGGCTCCACGATCATCCGGAACCTGTAGCTGTGGTCGTGCCCCTGCGCGGTGGACAGCACCTCCTGGAACTCCCAGCCGCGGCCCGCCCGCCGCCGCACCAGGTCCTCGGCCTCCATCCGGACCAGGACCTGCTGCACGTGCCGGGCCGCCACCCCGTGGCGGCGCGCGATCTCCGCGGCGGTGAACTCCCGGTCGAGCCGGTCGTTGAGGAAGTCGTCCACCACGCGGAAGTACAGGTCCTCCTGCCCGTCCCGCTCCGGCACGGCGTCCACCGAGGCCAGTTCGCTGCCCGGCCTGGTGAGGAAGTACCCCCGGTTCGGGATGTGCTCGACGATGCCCATCTCGTCCAGCAGCGCCAGCGCGCGCCGGACCGGGGACCGCGACACCTGGAGCCGGTCGGCGATCCACTGCTCGGTCAGGTGCGCGCCCTCGTCCAGGCCGCCCGTCCGCGCCAGCTCGCTGATCTGGGTCGCGAGCGAGAGCGCGAGCGCGGAGGCCCGGCCGTCCCCGTTCTTCCTGGCGCCCGTCTCGACTGCTCCGGTCATGCACGTCCCCGTCGTGTGGCTGCGTTCCCTCCCTATGATGCCGGTGCTTTCCGGCCGGGGGCGCGGGCGCCCGAGGTCGGGCTTTCGGGACCGGAGTGTCAGGAGCCGTCCAGTTCCCGGGCCAGGGCCTCGCCCAGCCAGGCCCGGGCCCTGTCCAGGTAGTCGTGTGCGATGGAGGTCTTGGCGCCCCAGGAGTCGAACCCGTGGGGAGCACCGGGCTCCAGGTAGAAGGTCGTGTCCACCCCGGCGTCGCGCAGCCTGTGCGCGTACTCGCGGGACTCGTTGTGGAAAAGGTCGATGTCGCCGACACCGATCCAGGCGGGCGGCAGGCCGCTGAGGTCCTCGCGGCGTGCGGGCACGGCGTAGCGCGGGACCGCGGCAGCGCCGGGTTCGGCGCCCAGGTAGGAACGCCAGCCGAAGCGGTTGACCTCGTTGTTCCAGATGCGGTGGCGGACCCTGTCCAGGTCGCGCCGGGCGGCGGTGCGGTCGTCGAGCATGGGGCACAGCAGCCACTGGCCGACCGGTTGCGTGCCGCCCTCGTCGTGCAACCGTTGGACGAGCGCGGCGGTGAGGCCGCCGCCCGCGCTCTGGCCGCCGACCGCCACGCGCGCGGGGTCCACGCCCAGGGAGGCGGCGTTGTCCTGGAGCCAGGTCCAGGCGGCGTGGCAGTCGTCCAGGGCGGCGGGATAGGGGTCCTCGGGGGCCATGCGGTACTCGGCGGAGACGACGGTGATACCCAGTTGGCGGGCGGTGGCGTTGCACAGCGGATCGTCCTGCACGGCGCGGCCCATGACCAGGCCGCCGCCGTGGATCCAGACGAGGGCGCCGTCCGAGCGCTGCTCGTCGGGGCGGTAGACCCGTACGCCGGGGGCCGCCTCCTCGGGGAGTTCCATGGTGACGCCGGGCAGTTCCTGGGCGTCCAGGTCTTCCATCAGTTTGCGTGTGAGTTGCAGGGCCCAGGGGCGGTGTACGGGGATTTCCGGTGAACGGAGTAGGGGGCCGCGCAGCTCCGGTGCCACCCTCGACAGCTTCACGACAGCGGTCCTGGAACGGTGGTCGTCGGCACGGGGCCTCCCTCGGTTCGCGGGCGGGCGAGCAGGGCGTCGCGCCGTCCGCCGCCGGGCGGCGCGGATGCCGTCCGGAGCATACCGGAATGCGTTGTGGGGGTGGATGCCCTGGTCGCCCGGTCGCGGTTCTGGAGGGCACGACCGGGCGACCAGGCGCAGGAGCCGGGCGCGGGAGTTGACTGCTGTGGCTACTGGGAGAGGGCGGCGTTGAGGAAGCCGGTCCACTCGGTGGCGGGGAAGGGGAGGTGTCCGGCGTCGGGGTGCTTGGAGTCGCGGATGGCTGCGCCGCAGGGAAGGTCGGCTACCTCCACGCAGTTGCCCCCCGTCTGCCCGCTGTAGCTGCTCTTCCGGAAGTCGGTGGGAAGGTGAGCGACCTCTACGCAGTTGCCACCGGTTTCTCCGTTGTAGCTGCTCTTACGGAAGTTCGTGGGGATCTGAGCAACCTCAACGCAGTTCTGGGCATGGCCGCTGTAGCTGCTCTTACGGAAGTCAAGGGCGGTGGTCATGAGGGCTCTCTAGGGACTTCATGATGCTGGTGATGAGATCGGCGGAGCGCACTGTACTCAGGGCAGACCCCTGGATGTCACTGAAGGTAGCACTGTGAGCTTCAACCTCCTCCTGGTCCTCAAGGAAGAGCCCGTTGGATGCGGTGTCGATGTACACGATGGGGAGATCTAGCGGGTCAGGAAACTCCAGGATGGTGAAGGGAGCACACAGGCCAGCATGTGATCCAGCATCAGCAGGGAGTACCTGAAGGTCGATGTTAGATAGCTGAGCCATGTGATGTAGGTAGGCAAGCTGCTCCTTGAGAACCTTCACGCTGCCAATCTGCTTGTGAAGAGCGCTCTCCTCGATGACCGCTCGGAGCCGAGCGGGATGGTGGCGAACCAAGATCTCGCGGCGAACCATGCGCGCCTCAGCTTTTTTCTTCATGATTTCGGGGTCCGCGAACCTGCCCCCTCGTAGTAGAGCTTCGGCGTAGTCGGGCGTTTGCAGTAGCCCTGGCACCATCTGCGCTTCGAAAGTGCGGATCACTGACGCCTCAGCTTCGAAGTCGGGTAGGGCGCGTTCGGTGAAGACCTCTTTGTACTTGGACCACCAGCCTCGTTGACGTGCGTCCTTTGCAAGCGCATGCATGGATGCTCGCTTGCCAGGGTCGGTGATCTCGTAGAGGTCCATCAGCTTGTTGAGATCTTCCGCTTTTATGCGTTTAGTCTCGGTTGTCTCCATCTTGGAGACTTTTCCAGAGCTCCACCCGTACTTGTTGCCGACCTGGGTGGCGGTGTACCCAGTCGCTTCTCGGGATTGGCGAAGCATTGTTGCCAGGCGGCGAAGTCGGAGGGTTGGGCTGTTGGCAGGGGTCATGGCAACACCCTAGCGAAAAAATTCAGGATGGTAGAGATCTGGCTTGAAAACTCTACGATTGCTAGTTATCTTTGGGGTGTGGTCGTGACCAGTCCATCACGCAGAGTTCATTCTGGTCAGGCTACGCCTTGCCCGTGCCGCGCATCACGACAACCGTGAGACTCCTCCGACGGGCCTACGAAACCCCTGCTCATGACCTGCCATGCCAAGGAGTGTGTTCGTCATGCCTGCAAAAATTCCGGCGCCCATGCCCACGCCTGTCCCTGTGCCGGTGCTGGGTGAGGCGACCGTGCCGCTGTCCAGCTTCATCCAGCCCGCGCATCGCCACTACTTCACCCGGCAGCCCGAGCGTCCCAACTACCGGATGCGCCGCTACAACTTCGCGGGGACTCCGGCCGTGATGCCCTTGGCCCGGGCGTTCCTGGACACCTGTGCCGCCGCCCGCTGTGCTGACTACCGCTACCTCTTCACCCTTCTGGGCAGCGAACTCGCCAACAACGCGATCCGCCACAGCCTCTCCGGGCGTCCCGGTGGCAGCTACAGCCTCCTGGTTCACCGCCACCGCACCGGGCTGCACCTGGCCTGCCGCGACCGGGGCGGCCTGCGCGAGCATGACGCCCACCTGACGCCCAAGGCGAACGGCCTGAATCTGGACGCCGAATCCGGTCGGGGTCTGGCGATGGTGAACGCCTTCGCCTCCGAATGGGGCGACAACGGCAACGCGGAGTTCCGCACGGTCTGGTTCTACCTGGCCTACGACCTGACCGGAAGCCGGTGGAACACCGCTGCCAGCAACTGAGGCCGACGACTGCCACCAACGACTGACACCGGTAGCCGACCACTGAGCTTCGCGCTCTGACATGTCGATGACATGAGACGGGCCCAGGTAAGCGCGCCAACGCTTCTCCTGGGCCCTGAACCCCCGAAACCAAACACCGCATATGCAAGGAAAGAGGATCTGATGCAGAACCCTATCCCCTCGCCCAGGCGTTCGGACGATGATCGACCAATCCGACCTATCCACCCCGTCAGCCCGCTCCCGCGCCGTACCCCGCTCGTCGGTCCGGTCTGCCCTGTGTGCGAACACCCCTCCTGCCGGGTTCGCCGTGCCCAGCGGCTTCCGCGTCTGGGCGGCCACCGCGCGGAATTCGCTCCTGAACATGCGCAGGCTGCTGCCCTCCAGGCTCGGCATCGCCACCTGATCATCTACTTTGGCGAGTCCACGCAATCCTTCTGGGCCGTCACTTCCACCGGACTTCTGGAAGCGCCGAACGTGGACGCACTCCTCCTCGCCCTGTGGCCGCAGCCGCGCCGCACCCTGGACGCCGACCCGCCCGCCGCCCGCCCCTGGACGCGGGCGCTGGGCGGCACGCGGGTTTCCGCCATGGCCTGACGACATCCGCTTTCGCCTGCAAGATCTGCATCCGGCTTCCAACCAGCGCGGCCCTTCCGGGAAGGTTCCCGGAAGGGCCGCCGCGTTCTCCGCGCTTCCTCCGCTGCCTTGCGTCCTCCACACGAATTTCCATGCGGACTTACAGACCTGGGCTTCGGGGCCGAACAGGACCAGGACCGGGCCGGAGAACCGGGCGGAGCCGCAGGACCCCCGATCTACGCGCTGTACTGGTACGCCGGGTAGGTCAGGTAGCCCCGTTCGCCGCCCTGGTAGTAGGTCTCCTCGTCCGCCGGCGCGATCGGCAGCCCGGTGCGCAGCCGTTCCACCAGGTCGGGGTTGGCGATGAACGAGCGGCCGAAGCTGATGAGGTCGGCCCCCAACCCGAGCCAGTGGTCTGCTTCGGTCCGGCCGACCTGCTTGGGGCCCATGGGGTACACGGGGTTCATGATGAGGGTGCCCGACCAGACGCGGCGCAGTTCCAGCAGCAGTTCCTCGTCGGTGGTGGCTTCGAGGTGGACGTAGGCCACCCCGATCCGGGCCAGCTCGGCCAGCAGCGCGGTGTACATCTCCAGGACGTTCGTCTCCTGCACCCCCCAGAACCCCGCGCCGGGGGAGAGGCGGATACCGGTGCGCTCCGGGCCCACGGCGTCGGCGGTGGCGGTGGTGGCCTCGACGGCGAACCGGATGCGGTTGGCCACCGAGCCCCCGTAGGAGTCGGTGCGCAGATTGGCGTTGTCGGAGAGGAACTGCGAGATCAGGTAGCCGTTGGCGCCGTGCAGCTCGACCCCGTCGAACCCGGCGGCCACGGCGCGGCGGGCTGCCCGGGCGTAGGACCCGGCGTGCTCGGGCACCTCGGCCTCCGTCATCGCACGCGGCATCGGAGCGGGCTGGCGGCCGGTCGGGGTGAACACGTCCCCGACCGCGGGAACCGCCGAGGGGCCGAGCGGCTGCGTTCCGGTGGTCTCGGGGTGCGAGACGCGCCCGCCGTGCATGATCTGGGCGAAGATACGGCCGCCGTTGGCGTGCACCGCTTCGGTCACCGGCTTCCAGGAGGCGACCTGCTCGTCGGTGTACAGGCCCGGCGTTCCCGGGTTGGACTGCCCCACCAGGCTCGGCTGCACCCCCTCGGAGACGATGAGCCCCGCTGTCGCGCGCTGGGCGTAGTAGGCCGCCATGGACGGTGTCGCCAGCCCGCCCTCCGCGGCGCGGACACGGGTCATCGGCGCCATCACGACCCGGTTGGGCAGGTGCAGGTCGGCGAGCCGGTAGGGCTGGAAGATGCTGGTCACGACAGGTTCTCCTCCGTGGGCGGTGTGCTCCGGTCGGGCACGTCGACTACGCTAAAACCTGACATTGATGTGAGGGGCAAGAGGCTGTGTCGCGGGTCACGGGGGAGGAAGCGTGCGCATCGGGGAACTCGCCAGGCGGACGGGTGTGAGCGTCCGGTCCCTGCGCTACTACGAGGAGCAGGGGCTGCTCACCAGCACCCGCAGCGCCAGCGGGCAGCGGCACTACACCGAGGCCGCCGTCGAGCGCGTCGCCTTCGTCCAGCGGCTGTACGCCGCCGGGCTCTCCAGCCGCACCATCTACGAAGTGCTGCCCTGTGCCGAGGCGCCCAGCGAGCGCAACTCCGACGCGGCGATGGAGCGCATGGCCCAGGAGCGCGACCGGCTCACCGAGCACATCGCCGAACTGGTCCGCACCCGGGATGTGCTCGACGGCGTGATGGACACGGCCCGCGCCTACCGGGAGCGGTTCCGCTCCGGCGCCGCCGCCTGACCCGTTCCGTCTGATCGCGCCCGGCCCCGCGCCCCGGAGCCGCCACGCCCGTCGGTTCGGCCCCGGCCCTGTGGCCGACCGGGCCGGGGCCGAACAGCGGTCAGCAGCGGTAGGTGGTGCCGTTGGCGGCGCTGCCCCAGTTGCAGGAGCTGATGGTGCCCGCGCTGGCGTTGTTGTCGGCACTGCCGGGGCGCTTCAGGCGCAGGTCGGGGTTGCGGCTGGTGCTGCTGTTGAGCAGCACGTGGCGGGCGTAGCCCCGGTAGATCTGGTGGTTGCCGTTGGAGTCGCGCCGGTTGGTGCCACTGCCGGTGCGCACGTAGGCCGTCGCACCCGCAGGCAGGTTGTAGGAGGGCAGCGGTCGCCCGTAGGTGTTGGTGGTGATGTCGGGGACGTACCCGCCCACGTTCACGGTGCGCGTGGTGACGTTCCTGATGAGGAAGTACTCGCCGTTGACATTGCTGGAGGTGTCCGACCCGGCGGCGTTGGGGCGCACGTGCGTGATCATCAGCGCCCCGGTGGTGGAGGCGGCCTGTGCCGGGGTCGACAGCAGGGAGGCGGCGGTGACGGCGGCCGCGGCGATCGCGGCGGCGCGCAGGGCAAGACGTGGCATGGACGCTCCTGAGGGGCTGATGGAAGCGTCATCGTCGCAGGCGCCGTGTCGCATGCGCGGCCTTTTGGAAGTATTTGGCCTGCTTTGGCCAACGTGTACACCTGTCCGGTGGGACCGCGTCCGTGACCGCGCTGACCGGTCCCGCCGCCGAGGCCGCCGGGACCGGGGCTCCGGTACGCCGCCCGGGTCCGCTCTGCGGTCGTCCGCCCCGAAGTCGTTGTCAGGGCGGACGCGGACGTGCCCCGGCGGGGGTCACGGGTGGGGAACGCGGGCGTGGAAGCCCCGTGCCGGTTCGCCGCCGGTCAGGAGAAGAGAACGCCGTCGAGCATGGCGACCAGTCCCTCGGCCGCCGCGAGCGGGTCGTAGTCGGGGTGGTCCAGGTGCTCGGCCACGATCGCGTCCATGCCGCCGCCGACGATCAGCGCCGTGGTGCGCAGGTCCGGCCCCTCCGTGCCCGGGTCCGCCCCGCGCGCCCGCCGGGCGGCCGCCATCAGGTCCGCCAGGGGACGCCAGCGCTGGCTGGAGCGGCGGTCCTCGTCGCTCACCGCCGCGATGACCACCCGGGTGTGCCCCGGGTGGTCGCGCAGGTAGCCGACCATCGAGCGGATGTAGGCGGCGGGGGCCCGTTCGGCGTCGACGCTCTCCACGGCCCGGCCCACGTGCTCGACCAGGCCGCTGAGCGCGCTCTCGTGCGCCGCGCGCACCAGGGCGTCCTTGGAGCGGAAGTGGTACAGCACCGCCGCCTTGGTGATCCCCGCGGCCTCGGCGATGCGGGCCAGCGAGGTCGCCGCGTCCCCGTGTTCGGCGATGAGCCCGACTGTGACGTCGATGAGCTGCGCGCGCCTCGCCTGCTCGGTCAGCGTGGGCCTGCGGGGTCCGCGCTCGCGCTCCCGTGGCTGCCCTTCTGCCTGCTCGTGCCCCTGTTCGGGCTCCCGCGACCGGGGGTTCTCTCTTGTCATGACTCCAGAACTTACCGTATGGTCAGATTACTTACCAAGCGGTTAGGGGTTGTCATGCAGAAGAAGAAGCGCAACCGGTGGATCATCGTGGCGTGCGCCGTGGTCGTCGCGGTGCTCCTCGCCGCGGTCGCCCTGCGCACGCCCTCACCGGTGGGGCACTGGCGCTCGGCCGAGGGGCGGGACGCCTTCATGCGCACCTACGAGGCCGCGATGGCCGACCTGCCCCGGCCCGACGCCGAGATCGACGTGCGCACCGACTACGGAATCGTGCGGATGTACCGCTTCGAGGGCACGGGGGACAGGGAGGAACCGCTGGTCCTGCTGCCCGGCCGGGCGGCGCCCTCGCCGGTCTGGGCGGACAACCTGCCCTCCCTGCTGGAGGTCGGGGACGTCTACACGGTCGACCTGCTGGGCGAGCCCGGGATGAGCGTGCAGGAGCGGCCGATCGAGGACGACGCCGACCAGGCGGCGTGGCTGCACCAGGCCCTGGACGGTCTGCCCGAGGAGGGGTTCCACCTGGTGGGGCTGTCGATCGGCGGCTGGACGGCGACCAACCTGGCCGTCCGCGAGCCCTCGCTGGTGGCCTCGTTGACGCTGGTCGACCCGGTGTTCGTCTTCGACGACATGCCCGTGGAGGCGATCCTGCGCTCCCTGCCCGCCTCGCTGCCCTGGCTGCCGCGCTCCTGGCGCGAGGACTTCAACTCCTGGACCGCGGGCGGCGCTCCGGTGGAGGACGTTCCGGTCGCCCGGATGATCGAGTCCGCCATGCAGAACTACGCGCTCAAGCTGCCCCCGCCCGGCAGGGTCAGCGAGGAGGCCCTCACGGACCTGGACGTGCCCGTGCTGGCGTTCGTCGCCGGACGGTCGGTGATGCACGACCCCGACACCGCCGCGGCCACCGCCGAGCGCGCCCTGCCCCACGGCACGGTGGAGGTCTACCCGGAGGCCTCACACGCGATCAACGGCGAGTACCCCGAGGAGCTGGCCGCCGACATCGCCGCCTTCCTGGAGGAGGCGGACCGGACCTGAACCGGGCGATGACCGGCCCTGGGGACAGCGGCGCGCTTGTCCGGGACCGATCGCGGGCACCACACGGACATGCCCGAACGCACCGAGGACGGACGCTACGTCGTGGTCTCCGGCCGACGTTGGCGCGCGAGCGACCCGCAGTTGCCGGAACCGGTACGCGAGCGCCTGGTGAGACACCTGATGTCCGCGCGCAGGGACGTGGCCGCCGCGCTGCGCACCGGGGACACCGGTGCCGAGGGGCGTGCGCGCGCACGTGTGGCCCTGGCCAAGGAGGGCCTGGGCGAGCGCGGAACGCCCTGGTGGGAACTGCCGGAGGCCGACCGCCGCCACCGCTGGGAGGACGCGCTGCGCCGCCTGGGCCCCTGAGGATCCGTTTTCGAAGGGTTTGTCTGCCAGCGCGGAAGAAATTACTTCACCGTTCTGGCATCCCGGTTCACACGCCGAGAGCGCTGTGCGATGATCGCACACATGGCACAGGAGCTGAGTTGGGAGTCGATCGGAGAGCGCGTCAAACTGAGCCGTCTCTCTGTTGGAATGTCCCAAGGGGAGATGGCCGAGCGCATCGGCTTGGAGCGCTCGATGGTCTCCAAGCTGGAGAGTGGAGTCCGCCATATCGACGCGGTCGAGCTCACGCGAATCGCCAGGGAGCTCGACTACCCCCTGGCTCACTTTCTGAGTGCCCCTCCCACCGTCGTCTCCCGCAGGACGGCCACCGCGACCGAGCTCGACAGGAGTGAAGATTCCAAGAGGGCTTATCGGACCGAAGCCCGACTCTCGGAGTGGTTGAGGGATGTACGCCAACTCATGGCCGATGGTGTGCTCAAGGCCCCGCCTCTGCTGCGTTTTCCAGGCACCGTGGGCAGCAGCGGTGAGGCGAAGGAAGCGGCTGTCTGGTTGCGTGAGCAGTTGGGTCTGGGGGCGGAGCCGTTGGGGTCGATGACCGAGGAGTGTGAGAGGGCAGGGCAGTACACCGCTGTCGTCTCGCTGCCTGAAGGGGCGGACGGAGCTTCCCTGGTAGACGACGACGTGGCTGTGGCTATCGTCAACGAGCACCTGCAACCCGGGCGGCAGCGCAGCACCGCGGCACACGAGCTCGGCCATCTCGTCCTGGGGGACGAGTTCTCCAGCGACCTGGGAGTGCACGCCTCCCGGCGGGACCGGGAGAAGGCGGTGGACGCCTTCGCCGCGGAATTCCTCCTGCCGACAAAGGTCGCCAGGCGGGCCGTTGCACGCAAGAACCCAGAAGAGGTGCGGCACAACCTTGTCAAGCTGTCCGCTACTTACAAGGTCTCCTGGACCCTTGCTGTCCATCAGGCGGTGCCCGAGGGCGGCAGGAAGGCGGAGTTCTGGCAGCGGATGAAGGAACAGACCCCCACAGCAGCGGAGTTCAGGAACTCCCTGGGGTGGAAGCCGCAGCCTGACCTGTCCGCGGTGCGGGTCCCCCCGGGGTACGCCTCAGCGGTGATGAGGGCACTCGATGACGACCTGATCACCGTTGTGGGCGCGGTCGAGATGATGCGAGGACAGGTGACCCCCGACGATTTCGACGAGGAATAGCGGTTTGGACCTCTCCTCCCGCGTACTGCTGATCGATGCCTCGCCTCTGTTGTACGCCGCCCGGATCGACCGCCTCGATGTCCTCGGGAGTCTGCTGAAAGGCTACGAGTGTCTCACTACCCACTCAGTCATTGAGGAAGTGGAGCGCAATGAGGAGGACAGCGAGGTTCTGCGACGGGTTGTGTCCGCCTCGTGGCTGGGCAGGGCGCGTACCGATTCCCTGGCCTACCACGGTCGTTTTCTGGCGTGGAGCCAGTGGCTGAAGATGACACACGAGCACAATATCGGTGAGACGACGCTGTGCACCTATGCCGACGCGCATGGTGGAACGGTGTACATGGACGACAAGCCCGCCCGTAAGGTCGCGGAACGCCGTGGTCTCGCGGTGCGGGGCACTGCGGGCCTGGTAGCGGACGCCTGCTGCGCCGGAACGTGGACGGTGACGAGTGCCTCCTCGTTCATGGACGACCTGATCGAGGCCGAACTGCGCCTTCCTTTCCACAAGGGGGGTTTCGAGACATGGGCGGTGCGGCAGGGACTTCTGAGCCCGGCGCATGGCCGCGTCCACAGATGAGGCCATGCGCCGGGCTCCCGGCCCGCGTCGTGGTGCCGCCCGGTCCTCCCGGCCGCCGTAAGCGCCTCCGGGCCCGTCGGACCGGAGGCGCGCAACCATGGGGTGAGGCCCCGGCCAGCGGACTTCCTCGCTGGCCGGGGCCTCCTGTTCGCGGGTGCGGGTCCGGGGACCGAACCGTGGCGGGCGCCTCGGTCGCGTCAGCGCACCCGGCCCGTGGCGCCGGTTACGGCGTGACCCGCTGGCCCCCGAAGGTCACGACCAGGGTGCCGTCGGCGGAGTGGGACCAGTCCAGGCCGCCGTCGTAGGAGGAGCACCGCGACCCGTTCGAGCCGGACCAGAACTGGTTGGAGCTGTCGGCGTTGCCGATGATCCGGTCGTTGGAACCGCTGTCGCACGAGGTGTTGCCGCGGAACACCGAGGAGCCGTCGTCGAAGTTGAAGTTGCGCTCCTCGTTGCCGATGCTGACGTTGTCCGACACCGTCATCGAGCCCGGGTTGCTGTTGTAGGTGAACCCGTGCTTGCCGTTGTCGTAGGCGATGTTGCCCGTGATGACGTGGTCGACCCCGATGTCCTCGCCGCCGAGCTTGAATCCGTTGCGGTCGCCGTTCCCGGCCTGGGAGCCGTCGCTGAGGATGCCGTTCTCGTAGGCCAGGGAGTCCTCGATGGTCACGGTGCCGATGGGGCCGGTGTCGTCCTTGGTGTAGAGGTCCCAGCCGTCGTCGATGTTGTTGTGGGCCACGGCGTAGCGGAAGACGTTGCCGGGGCCGGAGGTGAGCTTGGCGGCGAAGCCGTCGGCGTCCTCGCCGTCGGAGTCGGCGTTGTCGTGCGACTCCGCGCTCAGGATGAGGTTGTGGGCGGGCCAGTCGCTCTCGGGGGTGCTGGAGACGCGGCGCGAGAGCTGGAGGCCGGTGTCGTGGTTGAAGCGGGTCACCGTGCGCTCGATGACGTTGTGGCTGCCGCTGACGAAGATGCCGTTGTCCCCGGCGTGCTCGACGACGATGCCCTCGATGTGCCAGTAGGACGCCTCCAGCGCCAGGCCGCGGTTGGTGGAGTCCTCGCTCTGGGCGGAGAAGTTCAGCACCGGGGTCTCACCCGGGTAGGCGGACAGCTCCGTGCGGTCGGCGGAGGTGCCGTCCTCGCCCAGCGGGATGGTGACCGTGTCCGAGAAGGAGTAGGTTCCGCCGCGCATGTGGATCGTCCCGCCGGGTTCGATCCGGTCGATGGCCGAGGTGAGCGTGGTGGGGTCGGACTCGGTGCCGTCAGCGCCCGCGCTGCCGCCCGGAGCCACGTACAGCGCGTCCGAGGTCGGCGGGTCGCCGTCGTCGCCGCCCCCGTCATCGCCGCCGCCGTCATCGCCTCCGCCGTCGCTGGTCTCCACGTCGAGGTAGTCGACGTTGGGCATGCCCTGGGAGCCGGTCGGGTCGAACCGGATCGTGTTGGCGCCCTCGTCCAGTTGGACGGTGAGCGTCTTGGTCGCCCACTCGTCCCAGTCGCCGGTGCCCTCGAAGGAGACCGACGCCGCCCGGGAGCCGTTCACGAGGACGTCGGCCGGGCGGGCGGAGGAGGTGCCGTTGGCGAAGTGCACGGTCAGCGTGGCCGTTTCCGGGGCGGAGGCGTTCACGCTGAACTGCACGTGGGCGCCCTCCTCGTTCTCGGTGTCGCAGAACCCGTCGCCGGAGTAGCCCGGCCACTCGGTCTCGATGCTGCCGTTGCAGGAGGCTGAGGAGCCCTCGGCCTCGTAGCGGGTGGTGGCGGCGTGCGCCGCCGTGCCGGAAAGCGTGACGAGCGTGCCTGCCAGGAGGACGGCGCACGCGAGGGCGGGTCTGGTCTTCATCGTTCGTCTCCAGGGGGGTTGGTGCGTCTGACCATTGGGACGGTGAACGGAAAGGACGGGAGTGATGGAAGGGGCTGGGGGATGGGGGCTTCGCGGGTGCGGTCGGTGCGGCACAGCCGTTGCTGTGGAGTCGTTGCGGCGCGGTCGGCCATGGGGTGGTGCGGCCACGGGGCCGACCGTTCCGGTGGAACGGTGGTGCCCGTAGTCCGGAAAGCGCTTTCAAACGAGAAGTTAAGTGTTCGTTCTCAGCGCGTCAACGGTCTTGTTCTCCGTGTGCTTTCGTGTTAATAGCGCGGAGTCCTTCCTGTTCGGGGCGGTGTTCACTTTTTTGGAAGTGCTCTGTGTCAGGTTTCGTGGCTCTCGGTCGCGGGGGCGTCGTTGTGCGGGTGGCGCGTTGAGGCGTCCGATTATGTGCCCGGTGGAGAAGAAGGGCCGCGAGTGACGGAAGGGGTTTCGACTGTGTTCGCGCGACGCGCTTTGCAAGGGCATTGGCCTGGATGGACGGCGTAGTCGGAGACGCAGAACCAGGTGATACGGAAAGCCCTTACCAGGACACTGGTGAACGCTGGTACCGCCATTCCGCGTCCCAGCGGCGCCCCGTCAGCCCCGCACCTCAGGGGCGCGGGCCACCGGTGATCTCCTCGGCGATCCGCTCGGCGTCGCCGTCCCTGATCAGCCGCAGGTCACCGGCCAGTCCGATGACCTCCTCCGGGACCGGGCCCGCTGGTCCGGCCGTGAGGTGGACGTCCGCGTAGGTCTGCGGGTCCGCTCCCACTGCCACGCGCACGATGACGCCGTCCGAGGGCGGTCCCTCCCGGAACACCACGCCGCTCCGCCCGTGTGCCTCGAAGTCCTCGCACGCGGTGCCCTCGTCCACGCAGCCGCTCCGGAGCGGTCCGGCATAGTCGTGCTCGGTCCAGTGGGGGTCCCGTTCCGCGGAGCCCCAAGAGCTGACGCTGATCTCGGCGCCGTCGGCGCGCTGGTAGGTGATCTGCCCTGCGCGGTCCGTGGCCACGGCGGTCCAGTCCTCGGAGTCCAGCACGGCCCGGGCCGGAGGGTTGCCGGTGAGGGAGTACACGACGCGGTCGAACGGCGCCCGCGCCCTGGCCAGACTCTCCTGCTGTCGGTCCTCGACCGTGTACCCGTCCAACGCGGCCCGCGCCGCGACCACGGCCGCGAGAGCGGCGGCGGCCCACAGGATCCCGCGTCCACGGGTGAGGTGGAGCACGGTGAGGACGGCGGCTCCGCCGACGACCAGGGTCACCGTCAGGTGCGTGTACACGGTGACGAACACGCTCCAGCCGAGATCGGCCTGTTCGAGCATGAGGAAGTACTGGAGGAGGGCGGTGACCACCACCGCGGACAGCAGCAGCACACTCCACAGGGGATGGGGCAGGCCAGCCCTCCGGAACCCCGTGAACGTGACGTAGAAGAGGGTGGCGGTGGCCAGGATGTGGAGGAGCGCCCCGGCCAGGGGGCCGAGGTCCACGTTCGGCGCAACACGTGCCGGGGAGAGCGCGAGGTCGGCCAAGGGGAAGCAGAGCGTGAGCAGGATGCACAGGTACGGCGCACCGAAGAGCCACAGGGAGCTCCGTCTGGTGTCTCGGCGTTCGGGAGCGGCTTTACCGGGGGCGGGGGAGTCCACGCGGTGGCCTTTCATCGGAGGGAGGCGTCCGGTAGGACGCGCCGGGCAGTCGGCCGGTTGCGCCGTGGCAGCCGAAGGCCGTCCGCTCCGCGAGGGCGGAGCCGTGGCCGTTTCCCGGGGCGGTCAGTTGTTCCCTTCCGGGCTTTCCGGGGTTCGGGGGGCGTTCGGGGTCTCCGGGGCAGCTGAGGCGTACCGGGCCCCTGGGGCTTCCGCTAAGGCGGAGGTGTCCGTGGCCGCTGGGGTCTCCGGCGCTCCCGGGGCACTCCGGACCTCTGAAATCGAGGGTGCCCGGGGCTTACGGGGCCTGCGGGGCTCCCAAGAGTCCGAAACGAAGGGTGTCCGACGCCTACGGGATCTCCGGGACTCCCGGGGGCTCATCGGTGCCGGGGGCCTCCGCGACCCGCCACGTGCGCAGGCGTCCGCACATCCCGAACGCCCGGGGCCCCGGCCTCGGCTCGGTGCGCACCACGGCGGCCTCCCGCATGATCCCCGGGTCGCCCCCGGCCAGCGACGCGAGCTGCTCCCGGGTGCGCTCCACCTCCCGTTCCACACCCTCGCGCCAGATCTCACGCCATTCCCGCACGCGCGGCCGCACTACCTCCGCCACGAGCCGGTGGAACTCCTCCAGCGCCCCCGCGCCCTCCTCCCGGACCGACGCGACCAGCTCCCAGTAGCCCCGCAGGGCCAGATCGCGCCGGGCACGCGCCCGCTCCGCGCGCAGCTCCTCCGACCCCTCCGCGGGCAGGGCCGCCGCGGCGGCGTAGGCCGCGGTGTCGGCCAGCACCTCACGGGGGAAGGTGAACACCGCGTCACCCGCCTCGGGCAGGCCCGCGTTCTGCATGACCACGGTGATCTCCAGCCCGCCGGAGTTCACCAGCCGGTGCACCGTGCCCGGGGCGAACCACAGCACGGCGCCGGCCGCGAGCGGGTCGGCCGCGACGCCCCCCGGGGTGACCGTGTGCACCTCGCCCCGGCCCGAGACCACCACGTAGGCCTCCGACGACGCGGTGTGGACGTGGGGCGTGCCGCCGTGCAGGCCGTCTGGCGCCTCCCAGTCGTAGACCCGCAGGCCGCTGACGGCGGTGCCGCCGGGGAAACGGGGCGTGTTCACGGCGTGTCCTCCCCGGGCGCGTACTCCCGCGCGAGCGCACCGGCCTCGTCCACGGCGCACACCCGGTCGACGAACACCAGGCGGTGGCGCAGGCTCAGGGTGCGGTCCGGCTCCAGGACGACCTCCTCGTCGAAGGAGGGGGAGGGGCTGAACACGGGGAAGGGCTCGGTCCGCACGAACCACCTGATCGGGACGGCGGCGCTCGTGGTCCCGGCGTAGGCCAGGACCGTCGCACCCCCGTCGATCTCGTCGTGCTGGCCGCTGAAGGCGATCCAGTTCGCCTCCGTGCCCATGACGTCGGCGCCGGTGAGGCCGGTCGCGCTGACCACGTCGCCGCCGGTCCACGACCGGGGGCCGCGCCAGAAGAGCCCGGTGTAGCCCGCGGCGGCGCGGCCGTGGGTGGTGGGGCTGCCCAGTTCGAGGGTCCTCCCGCGCACGTTGGTCAGCGAGGTCGCGAAGTCCAGCGCCCAGATTCCCCGTTCGCGGTCCGCCGAGTGGAACCGGTGGGTGCGCACCTCGGCGATCCACCGCTCGCCGCCCGAACTCCTCCAGGCCAGGCGCTCGGTGACCGAGACGCCCTCGCCGTCGCGGGCCACGGAGGTGAACCCCTCGTGGCCGATGGCGCCGTTGTTGCCCAGCCACCGGTAGCCCTCGCCGCGGACGAAGGTCGGCCCTCCCCAGAAGTTCTGTCCCGAGACGTGGGACCAGGTCATCTGGAGGCCCTTGTGCCACCGGTGGTCCCACGGCCGGAACGCGGTCAGCGGCGCGCCGCTCAGGGTGCGCAGGGGGTGCAGGTAGGGCTTGGGGGACTCGGTGGCGGGGGAGTCGGGGCGCAGCACGTAGCGCGCGATCTCGACCCCGCCCACCGCCACGGTGAGCGCGTCGTCGCCTTCGGTCAGGGTGGGGGTCTCAAGCACCTGTGGTCTCCTCCGTCCTGGTGAGGACGGCCGCGGCGGTGACCGCGTCGCCCCCGTGCATCGCGTGGTAGAAGCCGTCGTCGGGGGTCAGGTCCCGCCGCCGTACCGTCGTGCCGGTCAGGGCCGACCGGTACATGCCCGCGACGAGTTCGAGCGCGCGCCGCCCGTCGGGGCCGCTGGCGCGGGGCCGCTCCCCGCGTTCCATCGCGTCGAGCAGCGCCGCGAGCTGGGCCCGGTGCGAACTCGGCTCGTCCTCCACCGGCGGCCAGGACGCGACCGCGTCGGCGTCGCGCACGTGCGGCGCGGGGGTCCAGCGCCAGTGCGCGTTGTCGTAGCCGTAGAGGTGCTCCAGCTCGACCGTGGCGTGCTCGAAGTCGAAGCGCAGGTAGCTGGTCTCGCGGGGGGAGAGCAGGCTGTTGGCCACCGAGACGGTCGCGCCCGACTCCAGGCGCACGATCGCCATCGACACGTCCTCGGTCTCGGTGGGCCGCGCGGTCGTGGACATCACGGCCGTGACCTCGGACCAGTCGCCGAGCAGGGAGAGCATCAGGTCCATCTGGTGGATGCCGTGGCCCATGCTCGGGCCGCCCCCCTCGGTCGCCCAGCGTCCGCGCCAGGGGACCTCGAAGTAGTCCGGGGCGCGGAACCACAGGGTGTTGCACACGCCGACGAGCGGACGGCCGAGCGTTCCCTCGGCCAGGTGGCGGCGCAGGCGCTCGGCGCCGGAGCCGAAACGGTGCTGGAACACGTAGCTGACGAAGGGCCCGCGCTCGCCCCCTTCGTGGGTACCGACCTCGTCGTACTCGGCCAGGGACAGCGCCGGCGGCTTCTCGCACCACACCCAGCACCCGGCGTCCAGGGCCGTGGTCACCGCGTCCTTGTGCGCGACGGGCGGCGTGCACACGATCACCAGGTCGGGGGACTCGGCGCGCAGCAGGGCGTCGAGGCCGGTGTAGCGGCCGGGAACGCCCCACTCGTCGGCGGTCGCGGCCACACGGGACGCGTCGAGGTCGGCCAACGCGACCACCTCGACCCTGTCCCCCAGGGCGGCGAGCGCGGGCAGGTGCCTGCCCCGGGTGATGCCGCCGCTCCCGACGACGGCTACGCGAATCGGTGGTCTGGGACTCGGCACTGGCACACCCCTCGGATCACGAACCCATGGTGAACGTTCACTTTCTGCGGCCGGGTCTAAAATAGTGATCGTTCACATCCACCGTCAAGACCGACGCGGTCAAGACCGGTCCCGCCGACGGACGCCGCCGACGGGCCCCGCCCCAGGAGGAGCCGATGGCCGAACCCGAACCGACCAGGCGCCGACCGACCATCATGGAGGTCGCCCGCCTGGCGGGCGTCTCCCACCAGACCGTCTCGCGCTACCTGCGCTTCGAGGGCGGGCTCAAGGAGGCGACCCGCGAGCGCGTGGACGCCGCGATCCGGGAGCTCAACTACCGCCCCAACCTGGTGGCCCGGTCGATGCGCACGCGCCGGACCGGGCGCCTGGCGATCCTCCTGCCCGGCGTGCCCGGTGCCAGCCCGAGCCGGTTGCTGGCCGGGGCCATCGCGACGGCCCACGCGGAGGGGTTCGTCGTCGAGGCGGTGAGCGTGGACGGCGGGGTCGGGGCCCGGACCGAGCGCATGCTCGAACTCGCCGGATCGGGCCAGGTGGAGGGCGTCCTGTCCCTGGCCCCCGTCGCCCCCGACAGCCTCCGGGACTCGGGCGAGGGCGCCTCCGTGGTCGTCTCCGCCGACTACGACGACGAGATGCGCGGTCTGGGCGAGATCGCCGACGGATCGGTCGTCGCCGACCTCGTCGAGGGGCTGGCCAAGACCGGGCACCGGCGCTTCCTGCACGTGTCCGGCCCCCTGCAGTACGCCTCGGCGCGGGGGCGCAGGCGGACCTACCTGGAGGCGGTCGAACGCCTGGGGCTGGAGTCCCACGGCGTGTTCGACGGCGACTGGACGGCCGAGTCCGGCGCCGAGGCCGTGCACTCCCTGCCCGAGGACAGCGGGGTCAGCGCCGTCATCGCGGGCAACGACGTGGTCGCGGCGGGCGCGGTCCGCGCGGCGATGGAGCGCGGGTGGAGCGTGCCGGGAGACCTGAGCGTGACGGGGTGGGACAACAACCCGGTGGGCGCCTACCTGTCGCCCTCGCTCACCACGGTCGACGTGGACCTCGAACGGCTGGGCGTCAACGCCATGCGCCGCCTCGTCGCGGCCGTGCGGGGCACGGCGGCGGAGGTCGGTCGCGAGCCGCTCAACACGATCCTGTGGCGCGAGTCCACCGGCCCGGGCCCCTGGCGCTGACGGCGGGCCCCGCCCGGGCCTCCGTGCCTCTCGCGTCCTCGCGCCTTCTCGTCCCTCGCGCACCTCGCGTTCCTCGGGTACCGGAGGCCCCGCGCCCCCCGCGCCCCCCGCGCCCCCCGCGCCCCTCGGACCCCTTGGGCACCGGGGGCCCGCGCACCTCGCGTTCCTCGGGTACCGGAGGCCCCGCGCCCCTCGCGTCCCTCGGACCCTTCGGGCACCGGGGGCCCGCGCCCCTCGCGTCCCTCGGACCCTTCGGACCCCTCGGACCCCTCGCGTCCCCCGGGCACCGGGGGCGACATGGAGGCGCCGGGTCCGGACCGCCCTGCGCCCCGCACGTGCGACTGTGCGATGTGACACCGCGCAGGTAACGGCGTATGACGTGCGTGTTTCGGGAATGTCGCGCAGCGGGCGGTCGTTGTGCACATGCCTATCTCCGCGTGCCCAATCCGCTGCGAATCGCCATTGTTCGCCAGCTCACAGTTGCTGCAACCTGGAGGGAAATCCCAGGTGGGGGCGGCGTGAACCGTGCGGCACCAGCGGGGGCGGGAGCACGCGCGACCGCCACGGCGCGGGCGGTTCCACGCCCGCCGCCGACCCCGTGCACGGTGCGTCCGGCGGCTCCGCTCCGCCCGCTTCCGTCCGCGCGGCACGTCGGCTCCGCCCGTCGGATGCGCCGCGTCCGGCCGCGCGCCCCGCCCGGGACCCGACCGCCGCAACCGTCCCGACCGCTGCACCCCACGGAGAACGCCTCCAGCATGCTCGACCTCAAACTGACCAACGCCCGCATCCGCACGGTCGACGACGACCGGCCCTTCGCCACGGTGCTCGGCATCGCCGCCGGACGCGTCCTCGGCCTGGACGAGGAGGTCGCCGACCTGCCCGCGCGCAGGACGGTCGACTGCGGCGGCGCCGTGGTCGTCCCCGGGTTCGGGGACGCGCACAACCACATGGCGTGGTTCGGCCAGTCGCTCGCCGAGCTGGAGCTGGAGACCGTGTCCACCCTGGACGCCCTCTACGACGCGGTCGCCCGCGCCGCCGCGACGCTGCCCGAGGACACCTGGATCGTCGGCTCCGGCTACGACGACGCCCTGCTCGGCACCCACCCCGACCGCCACGGTCTCGACCGGGCCGGAGGCGGCCGACCCGTCTGGCTCAAGCACCGCTCCGGCCACATGTGCACCGTCAGCAGCGCGGTCCTGCGCCAGGCCGGGATCGACACCGCCGTCTCCGACGCAGCCACGGCCGACCCGGGCGGGGGAGTGATCGTCCGCGACGGCGCGGGCGCCCCCACCGGCCTGCTCCAGGAGCGCGCGCAGGAACTCGTGACCGCGCTGGTCATGCCCTACCCGGTGGCCGAACTCGCCGACGCGCTCGCGCGCGCCTCCCGGGTCTACGCCTCCGAGGGCCTCACCCACGTCGTGGAGGCGGGCATCGGGCGCGGGCTGATCGGCCGCACCCCCGTGGAGGCCGCCGCCTACCAGCTCGCCCGCGACCGGGGCGAGCTGCTTCCCCGGGTCGAGCTCATGGTCGCCGCCGACAACATGCACCCGCTGGGCGGGCACGCCGACGACGGGATCGACACCGGCATCGACCTGGGACTGCGCACCGGCTTCGGCGACGACCGGCTGCGCCTGGGACCGATGAAGATCTGGCTCGACGGGTCCCTCATCGGCCGCACCGCCGCCGTCACCGAACCGCTCTGCGGCCACGGCCACGGCGTGTACCAGAACTCCCCGGAGGAGATGCGCGCGCTGGTCGTGGCCGCCCACCGGGCCGGGTGGCGCGTGGCCGCGCACGCCATCGGCGACGACGCCGTCGACGTCGCCCTGGAGGCGTTCGCCGAGGCCCAGCGCGCGCTGCCGCGCCCCGACGTGCGCCACCGCATCGAGCACGCGGGCGTGGTGCGCCCGGACCAGCTTCCCCGCATCGCCGAGGCGGGCCTGGTCCCCGTGCCCCAGCCCCGGTTCCTGTACGCCCTGGGCGACGGCATGGCCGCCGCCGTGGGCCCGGACCGCGTGCCCTGGCTCTACCGGCACCGGTCCTTCCTCGACCACGGGCTGCGCGTCCCGGGCAGTTCGGACCGGCCGGTCGCCCCGGGGGCGCCGCTCCTGGGCATGGAATCGATGGTGGAGCGCGTGACCGCCTCGGGAACCGTTCTGGCCGCCGACGAGCGTGTCAGCGCCGAACAGGCCCTGCGGGCCTACACGATGGACGCGGCCTGGGCCAGCCACGACGAGCACCGCAGGGGCAGCCTGACCCCGGGCAAGCTCGCCGACCTGGTGGTCCTGGACCGCGACCCCGTGGACACCGCGGAGGAGGGCGTCGGCACGATCCGCGTCCTGGCGACCCTCGTCGGCGGGGAGTGCGTACACGGGGCGGACGTCCTCGACGGCCTGACCTGACCCGTCCCGGCCGGACCGGCGCGGTCCGGCCCGAACCGGCCTGACACGGCTTCCGGCCCGGTCCCACCCGGCCGGGCCCCGGCCCGTGTCCGACGGGCGGCACCGGGCGAACGCCCGCCCGGCACCGCCCCATCCCCTGAACACCGCGCCGCCGCCGGCGCGGACAGCGAATAGGAGAAACCAACCATGAGTGACCTCGACCCAGAGGCGACCGAGGAGCGCCCGGCACGCGGCGGGCCGGTGGTGAGCGGTCGCGAGGCGGGCCGGATCGCTTTCGCGGCCTTCGTCGGAACCGCGCTGGAGTGGTACGACTACTTCCTCTTCGGTACGGCCGCCGCGCTCGTGTTCAACCGGCTGTACTTCACGACGCTGGACGCCACGGCCGCCACTCTGGCCGCGTTCGCCACCTTCGGCGTCGGCTTCGTCGCGCGTCCGCTGGGCGCGGTGCTGTTCGGCTGGATGGGCGACCGGATCGGACGGCGACCAGCGCTGCTGATCACCGTGGTCTCCATCGGTGTGGCCACCGGCCTCATCGGCCTGCTGCCCGACTTCGCCTCGATCGGCATCGCCGCTCCGCTGCTGCTGGCCCTGCTCCGGCTCGTGCAGGGCGTCGCGGTCGGCGGCGAGTGGGGCGGCGCGGTGACCATCGCCGTCGAGCACGCCCCGCCGGAGAAGCGCGGGCGCTACGCGGCCCTGCCGCAGATCGGGTCGCCCGTAGGCACCCTGCTCTCCTCGGGCGCGTTCTCGCTGGTCCTGCTCCTGCCCGCCGACCAGTTCGACTCCTGGGGCTGGCGCCTGCCGTTCCTGGCGGCCTTCCCGCTGCTGCTGGTCGCGGTCTACATCCGCCAGAAGGTGGAGGAATCGCCGGTCTTCGAGGAGATGGAGAAGCAGGAGGCGCGCTCCAAGGTCCCCGCGATCGACGTGTTCCGCCACGCGTGGGGCAGGCTCCTCATCGCTATCGCGTCCGCCATGCTGGGCGTCGGCGGCTTCTACGTCATGACGACGTTCGCCATCAGCTACGGAACCGACACCCTCGGGCTGTCGCGCAGCCTCATGGTCAACTCCACCCTGGTCGCCGCGGTGGTGCAGATCGGCGTGATCATCTACTTCGGGCGCCTGGCCGAGAAGCTCGGCCCCGGACGCGTCACCATGTGGGGCGGTATCGCCACGGCGGTGATCGCCTTCCCGGTGTTCTGGCTGATCGACACGACCTCGCCGGTGCTCGTGGTGCTGGCGGTGGCCGGCGGCGTGGGTTTCCTGTCCATCGCCTACGCGGTCTCCGGCGCGCTGCTCACCGAGCTGTTCCCGGCGAACCTGCGCTACAGCGGCGTCGCGCTGGCCTACAACCTGGCCGGTGCCCTGAGCGGCTTCCTGCCGTTCATCGCGACGGCCCTGCTGGAGAGCGCGGACGGCCGGTCCTGGATCGCCTCGGCGCTGTTCCTGGGGATCGCCCTGATCACGGCGGTCGGCGGCTTCTACGGCGAGCGGCTGCGCGTGCGCGACGACGTGGTGGTGCGCTGACACCGCGGGGAGGAACGCGACGGGCGGTGTCCGGGGGGCTCCCCGGACACCGCCCGTTCCGTCGTCCGGGCCCGTTCCGCACCGCGCACGGGAGCCGACGGGTACCGCGCCGCCCGATGCCGGGGGCGGCCGCCCTTCCCGGCCCCGGGGCTCCGTGTTCCGCCCCGGACGCGGCGAGGGGCCCGCGCGACGTGCGCGGACCCCTCGGTGCCCTCCGGCTCAGCGTCCGGGCGCTGCGCTCACGCGCGTCCGGGCGTGTAGGACCCGTCGGAGGCCAGCTCGCCCGCGCCGAGCCGCCGGACCACGTCGGTGAGCACCGCCAGGCCCGCGACCAGGTCGGCGTCCTCGGTGTACTCGCCCTCGTTGTGGGACACGCCCCCGACCGAGGGCACGAAGAGCATGACCGTGGGCACGCGCTCCTTCATGTTGATCGAGTCGTGCCCGGCCACGGTCATGACCTCGTCGCTGCTCAGCCCCAGGCTCCGGGCGCTGGCGCGGGCCAGGGCCACGCCCTCGGGCTGGTAGGGGTTGACGCCCCATGCGTGGGAGAGGGTCTGCTCCACGGTGACGGAGGCCGCCGCCTCGATACGGGTGACCTGCTCCTGGAGCAGCCGGTCGGCCTCGGCGAGCACCTCCTCGTCGTGCGAGCGCAGGTCGAGCAGCAGCTCGGCTCGCGAGGGCACCACCACCGGCGAGTTCGGGTAGACGTCGAGCTGCCCCACGGCCGTGTGCAGGACCCCGGGGAACCGGTCCGCCAGCTCGCGCGCGGCCACGACCAGCATGGAGGCGCCCACGAGCGCGTCGCGGCGGTCGGCCATCACGGTGGCCCCCGAGTGCGCCTGCTCCCCGTGGACGGTGACCGCGTACTTGCGCGCGGCCCAGCTCGCGCTGACCAGGCCGATCGTGGTGGAGGACTCCTCCAGGACGCGTCCCTGCTCGACGTGGATCTCGGCGCAGAAGGCCGCCTCGGGGCCGTCGCCATCACCCAGGAAGCCCGTCGGGGCCAGGGCCTCGGCCACCGTGACCCCGTCCGCGTCGCGCGCGGCCAGCGCCGTCTCCAGCGGGAGCGCGCCGGTGTAGACGGCGCTGCCCATCATGGAGGGCGTGAAGCGCGAGCCCTCCTCGTTGAACCAGTTCACGACCGCGAGGTTGTACACGGGCGCGGGGGCTCCGGCGGCGGCGTCCTGCCCGGCGATCCGGAAGACGGCGTGGGCGGCGGCCAGCACGCCGTAGGCCCCGTCGTAGCGCCCCGCCGTGGGCTGGGAGTCCATGTGCGAGCCGACGACCACGTAGGGGGCGCCCGGCACCCGCTCCAGCAGGCCGAACTGGTTGCCGACGCGGTCGTAGACCACCCGCAGCCCCCGCTCGGTCAGCAGTCCCTCCAGCCACCGCCGCTGGGCGGTGTCGGGCCCGGTGGCGGCCTGCCGGTCGACGCCCCCCGACGGCGTGGCGCCGAAGGCGCTCATGGCCCGGAAGTCCTCCAGGAAGCGGGCGTCGGCGGATGCGGCGTCCTGCGACGGGCCCTGTTCGTATGCGGTCATCTCGGTGTTCCTCTCGGAGAACGTCGGGTCGCGGGGGGCCGGGCGTGGGCCACGTCCATCCTCGCCACGCGCCCCGCGCCGCTCAATCGTCATCCACACAAGATTCCCCGGGGGTGCTGTGCATGTGCACATAGACTCGGTGCCGGACGCTGAGCACGGATGCCGGATGCCGGATACCGGGCGCCGAACGCCGACGCTGGACGCCGCACGCCGAGCCCCGCTCACCGGACGCCGGAAGCAGTCGAGACGCACGAAGGGAGGCGGCCGTGACGGACCCCGCGGAGCAGGCCCCGCCCGCCGGCGAGCCCCGCTCCTGGGCGGGCATGGTCGAACTGCTCGCCGAGGACCGGGAGAACCTCGTCGAGGACTTCCTCCAGCGCCTGGCGGCCCTGGGCAACTACACCGACGGCATGGTCCCCGACTCCGACCTGCGCCAGAGCGCCACGGAGACCTTCGACATGCTCACCCGGCGGATCGCCGGAGTGCCCCTGCCCGACCACCTGCGCGACCTCTCCACCCGCCTGGGCGTGCGCCGGGCACGCCAGGGTGTGGCGCGCGAGCACCTGCTGGAGGCGGTCCGGCTCGACTTCCGCGTTCTCTGGGCGGGTCTGGTGCGCGCGGGCGGGCCCGGGTCCTCGCAGATCCTCGTGCTGCACGCCGAGGAGATCCTGACCACGGTCGAGCAGTACATCAGCGACGTGCAGGCCGCCTTCCTGGAGGAGCGGGCAGCGCTGGAACGCGACTCCCGGGCGGCGGCGGCCCAGGCGTTCTCCCGGCTGCTCAACTCCGGGAGCCGGGCCGCCGCCGTGGCCTCCGAGGTGGCGGGCACCCTGGGACTCCCCGAGCACGGGGCCTTCGACGTGGCCTTCGTCGTGCCGTCCCCGGAGCGGGAGCAGCGGCCCGCGGCCCGGGTCCGCGAACGCGGCGGTGGGCTGGCGTGGGAGTTCGACGACGGCGTCGCCCTGGTGCGCGAGACCGCACGGACGCCGTGGCCGGACCTGCCCTCGGGGTCCTCAGGGGGGCTGGTCGCGCGGGTGCGGGGGCTGGCGGCGGTCCCGGCCTCCGTCGAGGCGGCCCGCGTCCTGTCCGGCTACGCCGCGACCGGCGGCGGGTTCGTGCGCGAGGAGGACGTCTGGTCCGCCATCGCCCACGACCAACTGCGCGGCCTCATCCCCGGTTTCGGACGCGACCGGGTGGAGCGCTTCGAGCGGCTGGACGGGGACAGCCGGGCGCGGCTGCTGGAGACGCTGGCCCACTACGCCGCGACCGGGTCGGTCAAGGCCACCGCCGAGGCCCTGTACTGCCACCGCAACACGGTGGTCAACCGGCTCCAGGCCTTCCGCGAGACCACCGGCCTGGACCTGACCGTCCCGGCCGAGGCGGCCCAGGCCCTGGTGCTGTTCTCGGGGCGTTAGCGCACGGACCGGCCGTACACAGAGCACGTGCGGCCCGGGAGGGGTTCCGGGCCGCACATGGCAACCTCCGTGCTCTGGCGCTCGTACTCCGACGCTGTCTGGGGGGTTGTTCCGAGGGAGGCGTGTGGGGACGCCGTTACTTCACGCTCACCGCCGTGAAGACCTCGGCCTTGTCTCCGTCCTCCTCCACGGTCTTTCCGGTGGAGGCGAAGTCGAAGGAGGCGTCCTCACGCTTGAACCGGTAGCTCTTCTGTGGGGAGGCCACCTTGGTGAAGGTCCCGTCGAGGTCGCGGATGCCGACGAAATCGACGGTGTCGGGCACGATCAGCTTGATGCGCTTCATGCTCGGCTGGATGATCCGCATGCTTCCTCTTTCTTTCTCGGTACTCCTCCTGTGTGACGGCAGCACTCTCCGTCTGGTCTCCAGGTCATTCCCCATAACGGAACGATAAAAATCAGGACAGCGATTTTCGTGTGTCCCGTGTCGCTCCGGCGGTGCGCGACGAATCCGGGTGAACGTGGCGAAAGGAGTGTGTGAACTGCGGGAACACCCTCTGGAAGCCGGGGCGGGGCCGGGTCCCGAATCGGGCGATCTGCCCAGGGCCACAAAGGGTCTTCTTTTCCGACCGAAACCCTCCATGGCGGGCGTCCGCGGCGTATAGGCCCTCAGCCGCCCGTGTTGAGCCACCAGACGGAGAGGTTGAGCGCGGTCGCGAACACCGTCCAGGCCCAGTAGGGCACCAGCAGGGCCGCCGCCCACCGGGACCGGCGGGCGAACAGCACGATGGTCGCCGTCAGCGCCGCCACCAACAGGCAGATGTCGACCAGGGCCGCCCCGCGCAGACCGGCGGCGAAGAACAGCGGCGTCCACGCCGCGTTCAGCGCGAGCTGGACGAAGTAGAGCGTCAGTTCGGTGCGGGCGCCGCGCCAGCCGTGGCGGCGCCAGACCAGCCAGCCCGACACGGCGATCATGGCGTACAGCGTGGTCCACACCGGGCCGAACACCCAGGAGGGCGGGGCCCACGAGGGCTGGCGCAGGGCGGCGTACTCCGCGGCGGTGCCGGTGCTGGAGAGCACCCCGACGAGAGCGGCGGCGGTGACGGCGGCGGCGAACCCGACCAGGCCCAGCAGGGACGCGCGGGTGGAGGGGGTGTGCGAGGCGGCTGCGGCGGTCATGGCTTCTCCCGGGGGCGGCGGTCGGCTTCTGGTCGGTGCGGGCGCCCGGTCCGCGACCGTGTGTCTGTACCGCTACCTCCGCCCTTGCCTCACTAAACAAGTATCTTGGAAAGCGTGAAGAAAAAGAACCGGGAACGCGGCCGCGCCGCGAAGGCGCTGGGGATCGCCGCGCTCGCCCTGACGCTCCTGCTCGTCCTCGCGGTCGGCGGCTTCGCCGTCTGGGCGCTCAACCCCTACCAGGCGGAACCGCGGGCGCTGCGCGAGGCCGTCGCCGCCCCCGGCGTCGAGGTGGACGTGACCGACGACGCCGTGGTCGTCAGCTCCACCCACGCCCCGCCCGAGGCCGGAGTCGTCTTCTACCCGGGCGCGCGCGTCGCACCCGAGGCCTACGCCGCGCCCTGGGCGCTGATCGCCGCCGACACCGCCGTGCGGGTGGTCATCCCGAGGATGCCGCTGAACTTCGCGGTGTTCGACACCGACCGGGCCGACCGCGCCATCGCCGACCACGGCGACGGAGTCGACGCGTGGTACGTGGGCGGGCACTCGCTGGGCGGCGCGATGGCCGCCTCCCACCTCGGCGGACGCACGGACGACACGGTCGTCGGACTGGTCCTGTGGGGCTCCTACGCCGCGGAGGGCGCGGGCCTGGCCGGGCGCGAGGACCTCGCCGTCATCTCGGTCTCGGGCAGCCGTGACGGCCTGTCCGATCCGGCGACGGTCGAGGAGAACCGCCCGAACCTGCCGCCCGACGCGCACACGCACCAGGTCCAGGGGATGAACCACGCCCAGTTCGGCGCCTACGGGGACCAGCCGGGGGACCTGCCCGCCGACATCGGCGACGCCGAGGCCCACCGCCGCCTCGCCGAGGTGACGGTCGGCTTCCTGGACCGGTAGGCCCCGCACATGCCAGGAGCCCGTACCCCCGAGGCGGTACGGACTCCTGGCACGAGGGGGACACCCGCCTCACGCGGCGGCGGAGCGGGAGCCGCGCACCAGCACCACGGCGGCCAACAGGGCGTCCTCCGCCTCGTCCAGCGCGGCCTGGACGTGGTGTCCGTCCGGAGCCGAGTGCACCGCGATGAGCGCGTGCGCCGCGCACATCGCCGCCTCGGCCGCCGCACCCGGCCGTGAGGGGGCCGGGTCGGTCGCCCACTGCCAGTCGCTGACGGTCCGCTCCATCCTGCGGTACAGCAGGGCCTGACCCACCTCCCGGTCCTGTACCGCGTGGGCCCACGCGTTCGGTGCTCCCTCGGCGGGGCGCACCGTATTCGGACCGGCCTGGATCTCCGCCGCGGCGATCAGGCTCTGTGCGAGCGCGGGCACGTCCTCCTCGTGCGCGCCGCCGCTGCGGTGCATGGGATCGAACACGGGAGGGAGTCCCAGAGCGGTCAGCGCACGCACGATTGGTCCGGGGTCGCCGATACCCTGCGTCATCTCAACCTCCGGCTGTCTGCTTCGGCACATCTCCAGCCCTCTACCCAGTCATCGGCTACTTCCCGAACGCATTCCCAGCGTTTTCGTCGAAAAACTCGGAGGAGTGCTACGGAGGTGCAACGACACGGCCCCGGGCCGGGTTCCTACCGTCCGTCGCGAATCACGCGGATTCCGGGGGCGCCGGGGCCCTCCACCCGAGCCGATCCCGGGGAGCGGAGACCGCGGGCGGCGAAGGCTCACCCGGGGTCGCGCACCGCCGGCCGCCCTCACCACAATGTCGTAGGGCCCGACTACGGTGTGTGCTGGTTCGAGGGGAGGTGTTTTCTCATCATGTTGACGGGATTTCGGTACCGGCTCGCGCTCACTGACGAGCAGGCCGAGTCGTGTCAGGTCTATGGCGATATCTGTCGGGCGGTGTGGAACACCGGCCTGCACCAGCGCCGCGAGGCCGTGTCCCGTTGGTAGCGCGGCCAACGCCTGCCCTACTGCGGCTACCACCTCCAAGCCCGTGAACTGGCCGAGGCCAAGACCGAGGAGACCTGGCTGAAGGCCGCCCCCTCCCACATCCTCCAGCAGACCCTGCGCGACCTGGACCGGGCCTGCCGGGAGCACGGCACGTTCAAGGTGCGGTGGCGTGCCAAGAACCGGTGGAAGCCCTCCTTCCGCTTCCCCGACGGCACACGGATGAGCATTCAACGCCTGAGCCGCAAATGGGGGCGCATCAAGCTGCCCAAGCTGGGATGGGCGCGCTTCCGCTGGTCACGCGCGCCCCGGGGCACGGTCCGCTCCGCGACCATCTCGCGGGACGGGGCCCACTGGTATATGTCGCTGCTGTGCGAGGACGGCCAGAGCACCCCCGAGGCGCATGAGCGCCCCGGCAGCACGGTGGGCATCGACCGGGGTGTGGCGGTGGCGGTGGCCACCTCCGACGGCGACCTGCTCGACCAGGTGTTCCAGACCCCGAAGGAGGCCGAGCGCGAACGCCGCCTGCGCCGCCGCCTGTGCCGCCAACGCCGGGGGTCGAACAACCGGGCCAGGACCAGGGCCGCTCTGGGCAAGCTGACCGGGCGGGTGCGGGCGCGGCGCGCCGATTTCGCCGCCCGGACCGCGCACGTGGTGTGTGCCAAGAACGCGGTCGTGGTGCTGGAAAAGCTCAAGACCAAGAACATGACCGCCTCGGCCCAAGGCACCACCCACGCGCCGGGTGTCAACGTGCGTCAGAAGGCGGGGTTGAACCGGGCGATCCTGGCCAAGGGATGGCACGGCCGGGCCCCGGCCGCCGTGGCGCACGAAGACGGTCGCGTCGCCGAGCGGGACGTGCTGGGAGGTGAAGCCCTCGAACATCGCCCCAGTATCCCCGCCGCCGCCCCGCCGGTACAGGGCCCGGCGCGGGCGGGGGCGGGGCAGGGCGGAGAAAGGACCGCCCGGGCGGCGGGAAGGGACCGCCCGGCCGGGCGTTCCGCTCAGTCCTCGGCGTTGATCCTCGCCACGAGCGCTTCGAGCTCGTCCAGCCCCGTCGGGCCGAAGCTCGCCAGGCGGCGGATCGGGATCGAGGCCATCATCCGCGCCATGTCCATCCCCATGGCGTTGTCGGAGCCCTCGGCCGCCGCCGGAGGTGTGAAGGCCTGGGCGAGGAGGGCAGCCGCCCCGGGGTCGGCCATGACCTCGCCCAGCGTGGAGTCGAGCGTCACCGGCAGGCGCAGCGCGTCGCCCTCGACGGCGACCGCCGCCGCGGCCCGCAGGTCGCGGCTCGAAGCGCCCGCCGACACCACGTACTCGCCGCCCTCGACCACCCAGCGGTCGGCCCGCACCTCCCAGTACGCCAGGTCCTCGCGCGACAGCAGGACGCTGACGCGCTCGCTGCCGCCGGGCTCCAGGGTCACGCCCGTGAAGCCCTTCAGCTCACGCGGCGCCCGCGACACGGCCGAGTCGGGCTTGGCGACGTAGAACTGCACGACCTCGCGTCCGGCCCGGTCCCCGGTGTTGGTCACGGTCAGGTGCGCGGTGATCCCGGCGCCGTCCTGCTCCAGTTCGAGGTCGGAGTAGGCGAAGCTCGTGTACGACAGGCCGTGCCCGAAGGGGAAGGCCACCTCCATGTCGCGGGCGTCGTACCAGCGGTAGCCCACGTACAGGCCCTCGCCGTAGAGCACGGCGGAGTTCTCCCCGGGGAAGTTGAGGTAGGCGGGGGTGTCCTGCAACCGGACCGGCACCGTCTCGCCCAGCCGCCCGGACGGGTTGACCCGGCCGAACAGCACGTCGGCGACCGCGCCGCCGCCCGCCTGGCCCAGGAGGGCCCCGTCCAGGACCGCGGGGGCCAGGTCGGCGACCGGGGCGAGCCGCAGCACGCCGCCGTGGGAGAGCACCACGACCGTGCGGGGCTGTGCCCGCACGACGGCCGCGAGCAGGTCGAGCTGTTCGGCGGGGAGTTCGATGTGCTCGCGGTCGAAGCCCTCGGACTCCTGGTGCTCGGCCAGGCCCAGGAAGACCACGGCGGTGTCCGCGTCGGTCGCGGCGCGCACCGCATCCTCGCGCAGCTCCGCGGCGTCGCCCGGCTCCGCGGCTCCCGGCGCGTCGGCGGCGTACCCGGCGGCGAAGGTGACCGCGCCGGAACCGGCCAGGGCGCGGATCTCCTCCAGCGGGACGTCCACGCGCGTGGGGTTCACGTGGGAGCTGCCGCCGCCCTGGTAGCGCGGGTTCCGGGCGAAGCCGCCGATCACCGCGACCGACCCGCCCGGCGCGAGCGGCAGGAGCGCGCCGTCGTTCTTGAGCAGGACGACGCACCGCGCCGCCACCTCGCGGGCGAGGGCGTGGTGGGCCTCGACCTCCGGTGCGCCGACCTCCGGGGCGAGCGCGGAGTCCGCCGCGCGGTCCCGGCGGGAGCCGCGCGCCCTGGCGGCCAGCGCGGCCACGCGGGAGGCGGCCGTGTCCACGTCCTGCGCCGAGCAGGCCCCGTCCTCCACGGCCGCGAGGAGCCGCGCGTCGCTCGCGCCGCCGTCGCCGGGCATCTCCAGGTCCAGTCCGGCGGCGATCGCGGCGGGCCGGTCCTGCACCGCGCCCCAGTCGCTCACGACCACGCCGTCGAAGCCCCACTCCTGGCGCAGCACCGTGGTGAGCAGCCAGTGGTCCTCCGAGGCGTAGACGCCGTTGATGCGGTTGTAGGAGCACATCACGGTCCACGGGGCGGACGTGCGCACGACCTTCTGGAAGGCGCGCAGGTAGATCTCGCGCAGGGTGCGCGGGTCGACGTCGGAGCTGGAGCGCATCCGGTCGTGCTCGGCGTTGTTGGCGGCGAAGTGCTTGAGCGAGGCGCCCACGCCGGTGCTCTGGAGGCCGCTCACCCAGGCGCCGCCCAGGACGCCGGTGAGGACGGGGTCCTCGGAGAAGTACTCGAAGTTGCGTCCGCCGCGCGGGTCGCGCTTGATGTTGATCCCCGGGCCCAGGAGCACGTCCACGCCCAGCGCCCCGGCCTCGGCGCCCAGGGCCGCGCCCACCCGTGTGACCAGGTCGGGGTCCCAGCTCTGGGACAGGCCGACGGCGGGCGGGAAGCAGGTCGCGGGCAGGCTCTCGGACAGGCCCAGGTGGTCGGTGGCACCGGCCTGTCGGCGCACGCCGTGCGGCCCGTCGGTGAGCACGAGCGAGGGGACGTCCCCCACGGCCTTGGTCGTCCAGAAGTCGGCGCCGCTGCTCAGCGAGGCCTTCTCCGCCGGTGTGAGCCCGCTGATGTCAGTCGGGTCGTGGGTCATGGGTGCTCGCTCCTGTCCGGGGAAACGCGGTTCGGTGGCGCGTCCGTGCGAAAACAGTACGTCATGCGGTTTTCGTGCGGCAAGTGCTACAGTCGCGCCATGGCACGACGAGGCTCCTACGCGAAGGGCGTGGCCAAGCGCGGGGAGATCCTCGACGCGGCGCTCGCCGTCATCGGACGCGACGGGTACAGCCGCGCGACGGTGCGCGAGATCGCCGGCGCGGTCGGACTCAGCCAGAACGGCCTGCTGCACCACTTCGGGAGCAAGGAACGGCTCTTCGTCGAGGTGCTGCGCCACCGCGACGAACTCGACGTGCTGGTCTACGGGGAGGGCGCGCGGCAGCGCTCCGGCGCCGTCGGCCGGGACACCGAGGCCGTCGGCCGGGACTCCCGCGCCGATGGCGGGCCTCCCGGGGCCGTCGGCGAGCGTCGTGAGGCCGCCGACAAGCGCCCCGACATCGGAGAGTCACTGGTCCGGGTGGTCCGGCACAACGCCGAGGTGCCCGGCCTCGTGCAGCTGTACTCGCGCCTGTCCACGGAGGCCGTTGAGGAGGGGCACCCCGCCCACGGCTTCTTCCGGGAACGCTACGCCACGGGACGCGAGGCCATCGCGGCGGAGATCCGGCGCCTCCAGGGGGAGGGGAAGCTTCCGGCCGAGCACGACGCCGACCGCCTGGCGGCCCTGGGCCTGGCCCTCATGGACGGCCTCCAGGTGCAGTGGTCCTACGACTCCGGCGTCGACATGGCCGACCACATGGCACACTTCCTCGGCCTCGTCGGCCTGCGGTCCGCCGGGCCGGACCCGGCGAGGGAGGGGCGGGTTTCCGGGGGCGCGGCCCCTGACGGCCCGGTTCCCGGGGGCTCCACCGCCGAGGGGTGACCCGGGCCCGTTCCGTTCGGGTCGGGGCGTCCGCCCGCGGAGGCCGGTGCGGCTCCGACCGAAGCGCGGGCGGGCCGCGGCGCCGGTGCCGCGCGCCGGGGCTCGGCGGCCTCAGGCGGACGCGCCGCCCAGGGAGTACCCGCCCTCCTCGGTCCAGGGAACCTCGGCGTCCTCGACCCGCACGCTCCAGCGCGCGTTCGGCAGGGCCCAGCGCAGCCGGGTGAGCGCCCCCAGGTAGTGCCGCAGCTGGCACAGGAGCGGTTCGACGCCGCAGGAGTGGTGCGGCAGCTTGCTGGAGCCCGCCAGCACCTCGCCCTCCGACAGGTGGCGGCCGCCGTACAGGAAGAGCCCCTCGAACACCTCCTCCGGCCGCCGGTGCGACTCGGGCACCTCGCCCGCGGCGTGCCACCGGGGCAGCAGCGCGGCGGCCTCCTCCATGAGCGCCCGCTCGCCCTCAGCGAGCGCCTCGGCGGCCAGGGCGTGCTCGTGCGCGTCCAGGGGGGTGGCGCGCGTGGCGCTGTAGTGGAGCGAGACGCCCATGGTCCTGCCTCCGCGGTGGGGAAGGGGAGTGTGCGGGACCGAGCGTAGGGCCGTGCGCCGACGTTCGGGTCCTCTTGGGACGGCCGCCGCTCGCTCGTAGACCTCGGGGGAGCGGATTCCGGTGCGGTTCGGGAGTTTTTGAGGTGATACTGGGGCGACCGTGGTACGGTTATGAAAATCATTTCCATGCAGTCTGTGTCACATGACCGGAGGCCCGTGACGTGTCTGGAGGCAGGCGACGGCGCCGCGCGCCGGGGGCGGCGGGCACGCCGTTCACCGTGAGGACCGACCGGACGGCGGCCTGAGATGCCCCGGGTGTCCCAGTACGACGACGTCGTCCTCAAGGCCCTGGGGCGGAGCACGCGTTTCCGCAGCTGCCAGGAGATCCACCTCGCCCTCTCCGGAGGAGGCTCCCGCGCCCGCAGGCCGCCCAGCCTGTCCACCGTCTACCGCACGCTCCACCGTCTGGCGGAGGAGGGCGTCCTCGACACCCTCCACTCGCCCGAGGGGGAGCGCCTCTACCGGCTGTGCAGGACCTCCTCCCGGCACCACCACCTGCTGTGCCGGGTCTGCGGGCGGGTGGAGGACATCGCGCAGGCGGACGAGTTGGGGAGTGTCGTCGAACGCATCCGCGAGGACAGCGGTTACCACTCCCTGGACTACTCCTTCGAGCTGTCGGGCGTGTGTCCGGGCTGCACCTAGGCAGCGCTCTCCGGGCCTGTGCCCTCCGGGCACGTGCTCTCGGCCCCGCGCCCGGGCGTCCGCACCGTTCCGACGGGCGGGGCCGGTGCGGGCGACGGGCTCCGGGCGGGGCCGGTCCGCCGACCACGGGCCGCCGGGCCCGCGCACGACCGCCTGAGCCGCACCCCCGCCGCACGGGACCACGCGATCGCCCCGGCGGCGGGGGTGCTCCCCGGCCCCCGGCCCAGCACCCCCCGACCACGCCGCAGAACCCGGAGGACACCATTTCCGCCATCGACGACCACTCACCGGGGACCGGGTCCTTCGCCCCCGTCGGCCACCGGTACAGGGTCACCAGCACACCCGTTCCACGTGCGGCGCCGAACGGCCCGGACACCGCGCACGGCCCGGACCCCGCGCACGACGCCGTCGTCGACGAGTACGACCGGGAGGCCTTCGGCGTCCCGCGCCTCGCCGAGGAGCCCGGCCTGTTCGTGCGGCGCCCGCCCGGGACCGGCCGCGAGGCCGCTCCGGAGACCGGGGCGCTGGTCCGTTGAGCACCGCACAGGACACCTCCCCGCGCGCGCAGGCCGCGCCGGAGACGGGGACCGGGCGCGCGCCCTCCCCGCTCGACGTCCTCCTGGAGCCGGTCAGGGGGCGCGTCCGCGCGGCCGTGGTCCTCCAGGGCCTGGCCGGCGCGCTCGGCCTCGTCCCCCTGATCTGCCTGGCCGAGGCCGCGGCGGCGCTGCTGGTCGACGGGCCGACCGACGCCGCCCCGGTGTGGACGCTGGTCGCGGTCGCGCTGGCCGGAGCGGTCGCCGCCCTGGCCGCGGGCACCGCCTCCACCCTGGTCGGGCACCTGGCCGACAACGACATGCAGCTGTCCGTGCGGCGGGCCCTGGCCCGCCACCTGGGGCGGGTCCCGCTGGGCTGGTTCTCCGGCCGCGGCTCGGGCCGGGTCAAGAAGGCCCTGCACGACGACATCGAGGACGTCCACTCCCTGGTCGCCCACACCCTGCCCGACCTGGCCGCCGTCGTGGCGGTTCCCGTGGTCGCCCTGGCCTACCTCGCCTCCGTGGACTGGCGCCTGACCCTGGTCGCGGTGCTGCCCGTGGCCGCGGGCGTGCTGCTGTTCGCGCGGGCCATGGCCGGGTCCATGAAGAAGATGGCCGAGTACGCCGAGGCGATGGGCGCGGTCAACACCGCGGCCGTGGAGTTCGCGGACGGCATCCAGGTGGTCAAGCATTTCGGCGGGCACCGCAGGGCACACGAGCGCTTCACCCGGGCCGCCGACGCCTTCGCGGACTTCTTCGTCTCCTGGTCGCGCGCCACCACCCCGGCCACGGTCGCCTCCTTCCTGGCGCTGTCGGCGCCCACGGTCACCGTCACCGTCGTGGCGGCGGGGGTGGGCTTCACCGCCCTGGGCTGGAGCGAACCCGTCTCGGTGGCGGCCTTCGCCCTGCTGGCCCCGGCGCTGTGCGCGCCGGTGAACGTGATCGGCTCGCGGGTGCAGCAGATCCAGGCGGCGCGGGCCGCCGCCGGGCGGGTCCGCGACCTGCTCGCCACCCCGCCCCTGCCCGAGGGCTCCGGCGGGGGACCGCGGGGCGCCCGCGTGGTCTTCGACGGGGTGCGCTTCGCCTACCCGGCGCAGGAGGGCGCCGAGGGGAGCGGGGCGGGTGGGGAGGTCCTGCGCGGTGTGGACCTGGTCCTTGAGCCGGGCACCGTGACCGCCCTGGTCGGCCCGTCCGGCGCGGGCAAGACCACCCTGGCCACCCTGCCCGCGCGCTTCGCCGACGTCACGGCGGGCGCGGTCACCGTGGGCGGGGCGGACGTGCGCGACATCCCCGCCGAGGAGCTGTACCGCACGGTCGGCTTCGTGTTCCAGGACGTGCGGCTGCTGCGGGAGACCGTGGCCGACAACATCGCCATGGGCCGCCCCGGGGCGGCCCGGGAGGAGGTGGAGGCGGCCGCCCGCGCCGCCCGCGTCGCCGAACGGATCGAGGCGCTGCCGCGCGGCTACGACTCCGTGGTGGGCGAGGACGCCGACCTGTCCGGGGGCGAGGCCCAGCGGGTCTCCATCGCCCGGGCCCTGCTCGCCGACACCCCCGTGCTGGTGCTGGACGAGGCCACCGCGGCCGTGGACCCGGTGTCGGAGGCGGATATCCAGGACGCCCTGAGCGAACTGGCCCGGGGCCGCACGGTCCTGGTGATCGCGCACCGGCTGGGCACCGTGGCCGGGGCCGACCTCATCGCGGTGATGGACGAGGGCCGCGTGGTGGAGCGCGGCACCCACGGTGAGCTGCTGGCGCGCGGCGGCCGGTACGCCGACCTGTGGCGCGCCCAGCACCCGCGGGACGGTGACGCGGACGCACCCGGCGGGGCCGCCCGCGAGAGCGGCGTGTCCGGGGCGGACGCCGGTGACGGAGGCGGCCCCGGTGCGGGCACCCGTGACGGGCAGGCCAGCGACGGCGTTCGTGACGGGGCCCTGCTCAACAGGGGCGTCCGGAACGGAGGCGCGTCCGAAGGGGACGCCCATGACGCGGACGCACGAGACGAAGAACCGGGAGCAGACCAGTGATCCGCGCCTTCCTCAAGGCCCTGGGCCCCGAGCAGGTCGGGCCCATGCGCGCGAGCCTCGCGCTCACCACCGTCGTCTCGGCCCTCCAGGGTGTGCTGTTCGCCCTCCTGGTGCCCGTGCTGTCCCACCTCCTGGGCCCCGACCCGGACCGGGCCTGGCCCTGGGTGGCTGTCCTGCTCGCCGCCACCGCCGTCTACGCGGTGCTGCGCGCGGGCAGCCTCCACCTCAACTTCCGTGTCGGCGGCGCGCTCTCGCGGGGCCTGCACCACCGGCTCGGCGACCACGTCGTCCGCCTGCCCCTGGGGTGGTTCACCGGGGGCCGGGTCGGGGAGCTCAACCGCCTCGCCACCGACGGCGTCTCCCGGGCCACCAACCTGCCCGTGCACCTGTACCCGCCCCTGGCCGACGCGGTGGTCACCCCCGTCGTCTCGGTCCTGGCCCTGTTCGTGTGGGACTGGCGGATCGCGCTCGCGGCCGCGGCCTGCCTGCCGCTGCTGTGGATGGTCTTCACCCTGTCCGGTGAGGCGGTGGGGCGCAACGACGCCGCTCGCGACGCCGTCACCGACGAGGCCGCCGACCGGGTGCTGGAGTACGCCCGCGCCCAGACCGTGCTGCGGGCCTTCGGCCGCACGGACACGGGCGGCCGGCGCCTGGACGCGGCGCTGGAAGCCGAACACGGCGCCGCCCGGCGCCTGCTGCTGCGCGCGGTCCCCGCCCTGCTCTGCTACTCCTTCGCCGTGCGGCTGGTCTTCGGCCTGCTCCTGGTGGCCACCGTGTTCCTCACTCTCGGCGGCACCCTCGACGCGCCCCTGGCGGTCGCGCTGCTCGTGCTCGTGGCCAGGTTCGTCCACCCCCTCTCCGGCGCGGCCGACCAGGGGGCCGCCCTGCGGATGGCGACGAACGTGCTCGACCGGCTCAACGCCGTGCTGGAGGCGCGTCCCCTCCCCGAACCGGACGCGCCGGTACCGCCCCGGGGCGCGGACGTGGAGTTCGACGACGTGTCCTTCTCCTACGACCCGGACGGGCCCCGCGTCCTGGACGGGGTCTCCTTCCGGGCCGAACCCGGGACGCTCACCGCCCTGGTCGGGCCCTCGGGTTCGGGCAAGACCACGGTGGCCCGGCTGCTGGCCCGCTTCCACGACGTCGACGCGGGCAGCGTGCGCCTGGGCGGGGTGGACGTGCGCGCGGTCGGCAGCGAGGAGCTGTCCCGGCACGTGGCGATGGTCTTCCAGGACGTGTACCTGTTCGACGCGAGCATCGCCGAGAACGTGCTCCTGGCCGACCCCGGGGCCGCGCGGGAGGACCTGGACCGGGTGGCCGCCGCCTCCGGCCTGGACGCGGTGGTGGCCGGACTCCCCGACGGGTGGGACACCCGCGTCGGCGAGGGCGGCGCCTCGCTCTCGGGCGGGCAGAAGCAGCGGGTCTCCATCGCCCGCGCCCTGCTCAAGGACGCGCCGGTCGTCGTCCTGGACGAGGCCTCGGCCGCCTTGGACGCGGAGAACGAGGCGCTGCTGACCGCGACCGCCGTCTCCCTGGCGCGCGAGCGCACGGTGCTCGTCATCGCGCACCGGCCCGCCACCGTGGCCGCCGCGGACCGGGTGGTCTTCCTCGACGCCGGACGCGTCGCGGAGGCCGGAACCCCGGCCGGACTCCTCGCCGCGGGAGGGCGCCACGCCGAGTTCGCCCGTGCGCGCGAGCGGGCCCGGGGGTGGAGGCTGACCGCCGAACCCTCCTGACCCGGAGCGGCCGTCCGACCGGCGCGGGTCGCCACCGGCACCGGATGCCACGCGACAGGAAGTCCCGTGCGACTCCGCCTTTTCCCTCGGCGGGTTCTTCTGGCATGGGTCTTCAACTCGACGGGGCCGGGGGCTTGCGGGAAACACCGTGGGATCAGCCCGGAAATCCGGGCCGGCACCAGGGGGTGACTGTCCCTTGTCGTGGTTGCCGGATCGGGTTGCAAGCGCTGTTCAGGGGGTGGACGGGTTTACGGAATCATGCGGGGGCGTATCCGTTTCCGGCCATTTCCAGGAACCGGTGCGCGGTGGCGTGGAAAACGAGTGGTTCCGCCCTCGCGTGAATGCACGGGCGGGCGCGGTCCTCGCTGTCACCGAGGCGCCCGGACCGTCCGGCGGCGGAGGAGGGCGCGCCGAGCCGCCGACCGCCGGGATCGGAACCGGGGAGGCGCGCGGGGGAGTGGCGGGCCTCACTCCCGTGCGTGGCGTGGGCCTCCCGCGCGGCACCCGGCCCGCCCGCGGCCCCGGTTGCCGAGCCCTCAGGACAAAACGGGTATCCCCTTCCACACCGGGCTTCCGCTCCCCCCAGCGCGTCGGTCCGGCTGCCCCTGCGTCCTGCTTCGTCCCTGTTGGGCGGGGCGCGGGGGATCAATAATGAAAACGGTTGTCATATGCTGCTCTGGTCCGCCGAGGCGTCCGCGCACCGCGGCGGCCTCCCCGCCCCCGACCCGGAAGAACCGCCGTGCACCTGCGCAAGATCCCTCCCGGCGCCTGCCTGGCCGCCGCCTCCGCCCTCCTGCTGACCGCCTGCTTCCCCTCCGGCAGCGACACCGCCACCGCCGACGAGGAGGGGCGCATCGCGGTGGCGATGCTGCTGCCGCCCAGGTCGGCCCTGTCCCCGCTCACCGACGACGCCTTCAAGCTCTCGCGCTGGAGCACCGCCGAGACCCTCGTCGTCCTGGACGAGGTCGGCGACCCCCAGCCCGGCCTGGCCACCGAGTGGGCCCAGGTCGACGACACCACCTGGACCTTCACCATCCGCGACGGGGTCACGTTCCACGACGGCACCGAGCTGACCGCCGAGGTGGCCGCCCACTCCCTGGAGTACGCCGCGCAGGCCTCGCCCAAGCCGCGTATCCTCGACGGCGTCGAACTCGGGGTCGAGGCGGAGGGAGACACCGTCACCGTCACCACGGCCGAGGCCGACCCGCTCGTCCCCCAGCGCCTGTCCTCGCCGCAGCTGTCGATCCTGGCCGAGAGCGCCTACGAGGGCGACACGGTCAGCCCCGTCGGCACCGGCTCGGGCCCCTTCGAACTGGTCGAGGTCAACGGCACCACCTCCGCGAGCCTGGACCGCTACGAAGGCTACTGGGGCGAGGCCGCCCTGGCCCCGGGCATCGACGTCAGCTTCGTGCCCGACGGCACCGCCCGCGCCGCCGCCCTGCGCACCGGCGAGGCCGACATCGTCGAGGCCGTGCCCACCTCCCAGGCGGCTCTGCTCGACCAGGAGCTCATCACCGAGGTCCCGATGCCGCGCACCAACACCCTCTACCTCAACACCCAGGACGGGCCCTTCACCGAGCCCGGGCTGCGCGCCGCCGCCCGCGAGGCCATCGACCGGCAGGTGCTGGTGGACGGTGTCTACGAGGGGCGCGCGGACGCGGCCGAGGGACTGCTGGGCCCCGCGCTGCCCTGGGCCGCCGACCGCCCCGAACGCCCGGAGGCCGCCGAGGCCGCCGACCCCGACGGCGCCGCCATCACCTTGGCCACCTTCACCGACCGCCCCGAGCTGCCCGAGGTCGCCACCGTTCTGGAACAGCAGCTGGAGGAGGCCGGGTTCGAGGTCGAACAGGTCGTGCGCGAGTACGCCAACATCGAGGAGGACGCCCTCAACGGCGAGTTCGACGCGTTCATCCTCTCCCGCGCCACCGTCCTGGACTCCGGCGACCCCGTCGCCTACATGACGAGCGACTTCTCCTGCGACGGGTCCTTCAACATCGCCCAGCTGTGCGACGAGGACGTGGACGCGGCGCTGGAGGAGGCCGAGCGCACCCCCGCGGGCGACGAGCGGCGCGCCGCGATCCTGGAGGCCGAGGCGGCCGTGCTGGCCACCGACGCCGCCATCCCCATGCTGCACGAACGCGTCATCCAGGGCGACGCCGCCAACGTCGTGGACTCGGCCAAGGACCCGCGCGAGCGCCTGCTCGTCACCCCGCGGACCCGGCTGAACTGATGGCCGCAGCCGCTCCCGACCGCACCGGCGCCCCCGGTCGCACCGCGCCACCCGGCCACCCCGAGCCCCCCGGACGCACGGCCGCCCCCGACCGCGCCGGCGCCCGCGGGGCCGGGTGGCTCCTGCCCCTGGTCTCCCGCGTCGCCGCCCTGGTCCTGGTCACGGTCGTCGTCGGGCTCCTGCCCTGGCTGTCCGGACGCGACCCCGCCCTGTCGGTGCTGCGCGCCCGCTCGGCCGAGCAGGCACCCACGCCCGAGGTGCTCGACGCCATCCGCGAGGACCTCGGCCTGGCCGACGGCCCCGCGGTGACCCTCGCCCGCTGGTTCGGCGGCGTCCTCCAGGGCGACCTCGGCCGCTCCTGGGTCTCCGACGCGCCCGTGCTGCCCTCGGTCGTCTCGGCCATGGGCGTGTCCCTGACGGTCATGGGCGCCGCGCTCGCCGTCGCACTGCTCGTCGCGGCCGTACTGTGCGCTCCGACGCTGGTGCGCGGGGCGCGCGGCACCCTGCGCCCGGGCGGGTCGGGCAGCGGGGCCGCCGCCGCGATGCTCACCGCCCTGCCGGAGTTCCTCGTCGCCGTCCTGCTCATGGTCGCGCTCTCGGTGTGGCTGGGCTGGCTGCCGCCCTACGGCTGGCAGGGCCCGGTGAACCTCGTGCTCCCGGCGCTGGCGCTGGGCCTGCCCGCGGGCGGACTGCTGGGACGGCTGCTCGACGACGCGCTGCCCGCCGTCCTCACCGAACGCTGGGTGGGACTGTGGACGGCCTCGGGCTGCTCCCCGGCCTCCGTAGCCGCCGCGGCCCTGCGCCGGGCCACCCCCGCCCTCATCCCCCAGTTCGCCATGGTCGTCGTCGGCCTGACCGGCGGCGCCGTCGCGGTGGAGACGGTCTTCGCCGTCCCCGGGATCGGCCGCACCGCCCTGGGCGCCGCCCAGTCCCAGGACCTGCCGCTGCTCCAGGGCTCCGTGCTCGGCCTGGTGCTGCTCGGCACCTCCGCCGGGATCGCCGCCCAGGCCGCGCGCCGCCTCCTGCTGGGCCCCGGCCTGCACGACGCCGCCCTGACCCTGCCCCCGCCGCCCACCGCCCCCGCCGGGGCCGTGCGCCGCGCGGTCCCCGCGGTGTGCGCGGCGCTGATCCTGGCGGTGTGCCTGTGGGGCCTGACCCGCGACGCCATGACCGTCGAGGTGGCCCAGCGCCTCGCTGCCCCCTCCTGGGACCACCCCCTGGGCACCGACGCGGTCGGCCGCGACGTCCTGGCCCGGCTCGGGCACGGCGCCCTGGCCACCGTGGGCACCGCGGCGCTGGTGTGCCTGGCCAGCCTGGCCGCGGCCCTGCTGATCGGGTTCGTTCCCGCGCTGTCGGCGGGCGCCTCGGAGATGGCCAACGCCCTGCCCCCGGTGATCGCCGGAATCCTGGTGGCCGCCATCGCCGGGCCCGGACCCCTCGGCGCCGCCGTGGCCGTGGCCCTGGTCTCCTGGCCCCCGCTGGCCGCGCACACCTCCGCACTGGTCCAGGAGACGCGCGCGGCCGCCTACCTGACCGCGCAGCGGGCCCTGGGCGCAGACCCCCGCTGGATCCTGGTCCGGCACGTGCTGCCCGCGGTCCTGGGGCCGGTGGCCCGCCACGCCGTGCTGCGCCTGCCGGGCATCGCGCTGGCCATCGCCTCGCTCGGCTTCCTCGGCCTGGGCTCGCAGCCGCCCTCGGCAGAGTGGGGACTGAGCCTGTCGGAGTCCCTGGCCTACGTGGAGCGAGCGCCCCTGGCGGCGCTGGCCCCGGCCGCCATGCTCCTCCTGCTGGCCGCGTTCGCCGTCTCCTCGTCCACGCTTCCCCAGGGCTCGTGGACACCCCCGTGGCGCCGGGGTTCCCGGCCAGCCGCGACCGCACCGCCCCCGGGAGCCCTGACGTGACCCGCGAAGAAGGCGGGCTCCCGCCCGAGGACCGCGCGGGCGCGGCGGGCGGCGACCCGACCCGGGCGCGCGGCCGCCTCCGCCGCCCCGCTCCACGGTGCCCGGTTCCCCTCTCCGGCCCGAAAGCCGAACCCTCCCCGGAAGGACGCAGATGAGCGACGAGGCCCTGCTGTCGGTCCGCGACCTGCGGGTCACCCTGCCCGGACGGCGAGGGGGCGGGGTCCGCGCCGTGCGCGGGCTCTCCTTCGACGTGCGCCCCGGCGAGGTGCTCGCGCTCGTGGGGGAGTCCGGCGCGGGGAAGTCGGTCACCGCCCGCGCCGTCCTGGGCATGGCGCCCCACGGCGCCTCCGTCACCGGGAGCGTCCGCCTGGACGGACGGGAGCTGGTCGGCGCCCCGCCCGCCGTCCTGCGGCCCCTGCGCGGGCGTCGGATGTCCCTGGTGCCCCAGGACGCGCTCGCCGTGCTCAGCCCCGTGCACACCGTGGGCGCCCAGCTCGTGCGCGCCCTGCGCTCCGTGCGGCGGATGAGCCGGGCCGCGGCGTGGGAGCGGGCGGTGGCCGCCCTGGACCGGGTCGGCATACCCGACGCCGCCCGGCGCGCGCACGCCTACCCGCACGAGTTCTCCGGCGGCATGCGCCAGCGGGCGGTCATCGCGATGGCCACGGTCAACGAACCCGCCCTGGTGTTCGCCGACGAGCCCACGACCGCCCTCGACCCCAGGATGCAGGCACGGACGCTGGAACTGCTGTGCGGGCTGCGGGAGCGGACCGGCACCGCGGTCGTCCTGGTCACCCACGACCTGGGCGTCGTCGGCGGCCACGCCGACCGGGTGGTGGTCGTCTACGCCGGGCGCCACGTCGAGTCGGGCCCGGTGGAACCTGTCCTGACCCGGCCGCGCGCCCCCTACACCGCCGGCCTGGTCGCCGCGCTGCCCCGGCCCCGGCCCGGGACCGGGGACCGCCGCCTGCCCGCCATCGCCGGGACGCCCCCCTCGCCGGAGGCGCTGCCCGGCGGCTGCGCCTTCGCGCCCCGCTGCCCGCTCGCGGAGGATCGGTGCCACGCCGAGGAGCCCTCACCGGTTTCGGCGGGGGAGTCGGGCAGGCTGGTCTCGTGCCACCGGTGGCAGGACCTGCCCGACCCGGCGTCCTCCCTGTTCACGGACACCGCGCACACACCACGAGGAAGGACGACATGACCACCCCACCGCTGCTGAGCGTGCGCGACCTGGTGGTGCGCTACCCGGGCCGCACCCGGCGGGCCGCGCCGGTGACGGCCGTCGACGGCGTCTCCTTCGACATCGGCGCGGGGGAGACGCTCGCCCTGGTCGGGGAGTCGGGGTGCGGCAAGTCCAGCACTGCCGCGGCCGTGATCGGGCTGCGCCGCCCCCAGGGCGGAACGGTGCTCTTCGAGGGCCGGGATCTGACCGCCATGGCGGAGGGGGAGCTGCGCGCCCTGCGCCCCGCGATCCAGCCGGTGTTCCAGGACCCCTACGGTTCGCTCAGCCCGCGCCTGCGCGTGCGCGACGCCGTCGCCGAACCCCTGCGCATCCACGGCCGCTGGGACCGCGCGACCGGCCCCGACCGGGTGGCCGGACTCCTGGAGAAGGTCGGTCTGGACCCCGCGCACGGCGACCGGCTGCCGCACGAGCTCTCCGGCGGGCAGTGTCAGCGCGTGGGGATCGCGCGGGCGCTGGCCTGCGAGCCGCGTCTGCTGGTCCTGGACGAACCGGTGTCGGCCCTGGACTCCTCGGTGCGAGCCGGAGTCCTCAACCTGCTCACCGGCCTCCAGGACGAACTGGGACTGGGCTACCTGTTCATCTGCCACGACCTGGCGCTCGTCGGGCACGTCGCGCACCGCGCGGCGGTCATGCGCGCGGGGCGGCTGGTGGAGACCGGCCCCGCCCACCGGGTCTGCTCCGACCCCGCCGACCCCTACACCCGCGAACTGGTGGAGGCCGTCCCTGCCCTCCCCGGCGCCTCCGGGGACCGGTCGCTGCCGAGCGCCTCGTGAGCCCGGCACGGCCGCCCCGCGGGAACCGGGGCGGTAGCGAGAGCGGGCACGGGAGTGGGAGCGGGCACCGGAGCGGGAGCGGGTCCGGGACCGGAAGCGGGCACCGGAGCGGGCTCGGGAACAGGACCGGAACCGGAAGCGGGCACGAGAACAAGGGCGGAAACGGGACCGGGATCGGAACCGGGAACGGGAACGAGCACGGCAGCGGGGCCAGGAGCGGCAGCGGCATCGGTAGCGGGGACACGAGCGGGTCCGGGAACACCGCCGGGACCGGGCTCGCGAACAGGGGCGCGAACGTCCTGTCCCGGACCACCGCGCGCGGAGCCGCGGCTCTGCGCGACGTGTGCGGTCTGCCCGCGCTGCCCCTGCTGCTGATCGGCTCGCAGTTCGCGTTCAACGTCGGCTTCTTCGCGGTCCTGCCCTACCTCGCCGACCACCTCGGCGGCGCCCTGGGCCTGGCCGGGTGGCTGGTCGGCCTCGTGCTGGGCCTGCGCACCTTCAGCCAGCAGGGCCTGTTCGTGGTGGGCGGCACGCTCACCGACCGGTTCGGCGCGCGCCCGGTGGTGCTGGCGGGCTGCGCGCTGCGCGTGGCCGGGTTCTGCTGGCTCGGCTTCGCGCAGGGCACCGCGTCGGTCATCGCTTCAGTCCTGCTCATCGGCTTCGCCGCCGCGCTGTTCTCCCCGGCCGTGGAGACCGAGATCGTGCGCCAGGCCGTGCGGCACGAGCAGAGGACCGGTGAACCCCGCACCCTGATGCTCGCCCTGTTCTCCGTCGCTGGCCAGGCGGGAACCCTCGTCGGCCCGCCGCTGGGCGCCCTGCTGCTGCTCGGTGGCTTCCGCGCCGCTTGCCTGGCCGGGGCCGGGGTCTTCGCCGCCGTGCTGGCCGGGCACCTGCGGCTGATGCCGCGCACCGCGCCGGGCGCGCCCGCGTCGGCCGACCGGGGGGCGCCGCGTCTGCGGGAGGGGCTGCGGCTGCTGCTGGGCAACCGCCGGTTCCTGGCGCTGAGCCTGGCCTACAGCGGCTACCTGCTGGCCTACAACCAGCTCTACCTGGCCCTGCCAGCGGAGGTGGAACGGGCGACCGGCTCCCAGACGGCGCTGGGCTGGCTGCTGGCCTGGGCGTCGCTGCTCTACATCGCCACGCAGATGCCGATGCTGCGCTGGGCCTCCGCGCGTCTGACGCGGCGCGCGACGCTGGTGTGGGGGCTGGTGCTGATCTGCCTGGGCTTCGCCGGGGCCGCCGTGTCGATGCCGGTCGGCGCGCTGGGCGCGCTCGTGCCCTCCGCTGTGTTCGTCACCGCGCTGACCCTGGGCCAGGTGCTCATCGTGCCCACGGTGCGTGCCTGGATCCCCGACTTGGTCGAGGACCGCCACCTGGGCCTGTTCACGGGCGCGCTTTCCTCGCTGTCGGGGCTGGTGGTGCTCCTGGGCAGTGTGCCCGCGGGGGCGCTGCTGGACCTGGGCGGGCCGCTGCCCTGGCTCCTGCTCGCTCTGGTGCCGCTCGCCGGAGCCGCGCTGGTCCCCGGCCGGGGCCGCCCCTGACCCCGTGGCCCGGCCGCGGCCCGGCCTGCACCGCGCGGCCCGCTCTCCACCATGGCCCGGTCTTCACCGCGACGCGGTGCCGCCCATGGGTGCAGGGCGGGTCACCTCGTCCCAGTGGCGCGGCTCGCCGTGGGCGGGCGCGCGCACCGGTGCGGGTGACGGCTCCCGCCCCACGGGGGTCGCTGCGGACCAGGACGTGGTAAACGCTTTCCGTGTCGAGGCGTGAGAGTCGTCCCGCACGTCTGCCCCGATGTGGAACCCGGTCACCCCGGGTCGCCCTTCGCGTTCGCGCGTGTGACTTCTGTGGCCGAAGGCGGCGTCGTTGTGGCGAGATGGTCCACCAGGCGATCCATGGATGTGAACCATTGACACCCATGTGAACACGGTGCTAAAAACTGACCATCATAGTCCTTGGATAGCGCTTACCAGTCCACTTCGAGCCATTTCTTCCCTGTGTTCCCACGCACACGTCCGTGTCCGCGTCCCCCCGGACGGCCGGGCGCGGACGCCCCCACCGAAGCCACAGCCGTCACCGGCGCGAGCCGGAAGCCGAAGGGAAACACCACCATGCGCGTACCCCCGGGCCGAGGGCGCCGACACGGCCGCCGCGGCACCGCCCTGTCCGTGACCGCCGCGGCCGCGGCGACGGCCCTGCTCGCCTCCGCCTGCTCGGGCTCCGACGACGGCACCGTGGAGCTGCGCTTCTCCTGGTGGGGCTCCAACGAGCGCCAGGCCACCATGCTCCAGGTCATCGAGAACTTCGAGGCGGACAACCCCGACATCCGGATCACGGCGGAGACCACCGACTGGTCCGCCTACTGGGACCGGCTGGCCACCACCACCGCGGCCAACGACTCCCCGGACGTCCTCATGCAGGAGGAGCGCTACCTGCGCGAGTACGCTGACCGAGGCGCCCTGCTCGACCTGAGCGAGGCCGAGGGCCTGGACCTTTCGCTGATCGACCCGCTGGTCGCCGAGAGCGGCCAGCTGGACGGGCAGACCTTCGGTGCGGCCAGCGGCGTCAACGCCTACTCCGTCCATGCCGACCCCGAGGCCTTCGCCGCCGCCGGGGTGGAGATGCCCGACGACGACACCTGGACCTGGGCGGACTACGTCGAGATCGCCGGGCAGATCAGCGAGGGCAGCGGCGGTGAGTTCGCCGGCGCCCAGAGCATGAGCTACAACGAGGCCGGTTTCCAGGTCTTCGCCCGCCAGCACGGGGAGGCGCTCTACAACGAGGACGGCAGCCTCGGCTTCTCCCAGGAGACCCTGGAGGCCTGGTACGAGATCACCCAGGACCTGCTGGAGAACGGCGGCCAGCCCAGCGCGGCCCGGAGCGTGGAGATCCAGGCGGGCGGCATCGACCAGTCGGTCGTGGCCACCGGAGAGGGCGCCATGGCGCACTTCTGGAGCAACCAGCTCGGCAACGTGGTCGAGGCCTCCGGGCGCGAGATCCAGCTCCTGCGCTACCCCGGCGAGACCGAGTTCGACCGGACCGGCCTGTTCTTCAAACCGGCCATGTTCTACTCGATCTCCGCGGGCTCCGAGCACCCCGCGGAGGCGGCCCGCTTCGTCGACCACATGCTCAACGACCCGGCGGCGTCCGAGCTGCTCCTGGCAGACCTGGGCCTGCCCGCCAACACCGAGGTCCGCGAGGCCATCCTCGACGACCTTCCCGAGTCCGACGCCCGGATGGCCGAGTTCATGAGCGAGATCGAGGGCACGATCGTGGACGGCAACCCGCCCGCGCCGATCGGCGCCGGTCAGGTCGTGGACATCAGCAGCCGCGTCAGCGACGGGCTCGCCTTCGGCGACCTCACCCCGGCCGAGGCCGCCGAGCAGTTCATGACCGAGGTCGAGGCGGCCATCGAGACCTCCTGAGCCGTTCGGCGCGGCCTCCGGCGCGAGCGGACGCCGCGCCGGACGCCGCCCGAGGCGCTCACGGCCCACCGGTCGCGCCCGCGCCCGCACGAACGCGGTCGCGGGCGCGGCGAGGGCCTGCGCCTGTTCGCCGGTTTTCGGTCGCGGGCGCGGCTCCGCCACGGCGGACGCCCACCAGGCCCGTACACGCACGCACCCGCATACGCACACGTGCACGCTCGTGCGCGCACGCCCCCTTACCTGTAACCGCATACGCACACGACCCACACGTGCACGCCCTCTACGCACACGTGTGCACGGCCGCACACCAGCAAGAGAAAAGGACGTACATGACCCCGCACGCCGGAGCGGCCACGCAGGACCGCATCACCAGCGTCACGATCTCCTCGGTCACCCTGCCCCTGGACACGCCCATCAGCGACGCCAAGGTCCTCACCGGGCGCCAGCGGCCGATGACCGAGGTCGCGATGCTCTTCGCCGAGATCACCACCGAGGCCGGTCACGAGGGCGTCGGGTTCGGCTACTCCAAGCGGGCGGGCGGCCCGGGGCAGTTCGCCCATGCCCGGGAGGTGGCCTCCGTCCTGCTGGGGGAGGACCCCAGCGACACGGGCAAGATCTGGGACAAGCTCGTCTGGGCGGGCGCCTCGGTGGGCCGCAGCGGGCTGGCCACCCAGGCGATCGCGCCCTTCGACATCGCCCTGTGGGACCTCAAGGCCAAGCGGGCGGGCCTGCCGCTGGCCAAGCTCCTCGGCAGCTACCGCGACTCGGTGCGCTGCTACAACACCTCGGGCGGCTTCCTCCACGCCCCCGTCGAGGAGGTCATGGAGAGGTCGGCCGCGGCGGTGGCCGACGGCATCGGCGGCATCAAACTCAAGGTCGGCCACCCCGACAGCGCCACGGACCTCGCCCGGGTCGCGGCGGTGCGCGAACACCTGGGCGACGGCGTGCCGCTGATGGTGGACGCCAACCAGCAGTGGTCGCGCGCCGACGCCCAGCGCATGTGCCGGGCCTTCGAGGAGTTCGGGCTGGTCTGGATCGAGGAGCCGCTGGACGCCTACGACTTCGAGGGCCACGGACGCCTGGCCGCGACGTTCGACACGCCCATCGCCACCGGGGAGATGCTCACCAGCATCGCCGAGCACGCCGAGCTGATCCGGCACGGGGGCGCGGACATCGTCCAGCCCGACGCGCCCCGGATCGGTGGCATCACGCAGTTCCTCCAGGTCATGGCGATGGCCGACCGGCGCAACCTCCAGTTGGCCCCGCACTTCGCGATGGAGGTCCACATCCACCTGGCCGCCGCCTACCGGCACGAGCCGTGGGTGGAGCACTTCGAGTGGCTCGACCCCCTCTTCAACGAGCACCTGGAGATCTCGGGCGGGCGCATGCACCTCTCCGACCGGCCCGGCCTGGGGGTGACCCTGAGCGACCAGGCGCGCGCGTGGACGGTCGACACCCACCGGGTCAAGGCCTGACCGCGACGGTGTCCGGGCCGGGGGAGACCCCGGCCCGCGAGTCCCCGTCCGGACACCGGCCTGTCGGTCCCGGTCTGGACACCGGCCCGCGGGTCCCGGCCCGGACACCGTCCCGCGAGTCACGGTCCGGTGGTGCGGGGGCCGGAAACAGTTCGGCCGCCACCGAAGCTTCGGCCTCCTAGAGTCCCGGTCATGACCACTGACCAGCGAACGGCCCCGGGGCACGCCGCCCCGGCCGCGCCCCTCGTCCACCGCACCATCCGACCGCGCATCCTCTACTTCGGCACCCCCGTGGTGCTGATCTCCACCGTCAACGACGACGGCACCCCCAACCTCGCCCCGATCTCCTCGGCCTGGGCCCTGGGCTACCTGCTGGTGCTGGGGCTGGGGGCCACGGGGCAGACCGCGCGCAACCTGGCCGAGCGCCCCGAACTCGTGGCCAGCTTCCCCGCCGCCGAGGGCTGGGCCGCTGTCGAGCGGCTGGCCCCGCTCACCGGGCGCTCGCCCGTACCCCCGGGCAAACCGCCGGGCTGCCGCTTCGAGGCCGACAAGTTCGCCGCCGCTGGCCTGACCCCGCAGGAGTCGCAGCGGGTCGCGCCGCCCCGCGTGGCCGAGTGCCCGTTGCAGTTGGAGGCCCGGGCGGTGCGCGTGGACGCCGACGCCTCGGGCGACTTCACCGTGGTCCAGGCCGAGGTGCTGCGGGTGCACGCGGACGAGCGCCTGGTGGTGCCCGGCACCGACCACGTCGACCCCGCGCGCTGGAATCCGATGATCTACAGCTTTCGCCACTACTTCGGGCTGGGGCGCCAGCACGGGCACTCCCACCGCTCCGAGACGCCCGGTTCCTGAGCGGGTGGGGGCGGCCGAGCCCGCGCTCAGTCCAGGTCGGACATGTCGAGCACGAAGCGGTAGCGGACGTCGTTGCGTTCCAGGCGTTCGAGGGCCGTGTTCACCTGCGACGACGGCAGCAGTTCGATGTCGGCGGTGATGCCGTGTTCGGCGCAGAAGTCCAGCATGGCGGCGGTGGACGGGCGTCCGCCACTGCCCGCGGAGCTGAGCCTCTTGCGGCCGATGAGCAGGTCGATGGTGTCGACGGTGACCGGGCCGAGGTGGCCGAGGTGGCTGAGGGTGCCGTCCATGGCGACCGTGGCCAGGTAGGGGGCCAGGTCGTGCGGGGCGGAGACGGTGTCGATGACCACGTCGAACCGGTCCCGGACGGCTTCCATCCGCCCGGCGTCGGTGGAGACGACGAACTCGTCCGCGCCGAGGCCGTGCGCCTCCTCGGCCTTGTCCGGGCTGCGGCTGATGACGGAGGTCGTGGCGCCGAGCGCGACGGCCAGTTTGACGGCGAGGTGGCCCAGGCCGCCCAGCCCGGCCACGGCGACCGTGCTACCCGGGCCCACACCGAGGGCCCGCAGGGGTTCCCAGACGGTGACCCCGGCGCAGAGCAGGGGCGCCGCCGCGGCCGGATCGAGGCCCGCGGGCAGCCGGTGGGCGAACCCCTCGCTGACGACGTACTCGCGGGAGTAGCCGCCCAGGGTGGTCGTCCCGTCCCGCCGGTCGCTGCCGCCGTAGGTCAGGGTCGGGAACTCGCGGCAGAAGTTCTCCTGCCCTGCCCGGCACATGGGGCACGTCCCGCAGGAGTCGACGATGTTGCCGACGGCCACGGGATCGCCCGGGGCGAAACCGGTGACCGCGCCGCCGACCTCGGTCACCGTGCCCGTGAACTCGTGCCCCGGTACCAGGACTCCGTCGGCGTCGCTTCCGTGCGCGCGCAGGGCGTGCAGGTCGCTGAAGCAGACACCGCAGTAGTCCACCCGTACCGCGACGTCGTCCGGGCGCAGGTCCCGGCGCTGGAGGGACGCGCGTCGCAGGGCGCGCGTCGCGGGGTCCGCCTGCCAGCCGGTGGTGGTGCGCATCTCTCTCCTCAAACAGACTGTTCGGTCTATTTGAGATTAGACGTGACGCTCCCGTTCCGCAAACAAACCGGTCTGTCTGCTAACGTGGGGCTATGCCCGATCAGCCGATGCCCGGCCAGCCGTCGAGCGCGCGCGGAGCCGCGACCTACCAGCGCATCATCGACGCCGCCACGCGGGAGTTCGCCCAGTACGGCATCGCCGGGGCCCGCGTCGAGCGGATCACCGCCGCCGCCCGGACCAACAAGGCGCAGCTCTACGGCTACTTCGGAAACAAGGAACGGCTCTTCGACGCCATCTTCTTCGCGTTGCTGGAGCGCATCACCAACGTCGCCCCCATCGACGCCGACGACCTGGCCGACTGGGCCGTACGCCTCTACGACGAGTACCTCGTCCGCCCCGACCTCACCCGCCTCGCCACCTGGGCCCGCCTGGAGCGGCGTCCGGAAGGGCACCTCGTCGCGGAGCACGAGAGTCACGACGACCACAAGATCCGTGCGATCGCCGAGGCCCAGGCCGCCGGGCGCGTCAGGCGGGGAGACCCCTTCGACGTGATGGCCTTGGTCATCGCCATGTCGATGGCCTGGTCGCCGGTGAGCAGCGTCTACGCCGCCACCGCCGCGGAGCCCCCGGACGCGCACGAGCGGCGGCGCGCCCTGCTGCGGGACTGCGTCCGCGATGCCGTCGCTCCGGAACGGGCGGCGACCGAGGAGACGTGAGCCGGGGCCGACCGCGTTCGGCGACGTGGGGGGAGCGCCGGAGGGGACGGGCGGCAGGGAGGGCCCGCCGCGTGGAGGCGCACGACCATCGGTGTACCCGTCAGGGAGACAGTCCGCTGTGGGTGAGGGTCACGACGATCCCGCCGATCTTCACCTCCACCACCACCTCGCCCACCTCCCAGGCCGTCACCTGCCCCTTCGGCGCACCGAGGGCGTTGAGGACGGCCGGGGCGAGCCGGTCCCGGTCCTCCACCTCGGGGATGAACGAGACCATGAACAGCCCGTCCTCCCCGATGGCGTACTGCGTCGTCATCCGGAACCCGCAGAAGGGTTCGGGCGGCTCGCCGCTCACCCACCACCCGTTCTGCTCGCGGGCGCCGGGGAAACGGACGCGGAAGGCCGCGACGTCCGCGCCCCAGGCGACCCCGGACCAGCCCGCGCCGATCCGCTCGGCGAGAGTGTCCGGGGCGGGTGAGGGGGATCGCGGCGCGAGGCCGTCCCGTCCCCCGCGCTCCCCGCCGTCACCGCTCCCGCCGCCGAAGGCGTCCGCGATCCGGCGCCACCAGCTCCTGCCCCGGCCCGTCGCACCACCGCCGTCCCCGCCGTCACTGCCGCCGTCCGCGTTCCCGCCGTCCCCGCCGTTCCCGCCGCTGTCTCCGGCGCGGGTCGCGGCCAGGGTGGGCGCGGCCGATGGGGAGTCCGCCGGCGCGGTGGTCCCGTCCCCGGCGTCCTCCCCGCCGACCCGGGCGCTCTCCGCCATCGCCAGGATCGACGGCGGCAGCCACCCCTCGCCGGTCCACTCGCCGACCGCGCACGCCGCCAGTACCTCGTCCACCCCGGGCCGCTCGCCCGGGTCCTTGGCCAGGCAGGCGGCCAGGAGGCCCCGCAGCCGCTCCGGGACGGCCGACAGCACCGGGGCCTCGTGCACGATGCGGTACAGCACCGCGGAGGGCTGCCCGGTTCCGAAGGCGGGGGTGCCCGTGGCGGCGAACACCAGCACCCCGGCCAGGGAGAACACGTCACTGGCCGGTCCCACGTCCCGGTCCCCGCGCGCCTGTTCCGGGGACATGTAGGCGGGGGTGCCCACGACCAGGCCGCTGGTGGTCAGCGAGGTCGCCTCCAGGGCGCGGGCGATGCCGAAGTCGATGAGGCGGGGGCCGTCGTCGCACAGCAGGACGTTGGAGGGCTTGAGGTCGCGGTGCACCAGTCGGCACCCGTGGACCGCGGCCAGCCCCTCGGCCGTGCCCGAGGCCAGGCGCAGCACGGCGTCCTCGGGCAGGGGGCCGTGTTCGGTGACCGCGCTGTGCAGGGAGGCCCCCGGCACGTAGGCGGAGGCGAACCAGGGGCGTTCGGAGTCGGTGTCGGCGTCGACCACGTGCGCGGTGAAGAACCCGCCCACGCGCCGGGCGGCCTCGACCTCGCCGGTGAAGCGGCGGCGGAACTCGGGGTCGGCGCCGAACTCCGGGCGCACGACCTTGACCGCCACCGGCCTTCCCCCGGCGGACAGGGCGAGGTAGACCTCGCCCATCCCGCCCGAGCCCAGTCTGCCGCGCAGCCGGTAGGGGCCGATGCTGTCGGGGTCCTCGGGGAGCAGCGGCTGCATGGGTCTCGCTTTCGGAGGGGGAGGGGGTACCGGGTAGGACGCCGGGGAGGCGGGCGAGGTTTTCCGGCCCGCGCACGGCGCGGTTCCCCGTCCCTTACACGGCTCGGTTCTCCACCCCGCGCCGTACCCGGCGTCACTACGCTCGCGTGCCGTACCCCGCGCCGCTACCCCCGCAGGTCCCCGAGGCCTCGGCCGACGCGGACGCAGGCCAGGGCGCCCGCCACCACCCCGATCGAGGCCAGGACCAGGGCGGCGCGGACTACGGTCGCGGTGTCCCCGGCGATGGCGGCCCCCAACGCGGCCATCGCCCAGTACCCGGGGGAGAACGGGGCGGCGGCCTGTGCCCACGCGCGCGGACGGCCTTCCCGAACGCGCGGGCGTCGCCCCGGGCGTGCGGGCGACACACGGGACGGTGCGCGGACGCTCGACGGCTACCGGCGACGCCCCCGGGCGTGCGGGTGACACGGGCCGGGGAGCAAGGTAGAACAGCACGAGCGCCCCGAGAGCACCGGAGCCCGCCCGGCCGAGGACCCCGACGCCGCGGAACCCGGCGCGTCGTCCACAGCTCCGCCGCACACCACCGCGGGGGAGCGGGGCCGGTACCGACGAACGAGGAGCACGATCCTTGACCGACAACCCGTTCCTGTCCCCGAGCGAGCTTCCCTACGGGCTCCCCGACTTCGCCGCCGTCCGCGAGGAGCACTTCCTGCCCGCGTTCGACAAGGGCGTGGCCGAGCACCTCGCCGAGGTGGACGCGATCGTCCGCGACCCGCAGCCCCCGACCTTCGACAACACGATCGCGGCGCTGGAGCGCTCCGGCGCGCTCCTGGCCAGGGTGGAGACGGTCCTGCACACCCTGGCCGGGTCCGACGCCACCGACGGCATCGAGGAAATCGAGCGGGAGACCGCCCCGAGGGCCGCCCAGCACCGGGACGCCGTCTCGCTCAACCGGGAGCTGTGGGAGCGCGTGCGGCAGGTCACCACCTCCGACCCGCAGGAGGCCTGGCTGCTGGAGCGGTACCGCCTCGACTTCGTCAAGGCGGGCGCCGACCTGGACGACGACCAGCAGGCCCGGCTGCGCGAGCTCAACGCCGAACTCGCCGGACTGAGCACCGAGTTCTCCCGCAACGTGGTCCGGGCCACCCGCGAGGCCTCCCTCGTCACCGGCGACGTCTCCGACCTCGACGGCCTGGACGAGGCCCACATCAGCGCGATCGAGCGGGACGGGGAGTACGTCCTGCCCCTGCTCAACACCACCGTGCAGCCCGCGCTGGCCCAGCTCACCGACCGGGCCACCCGCGAGCGGCTCTACACCCTGAGCGCCGAGCGCGCCCCCGAGAACCTCGACATCGCCGCGCGCATGGCCGTCCTGCGCGCCGAGCGGGCCGCGCTGCTCGGCTACCCCGACCACGCGGCCTACACCGTCGCCGACCAGACCGCCAAGACCGTCGACGCGGTCGAGGAACGGCTCGGCCAGCTCGTCGGACCCGCCCGGCGCAACGTCGAGAAGGAGGCCCGGGCCCTGGCCGAGCACGCCGGGCACGACATCGAGCCCTGGGACTGGCCCTTCTACGCCGAGCGGGTGCGCAGGGAGCGCTACGACTTCGACGACAGCGTCCTGCGCCCCTACTTCGAACTCGGCAGGGTGGTCGAGGACGGCGTCTTCCACGCCGCCGCGCTGCTGTACGGGATCACCTTCGCCGAGCGGCCCGACCTGCGCGGCTACCACGAGGACGTGCGGGTGTGGGAGGTGTTCGACCGGGACGGCTCGCCCCTGGGGCTGTTCCTGCTGGACCCCTACGCCAGACCGACCAAGCGCGGCGGCGCGTGGATGCACAACCTGGTCGACCAGTCCTTCCTGCTGGACGAGCGGCCGGTGGTGGTGAACAACCTCAACATCACCAAGCCCGCCTCGGGCCCCACCCTGCTCACCTTCGACGAGGTCGAGACGGCCTTCCACGAGTTCGGCCACGCCCTGCACGGGCTGCTGTCGGCCGTGCGGTTCCCGCGCGTGCAGGGCACGAGCGTGCCGCGCGACTTCGTGGAGTTCCCCTCCCAGGTCAACGAGATGTGGGCGACCTGGCCGGAGGTCCTGGCCCACTACGCCCGCCACCACGAGACCGGTGAGCCGGTGCCGGCCGAACTCGTGGAGCGCCTGACGGCCGCCCGCCAGTTCAACCAGGGCTTCGCGACCTTCGAGTACCTGGCCGCCGCGCTCCTGGACTGGTCCTGGCACCGCTTGGCCCCGGGCGAGGCCGTGGAGGACCCGGCCTCCTTCGAGGCCCGCGCCCTGGAGGCCGCGGGGGTCCTGCACCCCCTCGTCCGTCCGCGCTACCGGTCGGCGTACTTCATGCACGTGTTCGCCAACGGCTACAGCGCGGGCTACTACTCCTACGTGTGGAGCGAGGTCCTGGACGCCGAGAGCGTGGAGTGGTTCACCGAGAACGGCGGCCTCACCCGGGAGGGCGGCGACCGCTTCCGGGAGAGGGTGCTGTCGGTGGGCGGCGGCGTGGACCCCATGGAGGCGGTCCGCGACTTCCTGGGCCGCGAGCCCCGGATGGAGCCCCTGCTGGTCCGCCGCGGGCTGGTCTGACCCCCGGCTGACCCGTCAGGGATCCGGTCCGGCCCACGGCTGACCCGTAGCCGGGCACACCGGGAGGCGGTGTGCCCGGCCCCTCGGGGCCGGTGTCCGGGTCCCCGTCCGGAGCCGTCGGGGGAGCGGCCCCCCGGCGTCGGCGTCCCGCGCGGCCGGTGTCCGGACCGCTCACCGCGCCGCACCGGCCCCCGCGGGCGGTATCCGTACTCCGGCCGGCGGTGTCCGTGCCGCCCCGGGCGGCGCCCGGGGCGCTCCGGAACGCCGGGGTCAGCGCACGATGCGGTCGCGCGCCTCCAGCAGGGCCGCCACGAGCCGCCGCTCCCGGTCGGGGTCCAGCCGCACGATGGGGACGGAGAAGCTCAGCGCCTCCCTGGGCGCCACCCCGCCCCCGAAGTCCAGCGCGACCGCGAAGCACCGCAGCCCGACGGTCGACTCCTGCTCGTCGATCGCGTGTCCGCGCTCCCCGACCCGCTCCAGTTCGGTCCGCAGCGCCGCGGGGTCGGTGAGGGTGTGGGGGGTGCGGGCCGTGAGCGTGGGCGGCAGCAGCGCCTCCACGTCCTCCCACGGGCGCGTGGCGAGCAGCGCCTTGCCGAGCCCCGTCCCCCAGCAGGGCAGGCGGCGGCCGGGGCGGGAGACGACCGCCAGGGAGTGCCGCGAGATGCAGGTCGCGAGGTAGACGATCTCGTCGCCGTCCAGGCGGGCGAGGTGGACGGTCTCCCCCCACTCCTGCGCGATCTCGTTCATGACGCGCTGCGCCCGGCGCACGACGCCGTCGTGCTCGACGTAGGAGGCGCCCATCCGCAGGGCGCGGATGCCCAGCAGGTACCCCGTGTTGGAGATGTCGGGGTCCACCCACCCGCTGCGCACCAGGGTCGTGAGCAGCGCGTAGGCACTGGCCCGGGGGATACCCAGGTCGGAGGCGACCTCGCGCAGCGAGCGGGGCCGGTCGGCCGTGCTCAGGTACTCCAGGACCGCGATCGTCCGTTCAGCGGACTTCACCGGACGCACGCCTGTGGCTTGGGAGGCTTCTGTGCTCTGCATGGCGGATGATCCCATATATCCCCTTTTTCCATTTTGTGACTAAGGGGAGAAGTTCTTCCCCTTGACGTGATCTGAGACACCAATCTAGTGTTGCCGTCCATCAGGGTAGACCGCATCTCCATACGTAGACAAGAGGCCCCCATGTCCCCCAGCCCAGCCGAACTCGCCGCCTCCCTCACGGGGCTGCTCGGCTTCCCCGTCACGCCCTTCACCTCCACGGGGGAACTCGACCTCCCCCGCTTCGAGGAGCACCTCGACGAGATGCTGGAGGCCGCTCCGGCCGCGCTGTTCGTGGCCTGCGGGACGGGTGAGTTCGCCTCGCTGACCCACGACGAGCACCGTGCGGTGGTGCGGACCGCCGTCGCCCGCGTCGACGGAGCGGTCCCGGTGCTGGCGGGCGTCGGCGGCGGAACCCGCACCGCCCTGGAGTACCTGCGCGCGGCCGAGGACGAGGGCGCCGACGGCGCCCTCGTCCTGCCGCCCTACCTCCAGGTCGGCCCGCAGGACGGGTTGCTCGCCCACTACCGCGAGCTGATCGGCGCCGCCCGCGTCGGCCTGGTGCCCTACCAGCGCTCCACCGCGGTCTTCGCCCCCGCCACCGTGGCCGAACTCGCCCGCAGCGAGAAGGTCGTGGCCTTCAAGGACGGGCACGGCGACATCGAACTGCTCCAGCGCACCGTGACCGCCACCGGCGGGAACCTCCCGCTCCTCAACGGCATGCCCACCGCCGAGACCTTCGTCCGCGCCTACCGCGCCGTCGGCGCCGTCTCCTACTCCTCGGCCTCGCTCGCCTTCGCCCCCGCCGTCGCGTCGGCCTTCTTCACCGCGCTCGAACGCGGAGACGAGGCCACCCAGGACGAGCTGCTGCGCGAGTTCTACGTCCCGCTCTCCGAGCTGCGCGACACCACACCCGGCTACGCCGTCTCGCTGGTCAAGGCGGGCCTGGAGCTGCGAGGGCGCTCGGCCGGACCGGTGCGCCCCCCGCTGGGGGAGGTCCGCCCCGAGCACCGGGAGCGGCTCGGCCGGATCATCGACCGCGGTCTGGCGGTCGCGGCGGCCGCCTAGAGCGCCCCCGCCCCCGCCAGCCGCCCCACCGCGCCCCTCCGGGGGAGTGCTCCCAGCCCGTCACCAGTCCCATCGCACCTCCCCCTCCGGGGAGAGCCCGCATCCCCTGCTCACCCTCCACAAGGCAGATCCCGGAGAAACCCATGCCCATCACATCCCGCCCCCCGACCTCCGTCCGCCGCCCGGTACGGGCCGCCGGAGCCCTCGCCGCGGCCGCGACGCTCCTGGCAGGCACCGCCTGCTCGGTCGCCAACAGCGACAACGCCGCCTCCGCCGACGCGCTGCGCATCGTCCTGCCGGAGGAGCCGCCCACCCTGGAACCGTGCGACGCCTCCCTCACCGCGACCGGCAGGGTCACGCGCTCCAACATCACCGAGGCGCTCACCGAGCGCGTCCCCGACACCGGTGAACTCGAACCCGCGCTGGCCACCGAGTGGGAGCAGACCTCCGACACCACGTGGACGTTCTCCCTGCGCGAGGGGGTGACCTTCCACGACGGCACGCCCTTCGACGCCGAGGCCGCCGCCTTCTCCGTCGACCGCGCCGTCAACTCCGACATCGGCTGCAACGTCGACGGCTACGTCTTCGGCGACAGCGAGATCACCGTCGAGGCCGCCGACGCCACCACGCTGGAGGTCACCACGGGCGAGCCCGACCCGATCCTGCCGCTGCGGCTGTCCTTCGTCGAGGTCGTGCCCACCACCACCGACGCCGAGGGCAAGGTCCGCGAGCCCGTGGGCACCGGCCCGTACCGGATCGGCGCGTGGGAGCAGGGTTCGAGCCTGACCCTGGAGCGCTACGACGGCTACTGGGGCGAGGCGCCCGAGTTCGCCTCGGCCAGGTACGTCTGGCGCTCCGAGGGCAGCATCCGGGCCGCGATGGTCGCCCAGGGGGAGGCCGACATCGCTGTGGGGCTCGCCCCCGAGGACGGCGCCGGGGACAACGCGGTCGAGTACCCCAACAACGAGACCTCCTACATGCGCATCGACGCGACCCAGGAGCCCCTCGACGACATCCGCGTCCGCGAGGCCATCAACCACGCCATCGACAAGGAGGGCCTGGTCGCCTCGGTCTTCGCCGGTCTGGGCCAGCCCGCCGGACAGATCGTTCCCGAGGGCGTCACCGGCCACAACCCCGACATCGAGCCCTGGCCCTACGACCCCGAGCGGGCCGCCGAGCTGATCGAGGAGGCGCGCGCCGACGGGGTGCCCGTCGACACGACCATCACCATCATCGGACGCAACGGCATCTACCCCCGCGCCTCGGAGGCCATGGAGGTCGTGCAGAGCTCCCTGATCGAGGCCGGGCTCACCGTGGAGATCCAGATGCTCGACGTCAACGCCTGGCTGGAGTACCTGCTGCGCCCCTTCCCCACCGACGCGGGCCCGACGCTGCTCCAGGCCCAGCACGGCAACCAGGCCGGTGACGCGGCGTTCACGATGGAGCAGATCTACGGCTCCGAGGGCGCGCAGAGCATCTACGGCACCGACGAGCTGGACGGGCTGATCGCCGACGCCGAGCAGGCCCGGGAGGGGGAGCGCCAGGAGGCGTTCGCCGCCGCGCTGGCCCACCAGAACGACGAGGTGGTCCGCGACGCCGTGCTCGCCCACATGACCGGCATCATGTCCGTCGCGGACGGCGTGTCCTACACCCCGAACTCGGCCACCAACGACGAGCTGCGTCTCAGCGAGATCCAGCGGAACGGCTGAGGGGGTAACCGACTCCATGCTCGTCTTCCTGCGGCGCCGCATCCTGTCCAGCGCCCTGCCACTGCTCGCCGTGGTGCTGGGGGTCTTCTTCCTGGCACGGCTGACCGGCGACCCCGCCAACCTCTACCTGCCCCTGAGCGCGACACCCGAGATGAGGGCGGAGTTCGCCGCCCAGAACGGCTTCGACCAGCCGGTGTTCGTGCAGTTCCTCGACTACCTCACCCAGATCGCCCGGCTCGACTTCGGCGAGTCGCTGCGCACCGCCCAGCCCGCCGCCGAGGCGGTGCTCCAGGCGTTCCCCGCGACCCTGCAACTCGCCGGGGCCACCATGGGCATCGCCATCCTGGCGGCCGTGGTGATCGGCAGCCTGGCCGCCTACCGCCCCAACTCGATCGCCGACCGCGTCGCCAGCTTCCTGTCGTCGGCCTCGGCCAGCGTGCCGGACTTCTGGTTCGCCATCATGGGCGTCCTGGTGTTCGCGGTGACCCTCAACTGGCTGCCGACCTCCGGCACCGAGGGGATGGGGGCGTGGGTCCTGCCGATCGCCACGCTCCTCATCCGCCCGTTCGGCGTCCTGGTCCAGGTCGTGCGCGGGTCGATGGTCTCCGCCCTGTCGGCCCCCTACGCCAAGGTGGCCCGGAGCAAGGGCGCCGACGAGAAGCGCGTCATCTTCGTCCACGCCCTGCGCAACGCGGCCGCGCCCGCCCTGACGGTCGCGGGCGACCTGACCGTGGGGATGATCAACGGCGCGGTCGTCGTCGAGACGATCTTCGGCTGGCCGGGCATCGGCAAGCTGATGATCGACTCGATCCTGCAACGCGACTTCGCGGTGCTCCAGGCGGCGGTGCTGCTGACCGCCGTGACGATCTTCGTCCTCAACATCCTCATCGACATCTGCTACGCGCTGCTGGACGCGCGCGTCCGCCAGGGGGTGACGGCATGAAGAACCCTGACTCCGCGCCGGGCAACGGCGACGACGCGGTGACCGCCGCCGAGACGGCCGCGACGGCGGTGACCGCCACCGAAGCCGTGGCGACGGGTGCGGCCATGGCCACCGCCGCCGAGACGGCGCCCGCACCGCGGCCCCAGGGGCTGCTGCGGCTGCTGTTGAAGGACCCCTTCGCCTGCGCCGCCGCCCTGGTCCTGGTGGTGCTGGCCGCGGTCGCGGTGGTCGGCCCGTTCCTGCTCGGCGGCCTCGCCACCCAGCAGAACCTGCGCGCTGTCAACCTGCCGCCGTTCACCCTGGACAACGGCTGGGCGTTCGTGCTCGGCAGCGACTCGCTGGGCCGCAGCGTCGCGGCGCGGCTGATCGTCGCCGCGCGCACGACCTTCGCCGTGGCGGTCCCCGCCGTGCTGGCCTCCTTCGTGGTGGGCTCGGTCTGGGGGATGTGGGCGGGCTACCACCGGGGCTGGCGCGAGAGCGTGTCGATGCGGATCGCCGACGTGATCCTCAGCTTCCCCTCGCTGCTGCTCGCGGTCGTCGTGCTCTACGTGTTCTCGCCCAGCGTCGCCACCATCGTCCTCGTCCTGGCGGTCGCCCGGATCCCGATCTACCTGCGCACCGCCCGCGCGGAGTCGGCCGAGCTGCGCAGCCGCCTGTTCGTGGACGCGGCCCGCACCTTCGGGACCCGCAGCGGGAGCATCATCCGGCGCCACGTCGCGCCGACCGTGATGCCCACCCTGCTCACCGTCGCCACGCTCGACTTCTGCTTCGTGATGCTCACGGAGTCGTCGCTGAGCTTCCTGGGCATCGGCATCCAGCCGCCCGACCTGAGCTGGGGGCTGATGGTGGCCCAGGGCAGGCAGGAACTCCAGACGGCCTGGTGGATCGCGGTCTTCCCGGGCCTGGCCATCATCATGACGACCATCTCGGCCACCACCCTGGCCTCCTGGGCCAGGCTGGCGACCGACCCCGCCCAGAGGTGGCGGCTGACCGTGCCGCGCGGCAGGCGCCGCGCGCCCGTCCGCAAGGCCGAGGAGGCAGCGCAGTGAACGCGGTGCAGGAGAGTCCGACCCGGGTGCGGTCCCCGCGGCCCGCGGCGATGGAGGTGGACGGCCTCTCGGTCGACATCCGCACCCCCGAGGGGGTCGCGCACGCCGTACGCGACGTGAGCTTCGCCGTGGACTCCGGCCAGACCCTGGCGCTGCTGGGCGAGTCCGGGTGCGGCAAGAGCATGACGGCCAAGGCGATCGCGGGTCTGCTCGACCCGGTGGCCGACGTGGTCGGCGGCGAGATCCGCCTGGACGGGGCGGACCTGCTCACCCTCGGCTCCCAGGAGCGGCGCCGCCTGGCGGGCCCCGGACTGGCCATCGTCTTCCAGGACGCGCTCACCGCGCTCAACCCGGTGTTCACCGTGGGATCGCAGCTGGCCGAGCCCTTCCGCATCCACGAGAGGCTGTCGCGCCGCGAGGCCAGGGCCAGGGCGGTCGAACTCATGGAGCGGGTGGGCATCCCCGAGCCCGGTTCCCGGGTCGACGCCTACCCCCACCAGTTCTCGGGCGGTATGCGCCAGCGGCTGCTGATCGCGATGGCGGTGGCCCTGCGCCCCTCGGTGCTGCTCGCCGACGAGCCCACCACCGCCCTCGACGTCACCGTGCAGTCGCAGATCATGGAGCTGCTGCGCGACCTGCGCACCGAGAGGGACATGGCGCTGGTCCTCATCACCCACGACCTCGCGGTCGCCGCCGAGCAGGCCGACCACGTGGCGGTCATGTACGCCGGAGCGGTCGTGGAGACCGGCCCGGTCGGGGAGGTCTTCGGCTCCCCCCGCCACCCCTACACGCGCGGACTCCTCGCCTCGGTGCCGGGTGGCCAGAAGCGGGGGGAGCCGCTGCGGTTCATCCCCGGCAGCCCGCCCGACCTGAGGGCGATCCCCAGCGGGTGCGCGTTCCGCACCCGCTGCCCCCTGGCGCGCGAGCGCTGTGCCACCCACCGGCCGGAGCCGACCGCGACCGGTGACGGCCGCGCCGCGGCCTGCCACTACTGGAAGGAGGCGGCCGATGCCTGACACCACGGCACGACCGGCCGGGCCGCTGCTCCGGGCGAGCGGCCTGACCAAGAGCTTCAGGGTTCCCAGGAGCGCCTCGGGCAACACCCGGCTGCGCGCGCTCGACGGAGTCGACCTCACTCTGGAGCGCGGCGAGACGCTGGGCCTGGTGGGCGAGTCGGGCTGCGGGAAGTCCACCCTGGCCCGGGTCCTGCTCATGCTGGAGCGGCCCGACCAGGGCACGCTGCGCTTCGACGGGACCGACCCGTTCACCCTGCGCGGCAAGGAGTTGCTGGCCTGGCGCCGCCGGGTGCAGATGGTCTTCCAGGACCCCTTCGCCTCACTGAACCCGCGGTTGAACGCCGCCGAACTCATCAGTGAGCCGTGGCGCACCCACCGCGGGCTGGTCCCCCGGGGGGAGCGGCCCGCACGGGTCCGCCGACTGCTGGAGATGGTGGGCATGCGGGCCGGCGACGCCCACCGCTACCCGCAGGAGTTCTCCGGCGGGCAGCGCCAGCGCATCGGTATCGCCCGCGCCCTGGCCCTCGAACCCGACGTCATCGTGTGCGACGAGCCCGTGTCCGCCCTGGACCTGTCCGTGCAGGCCCAGGTGCTGAACCTGCTCGCCGAGTTGCAGGGCGACCTGGGCGTGTCCTACGTCTTCATCTCACACGACCTGTCGGTGGTGAGCCACGTCGCCGACCGCGTGGCGGTGATGTACCTGGGCAGCGTGGTCGAGACGGGCGGGACCGAGGAGATCTTCGAGAACCCGCGCCACCCCTACACGGCGGCGCTGCTGTCCTCCGCCCCGGCCCTGCTCGGCGCGGGGGCCCCGTCCCGGGAGCGCATCCTGCTGCGGGGCGAGGTGCCCTCACCGGTGGATCCGCCGTCCGGGTGCCGCTTCCGGACCCGGTGCTGGCGGGCCGAGGACGTGTGCGCCCAGGTCGCCCCGCCCGCCCAGACCCGCCCGGGGCACCCCGGCCACACGGCCGCCTGCCACTTCCCGCTGGAGGCGGCCGCCGCGGGGTCGGGGGCGTCGGGAGGGTGAAGGCCGGACCGGTGCCCGGTTCCCCGTCCGGAGCGGTCGGGGGACCGGGCACCGGCCGTCCGGGGCCGCCCGGCCGGTGCCGGTACCGGGCCTCCGGGCGTCCCCTGCGCGGTGACCGGAAACCCGGCCCCTTCGCCGTGATCTTGTACCCATAGCGAGTCCCGGCCGCCGACATCGGCTGCAAGTACAAGATCATCGCAGGTCAGGGGCCACGCACCACACAGGTGACGTTTTCGGTCGGCCCCGTTACCCCTCGGCCTCCTCCCGGAGCAGCTCCGCGTAGGCCTCGGCGTCGAGCAGCCCGTCCACCGCCCCCGGGTCCGCGGGGCGGGCCTGGTACAGCCAGCAGTCGTAGGGGTCGTCGTTGACCTGCTCGGGCTCCTCCGCGAGTTCGTCGTTGACCTCGACCACCTCGCACCCGAACGGCGCGTAGAACTCCGACACGGCCTTGACCGACTCCACCGTGCCCACCGCCTCCTCGGCGTCGAAACGGTCCCCGACGTCGGGCAGCTCCAGGAAGACCACGTCGCCCAGCTGCCGCTGGGCGAAGTCGGTCAGTCCGACGGCGACCGTGCCGCCGGGCTCCCGGCGGACCCATTCGTGGGTCGTGGTGTAGAGCAGGTCGCCCGGAATGGTGGCCATGGCAGAACCCTTCGTGTCCTCGCGTGTCCGGAGCGCGATCGCCGCTGGTGGGCGACCGGCAAGGCCAGTGTGCTGGACCGGCGGGCGCGCGGGGGCGCCTTTGGCGCAACCGGGGGAGGGGAGTCGGCCCGACGGCTTGCGCCGCACGCCGCGCGCGTGGTGCGGGTGAATCCCAGTGCCCGGTCCGTCCGGTTCCTCTGGCCTCGGCCGCGCGCGTGTTGGGGGGGGCGGTCACCCGCGGGTGGCCTACCCAGCGGTAACATCGTCGCCGGTCACACCGAACGCACGGGAAGGCGTCCGATGAGCGAGGAACTGTCCGTCCGCCTCGACGGCCACGTCGCCGTCCTGGAGATCCACCGGCCGCCCAACAACCACTTCGACCACGCTCTCCTCAAGGAGCTGGCGGACACCGCCGAGGAGCTGGTCGCCACCGGTGACCGCCGCGCCCTCGTGCTGTGCTCGGAGGGCAGGAACTTCTGCGCCGGGGTGGATTTCGCGGCGGGCGGGGTCGGCGACACCCCGGTCCGGACCCTCAGCGCCATCTACGGTGAGGCGCTGCGCCTGTTCGCCCTGCCGGTGCCCGTGATCGCCGCCGTCCAGGGCGCGGCCGTGGGCGGCGGCCTGGGCATGGCCTGCGCGGCGGACTTCCGGGTGGCCGCGCCCTCCACCCGCTTCCACGCCAACTTCGGACTCCTGGGCCTGCACCAGGGCTTCGGGCTGAGCGTGTCCCTGCCCGCGATCGTCGGCCGCCAGAAGGCCGCCGACATGTTCTACACCGCCCGCCGGGTGACCGGCACCGAGGCCCACGCCACCGGCCTGGCCGACCTGCTGGTGGACGAGGCCGCCCTGCGGTCGGCGGCCGTGGACCACGCCCACCGCATCGCCGCCTCCGCCCCGCTGACCGTGCGCTCGATGAAGGCCACGCTCCGCGCCGACCTGCTCGCCGCGCTGCCAGCCGCCCTGGACCGGGAGGTCGTGGAGCAGAACAAGCAGCTGGGCACCAAGGACCACGAGGCCGGGGTCAGCGCCTCCCTCGCCCGGGTCCGGCCCGCCTTCACCGGCGAGTAGCGGGAGCGGTCGCGGCTCCGGCGCTGAGGAGCCGAGGCGGGTCCCCGGCCCCCTGCGGGTGACCGCGGCGGCCCCTGTCCCGCTGGTGAGCAGCGGCGGTCCCGGCCCCGGGCGCGGACTCCGGATTCCCGGCCTCGCGGCGGCTGCCGGTCACTACACTGGTGCGACTCGGATCAGCTTGCGGACAGGGGGTCGGGATGGGCGCACCCGATGTGACGGCGTCCACCCAGTGGTGGCAGGGGCTCAACGCGGCCAAGGCCACCTCCACCCCCGCCGACCGGGTCCGGGCCCTGGTCAGGGAGCACCAGCGCTGGTACCCCAAGGCCGACGTGGCGCTGCTGAGCCGGGCCTACGCCGTGGCCGAGCACCTGCACAAGGAGCAGAGGCGCAAGAGCGGCGAGCCGTTCATCATCCACCCGGTCGCCGTGGCCACCATCCTCGCCGAGATGGGCCTGGACACCGCGACGCTGGTCGCCGCCCTCCTGCACGACACGGTGGAGGACACCCCCTTCAGCCTGGCCCACCTCGCGGCGGAGTTCGGCACCGAGGTCGGCGTCATGGTGGACGGCGTCACCAAGGTGGACCGGTCCATGTACGGCAGCGCGGCGGCGGGGGAGACCTTCCGCAAGATGGTGGTGGCCGCCCGCGACGACCTGCGCGTGCTGCTGATCAAGCTCGCCGACCGGCTCCACAACCTGCGCACCCTCCAGTTCCAGCCCCCGCACAAGCGCGTCAAGATCGCCCAGGGCACCCGGGAGCTCCTCATCCCCCTCGCGGAGCGGCTGGGCGTGTACCGGCTCAAGCGTGACCTGGAGGACCTGTGCTTCGAGTACCTGGAGGGTGAGGACTTCGAGCGGGTCAGCACCCGGGTGGCCCGGGTCCGCGAGAACTCCGCACACGAGGTCGACGCGCTGCGCGTCTCCCTGCGCGACGGCCTGGCCTCCTTCCGCGTCAAGGCGCGGGTGGAGGTGCGCTCCCGCCACCCGTACTCGGTGTTCACCTCCGGAACCGGCCTGACCGGCGACCCCGACCCGCTGGACACCGTCCGGTACGTGGTCGTGGTCAAGGGCGACGAGCGCAACGCCTACCTGGCCCTGGGCGCGGTCCACGGCAGGTGGAAGCCCTACCCGGCCAAGTTCCGCGACTTCATCGCCACCCCCCGGTACAACCTGTACCGGGCGCTGCACACGACCGTCCTCACCGAGTCGGGCCGCCGCGTGCAGATCATCATCTGCGACTCCCACGCCCAGCAGGTCTCCGAGTACGGCATCATCGCCGACATCCGCCAGGCCACCGGCAGGGACGGCCGCCTGACCACCGAGCGCACCACCGACCCGGAGTGGCTGACCCGGCTGCTCGGGTGGCAGGAGCAGGCCTCGGCCGAGGAACTCCTGGAGGGCGTGCGCACGGATCTGGCCGACAGCATCACCGTGCTCACCGGGCAGGGCCAGGTCCTCACCCTCCCCGAAGGGGCCACGCCGGTCGACGTGGCCTACGCGCTCGGCGCCGACACCGGCGACCGCTACTCGGCGGCGGCCATCGACGGCCGCCTGGTCAGCCCCGCGACCCGGGTCCGCGAGGGGGACACGGTGCACATCATCACCAAGTCCGTGCCCGCCCCCGACCGGGGGTGGCTGGAGTCGGTCAGGACCGGCAGGGCGCGGGTCGCGATCGCCGCCTGGCACCGCACGCGCGCCCACGAGCAGGCGGAGCACACCGGCCGGGAGCGGATGATCGCCCTGGTGGGGGCGGACCGGCTCATCGAGGCCGAGTCGTCGGGGGCGATGACCGGGGTGGCGCGCCGTTCGGGGTACCCGTCCCTGGAGGAGCTGTACGTGGCCCTGGGATACGAGCAGGTCAGCTCCGAGGACGTGGCCGCCCTCCTTCCGGCGTCGGCCTGACGGCGGCCCGGGGAGTGCCCGGGCCCTGACCGCCGAGGGCGGCGTCCGTGACAGGCGCCGCCCACGACAGCGTTTTCCGCGGCCGGGAGCGCAGAAGAACCTCGGCCGCGAACATCTCGACGGCGGGCGCGTACCCGCGGCCGGGAGCGCTGGGGAAGTCCGCTCCCGGCACCGGTCCCGCCGAAGGCCCCCGGCGGGCTCCGGCGGGTTCAGGGGCGGCGGACCCGGAGCCGTGTGGTCTCCGGGCCCGCGGGGCTCCGCTCCGCCCGGTTCAGGCTCCGCTGGCGGCGCGCGGGTGGCCGACCGCGTAGCCGTACTGCTCGGGCCAGCGCGACTCCGCGCCCAGCTCCTGCGCGGCGCGGTGGGCCCAGTAGGGCTCGCGCAGCAGCTGCCGCGCCAGGAACACCGCGTCGGCGCGGCCCGAGGCGACGATTTCCTCGGCCTGGGCGGGTTCGGTGATCGCCCCGACCGCGCCGGTGGGCAGACCGGTGGCGCCGCGCACCTGCTCGGCGAAGGGCACCTGGTAGTTCGGGCCCACGGGGATGCGGGCGTCGGCGACCAGGCCGCCGGTGGACACGTCGAGCAGGTCCACGCCCCGGGCCTGGAGCTCCTTGGCGAGCAGGACGGTGTCCTCGCCCGTCCATCCCTCGCGCTCGTCGGTCCCGTCCTCCGACAGCCAGTCGGTGGCCGAGGTGCGGAAGAACACCGGCAGGTGCTCGGGCCACACCTCGCGCACGGCCTCGACGACCTCCAGCGCGAAGCGCATCCGGTTCTCGGGGCTGCCGCCGTACTCGTCGGTGCGGTGGTTGGTGACGGGCGACAGGAAGGAGTGCAGCAGGTAACCGTGCGCGCCGTGCACCTCGACCACCTGGAAACCGGCGGCCAGCGCTCGCTCGGCCGAGGCCGCGAAGTCGCGGACCAGCTGCCGGATCCCGTCGGCGGTCAGCTCGGTCGGCGCGGCGTAGCCGGGGAAGGCCTCGGTGCCGGGGCCCACCGTCGGCCAGCCGCCCTCGGACTCGGGGACGGACTGCCCGCCCAGCCAGGGCTTGTCCGTCGAGGCCTTGCGCCCGGCGTGCGCGAGCTGGATGGCCGGGACCGCGCCGTGGGCGCTGATCGCGGCGGTCACGCGCGAGAAGGCCTCCTGCTGGCGGCTGTTCCACAGGCCGAGGTCCCAGGGGCTGATCCGCCCGTCGGGCCGCACGCCCGTGGCCTCGACCATGACCAGACCGGTTCCGCCCGCGGCCCGGTCGACCAGGTGCGCGAGGTGGAAGTCGGTCGGTGCACCGGTGTCGGGCCCCTCGGAGGCGGCCGAGTACATGCACATCGGGGACATCCACACGCGGTTGGGGATCTCCAGCGACCTCAGCTTCAAGGGGGTGAACAGCGTGCTCAAGGGGTGTCCTTCCGTCTGCGGGCAGGTGGTCGGCTTCCATCGGGGAGCGGGTCCGGCGTACGGCGGCCGGGCTCTAATACGATGGGTGTCGTACTACGGTAAGCAACGTACTACGAGGATTGTCAAACTACGACCGTCCTCGTACTTTGTGGTGGAAGTCGCACGGCGCACGGCAGCGGAGGTCATGGCATGCCCGGCAGGGAACGAAGGACCGGAGGCGGTCGCCGACTGGAGCATCCGCCCGCCGAGGAGATCCGGGTGGAGACGGTCATGCACGCCCTGGCCGACCCCGTGCGCCTGCGCATCGTGCGCGAACTGGCCCGGGGCCACGACGACATGGCCTGCATCGCCTTCGAACTGCCGGTGAGCAAGTCCACCTCCACCCACCACTTCCGCGTGCTGCGCGAGGCGGGCGTCATCCGCCAGTACTACGAGGGCACCTCGCGCATGAGCTGCCTGCGCAAGGAGGACCTCGGCGTGCGCATGCCCGGTCTCCTGGAGGCGGTCCTGCGGGCCGCGCACATCGCCGAGGGCGACGCCGCCGCGAGCGGGCCCGCCGAGGGAGGCCCCGACGGGGCCGCCGCCGAGGCGAGCCCCTCCGGCCCGGTGTCCTGAGCGGAAGGGGCCGGGCGGGCGGCCACGGTCGGCAGGTTACGGGCCCGCCGCGCCGCCTCCGATCACCACGACGTCCCACGCCTCACCGGATGCCCGCACCAACTCGTTCTCGTCCATGCCCCTACGATGCGGTCTCGGTGCCGTGCTGCCGAAGTCCTTTGCCGGTCCGGCAAAAAGCGGGCGGACCCGAGGGCCCCGGGCCCGCCTCCGGAAGCCGCGCGGTCACCCGGTCGGCGCGGCCGTCCCCGGGCTGTCGACCGGCTCGGCGGAGCCGACGGCGACGCGGCACCGGCCCGCGCGGACCCGGCCGGGTGCGGCTGCGACCCTGACCGGGCAGGCGCGTCTACCGCCGCTCCGGGCGGGTCCGGCGGTAGACGAGCCGACGGAGCAGGAACTCGGCCGGGCCGGGGCGGCCGGTGCGCTCCAGGGCGTAGGCCGCCACGACCGTGACCAGCCACACGGCCAGCGCGAACGCCGCCATGGACGCGCTGTTGAGGTGGGCGCCCAGACCCAGCCCCCAGGCGGCGAGCAGCGGCGAGAAGAGCAGCGAGTGGGCCATGTAGCCCGACATGGAGCGCTTGCCCAGCGCCGCGACCGCGGTCACCGCCCGGCCCGTGCCCGTCCGGCCGACGCCGCCCCGCCGCGACAGCCGGTGCGCGGCCAGCGCGAACAGCGCGACGTAGCCCAGCCCGCAGGCGAGCCCCGTGGCGTCCTGGACCGCGGGCAGCGGCCCGCCGTCCCCGATCGCGCCCGGGGCGGCCTCCACCAGCCCCGCGTGGACCAGCGCCGACGGCAGCCCGCCCAGCCAGCCGACCGGTATCCCCACCGCCGCGGTCCAGCCCAGCAGCCGCAGGTGGCGGTGCGGCTCCTCCAGGACGCGCCGCCGCGCCGCCCAGAAGCCCAGCAGGATCATGGTGAACCCGCCGAAGGACAGCAGGCCGCCCGCCAGGGTGACGAACGCCCAGGTGACCAGCCGTGTGCCCGCCGCCGCCAGCGGGTCCTCCTCCTGGGCCGCGTAGGCGAGGTAGGACGGCTCGGCCCCCGCGCCGCCGACACCCTCCAGGCCGTGCGCCGCCAGGCTCCACGCCCCCTGGACGGCGGGCACCGCGATGAGCACGGCGAACACCGCGGCCCCCGTCAGCAGCGCCCGGTCCCCGCGCCGGACGAACAGCCACACCAGCAGCAGGCTCGCCACCCCGTAGGAGCCGATGATGTCGCCCGCCATGAGCAGGGCGGCGTGCGCGAACCCGAACACGACCAGCCACAGGCTGCGCCGCCGCAGCAGGGCCACGGCCGTGCGTTCGGAGGTCCCGTGCGCCCTCTGCCGCAGGAACAGCTGCATCATCCCGTAGCCGAACAGGAAGGCGAACAGGGGATAGGCGCGCAGGTCCAGACCGACGATCATGGCGAACCGGACCGCCCGGTCCGGCCACGAGCCGTCCACCGGGTGCCAGCCGGAGGGGCCGTGCTGGGCCGCCCACAGGTGGAACGCGGTGTTGGACAGCACGATGAGCAGCAGCATCATCCCGCGCGCCAGGTCCGGGGCCAGCGCGCGCTCACCCGGCAGGACGCCGCCGCGCGGGACGCGTTCCGCGCCGCCGGGGCCGTCGGGGCCGCCGGGGCCGTCCTCCTTCCGCCTCCGGTCCTGTGCCGCGCCCCCGGCGCCGCCGTGTTCCTCTTCCTCGTCCGTGGGTCCGCGCATACCGCGACCCTAGGAACCGGGCCCGGTCCGCCGCCTCGGCCGATCGTCCCGGTTCCGCCGCCGTTCGGCCGCTTTCCGGGGCCGGGAGTCGGAGGCGGCCGCCTCCCGGCCCCGACCTCCGGCCACCGCTCTCTTGCGCCGGACACACCCGTGCCGGAGCCGCCCGGCCCTCCTTCCCGGCCCTTCGGCTCCGGGGTCCGGGCGCGGGCGCGGGGACGCCTCCTCTTTGCCCGCCGGTGGTATTTCCGCGCGCGCCGTCCGGGTAGCCGACGGGAGTCCGTCGCACCAGCACGCGAGACCGGGAGGAACCCATGGCCGACCTCAACCCCATCGAACTGCAGAAGGCGCTCAAGGGAGCCGAGTACCCCGCCAGCCGCGACGACCTGGTGTCGCTGGCCAAGGGCAACGGCGCGGGCGACGACCTGGTCCGGAAGCTCTCCGACGCCGGTACGAGCCGGTTCGACGGCCCCGACGACGTGCAGAAGGCCCTCTTCGGCAAGTAGCGGCACCGCCGACCGGGGCCGCCGGGGAGCCGCCGACCCGCGCGGCCCCCGGCTCCCGCCGCTCAGGCGTGGGAGAGCGCGAAGGAGACCAGGAACCCGCAGACGGTGATGACGCCGATGGCCAGGTGGGTGTCCTCGAAGGCCTCCGGGATCATCGTGTCGGCGATCATCGCCAGGATCGCCCCCGCCGCCACGGCCGTCACCGTCGCCACCACGAAGGCGGGCAGCCCGCCCACCACGGCGTAGCCCACCATGGCCGAGACCATGCTGGCGGCGGCGATCGCCCCCCACACGCCGAAGACGTAACCCTTGCCGCGGCCCGCCCGCCGCATGCCCGCCGAGCTGGACAGCCCCTCGGGGATGTTGCTGATGAACACCGCCGCCACGGTCACCATGCTGACCGCGCCGCCCTGGGCCAGGCCGACGCCGATGACCGCCGACTCCGGAACGCCGTCCAGCAGCGCCCCCAGCGCCAGGGCGAGGCCCGACCCGGCCTGCTGGCCCTCCGAAGGCTGCTCCTTGGGCTGGCCGGACCGCTTGCGGTGCCGCGCCCCCCGCCTGGCCAGCGCGATGTTGCCCGCGGTGTAGGCGGCCGCGCCCGCGAGGGTGCCGACCACCGCCGGAACCAGTCCGGCCTCCGCGTGCGCCTCGGCGATCAGCTCGAACGAGACCGCCGACAGCAGCACCCCGGCGCCGAAGGCCATCACCGAGGCGATCACCAGGCGCGGAATCCGCAGGGCGTACCCCAGCACCGCGCCCACCAGCAGCGCCGACCCGGCCAGCAGCCCCCAGGCGCCCGCCTCCACCACTCCCGCCATTGCCCGCCCCTCCCGTTTACCGGCGCACCTCCCGGCGGCGCGCCTTCCCCTTACGGGTGGTAGCAGGAGGAGGCGCCGCGGGCGGCACGGCGCGCCGCGGGTCCGGTCGCGCGAGAGGCCCCGCCGGGTGTTTCCGCGCGCGGGGGCGCGCCGCGTCCGAAGGCGCGCCCCCGCACGTCCGTGAACGCCCGCGAGCCGGGGGAGGGCGGCCCGTCCGCGCCGGGGGAGCGGGCGCGAAACTGTACCGGATGTAAGGTAAATTTCGGGCCATGGGCTCACATCAGACGCACGCGACGGCCATGACGGCGACACGCCGGTGGCTGCTGCTGGTGACCGTGGCGGCCGGACTGCTGCTCGTCACCGTGGACAACACGATCCTGTACACCGCCCTGCCGACCCTCACCGCTCAACTGGGGGCGACCGGCGCGCAGAGCCTGTGGATCATCAACGCCTACCCGGTCGTCATGGCCGGTCTGCTGCTGGGCAGCGGCACGCTGGGCGACCGGATCGGCCACGTGCGCATGTTCGTGGTCGGGCTGGTGGTCTTCGGCCTGGCCTCGCTGGTCGCCGCGTTCTCCCCCACGGCCTGGGTCCTCATCGCCTCGCGCGCGCTGCTGGCGGTGGGCGCGGCGGCGATGATGCCCGCCACCCTGGCGCTGATCAGGATCGCCTTCCCCATCGAACGCGAACGCAACATCGCCATCGCGGTCTGGGGCAGCGTCTCGGTGGTCGGCGGCGCGCTGGGGCCGATCGTGGGCGGGGTCCTGCTGGAGTTCTTCTGGTGGGGCTCGGTCTTCCTCCTCAACGTGCCCGTGGTCGTCGCGGCCCTGGTCGCGACCGCGCTGATCGCGCCGCCCAACGTCCCCGACCCCGGCAAGCACTGGGACCTGGTCTCCTCGCTCCAGGCCATGGCCGGACTGGTCGCCTCGGTGCTGGCGATCAAGGAGCTGGCTCACACGCCGCCGCGCTGGCCGCTCTTCGCCGTCGCCGCGGTCGTGGCCGTGGTGGCCTTCGTCCTGTTCACGCGACGCCAGCGCCGCCTGGATGACCCGCTGCTGGACTTCGCGGTCTTCCGCAACCCCGCCTTCACCTCCGGCGTGCTGGCCGCGGCGTTCTCGATGTTCGCCATCGGCGGCATCCAGCTCGTCACCACCCAGCGCTTCCAGCTCGTCGTGGGCTTCACGCCGCTGGAGGCCGGGCTGCTGGTGGCCGCCGTGGCGGCGGGTTCGCTGCCGACCGCGCTGCTGGGCGGCGCGTTCCTGCACCGGACCGGCCTGCTGCCCCTGATCGCGGGAGGGCTCGCCGCGGGCGTGGCGGGTGTGGTCGTCTCGATCCTGGGCTTCCAGACGGGCATCGGCTGGCTCGTCGCGGGGCTGTTGCTGACCGGCGCCGGGCTGGGCGCGGCGATGTCGGTGGCCTCCACGGCGATCATCGGCAACGCGCCCGCCAGCCGCGCCGGGATGGCCTCCTCGGTGGAGGAGGTCTCCTACGAGTTCGGCAACCTGACCGCGGTGGCGCTGATGGGCAGCCTGGTCACCTTCGTCTACGCGGCCGCCGTCCAGCTGCCGCAGGGCGCCCCGGCCGCCGCCGGGAGGAGCCTGGCCGACGCCCTGGCCTCGGCCGGGGGAGACGGCGCGGTCGTCGCCGCGGCCCACGACGCCTTCGACACCGGTTACCTCGTGGTCATGGTCGTGGTCGCGGCGGTCCTGGCGTGCGGCGCGGCCCTCACCTGGCGGCTGCTGCGCCACCATGGTCCCGGCACGTCCTCGTCGGCGTACGCGGACCACTGACCCCCGGGGGAGAGCATGCGCAAGAGCAACCGGACACAGATCCTGGACGCGGCCTTCCGCGTCGTCCAGCGCGACGGCGTCACGGCCCTGACCTACGAGTCGGTGGCGGCCGAGACGGGTCTGACCAAGGGAGGGCTGCTCTACCACTTCCCCTCGCGCGAGGCCCTGCTCCAGGCCCTGCACGAACACCTGGCCCAGGGGTGGGACGACCACCTGGTGGAGGCCGCCGGCAGGAGCGCGGACCGGGCCACGTCCCGCGAGCGCCTGGCGGCCTACGCCCGGGTGGCCGCGCACAGCTCCACCCGCGCCGAGCTGCTGCTCCTGCTGGAGACCGCGAACGAACCGGCCACCCGCGCCCCCTGGGACGAGGTGATGGGGCGCTGGACACCCGAACCGTCCGCCGGGCCGCTGTCACCGGAGGAGATGGAGCTGTTCGTGCTGCGCCTGGCCGCGGACGGCCTGTGGCTGTACGAGTCTCTGTCCAGCGGCACGCTCGCGCCCCCGACGCGCCGCCAGGTCGCCGAGCACCTGGCCCGCGCCATCGCGCCCGAGCGGGACCGGGACGCGGAGCCGGACCGGGACGCGCCGGTTCCCGGTCCGGACGCTTCGCACGCCCCGGACGCGGACCCGGACACCGGGGCCCGCTGACCGGGGGCCGGGGCCTCCCCGGCCGGGTTGCTGTTCCCATCGGCCACTCGTCCCGCGGCTTCCGGGCGGACGTTCCCACCGGCTGCCGTCGCCCGGCGGCTTCGGGGTGTGCGTTCCCACCGGCCCCACTCGCCTCGCGACCTCCGGGCGTGCGCCCCGCACTCCTGGGAGTGCGCTCCACGGCTTTCGGGCGGACGTTTCCACCGGCTGCCGTCGCCCGGAGGCTTCGGGGTGTGCGTTCCCACCGGCCCCACTCGCCCCGCGACCTCCGGGCGTGCGCTCCGTACCGGGGAGCGCACGTCGGTCCGCCGACCCTCAGGCCCCTCCGGTCACCAGGGCCTCGCCCAGCGGCGTGCGCGCGTGCATCACCCGCGTGCCCTCCCGGCGGCCCTCCACCAGCCCCGACCGCCGCAGGATCGACAGGTGGTGCGAGGCCGTGGAGACCGCCATCGCGCAGTCCCCGGCCACCTCCGACGTGGACCGGGGCCCGTCCAGGGTCAGCAGGACGCGGGCGCGCCCCGACCCGAGCAGTTCCTCCAGCGCCTCCGCCGCGGCCGTGCCCTCACGCGTCCACGCCGCCGACAGCCCGTGCACCGGGTAGAACAGCGTCGGCTGCACGGGCGGCTCGGTGAGCACCGAGCAGTGCGGCGCGCTCATCACGGAGGGCGTGAGCACCACGCCGCTGCCCTCGCAGGCCACGTCCTCGTCGTGCCTGCGCATCCCGACCTCGATCGCGTCCCGGTGCCAGCCCACCGACTCGTGCAGCGTGCCCACCATCGCCGCCACGCCCCCCGCGCCCATGCGCCGCACCCGCAGGTCGATGTCCGCGCCCAGCAGGCGCCGGATCTGCGGCCAGTGCGGGGCCAGCGCGGCCTCCCAGACCGCCGTCCAGGCGTCCGAGACCAGCGCGCGGGTGCGCTCGGGGTGGGCGAACATGTCCGCCACCAGGGCGTGGCGGCGCCCACGCGAGCGCGCGAGCACCTTGGTCAGGTCGGCCCGGACGGCTTCGGGCGGCACGCGCCGCAGGCGCTCGGCCTCCTCCTCGGGGGTCATGTCCCAGGACGGGGCCGCCGTGAGGAAGTCGGGGAAGTAGCCCTCGTGGCCGATCACCGTGGCCAGGTACTCGAACGGCCGCCTCGGCAGCGACCCCCGCACCGCGCGCAGCCAGCCCCACTGGAGCGGGTGGCCCGAGGGGTCGAGCAGGACCCGGACCGCGTGGCACAGCTCGTGGCCCGGTGAGACGCCGAACCGGATCGCCGAGACGTCGGCCGCCCCGATCCGGAAGCGGACCCTGTTTCGACGCACATCGAAAGTGTAGAGCGCGGCGCGCCCGCCCGGCCATGGTGGAGCCACACCGAGACGGGCACACCCGAAGGGACACCGCGATGAGGTTCGCACCGCTCCACCACCACGATCCGGCCGCCGCCTCCCCGGGCGGCGGGGCCGGGGGCTCGCCCGCCCCGGGCCCGACGCCGACCGGGTACCGCGTCACCGGCGCGGCGGCCGGTCGGGCCGCGCGCGTGCCCGCGGAGGCCCGCGGGTCCGCCGAGGTCCGCCGCGTGACCGGGTTCGGGGAGTGAGCGCCGTGGAGAGCACGACACACGACCGCGTGGTCCCCGCCGACGAACTCCGGATGGGCGACTCGCGCACGCTGCGCTTCGAGGGCCGCCCCCACGGCTCGGGGATCTCGTTCTTCCTCGTGGACAACGACCCCGGACAGGGGCCCGGCCTGCACCGCCACCCCTACACCGAGACGTGGACCGTCCTGGAGGGCGAGGCCGCGTTCGCCGTCGGCGAACGCAGGCTCACCGCCACGGCGGGCGACACCCTGGTCGTCCAACCCGGGGTGTGGCACGGCTTCACCAACACCGGCACGGGACGGCTGCGCGTGATGTGCGTGCACGCCTGCGACACCATGATCCAGGAGTGGAAGGACTGACTCCCGGCCGGACGACAAGCGCCGCCGGACCCCGGGACCGGCGGCGCCTCAGCGCGCGGCGGCGTCGAGCCGCTCGACGTAGGCGTCCATGGCGTGGTCGCGCACGCAGTCGGCTCCGGGGGAGAACAGGTCGGCGGTGTGCCCCCGGAAGGAGTCGGCAAGCCCGTCCAGCAGCGGCATCCGCCCCTCTCGCAGGCGACCCCGCGCGTCGATGTAGCGCATCTCGGAGACGTGGCGGTACAGGGGCTCGGGCGGCACCTGGGCGACGATGTCGTTGTTGTTGACGAAGCGGAACATCCGGCCCCGGAACGCCTCGTCGTAGGCCCCGGCCAGGGCGGCGTCGCAGGTGCGCGGCTGGCCGAAGGTGTAGACGCCGTCGGCCAGGACCCCGTCGGAGAAGTACAGGCGCGCCGCGGCCAGCATGGCCAGCGCGCCGCCCAGGCTGTGGCCGGTGAACCACACCGACTGGCCGTTGCCGCGCATCTCGCCCACGGCCGCGTGGATCGCGGGGTAGACCGCCTCCAGCGCCTGGTTGAACCCCCAGTGCACCATCCCCCGGTTCGCCTGCCCGGGGACCAGCGGGGCGTTGGCGTCGGAGAGCCAGTCGCGGATCTCGGCGGGCTCGGTGCCGCGGAAGGCGGTGATGATCATGTCGTCGCTGGCCATGGTGTAGGCCTGGGTGTCCTCCAGCGGGAAGGGCGCACGAAAGGCCACCTGGAAGCACTCCACGCGGTCGAACCCCCACGCGGCCGCCTGGTCCCGGACCCGCGCCTCGTCCTCGTAGGCCAGCCGCGCCGCGTGGGCCAGGCACCGCGCGTGCGGCAGCCGGTAACCGCTGGTCGTGTGGTCGAAGACGATCTCGGTCATGCGCGTTTTCCTCGGCTCGGCAGGGTCCGTCACTGTGCGTAGCAGATCTGTCCCGTGCTCGGGTTCGGCAAACACACCGGGTTGTGGCGCCCCGGGTTTCGGGTCGCCGAAAAGGCCAGCTCAGAGGGGGTGCGGGGTGGCGGGCGGCGACCCGGTCGGGCACCGCTCTCGCCGTCGGCCACGGCGTCATATCCGGCATAAACGGACAAAAGTGAATCTACGCCGTAAAGGAGCGGCTTTCTCCGCAGAACCAACGGCGTGAGGACGAGATCACGAGGGCAGGTAGCCGTCCACCCACCGCTCGAAGGACTCGCCGTGACGGTCCCGCGCGCCCTCCAGCACGGCGTCGACCTCGGATTCCGTGGGCAGGCCGCGTCCGAAGTGCTCCTGGAGCCAGGCGCGGTACCGGGTGCGCCGGGGCCCGTCCTCATCCTGGGGCTCGCCGCGCAGGTAGGGCGGGTAGCCGTGGTCGACGCCGATCTCGGAGTCCGCACCCAGGAGCAGGACCAGGCCGCGGGGGTTCTCGGCCACCACCGCCACGGCGCCCTCGTCGCCGAGGACGACGACGGGCAGGTCGACGGGGTCCTCGCGGTCGTCGCAGCGCCACAGGGCGTAGACGGAGCCGGAGCCGTTGGCCAGGGCGAAGGGGATGAGGCGGGACCGGAACGCCGGGTCCTCCGGCCAGCCGGTCAGCTGTTCCGGGTCGCCGTAGTCGAGCGTCTCGAAGCCGTCCGCGACGAAGTCACCGTCGGCCCGCTCCTCCAGCTCCCTGAGCAGGTTCAGTTCCGGCACGGGCGAGTAGGGGTCCACGTCTCCTCCTGGGCGGTGCGGTGCGGTGCGCGGGCCCGAAGAACGTACCGCGCCGCCACGACACCCGGGGCGGTCCGGCGGCGCGGACCGCCGGGGGAGGGGCACGGAGCCCCTTCCCCGGAGCGGACGCGGCGTACGCGGACCTCTTCGGACCCCGTCGGACCGGCGAACCCCGCTGTCCCGCCGCGCCCACCGGACCGCGGAAGCCCTGTCCCGCCGCGCCCACCGGACCGCGGAAAGCCCCTGTCCCGCCGCGCCTACCGGGGCGCGGGACGGAACCCGGCGATGGGGTTCTCCAGGGTGCCGACCAGTTGCAGGCCCGCGGACGGGGCCTCCAGATCGACCATCTGGCGGTTGTTGCGCAGTTGCAGCCGGTTCAGGCACGAGAGCGCGAAGCGTTCCGCGAACAGGTCGTCACGCGCGAAACGGTCGGCCAGGTGGGGCGCCGACGCCTGGTAGCCGGCCACGCACGCGGCCACGGTGCGCCAGAAGTCGGTCTCGGACAGGACGCCCTCACCGGCGAGGACGCCGTTGAGGAAGCGCAGGAAGCAGTCGAAGACGTCGGTGAACAGCGACAGCACCCGCATGTCCTCGGGCACCGCGCCCTGGACCCGCTCGACCCCGGCGGGCAGTTCGGCGTCGTCGTTCATCACCGCGATCTCCTCGGCGATGTCCTTGAGCAGGACCCGCTGGGGCACCCCGTCGCGCAGGACGAGGATGACGTTCTCCCCGTGCGGCATGAACACCAGGTCGTGGGCGTAGAAGCAGTGCAGCAGGGGGACGAGGTAGGCGTCGAGGTAGCGGCGCAGCCAGTCCGCGGGCTCCAGACCGGACTCGGCGATGAGCTCGGCGGCGAGGGACCTCCCCTGCGCGTCGGTGTGCAGCAGCGAGGCCATCGTGGCCAGGCGCTCGCCCGACCGCAGCCGTGTCACCGGGCTCTCGCGCCACAGCGCGGCGGTCATCTTCAGGTAGGGCGACTTCTCCGTCGAAGCCTGCGCGTAGTGGGTGGTGCGGTAGCCCACCGCGGCCAGTTCGCGCAGGATCTCCACGCGCGTGCCGCGCAGGACGGGGTCCTCGGCCACGACCGAGGCGACCCAGTCGTTGATGGCCGGGGTGGCCTCCATGTACTTGGCGGACAGGCCGCGCAGGAAGCCCATGTTCAGCACCGACAGCGCGGTCTTGACGTAGTGGCGTTCGGGGGCGGAGGTGTTGAAGAAGGTGCGGATGGACTGCTGGGCGCGGTACTCGTCGGGGCCGTGGCCCAGGCACACCAGGTCGCGGCGGGCGACGTCGGCGGCGAAGGTGACCGCCAGCCGGTTCCACCACTGCCACGGGTGGACCGGGATCAGGTGGTAGTCGCCGGGGTCCAGGCCCATGTCGGTCAGCCGCGCGTCGAAGACGGCCAGGGCCTGGGCGCCGAGTTCGCCGCGCAGCAGTTCCTCGCGGTCCAGGTCGGCCGAGCAGCTGAAGACCGTGCGCTCGCGCCGGGCGGCGACCCACACCAGCCGTACGGGGGCGGCGGCCTCGGGGGCGTAGGCGCGGTACTCCGCGGCGTCGAAGCCCAGGCGCCCGTTGTTGGCGACGAAGCACGGGTGGCCCTCGGTCATCCCCGCCTCGATCTCCTGGAACCCGGCGCGCGCCAGTTCGGCGGCGCTCGGCTGCGCGTCCGACATGCGGTAGGCGCTGCTGGCCAGGGTGCTGGTGATCTCCTCCAGGTAGACGGGCAGGACGTCCTCGTCGAGGGCGAGCGTCTTGCGCAGGTCCAGGATCAGGTCGAGGGCGTCCAGGGGCAGGCGCGCGCCGTCGCGCCGCAGGTCGCGGCGGACGATGCTGTCGGCCTCGATCCGCCAGTGGTCCAGGGCCATGACCCGGGCCGCGAACCGGTACTCGACGCCGCCGTCGTCGCTGGTGACCGAGAAGAGGCCGTCGGGGCCGGGTTCGGGGCTGAGCAGCCGTTCGTGGGCGAACTCGGCCAGGGCCTTGCGCACGAGCAGCCGGTTGGCGCGCTCCCAGGTCTGCGGGGCCAGGTGGCCGACCGCGTCGCGGGGGTCCCGGAGGCGGGGCCCGTGGGTGTCGGGTCGGGTGGTGGGCGTGGTCATCGTCCGATGCCTCCTGTGGTCGGGGCCGCGGCGACGGCGGCGCGGAACTGGTCGCGGGTGCAGGTGCTCAGGTGGGCGTCCTTGTCCTTGAGGGTCACGGTGGTGAGGACCCGGAAGCCCATGGCGGCGTTGAGGGTGTGGACGGCGGTGTTGCGCACGTCCGGTTCGACGACGACGCGTCGGGCGGCGGGGTCGGAGAGGAGCAGTTCCATGACGGTGGTGATCACGGCGCGGGTGAAGCCGTGTACGGGTGTGTCGGTGGGCGCCACCAGGAAGTGCATGCCGGTGTCGCCGGGGAGCACGGGGTAGTGGGCGGCGAGTTCGCTGTGGCCGGGGTCGTAGCGCTCGACCAGGAAGCGGGGGGTGCCGCGCCACTCGCCGACGTAGGCGTGTTCGTGCGGGGAGGCGGCCATGGTGCGGTAGTCGCGGGCGACGTCGTCCTCGGTGGCCTCGGACATGAGCCAGAAGTGGGATTTGGGGTGGGTGAGCCAGCGGTGCAGCAGGGGGGCGTCGGCGTCGGGGTCCACGGGCCGGACGCGGAATTCGCCGATTTCGGGGTCGGTGCGGGTGAAGACGGCCGCGGCGGCCCGGTCGGGCGCGGTGTCCTTGCCGGTTGCGGTCCCTCCGTCGGGTGTCCTGCTGCGGCCGGACACGTCGCCCGAGGCCGGTGCGTCGGCGGCCTGGTCGGGCGCGGCCGGTGCCGGTGCCTGCTCCCTCATCGGCGCGCCGCCTTCCGGGCCGGTCCGGAGGCCGGGAGGGCCGTCTCCACCGGGTCTTCCTGGTCCGGGTCTTCCTGGTCCGGGTCTTCCTGGTTCGGGCCTTCGTGGTTCGGGCCTTCGTGGTTCGGGCCTTCGTGGTTCGGGCGGTTCCCGTCCCGGGCGTCGGTGCGCGGGGCGCCCTGCCCGGGTGCGCCGAACTCCTGGAAGGCGATCGAGCGCTCGACGGCGTAGGGTTCGCGGCCCAGCATCGCGCGCAGGATGCAGGAGTTGCGGTAGGCGCCCATGCCCAGGTCGGGGGCGACGAAGCCGTGCGTGTGCAGTTCGGCGTTCTGCACGAAGACGGCGCCCCGGGCGAACTCCGGTCCGCGGCCGTCGTCGGGGGAGCCGTCGGCGCCGGGCGCGTCCTCCCCGGCGGGCGGCGCCCCGAGGTCGACGCGGTAGTCGCGGCGCACCGCGAAGCGCCCGGACCCGTCCCAGGCCAGGCGGTCGGTGATGGGTTCCAGGAAGTCCGGCATCCGGTACTGGTAGCCGGTGGCGAGCACCAGGCCCTCGGTGTCGAGGGTGAAGTCGCGCCCCTGGTCGGTGTTGCGCAGGTCCAGGGTGTAGGCGCCGCCCGCCGCGTCGTGGCGGGCGCCGGTGACCTCGGTGCCGGTCATCAGGCGTACGGGCGGCGGGCCCAGGCGGCTCTTGACGTAGAGCAGGTCGTAGATGGCGTTGATGAGGTCGGAGTCGATCCCCTTGTACAGGTTCTTCTGCGAGGCCACGAGGCGGTCGCGGGTGGGTGCCGGGAGCGCGTGGAAGTGGTCGGCGTACTCGGGGGAGGTCATCTCCAGGGTGAGCTTGGTGTACTCCAGCGGGAAGAAGCGCGGGGAGCGGGTGACCCAGTTGAGCTGGTAGCCGTGTCCGTCCAGGTCCTGGAGCAGGTCGTGGAAGATCTCCGCGGCGCTCTGTCCGCTGCCGACGACCGTCACGCTGCGCTTGTCGCGCAGCCGCCGCGCGGCGGGCAGGTAGCCGGAGCTGTGCACGGCGTCGCCGGGCAGGTCGCGGCAGGGTTCGGGCAGGTAGGGGGGTGTGCCGGTGCCGAGCACCAGGCGCCGTGCGCGGTGGGTGTGCCGGGCGCCGGTCGCGGTCTCGGTGCTGTGCAGCAGGTAGAGGGCCTGGTCGGGGTCGTACTCCACCGAGTCCACGCGCTGGCCGAAGCGGACGGCGTCGCCCAGGCGCCGGGCGGCCCAGCGGCAGTAGTCGTCGTACTCGGCGCGCAGGGGGTAGAAGCGCTCGCGGATGTAGAAGGGGTAGAGCCTGCCGGTCTCCTTGAGGTAGTTGAGGAAGGAGAAGGGCGAGGTGGGGTCGGCGAGGGTGACCAGGTCGGACATGAAGGGGGTCTGGAGTTCGGCTTCCTCCAGGAGCATGCCGGAGTGCCAGGAGAACTCGGGTTTCTCGTCGAGGAAGAGGCCGTCCAGGCCGGGGATGGGCGCGGTCAGGCAGGCCAGGCCGAGGTTGAAGGGGCCGATGCCGACGGCGGCGAAGTCGTGGATTCGGCCGGGGTCGGCGGCCGGGGCGGGGTGGCGGCTGGTGGTCAACGGGACCTCCCGGTGGTGGTCGGCAGGGCGGGGGCCGTGTGGGCCTCGGGCGGGGCCGGGTGGTCGGGTGCGTGGTGTCCGTTCACGAAGTGGTCGACGTGCGCGGCGATCAGGTCCAGTACCTCGGCGACGTCCTGCGGGGTGGCCCTGGGGTTGAGCAGGGTGAGTTTGAGGTGGGGTCTGCCGTCGACGGTGGTGCGGGCCACGAAGGCGCGGCCCGAGGCCAGCAGCGCCTCGCGGGCGTAGCGGTTGGCGGCGTCGGCGGTGTCGGGGTCGGCGCCGGGTACGGCGCAGCGGAAGACCAGGGTGCTCAGGCTGGGCCGGGTGACCACGGTGAAGCGCGGGTCGGCGTCGAGCAGGGTCCAGGCGGCGGCGGCCAGGTCCAGGACGCTGTCGAAGAGGGCGCCCACGCCGTCGGCGCCCATGACGCGCAGGGTGAGCCACAGTTTGAGGGCGTCGAAGCGGCGTGTGGTCTGCAGGCTCTTGTCGACCTGGTTGGGGGAGAGCAGCGGGGTGCTGCCGTCCGAGCGCGAGTTGAGGTAGTCGGCGTGGTAGGTGACGTGGCGCAGGACGTCGCGGTCGCGGACCACGATCGCGCTGGAGCTGACCGGCTGGAAGAAGGACTTGTGGAAGTCCACGGTGACGGAGTCGGCGCGTTCGACGCCCTCCAGCAGGTGGCGGTGGCGTGAGACCAGCAGGCCGCAGCCGTAGGCGGCGTCGACGTGCATCCACACGCCGCGCTGCCGGCACAGGTCGGCGATGCGGGGCAGGGGGTCGATGCTGCCGAAGTCGGTGGTTCCGGCGGTGGCGACGACGGCGATGGGCAGGAGCCCTTCGGCGCGGCACCTGCGCAGTTGGGCGGCGAGGGCGTCGGGGCGCATGCGCCGTCTGTCGTCGCAGGCCACGGTGATGACGGATTCGTAGCCCAGGCCGAGGAGGGCGGCGGACTTGGCGACGCTGAAGTGTCCGGCCTCGGAGGTCAGGACGCGCATCCTGGGCAGGAGTTCGGCCAGGCGGGTGTCCTGGCCCTCCTGCGCCTTGGCGCGTTGGTGGGCCTCGTCGCGCGCCATGAGCAGGGCCTGGAGGTTGGACTGGCTGCCGCCGCTGGTGAAGACGCCGTCCGCGGTCTCGCCGAAGCCGACGCGTTCGCACGTCCAGTCGATGAGCCGCTGTTCGATCAGGGTGCCCCCGGCGCTCTGGTCCCAGGTGTCGAGGGAGGAGTTGACGGCGGATAGGACGGTCTCGCCGAGCAGGGCGGGCAGGACCACGGGGCAGTTGAGGTGTCCCATGTAGCGGGGGTGGTGGAAGTAGACGGCGTCGTCGAGGTAGACGCGTTCGAGTTCGTCCAGCGCCGCGGTGGGGTCGTGGAGCGGCTGGTCGAGGTCGACCTTGTCGATCTGGGGGCGCAGGTCCTCGGCCGTGGCTCCGGTGAGCGGCCGGTCGGCTCCGGCGATGCGCCGGGCGACGCGGGCCGCGGCCTCCCCGGTCAGGTCGCGGTAGTGTTCGGCGCTCTGGGCGTCGAACAGCTGTGCCCGGGGGTCGTCGGGGTCCTGGTCGGAGGGGGGTGTCGGCTCGGGCCTGGTGCCGAGGGCACCGGCGTTCCCGTGCAGCGGGCCCGGTGCGGACCGCGCGAGGGAGCTCATGGATCATCCTCCTGGAAACGGGCATGCCGACAGCACCCGCAAAGCGGGTGTGGGCATAGGGTGAGGAACTTCGCGAACACTCTTATGTAGGGCGCCCTAACTAAGGGGAGGCTAGCCTAAGCGTTCCGGCCCGTACAGTGTGAGGAGAGTTACAGTGGCGACCGTGGTGGTCACTTGGGGTGATTGCAAGTCGCTGACCAGGGCGAACATGAGTTACGAAGAGTGATGCGGCCTTCGCGGGAACCCCACATCCGACACGGCGGGCTTTTCTCGCGAGATCGGACGTTTACTCCCCGGAAACCCCGTGGCGCTTCGGCAGAGAGACCCACGCCTCGCCCCGCGCAGGGGGAGCGGTCGGAGTCGTGACCGGGCGGCCGTGCCGGGCGGGTCAGGCGGTGCCGGTGGCTCCGGTGAGGAGCACGAACAGCGGCAGGGCCAGGTTGTTGACGACGTGGACCGCCACCGCGGGCCAGACGGACCCGCTGCGGCGCATCAGCTCGGCGGCGATGACGCCGACCACGATCGCCGCGGGCAGGACGATGTTGATGCCGTGGAAGAGCGCGAAGACCACCGCGCTGCCCAGGACGCCGACGAGCGGCCCGTAGCGCAGCAGGGCGTTGGCCACGACCCCGCGGAAGAGGAACTCCTCACCGATCGGCGTCAGGACGGACAGGAACAGCACCGTCAGAACCAGGGACACCGCGCTGCCCCCGGCGGCGTCGTAGTACATGCCCTGGGGGTCGGAGCCGTACCCGCTCACGGCGGCCACGGCCGAGGTCAGCACGGCCTTGGCGACCAGGGCGACCAGTCCGCCGAGCACGCCGACGAGCATCCAGCGCCAGGTGGTGCGGCGCACGCCGAAGGCGCCGAGCGAACGGATGCGGATCAGCGCGGCAGCGGCGAAGCCGGTGAGACCGGCCACGCCTGACCAGGCGGCCACGATGAGACCGTAGGTGACCGGGTCCAGACCTAGCGGGCCGAGGGGGCCGAAGAACAGCAGCGCCGCCGTGGCGGCCACGCAGCCGAGCAGGCCGACCGCGATCTCGGGCCAGCCCGGGCGCCTGGTGGAGGCGGCCCCGGCCGGAGCGTGCTGGTGCGGGTGGTCGGGACGGGCGGTGGACATGGTCGAGAACTCCTTGCAGTACTGGTCCGCATGTGCCGCCGGGGCGCGTGCTCTACGGGGCGCGTGCCGCGCGGCGGGTGCACCGCCCCGGCGTCGGCGGCGACGCCGGGTGCGCCGCGCCGGTCAGGCGGACGCGCCCTTGCCGGTGGCCATGACGGCCGTGCGGACCGCGTTGCGCAGTCCGGGGGCGGCGGCGTCGAAGCGCTCCTGGAGCGCCCTGACCGCGGGTCGGTGCCGCCAGCGCTCGTTGGGGGCGAACACGGTCCACACGTCGCCCTCGGCCGCGATCGAGACCAGGGCCGCGTCCTGGAGTGGCACCGCCGCCGGGTCGCCGCCGCCCAGGACCGCCTCGCGCGTGCGCTCGCGCAGCCGGTCCACCTCCTCGGGCCGTTCGGGGATGACCGTGCGGGTGGGGAACACCCCCAGCGTCCGGCCGCGCCTGACCGTGACCGCCCCGTTCGCGACCAGTTCCCCGCGCACCATCTCCTCTGCCCTGCCCATCTGGGGATAGAGGAGGTTGATCCAGTGGTGCGGCGCGTTGGGCGACAGGTCGGACAGGACCCGGGCCAGGAACGGGTCCCGGGGAGCCCGGGCGATGGCGCGCGCCACCTTGCCGTCGCGGGGGCGCAGCACCCCGCCCAGGGTCAGGTCGGCCAGCGCCGCGGCGCACAGCAACTGGCCGCGGTAGCCGGCGCTGACGGGGTCGAACCGGTTCTTGCCGGTGTCGTAGCTGAGCAGGTAGAGCCGCTGCGGCAGCGTCAGGTCCATGTCGTTCTCCTCTCGAATGCGTCCTCGCGGGCCCGGTCGGGCTCTGCCGTGGAAGTACCCCGTCCGCGTGCGCGGACGGCCCGTCCCGGGGTCCTCACCTGCGCGGTTCCCAGCGGAAGATCCGGGTGGCCGCCGCGACGGCGACGACGACCCAGGCCAGCGTGGGCGCCAGCAGGAACAGGGACTCGGTGACCGGGACGCCTCCGCTCCAGGCGTTGACGACCAGCTCCGAGGCCGAGCCGCCGGGCAGCAGCCGCTTGAGCAGGGTCAGCTCCTCGGTGCCGGTGAACCCGACCCATCCGGAGACGGCCAGGACGCCGAGCATGATGGGCAGCGTGGTCACCTGGGCGTGGTCGGGGGAGTTGGTCAGTCCGGCCGTGGCCAGCCCCAGGCCCGCCATCATGACCATCGTCGCGACGACGGCCGCCACCAGCAGGAGCACGTTGTCCGGGGCGCCGCCGACCACGGCCAGCACGGCCAGGATCACGGTCACCTGGACCAGCGTGACGGCGGTGACCGGGAGCAGCAGCCCGGTGAGGATGCCGGCGTCGCCCGACGCCGTGGAGCGCAGCCGCTTGAGGAAGAGGTTCTGCCTCCGGGAGGCGAGCGTGGTGACCGAGGTGGTGTAGAGCCCCATGGTCACCACGAGGAACACCAGGATCGAGGCGATGGCGCCCAAGTCCACGGCCTCGCGCAGCGCCGGGAAGGTCTGGTGCATGTAGATGTAGAACGCGCTGGAGGCCGCCGGGACGATGAGCATGGTGACCAGGACCAGTCGGTTCCGGAAGATCTGGATCAGCTCGCTCTGAGCGATCGTGAGCATGGGTCGGGTCCTTATTTCCTGGAAGGTGCGGGGAGTCGGAGCGTGTTCGGCGCGGGCTTCGGAGAGCACCGGCTGGGGCCTGTTTTCTGAGCCGGTTTCAGCTTGTGGGGGGCGGTTCGGGCGCCCGAACACGGACTGAAGCGGAGCGGATGTCCAAGAAGACACTCCCTAGTCGTCGCCGATGGAGCGGAAGACGTCGTCGAGCCGGGTCGGACCGGCCTCCAGCCCCCGCAGTTCGACCGCGTTGTCCTGCGCCCAGCCCAGCAGGGTGTACAGGTCCTTCTGCAGGCCCAGGGTCTCGACGAGGAACGCCCCGTCGCCCTGGCGCGCGGCCTGGACCGGCGGCGTCGGCGCGGTGTCGGGCAGGGAGAAGCGGATCGTGGCCGGAAGGGTCTGCGTCAGCTCGGCCACGGTCCCCTCCCGGTGGAGGGAGCCCTTGTGCATCAGCCCGATGCGGTCGGCGCGCTGCTGGGCCTCCTCCAGGTAGTGCGTGGTCAGCACGATGGTCGAGCCGTCCTCGCGCAGCCTGTCCACGGCCTCCCACAGCCCGTCCCGGGACTGGATGTCCAGACCGGTGGTGGGCTCGTCCAGGAAGATCAGCTCCGGCGACCCGTACGCGGCGGTGGCGAAGTCCAGCCGCCGCTTCTCGCCGCCCGAGAGCTGGGACACCTTGGTCCCGGCCTTGGCTGTGAGGCCGACCATGCCGAGCACGCGTTCGACCGTGTCCGTGCGCCGGGTGAGCCCGCCGATCAGCCGCACCGACTCCTTCACGGTCAGGTCCGGGGAGAACCCGCTCTCCTGGAGCATGATGCCCACCCGGGGCCGCACGGCGCGCCGGTCGCGCGGGTCCTGGCCGAAGACCCGTACGGTGCCCGAGGTGGCGGTGCGGTGGCCCTCGACGGTCTCCAGGGTCGAGGTCTTGCCCGCGCCGTTCGTGCCGAGCAGCGCGTAGAGTTCCCCGCGCCCCACCTGGAGGGACAGGTCCCTCACGGCGTGGAAGTCCCCGTACTTGAGGTTGAGCCGTTCGACGTCGATGACTGCTGTGGAGGTCATGCTCCCATTGCAGCGCCCGCCGCGCCCGCGGGGCAGTGGGGCCACGTCACCACCTGGCCGTGACGTTTGTGGGGGTGAGCCCATGACGCGGTGTCACTGGTGGGCGCGGCGCGATCGGCGGGATACTGGGAGGGACCCCCGTCCTCGGACCCGGAGAGCCGCACATGGACACCCGGCCCCCGCGCATCCCGCCGACGGCGGCTCCGGCCCTGCCGCGGCCGCCCGGCACGACCGCCGGGCCGTCGGCGGAGGGGCGGTGAGCCGCCTCTCCCGCGCCGGGATCCCGTGCCCGGCCGCCACCGCGGCGGTCCGGCCGCCCGGGACGCCGGTCCGGGACGACCCGTCGGCGTCCTACGCTTTCGTCACCGTGGCCGCCCCGCGCGAACGCGTGGCCGACCGCGGCGCCGGGTCGACGGTCCGACACGACAGGGGCCGGTTCCCGACCGCCGCGCAGTTCCCGCGCCCGGCCCCGGCACAGCGCACGACAACGCGGAAGGACAACCGATGACCACCGTGGTACTCGCCGACGACGAGGCCCTCCTGCGCAAGGCGATGGCCGCCCTGCTCCCGCTGGAGGGGGAGATCACCGTGCTCGCCGAGGCGGAGGACGGGGAGGAGGCCGTGCGGGCCGTGCTGGACCACCGGCCCGACGTGCTCGTCATCGACCTGGAGATGCCCAACGTGGACGGGCTCGGCGCCGTCGAGCGGATCCGCCGCGAACTGCCGGACCAGGTGATCCTCATGCTCACCCGCCACGCCAGGCCCGGCGTGCTGCGCAAGGCGCTCAAGCTCCGGGTGCAGGGGTTCGTCAGCAAGTCCGCGGAACCGGCGCACATCGCCTCGGTCATCGACAACCTGCACCGGGGCAAGCGGTGGATCGACCCGGACGTCTCCGCGCTCGCCGTCATCGACGACTGCCCGCTCACCGACCGCGAGGTGGACGTGCTGCGGGCGACCAGCGAGGGCTACTCGGTCGCCGACATCGCCGCCCAACTCCACCTGGCGGAGGGCACGGTGCGCAACTACCTGTCCAACGCGATGCAGAAGACCCAGACGCGGACCCGGCACGAGGCGGCGCGGTACGCGCGCGAGCACGACTGGCTGTGAGCCCCCGGCGGCGCCCGTGCGGGCGCACGCCTCCCGGACGCCGCGGTCCCGTGACACGGGACCGCGGCACCGTCCTCACGCATCGGTGACCTCGCGTTTCGCGTTCCACCAGTGACACCACGTCATTGTCTGCCTCAGCGCGACGTCACGGTGAAGTGGTGACGCCGTCGCACTGCCGGACGAGCCCGCGAACCGGTGGAATAGGGGTCAAGAACTTCACACCGGCCGCCACCGGGAGACACCCGGAGCGGACGCGGGACACCCCGTCGCCCCTTCCCCGCACGGGGGCGGCCCGGAAGCGACCGCGACCGCGACGGGGCGCCGACCCGGCGGCGGAGCAGGAAGCGGACGTGAAAGAGAGGAACGACATGGCACGCAGTGACACGACAGCCGACCGGAACCTCCCCGCCTCCCCCGAGCACACCGACCCGAACACCTCCCCGGACGGAGTGACCATGACCGAGCACCGCCCCACCCACCCCGCCCCCGCCCAGCCCGAGCAGCCCGTCGACGTCAAGCAGGCGGCGATGGAGGCGGCGGGCGGCCCGTGGGGGATGGTCATCTCGGCGATCCCGGCCCTGGTCTTCGCGGGGGCGATCGCCTTCGTCTCGCCGCTGGTCGCCGCCGGGATCGCGATCGCCCTGGCCGTGGTGATCGCCGTGGTCCAGCTCTGGCGCGGCAAGCCCTTCAGCTCCGTGTACGGCGGGGTGCTCGGCGTCGTGATCGCCGGGGGCATCGTCGCCTGGACCGGGTCGGCCAACGACTTCTTCGTGATCGGGATCTGGGCCGCCCTGGTGGTGGGCGTGGTCGTGCTCGTCACGACCCTCATGAACCGGCCGGTGACCGGCGTCATCTGGAACGCCGTGCACGGCGGCACCCACGCCTGGCGCGAGGACCGGCCCACGCTGGTCGCGCACCACGTCGCCACCTTCGCGGTGCTGATGCTGTGCGTGCTGCGGTTCGCGGTGCAGGGCTGGCTCTACCTGGCCGACTCCACCGCCTGGCTGGCGATCGCCGACACCGTGATGGGCTTCCCGCTGATGGCCGTGGTCGCCGTGGTGGTCATCTGGGCCTTCCGCCGCTCCACCAAGCGCCTGGTCGAGTCCGATGGCTCCGAGGCCGCCGAGCGGGGCTGACCGTCCCCGTCGGCCTCCGGGCCGCCCGCCCCCGACACACCCCCACAACACGTCCCCGACACCCCGCCGCGCGGGCCGACCACCCTCGGCCCGCGCGGCGGGGTGTCGGGCACACTGCCCCGGCGCGCGGCAGGGCGGGCGGCGGCCCCGCGCTGTCCGCCGCGCCCTCAGCCCGGGGGAGGGGTCCGGGCCGAGCGCGCCCGCGAGCGGACCCCGGCCCGGGCGAGCACCGCCGACAGCAGCAGGACCGCCGCCACGGGAGCCAGCGCCGTGGCCGCGAAACCCGCTCCGGGAGCCAGGCCGTACAGGGGCACCCACACCACCGCCGCCAGCGCACCCCCGAAGAACTGGAAGGACAGCGCGAGCGAGGACGCCCCGGCGCGGTTGTCGGCGGTGCTGGTGGCGGCCATGGCGTTCACGGTCGCCCGCATCGCGGTCACCGACGCACCCACGGCCACGACCCCGGCGGTCATGGCGGCCACCGAGGGGCCCAGCGCCGCCGTGACCAGCCCCAGCGCCAGCACGGTGTTGCCGACCAGTCCCAGGGACAGCGGGCCGAGGCGGTCGAGCAGGCGCCCGGCGGGGTCCGCCAGCAGCAGACCGGCGATCCCGAAGGCGGAGGCGACCAGTCCGCGCCCGAGCGGCCCGAGTCCGAAGGCGTCCTCGGCGCGCAGCGCGGACAGCACCGTCAGACCCACGGCCGCCAGGTAGCACAGGAACGCCAGCGCGCAGGCGAGCGCCAGTTGGCGGTTGGCCAGCGACCGCCAGCCCGCCCGGCCGGGCGAGCGGCGTTCCGAGACGGCCTCGTCCGGCGGCAGGAGGGCCAGGACCACCGCGCACAGGGCCGGGGCCACGAAGGCCAGGCGCCAGTCGAGGACGCCGGCGGTACCGCTGACCAGCGGGCTGAAGGCCTGCCCGGCCGCCTGCCAGGCGGCGAACCAGCCCATCGAGCGCCCGAGCCTGTCGCGGGGGACGGAGTCGGTGATGGCCGCGATCAGCAGCGGGGTGGTGAAGGCGTTGGTCGCGCCCTGGAGCACCCGGGCCAGGAGGAAGGTCTCCAGGGTGGGGGCGAACGCGCACAGGGCGCAGGCCAGCACGAACACCGCGAGTGAGGCGCGCACGGTGCGGCGGCGGCCCCACCGCTCGGCGAGCGTTCCCGAGACCAGCATGAGGGCGGCGAAGGGGACCATGTAGGCGGTCACCGCGCTCGCGGCGGCCTCCGGGGTGGAGTCGAGGCCCTGGGCGACCTCCTGGGGGATCGGTGTGACCATGGTGCTGCCGTAGGGGCCCAGGGCCCCTCCCACGTACAGCGGCCAGACCCGGGTCCGACGCAACGTCCTGGACCTTCCTGCGAAAGCGCCCCGGCCGGGGCCGGGGCGCGGTGAGCGTGCGGACGGGGGTCAGACCTTGATGTCGAAGTTGCGCACGAGGTTGTCGAAGGCGGAGTCGTCCTTGATCAGGCCCCAGCCGCGCATCCACTCGTAGGTGCGCTGGAACTGGTCCTGCGGGTAAGGGGCGGGCTCCACGAAGCGCAGGCGGCCCAGCGGGAAGTCCTCCGGGGTGAGTTCCTGGATCCGGGCCGGCACCTCGCCGATGAGGTAGTGCAGGTAGGGGCGGGGGTCCTCGTTGAGCTTGTGCACCGCCCGCACCACGGCCCGGTTGACCGCCGCGTAGGTCTCGGCGTCCACGTCCGGGCTGGCGATCTCCGAGCCGACGTAGAACGCCTCGGACAGGAGCTTGAACCCCTGCTTCTCGGCGACCGTGATCCAGGGCTCCATCAGGGCCGCCGCGTCCACGCGGCCGTCGCGCAGCGCCTCGAAGCGCTGCTGCGGGCCGCCCGCGTGCACGACCTTGATCTCCTCGCGGGGCAGGAAGCCCTCCAGGCTCTGCAGGGCCAGGTAGTGCGAGCCGTGGTGGAAGTTCACGGCGACCGTCCTGCCCGCCAGGTCGGAGGGGTGCACGTCGGGGGAGTCGGGGCGCACCAGGATGGCCTGGCTGCCCACGGCCGCTCGCTTGCTCACCACGCGCCCGCCGACGGCGGTGTCGTCGGCCCTGCGGATCTGGCCCCACTCGCAGGCCCGGTAGAGGTCGGCCTGGCCGCTCTCGAAGTTGGACTTGGTGGTGCCGAACGCGCTCACCAGTTCGTGGTCGTCGAGGTAGGACAGGCCCGCGTCGGCGTAGCCCTTGGGGACGAAGGAGACCTCGACGCCCTCCTCCTCGTAGTAGCCCTCGTCCTTGGCGACGAGCTGGGGCAGGGAGAAGACCAGGGAGAGCAGCTCCATGGTGATCTTCTTGGTCATGGCGGTGTCCTTCTCTCGGTGTCGTGGTGTTGCGGTGTCGCGGGGAGGCGGGGGTCTCAGAGCAGGTCGGCGACCACGCGCCGGTGCAGGTCGAAGAGCTCGGGGTCCTCGGGGTCGCGCGGCCGGGGCAGCGTCACCCGGTACTCCCGCACGACCTCGGCCGGACGTCCGGCCAGGACCAGGACGCGGTCGGCCAGGAAGACGGCCTCGGCGGGGCTGTGGGTGACCAGGAGCCCGACGCGGCTCTTGCGCGTCCACAGGTCCTGGAGCAGCAGCCGCAGTCTGCGGCCGGTCAGTTCGTCCAGGGCGCTGAAGGGTTCGTCCAGCAGCACGACGGCGGGGTCGACGGCGAAGGCCCGTGCGACCGCGACGCGCTGGCGCTGGCCGCCGGAGAGGACCGAGGGGTACTTGTCGGCGTACGCGGACAGGCCCACGTCCCGCAGGGCGGCGTCGGCCCCGCCGGGGTCGAGCCCGGCCGAGCGCAGGGCGATCTCGACGTTCGCGCGCACCGGGAGCCAGTCCAGGAGGCGGGGCTGCTGGAACACCATGCCCAGGCGGCCTCCGCCGTCGGCGCCCGTCGGGACCGCCACCTCGCCGCTGTCGGGCTGTTCGAGTCCGGCGACCATGTGCAGCAGCGTGGTCTTGCCGGTGCCCGAGGCGCCCACCAGCGCGACCAGCTCACCGGGTTCGACCCTCAGGGAGAAGTCCCCGAAGACGTGTTCGGTGCCCCGGTCCCGTGCGCCGGTGAAGGACTTGCCGACCCCGCGCAGTTCCACTGGCGTGCTCATACCGACGCCACCTTCCTCCAACGTCCCGCGCGGTTCTCCAGCGCCTGGAGGACCCCGTACTCCAGCAGGGCCATCACGACGGCGAACAGCACCGTCCAGGCCAGCACCCCCGCCACGTTCTGGGCGGCGAACTCGCCGTTGATGCTGGCCCCCACCCCGTCGGACATCCCGAAGATCTCCACGAGGACGATCACCTTCCAGGCCAGTGACAGGCCCAGCCGGGCCCCGCCGAACAGCGCGGGCGCCAGGGAGGGCAGCCACAGGTGGCGGAGCCGGTCGTAGGCGGAGAAGCGGTAGACGTGGGCCATCTCCAGGAGCTGGGCGTCGGTGGCCCGGGTCCCCTGGTAGATGCTCAGCGTCAGGGCGGGGGCGGAGGAGAGCGCGACCGCCGTGACCGGGTTGATGAGCGCCACGCCGAACCAGATCACGCACAGCAGGGCCCAGACCAGGCCGGGGACGGTCAGGCCGATGAGCACCGCCGGCTCGAAGAAGCGGCGGGCCAGCGGGGAGCGCCCCATGGCGATGCCGACGAACAGCGCGGCGACGAAGGCCAGGGCGAACCCGAGGGCGACGCGCTGGAAGGTCACCCCGAGCTCGGAGTAGAACAGGGGGTCCGAGACCAGCAGCAGGATCTCTGCGCCGATCCGGTCCACCCCGGGCACGAGGACGCTGTCCAGCGCGAGGGCCATCGTGTGCCAGCCGCCGACGAGCAGGGCCAGGAAGGCGGCCGCGGCGGCCGGTCCCTGCCAGCGCGCCGGGCGCCCGGCGGAGGGGCGGGTCCCCGGCGCGCGTCCGGGGGAGCGGCCCGCCTCTCCGGACGCGGGTGCGGTGGCGGGCGTGGGCGCGGGGGCCTGGGACCGCGTGCTCATCGGTCGGCCCCCAGGTCGACGAAGACCTCCCTCTCGGGCGGGGACTCGATGATGCCCAGCTCCACGGCCCTGTCCAGCTGTGCCTGGAAGCTGTCGAAGGAGGCGTTGCCCCACTCCAGCGGGTAGGTGTCGACGAGCCTGTCCGGCAGGAGCGCGATGGCCTCCGTCTCGTCGGCGCCGATGCCGTAGTGCTCGTGCAGCTCGGCCAGGAGTCCGGGTTCGTCGTGGATGCGCTGGTGGACCTCCTGGCGCATCCGGACGAGCCCCGAGGCCAGCGCGCCGTTCTCCTCCACCCACGAGCGCAGCGCGCCCTGGGCGTTGAGGACCAGGGGTGCGGACTGCCCGCTGCCCTGGCGCCACAGGTCGTCCACGGTGGCGATCTGCCGTGCGCCGCGGCCCACCAGCCGGGTGGCGTTGGGCTCGATGGTGACGATGGCCTCGACGTCGCCGCGTTCGAACAGCGCCAGGCCGTTGAGCACGGCCCCCTGGTGGATCGTGTACTCGGCCTCGAAGTCGATCCCGTTCACCGCGCTGGCCAGTTGGGTGGAGCGGTAGGCGTCGCTGTTGTTGGGCGGTGTGGCGACGGCCTTGCCGCGCAGGTCGGCGGGTGTGCGGTACGGGCTGTTCTCGGCCACCAGCCACCGCACGTGGTTGTTGAGCCCGGGGCCGAAGAGCACCACGTCGGCCCCGGCCGCGTTCGAGACGGCCGCGCCGATGGGGCCGAAGCTGGACACGTCCAGGGCCCCCGACAGGAGCTTGTTCTGCACGTCGCCGGGGCCGGTCCCGGCGACGTACTCCAGGTCGAGCCCCTCCTCCAGGCCGAAGCGTTCGGCGATCGGGCGCAGGACGGCGCTCGCGGTGCCCTCCTCGGTGTCCTGCACCTTGGCCGCGCCGGAGGACGGGGCCGCGCAGGCTCCGAGGAGGGGGACGGCCCCCGCGGCTGCGGCCGACAGGAGTCCGGCGCGCAGGAGCGACCGGCGTTTCAGGGTGGGCATGGCGGTCTCCAACAGGCGGGAAGGGTGCGGGCGGGGCGTGTGTTCAGCGGGCGCCGAGCAGCGAGCCGTAGTCGTTGCGGCCCTCGGTCAGGCCCCAGGACTTCATCCACGCGTAGCTCTCGTGGAAGCGCTTGGGTTCGAAGGCCCGCGCGTGCGTGTAGCGCACGTGGGCGCGGCTGAGCTCGTCCGGGGAGAGGGCTCCCCCGACCTCGCGCACGATGTGCGCGGCCGACTCGGGCCACGGGCGGCCGTTGATCAGGTCGACGGCCTCGTTGACGGCGAGCACGTAGGCGTCGCGGCGCTCCTGGCCCAGGTGTGGGGCGACCACCTGGGAGCCCCGGTAGAAGTAGCTGCCCAGGAGGTGGGCGCCCTCCTTCAGAGCGGTGCTGAGGAAGGGTTCCATGAGCATCGCCGCGCGTGCCCGGCCGGAGCGCAGCGCCCGCAGCCGCAGGTGGGGTGAGCCCACGTGCCGCAGGACGACCTCCTGGCGCGCGAGCGTGTTGCCCAGCAGGTGCAGGGCGGTGTAGTGCGACCCCGTGAACTCGTTGACCGCGACCGGGACGCCGCCGAGGTCGTGCGGTTCGTTCAGCAGGGGGTCGAAGCTCACCAGGGCCTGGGCGACGACGGCGGGCCGCAGGTAGTCGATCCTGCCGTCCCGGCGACCGCGTTCGAGCCGGTCGATCCCGCCCCACTCGCACAGGTTGTAGACGTCGGCCCCCTCCGTCTCGTACAGGGCCTCCTTGCGCCGCGCGATGGGGTCGCGCTCGGAGGGGTCGTAGGCGGACGGGTCGGCCTCGGCGAAGCGCACGTCCAGGCCGTGCCGCGCGAACAGCCCGTGCTCGATCGCCACGATCTCCGGCAGGTCGAACACCGGGTGGTTGGGGGAGATCAACAGCGTGTCGTGCGCGCCCACGGCCCCTCCAGCAGTAAAACCTACTTAATTGGTCGAAATAGAAGGTATAGGCCCGGCTTCGCACGTGTCAACAGTGGTTTTCACGCAGCGGCAAGCGCTTCCGTCGAACGAAAACGCCTGTTGGGGGAGGGTGCGGATACGACGAAGGCCCCGCGCCGACCGCGCGGGGCCCGGTGTGGGCGTGGTCTCAGCCCTCGACGAGCGCCAGGGAGAAGGGCTGGTCCCGGAGCCGCAGGGCGGCCTCGCGCAGGGCGGCGGACGCGCTCTCCAGCCGCTCGCCCTCCAGGCGGGCCGCCGGCCCCTGCACCTCGACCGCCGTCCAGACGCGGCCTTCGGTCATCACGGGAGCGGCCACGGCCCGCAGTCCCGGACGTGCGGGGTCGTCCACGACGGCCACACCGCGAAACTGCGTGGTCAGGAGTTCGCTGTGCAGAGCCGAGGCCGCGTCCTCCCGCTCCGGAAGGCGTGCCCGCCACCTCTCGGCCACCTCCTCCAGGGGGCTGTCCCCGAAGGCCAGGATCGCCAGCCCCATGGCCGAACTCCACAGGGGCCGTCGCAGGCCGGGCTGACCGTGGTAGCGGAACGGATCGGGCGAGGGCGTGGTCAACAGGACCACCACCTCCTCGGCGCGGCACACGCCCAGACTGGAGGTCTCACCGGTGGCGTCGACCAGGTGGCGCAGCGCGTCGGCCGCCTCGGGCAGCCCGGCCGAGGCCAGGGAACGGCGGGCCAACCGCATCAGCACCGGCCCGGGCAGGAACCTCTCGCTCACCGCGTCCCTGCACAGCAGACCCTCGGAGCACAGGGTGCGCAGCAGCCGGTGCACGGTGCTGATGTTGAGCCCCGTCGCGCCCGCCAGTTCGGTGAGGCTCAGCCCCTGGGGAGCGTCGACCACCGCGTTGAGCAGCAGCCCGGCGCGCGCCACCGACCGCACCTCGCCCGAACGCGTGGTCGAGGGCGCCGTGGCCGACTGACCGGTGTGCATGCTCATGGACCGCCCCCGCCTGTACGCACGTTTTTCCGAGGGTACGCCAGGCCCAGAGGCCATTCGCGGCCCCCGGCGACGCCGGGGGCCAGCGGCGGTCCCGCGCTCCCCGCCGCGCCCGCCGCTCCCCGTCCGGAAGAGCCTTTCCTTCCCGTGGCGGAACGCGGCTCCGGGGCGAGGATTCGGGCGTCGCGCCGCGCCCCGCCCGCGCGATGTGGATAGCATCGGTGCGAGCGGTTTCCCCGGCCTCGGCGGGATCGCGACCGTGTGAGCGCCGGGGGCCGCGTTCCGTGACGTCCGCCCCCGTCTATCGAGGTAGATGCCCAGATGACCGACGATGCGTCCACTCCCGCCTCCGCCGACCGCCCGCCGCAGATCGACACCACCCGGACCCACTCGGCCCGGATCTGGAACTACTGGATGGGCGGCAAGGACAACTACCCGATCGACCGCGAGGCGGGCGACGCGGTCGCCGCGGGCTTCCCCGAGATCGTGGACCTGGCCCGCACCAGCCGGGAGTTCCTCATCCGCGTCGTGACCCACCTGGCGGGCGAGGCGGGCATCCGCCAGTTCCTCGACATCGGCACCGGCATGCCCACCGCCAACAACACCCACGAGGTCGCCCAGTCGATCGCCCCGGAGGCCCGCGTGGTCTACGTGGACAACGACCCCCTCGTGCTCGCGCACGCCCGCGCGCTGCTGGTCGGCACCCCCGAGGGGGTCACCGACTACATCGACGCCGACCTGCGCGACCCCGACGCGATCCTGGAGCGGGCCGCCCGGACCCTGGACTTCGACCAGCCCGTCGCGCTCATGCTCATGGGCGTCCTGGGCCACGTACCCGACGACGAGGTCTTGCCGGTCGTGCGCCGTCTGGTGGACGCGCTGCCCCCGGGCAGCTACCTGGCGAGCTACGACGGCACCAACACCAGCGAGGCCTACAACGAGGCCATCGAGGTGGGCAACAAGCAGGGCGCGGTCCCCTACCTCCTGCGCAGCCCGGAGGAGGTCGCCGCCCGCTTCGAGGGCCTGGAGCTGCTGGAGCCGGGCGTGGTCCCCTGCCCCCTGTGGCGCCCCGCCCCCATCGAGGTCGGCTCCCGGCGCGGCATGGACCAGTACGGCGGCCTGGCCCGCAAGCCCTGACGCCGCGCGGTGCCGGTTCCGCCCGCGCCCCGGCCTCGGGCGGAACCGGCGCCCGCTCAGGGCGCGGGGTAGACCTCCGCGCGGTCGACGGTGACGATGGCGTCGCTGGACCCCGCGGGCCGGTCACCGGTGACCGTGACGGTCAGGGTGTGCTCGCCGGGGCCGAGTTCGGGGCTCAGGTACACGCGCTGCTCGCCGACCCGGAACGGGTTGTGGTAGCTCACCGGCTCCGAGGGCGGCCCGCCGTCCACCGAGAACGTCGCGTAGCCGTGGTCGGTGTCCAGGGAGGCGTACACCGCGATCCGCGACCCGGTGAAGTGGTAGGTGGCCGTGGCCCCGGCCTGGGCGGTGTAGTGGTCGTCGCCGTAGAAGCAGTACGCCCCGCAGCGGTCCCCCGTGGTCCAGTCGCCCTCGTAGGAGACCCGCGGTCCGCCCCGGCCGGTGTCGGTGTCGTTGACCGCTGTGCTGCCCGCCCCCGGGTCACCGGAGGGCAGGCGCTGGGTCGCCCCCGCCGCCAGCGGCCGTCCGAGGTCGGGGGTCCCCTCGGGGGTCCATCCGACGCGCTGGGCCCGCGTGGACCGGAAGGAGTAGGTGTACTCGGGCGTGTTCTTGGCGTGGTAGGCGATCCAGTCCTCGGTGCCGTCGGGCGAACGGAAGAAGAAGTGGTGCCCGGGACCCCAGACCCCGGCCGCGTCGTCGCGGCTGAACAGCGGCCCCGGCAACTGCTCCCAGGCGTCCGCCGACAGCGGGTCGGCGCCCTCGTCCAGAGCGATCGACCAGATCTGGTAGTCGGGTTTGCCGGTGTCGCAGGCGGAGTAGGTGAGGAAGGTCCGGCCGTCGCGGTACAGCGGGGTCGGCCCCTCCCGAACCTCGGGGCAGCCGCCCTCGTTGGGCAGCGCGACGGGTTCGCCCTCGACCGTCCACGGGTTGCTCATGCGCGCGGCGTAGAGCTGCTGGGGGCCGCCGTCGAACCCGCGTCCGGGACTGCTCCAGGCGAAGTAGGGCTGCCCGTCGTGCACGAAGGGCTCGCCGTCGATGGCGTAGGTGCCGGTGTCGGCGATCTGCGCCTTGAACTCGTAGGGGCCGGCCGGGTCGTCGCCGGCCGACTCCAGGACGTAGAGCCGGTGGCTGGCGTCCCGCTCCACGGGGTCGGTCAGCCTGCTGTCGGCGGCCGTGTAGTACAGGTACCAGCGCGGCCCGTCCCCGGTCTGGAACCGGTGCAGCGCCGGAGCCCACAGTTCGGTACTGCGGCTGGGGTCGCTGTCGCGCCACACCTCCACGGGTTCGGCGGTGGCCAGGGTGGCCAGGCTGGGCGACTTCCACACGGAGATGCGGTCGCCCTGGGTGGTGGACAGGTAGTAGTTCCCGTCGTGGTGCACGATCGTGGGGTCGGCTCCGGCGTTGAGGGGGTTGCGGAACGTCCCCTCCTGTGCTGCTCCGGTGTCGGCGTCGGCCGCGCCGGCCGTCGTGGCGGCGGTACCGCCGGAGGCGTCGGCGGTGGTGGCGGTGGCGAGGGGGAGTGCGAGCAGCGCCAGGGTCAGGGCGCTGAGAGCCGTCAGGCGGCGTCGCGGGCGAGGGGACGTGCGTGGTGACATCGCTGTTTCCCGTCCGGTGAGTGGTGCTCTTCCTGTTTCTTGCGTCGTTGTCGTCGTTGTCGTCGTTGTCGTCGTGCGGTGGGGCCCGCGCGCCCGCGGCCCCGGCGGCGCGCGGTGCGCCCCCGGGTACGCCGCGGCCGGTCGGCCCCGGGCGCGCGGACCGGTCCTCACTGTCCGCCCAGACCCGTCGTGGCGACGCTGTTGACGATCTGGCGCTGGAACAGCATGAACACCACCACCATCGGCGCCGCCGCCACCATCGACGCCGCCAGCTGCGAGGCGTAGAAGGTGCCGTAGGAGTCCAGGATGTTGGGGATGCCCACGGGCAGCGTCATCAGGGCCGGATCGGTCGTGACGATGAACGGCCACAGGTAGTTGTTCCATGCGGTGATGAACACGAAGATCGACGCCGCCGCCAGGATGGGTCGCGACAGCGGCATGATCACCGTCGTGAACAGCCGCCAGTAGGAGGCCCCGTCCATGCGGGCCGCCTCGTCCAGCTCGCGCGGCACCGCGTCGAAGAACCGCTTGAGCACGAACACGATGACCGGCGCCACCAGCTGCGGCAGGACCACCGCCGCGTAGGTGTCCACCAGGCCCAGCGACACCATCTGCTGGAACAGCGGCACGATGAGCAGCTGCGGCGGGACCACGATCGCCGCCACCGTGAAGGCCATCAGCGCCGCGCGGCCCCGGAAGTCCATGCGCGACATCGCGAAGGCCGCCGGGGCCGCCACCACGATCGTGAGCAGGGTGACCAGCACGGCGATGACCAGGCTGTTGAACAGCCACATCTGCACGTTCCCGGCCTCGAACAGGTTGCGGTACTGCTCCAGGGTGAACCCGGTCCCGGGGACCAGGGTCGGCGGCAACGCGACCGCGTCCCCCTCGGTCTTGAACGAGGTGACCAGCGCCCACAACATCGGGGCCAGCCACAGCACCGCGAGGACCGCCAACGCCGTCATCGCGGCGATCCGCGGTCCGCGGCCCCCGCCCAGCATCAGGTCGCGCTGCCTGGCGCGCTCCAGGGCCGCCTCGGCCCGCCGCGTCGAACGAATGCTCCGCATCGCCATGTCAGACCCTTCTCCGCGCGCTGATCCACAACTGGAGGGCGGCCACGCCCAGGACGAGCGCCAGGAACAGGTAGGAGACGGCGGCGCCGTACCCGAACCGGTAGCCGGTGAAGCCCACGTCGTAGATGTAGAGCAGCAGCGAGCGGGTCGCCTCGCCCGGGCCGCCCCCGGTGAGCAGGTAGATCTGGTCGAAGACCTTCAGCGAGGCCAGCACCTGCAACAGCAGGACGACCACCGTGGTACCCCGCAACTGGGGGAGGGTGACGTGGCGCAGCCGTGCCCACACCCCCGCGCCGTCCAGCGCGGCGGCCTCGTACAGGTGGCCGGGGATCGACTGGAGGGCTGCCAGGTACAGCAGGAAGTTGAACCCGACCGTCCACCACACCGTGGTCAGCGCCACCGACCACATCGCCACGCCCTCGTCGGTCAGCCAGCCCAGGCCCTCCATCCCCAGCAGTCCCAGCGTGTGGTTGAGCAGGCCGAAGTCCTCCACGTACAGGAACTTCCACACCAGCGCCACCGTGGCCACCGGCAGCAGGAACGGCAGGAAGAACGACAGCCGCCACAGCCACTGCCCGGGCAGCCCGGTGTGCACCAGCACCGCCATGGCCAGCGCGACCACCACCAGGGGGACGGTGGTGATGAGGGTGAACAGGACGGTGTTGCCCAGGGTCCGCCACACCATCGGGTCGCCCAGCGCCTCGGCGTAGTTGCCCAGTCCAACGAACGCGCCGCCCGCCCCGTTGAGGGCGATGTCGGTGAAGCTCATCCACAGGCCGCTCAGCATCGGCCAGGCCAGGAACAGCGCGTACACCAGGAGGAAGGGCAGCAGGAACACCAGGGGCGAGTCCGCCAGGCGCAGCCACAGCCGCCGCGCGAGGCCGGGGCCGCCCTGCGTCGGGGCCCCGCCCGCGCGGGGGCGGGCAGGGGCCCGCGTGGTCACGCTCATTCCAGACCTCCCGGGTTGGTGCGGGCGGCCCAGGAGTCCAGGGTCCGGCCCAGGTGCTCCACCGCCGCCTCGGGCCCGTCACCGGTCAGCGCCGTGCGCAGCGCCTCGCTCACGTCGGAGTGGAACTGCGACCCGGCCCCGGCGAACCACACCTCGGGGTCGAGCACGGGGGTCTCACCGGCTGCGGCGTAGTCCGACTGCGGGTCCAGCGCCAGATACTCCGGCGACTGGGCGATGGGCGAGTAGGCCGGGATGTGGCCCGCCTCGCCCCAGATCAGGCTGTTGCGCACCATGAGCGCCACGAACTCGTGGGCGGCGCGCACCCGTTCGGGGTCGGGGTCGCCCTGGCGGGGCAGCACGAAGGCGTGGGAGTCGGCGTACCCGCCGGGCCGGTCGAAGACCGTGGGGAAGGGGGCCGCCCCCAGGTTCTCCACGTGCTCGGACAGGTAGGGCAGCTCCCACTCCCCGCACACGAGCATCGCCGAGCGCCCCGAGGCGAAGGCCGCCAGCGCGGTGGGGTAGTCCAGGTCCGGTTCCGAGGTCCGCCCGTCGAGCAGTTCGGCGAGGAAGGAGTACACGCGCAGCGCCGCGTCGCGGTCGAACACGGCCGGTCCGCCCTCGGGCAGCTCCATGGACGCGCCGGTCTGGTCGTACAGCATCCAGAACAGCCGCCACCCCTGGGAGTCGTCGTTGACGTGCCCGTAGGAGACGCCGTTGCCGCCCCCGGCCTCGGCCAGCGCCCGGGAGGCCGCGAGGAACCCCTCGGGGGAGTCCATCCCGGTCAGCTTCCCGTCTCCGTCGAGCACACCGGCCCGGTCGGCCACCCCGGTGTCGTAGAAGACGATCACCGGGTGGGTGTCCAGCGGGATGGCGTAGGTGGCGCCGTCGTGGATGCCGCGTTCCCACAGGTCGGGCACGAAGTCCTCGGCGGTGACCCCGAACTCGGCCAGCAGGTCCAGGTCGAAGGGTTCGAGCAGCCCGCCGGGGGCGTACCCGGGCAGGCGGGACAGGTGCAGCACGGCCGTCTCGGGGGCCCGCCCGCCCACGGAGGCCACCGCGAGCTTGGTGTAGTACGGCGGCCCCCAGGCCAGCGTGCTGGGGGTGACGCTCAGGTGCGGGGCCTGCTCGCGCACCGCGTCCAGCATGGTCTGCACCCGGGCGCCGTCGCCGCCCTGGAACAGGCTCCAGAACCGCACCTGCGAGCCCGGTCCCGCACCGGCGCCGGGGGCGCATCCGGCGGCGCCCAGGGCCGAGCCCAGGGCGAGGGCTCCCGTGCCCAGGAGCACGCCCCGCCGCGAGAACGGCGGAGGCGGCCCGGCGGGCGGGCTGGATCTGCGTGGTGGGTGTGGCATCGGCGGACTCCAGGGAAGGGGCGGGGGGTGGTGGGGGCGGTGGTCCCCGGGGCGTCCCGGGGACGCACTCACTCGGGCCGACGGTCGGCCTTCTCGTACGCGGCCGTCCTGCGCTGGGCGGCGGCGATGCGGGCGGTGTCGAGCTTGTCGCCGCGGTCGAACCGGTAGACGCCGTTGCGTTCCTGGAACACGTCGGTGAGCTGCGTGTAGCAGTAACCGAACATGTCCGGGTCCTCCAGCAGCACGCCCGTCAGGCCCTCGAAGCGGGTGTGGAACTCCTCCTCGGTCCTCGGGTCGTCGCCGTAACCCCACGACTGCTCGCCGCCGTCGGTGCCGGGGTCCCAGCGGATTCCGCCGAACTCGCTGCAGAAGTAGGGCTGGCCGCGGTAGGGCACCGACCAGTCGCGGCCGTCCGCGCCTCGGTTGACGTAGGGGTCGTCCTGGGCCAGGCCGCTCATCTGCTTGCGGAACGCCTCGGGGTCCTGCTCGTAGCTGTGGGAGTCGTAGACGTCGGTCTCGGGGACCCGGTGGGCGTACCCGGAGGCGTCCACCACCGGGCGGGAGGGGTCGATCGCCTTGGTGGCCAGGAACATCGCCCGGGTCACGTCGTCCAGGGCGGTGAAGCGGTCGTGCAGCCGCTGGAAGGTCTCGTTGAGCGGGCACCACCCGACGACGCTGGGGTGGGAGTAGTCGCGTTCGACGGCCTCGGTCCACTGGGCCACGTAGGAGGCGTCCGGCCGCTGGTTGTCGTCGGCCGGGCCGCCGTGGGCCGCGCACCCCCAGTCGCCGAACTCGCCCCAGACCAGGTAGCCGAGCCGGTCGGCGTGGTAGAGGAAGCGCTCCTCGAAGACCTTCTGGTGCAGGCGGGCCCCGTTGAACCCGGCCCGCAGGCCCAGTTCGATGTCGCGCACCAGGGCGGCGTCGTCGGGCGCGGTCATCAGCCCGTCGGGGTAGTAGCCCTGGTCCAGGACCAGGCGCTGGAACACGCGTTGGCCGTTGATGAGGATCGCCTTGCCCTGGACGGAGACCGACCGCAGGCCCGCGTAGGACCCGGCCCGGTCCACCACGCGCCCCGCGGCGTCGAGCAGTTCCAGGCGCAGCGTGTACAGGTGCGGGTCCTGCGGCGACCAGGCGCGGCGCCGCTCCACCGGTACCGTCAGGGTCAGCCGGGGCGCGGCGTCCAGGTCGGCACGGGCCTCGGCGGCCGCGACCTCGCCGTCCCCGTCCTCAAGGACGGCGCGCACCCGCAGGCCCTCGCCGCTGCCGGACAGCGGCAGGACCAGGTGGAAGGCCCCGTTGGCCAGGTCCGGGGTGATGCGGGGGCGGCGCAGGTGCGTGTCGGGGACCGGTTCCATCCACACGGTCTGCCAGATCCCCGTGGTGCGTGTGTAGTGGCACCCGGTGTTGGCGTACCAGGTGGCCTGCTTGCCGCGGGCCTGGAAGCCGTGTCGGCTGTCGCGGGCGCGCACGACCACCACGGCCTCCTCGCCGGGGGCGGCGACCCCGGACAGGTCGGCGGTGAAGGGGGTGAACCCGCCGCGGTGGCGGACGACCTCCGTGCCGTTGACCCACACGGTGGTGTCGTAATCGACGGCCTGGAAGTGCAGCAGGACGCGCCGCCCCGCCCAGGCGTCGGGGACGCGGACGGTGCGCCGGTACCAGACCGCCTCCATGAAGTCGGTGTCGCCCACGCCGGACAGCTCCGACTCCGGGCAGAAGGGGACGGTGATGGCGCCGGAGAGTTCCGCGTCGCGCAGGCCCCGTTCGAGTCCGCTGTCGCCGCGGTCGATCTCGAAGTCCCAGGTGCCGTTCAGGCACAGCCAGTCGGGGCGGGTGAACTGCGGGCGCGGGTACTCGGGGCGGGGCGGAGCGGTGGGCCCGTCCCCGCGCTGCGAGCGGTGGTGCGTCGGCACGGAGGTGTTCTCCTTCTCACGGCGTCGTCCTGTGACTGGCGTCACGCCACATGTCAGCACATTTTTACATCGATGTAAATACCTCGATCCGAAGGTCAGGAGGCTCCGGACACCGTGCTCGGAGCGGCCGGTCCGACCGCCGGGCGGCGGCCGGGCGCGGGCTAGGATGGCGCTGATCGGGGGTGGACGTGGGCACGAGGCCGCGTATCAAGGACGTCGCGCGTCAGGCCGGGGTCTCGGAGAAAACGGTTTCCAACGTTATTAACGACCACCCGCACGTCAGGCCCGCCACGCGCGCCGCCGTGGAGGCGGCCATCGGCGCCCTGGGCTACCGGGTCAACCTGGCCGGACGCCACCTGCGCCGCGGCCGGACCGGTGTGATCGCGCTGGTCGTGCCCGAACTCGACCTGGGCTACTTCGCCGAACTCGCCGACCTGGTCATCCGCGAGGCCGAACGCCTCTCGCGCACCGTCCTCGTCCACCAGAGCGAGGCCCGCCGCGAGCGCGAGGAGTCCGCGCTGGAGGGGTTCGGCGCCGACTTCGTGGACGGGGTCATCCTCAGCCCGCTCGCCATGGACGACGCCGCCCTGCGCACACACCCCTCCCGGCTGCCGGTGGTGCTCCTGGGCGAGCTGCCCCGCACGGTCCGGCGCGGCCACGTCGCCATCGACAACGTGGCCGCCGCGCGGGAGGCGACCGAGCACCTGCTCGACGGCGGGCGCACCCGGATCGCGGTGGTGGGCGGTCGGCCGCCGGGCCCCTCCGGCACGGCCGAACTGCGCACCCGCGGCTACCGCGAGGCCCTGGAGGCGCGGGGGAGGAACTACGATCCCGCGCTGGTGCGACCGGCCGGGCACTTCCACTGGAGGGACGGGGCGGAACTGGCCGCCGAACTCGTCGCCGGGCCCAGGCCGCCCGACGCGCTGCTGTGCATGAACGACCTGCTGGCGCTGGGGGCGATGCGTGCGCTGCACGACGCCGGGGCGCGGGTCCCCCGGGACGTGGCGGTGGTCGGGTTCGACGACATCGCCCCCGGGCGCTACTCCGTGCCGAGCCTGACCACCGTCGCCCCGGACAAGCCGGGTCTTGCCAGGGAGGCGGTGCGGCTGCTGCTGGAGGAGGTGGAGGCCCGTCGCGGCGCCCCGGACGCGGAGCCCGGGGCCGGGGCCGCCCGGGCCTCGGCCAAGGTCGTGGTCGGCCACACCCTTCTCGTGCGGGAGAGCAGTGCCAGCGCGCTCTGACGCCCGTCCTCCTCGGAGAGGCCGGGGCCGCCAGAAGACGCGCAAGCCGCTTTGCGGAAATGCATGGAAATGGTCTGATTTTCTCTTCGTGCTTGCGTAGGTGAATGAGAATGGACCCCACGGCATGGCGGAGGTGGGGCCCGTTTCCGTGTCACTCCTCCTGTTCGCGCGCACGCCTCCACTCGCTTCGGCGGGGGAGTGGTGGTGCTATCTGTTTGGCGGTTTTGTTCCATTCGGGCAGCTCGGGTGGGGTCGAGGTTCCCGCGCGGGTGCGGATGAGGTCGTCCACGACCAGTCCGGCGAAGACGCGGGGGTGGGTCCTGTAGTCGCCCTTGCCGTCCAACCACCGGTAGAGGCCGTGTTCGGTGACGGTGACCTGCGCGTACCCGAGATAGGGGCAGCAGGTCAGGGTGGGTACCGGGTCCAGACTGAACCAGTGGGGCTTGTCGCTGATCTGCGAGGGCAGCCCGCGCGCGGTGAGTTCTTCCTGGAGGTGCTGTAGCTGTTCGATCGCATCCATACACCAACGGTGCGGCTGAACAGTGGTTTTACACAGCTACCAATATCTGCCTGTATGGATATGGTCCCCCGTGCAGATTTCTGGATAGCTTTGAGGTGTGACTGAGAACGAATTCACATCTCTGTTTTCCAAGCTCCGTGAACTGTCCGGTTTGAGGCAGGAGGAGCTTGCCGAACGTGTGGGGTCCTCCGCCGCCTCGGTGTCCCGGTGGGAGACCGGCGTCATCACCCCCAAACGGGCGAAGGTCGAACAGCTCGACAAGGCGCTCAAGGCCGAAGGCCGCTTGGTGCGCACGTGGGAACCGGTGGCCACCGGGTCGCAGATTCCGCCCTGGATGCGTTCCAAGGGCGCCCTGGAGGAGAAGGCGGTGGAGATCGACACGGTGACGGTCTCCAACCTCGTGCCCGGCCTCCTCCAGTCCCTGCCCTACGCGCGCATGGTGTTCCGCGCCGGACATCCCAGCGCGTCCAACGACGATGTGGAGCGCTTCGCCCAGCTTCGCGTCTCGCGCTACGAGGTGCTCAAACGAAGGAATGACCCGTTCGTCACCGCTGTCTTCCCCATCTCCGCGCTGACCTGCCTGCCCGACAGCGTACGCACCGACCAGGTCAAGACGATCCTGCGGCACATGGAACGGGAGCGCATGGCGGTCCACCTGATTCCGGACGGCAATCCGATGCTGCTGATCGCCGCCTCTGTTCAGGTCTACCGGTTGACGGACGGCACCGCTGTGGCGGCCTCCGACTACGCCCGGGGCAACCTCCTGATGGACGAGCCGGAGGACACCGCGGCGGTAGTGTCTGTCGTGAGGAACCTGATCGGTCTGTGCTCTCCCTTGGGGGAGACGTCCCCCCTGCTAGGAAGGCTGCTGTGATGTGGCATAAGTCCAGCTACAGCAATGACGCCGCTCACTGCGTCGAGGTCAGCGAAGGGCCGTCCACCCTGGTACGCGACACCCAGAACAGGGAAGCGGCCACCCTGGCCTTCCCCGCCGCCGAGTGGGCCGCCCTGCTCCGTTGTGAAGGTCCCGACTCCGCGCGCTGACACCCCGCTCAGCCGACTCCCTGTTCGCGGGAGCGGCGCGCTCACGACACCGCGACGTAGACGGTGTTGGACGCGTCGTGGTCCTGCTGGGGGTTGGGGAAGTTCACGACCTCCGCGCGCGCCGTGGTGAAGACCTCCGCCAGCAGGGCGGTGAACTCCTCCTCCGGCGCGTCGTTGGACCACAGCGCGAAGACACCGCCCGGCGCGAGCAGGCGCTCGCGCAGGCGGCGCAGCCCCTCGGCCGTGTACAGACCGGCGTGACCCGGGTGGAGCAGGTGTCGCGGCGAGTGGTCGATGTCCACGATCACCGCGTGGAACGGCTCCGCGCCCAGGTCGGGGGCGGGCCCCGACCCGGCGCCGACCGAGGCGAAGAAGTCCCCGTGCTCCAGGCGGCAGCGGGAGTCGGAGACCAGCGCCGCACCCGAGGGGATCAGCCCCTCGCGGTGCCAGTCGATGACCTCGCCCAGGGCCTCCACCACGACGAGGAAGCCCACACGCGGATCCTCCAGCACCGTATGCGCGGTGTAGCCCAGGCCCAGACCGCCCACGGCGACGCGCAGGCCGTTCGCCGCGTCCGCCCCATCCGCCCCGTCCGCCCCGTCCAGTTCGGCCAGGGCCAGCCGGGCCAGCTCGACCTCGGCCGCGGTGAACAGGCTCGACATCAGGAAGTCGTCGTCGAGTTTGATCTCGTAGACCTCCTTACGGAAGAGGGGGTCGTGGCGGCGCCGGAGGCTGAGCTCCCCCATCGGGGTCGCCCGCCAGTCCAGCTCCTGAAAACGGGCGCTCATCTGCTTCTCCTGCTCGTCGTGGTCCTCGGGTCCCCTTCGTACCACGTACCAGCGGGGTGCCGGGCGGCGTTCGGGATCAGTCGGTGGACGCCCGGCCCCGGCGGGGTCCGTGCCGCCGCCGGGCCCGCCGCCCGGCGGGTCAGGGCTCCGTCGTGACCTGGGCGGTGAGGCCGTCCAGCACCACCTCACCGGTGTAGGACCGGCTCGGGTCCTCCTCCAACAGGTACACCCGCGAGACCGTGACCGGGTGCCCGACGTCCTCGGGCACCTCCAGGCGCACGTCGCGCCAGCCCTCCCAGTCCACGGCGGGGCCCTCCAGGGAGTGGCCGACACCGTGCGCGTCGGTGAGGCTGAGCATGAGGCGGGCGCCGTTGCCGTCGCCGCGCACGCCCACCGTGAACGCGAAGGCCTGGCGGTCCAGGGTGAGCGGCTCGGGCGGGTGGGCGGCGGCGGTCCGGGTGCGGATGTCGCGGGTGAAGTCGTAGGCCAACGCCAGGCCGGGGCCGTCGCGCCCGGCCACGGGGCGCACCTCGGCCGCGCCGCGCGCGGTCCGCGCCGTCCACTCCCGGGCGTTCTCGAATTCCGCCAGGGGAGTCGTCCGCGTACCGATGGAGAACGGTATCCGCGTGCTCACCCCGCCCGCGGTCACCGTGAGGACGCCCGCCCCCTCTCCGGGCCCCGTTCCCTCTCCGGTCCCCGACCCCTCTCCGCTTCCCGTGCCCTCCCCGGCGCGCGGTCGCACCTCGAAGCCTCCGTCGCCCCGGTCCGTGACCTCGACCAGGTCGGGGACGGCCTCGACCCGTGCGTCGACCGGTTCGACGGGCGCCCGCCGCCCGTCCCCGGTGACGCCGGTGAGCACGAAGGAGGCGGTGTCCTCGGTGGAGGCCATGCCCAGGTGCCGGGGCGCGGCGACGAGTGTGTCCGGGGCGGGCAGCACCTCCAGGTCGACGGTGTCGCGGGCCCGGCCCGCCCGCCCCATGACGGTCACCGGGCCGGGGTCTCCCGCCACGAACCGGGGGCCGTCGCCGTGCCCGCTGGGCGCGGACAGCTCCAGTTCACCGGTGCGGTCGTCGGGGGAGTGGGGCGCTCCGGGCCCGGAAGGCCCGAAGGCCTCGTCGTGCCCGGTGGCGGCCAGGGTGCGGTGCATGCCGGTGAACACGCGGCGGGGGTCCGCCTGGGGCGGCACCGGGGAGCCGTGCTCGGGCCGGGGCTCCAACGCGGGCCGCAGCCACAGGCCCGAGGTCCGGGCCGAGCCCTCGGGCGCCGTGAAGATCAGGCCGTCGGGGACCTCCCGGAGCTGGTCCCCGGCGCGGTTGCGCAGCGCCGGGGAGACGCCCCCGGGTTCGCGCACGAGCAGGGTCGAGGACCCGCCGCCGTCCAACTCCAGCGCCTGCTCGGCCCCGGACGCGGCGAGCAGTTCGGCGACCTCCGCGAGCGTGGCCCCGGAGTGGCCGCGGTTGCGCCCGTCCGCGGTCACCACGTGCATGGCCTCGCCGTCCTCGGAGAACCCGATCGCGGTGCGCGGCGCGCGGGAGCCGTCCTCGACGGGGACGGGCTCGCCGTCGCGCACCAGCACGTGCCGTCCGCCCACGACGACGCGGGGTTCGACGCCCCCGGCGGTGAGGGTGTGCTCCACCTCGACCGGGTCGCCCTCGGACAGGGCGGCGATGTGCTCCGCCGCGGAGCCGCGCGCCACCAGGACCTGCTCGTCCTCCTCGATCGGGCCGCTTCCCGGGGTGTCGCTGACCCGCTCGACCTCGCCCTCGGAGATCACGGCCTCGGCGACGGCCGCGTCCCCCGGGTCGGCCCCGGGTTCGTACACCACGTGTGCGCGGGGGTGGTCGCCCCAGTCCGACGTGTACAGGCCCAGACCGTCCGCGGGGACGGCGGAGGTGTTGAGGGCGTCGAGGTCGAGGTCCCCCGAGGGCAGGGACGCGGTCCCGTCGAAGGCCACCTGGCGCACGCTGCCCCTGCCCTCGGCGTCGATGACCGCGGCGTTGGCGAACCCCGGGTCGGGCGAGGTGAGCAGGCGCCCGTCGCTCATCCCGGCGCCCAGCGGGGCCTGGGTCGCGCCGATGTCGAAGTAGCCGCCGTTGACCGCGGCGACCACGGTGGAGCCCTCCGGGGGGTCGGCGGCGGCGACCATGTCCGCGACCGTCGCGGGGGAGGTGAGGCCGCCCCCGTCGACGTACTCGACCCCGACATCCTCGGTGAGGTCGACGGTGAGGAGGCTGGCGAACTGCTCCCCGCCGTCCCCCGTGGCGGGGAGGGGGCCGGAGGCGAGGCCGACCCCGGTGGCGATCCGCTCCTCCACGGCCCCGGCGATCCCGCCGACCGGCGCGGTGACGTCGGCCGTCACCCGGGACGAGGGCGCGGCCAGGACCATGGGTACGACCAGTACGGCGACCACGGGGACGGCCGCGGAGCGGACGGGGCCCGAGGGCCTCGGACGGGACAGGTTCACGGGGGCACCCCTTCGCGGGAGGGTTCGTCTGGGCGGTGGGTGGCGCGCCCGGTGCCCGGTCGTGCACATCCTCCACGACGGGTGCTCTTTCCAACGGCGGTACACACCGGAGGGTGAGGACGTGAACACGGGGAGAAGACCCGGGGGCTCCTCTCCCCGTACCCCGGACACGGACCGTGCGGCCCGGAAACGACCCGGTTCGGGACGTGGGTTCTGACCTGGGAGGACGACGGGCGATACGGGATGCGGATTCGTGTACGGGAGTTCCGGCAGGCTTTCGTCGACGCGCTAGCGCTTACGCTCTCGGAGCAGCAGGCCGTTTGCTATGGCGACACCGGCGACCACGACCGCTGCCCCCGCCAACTGCAGGACCGTGGGGTGCTCGCCCAGGACCAGCGCGGACAGGCCGAGCGCGAGTACCGGCTGGATCAGCAGCAGCCCGCCGGTCGTCGTCAACGGCAACGAGACGCTGCCGCGGTGGATCAACAGCCAGGCGGCCACCTGACCGAGCACCGCCAGGAGCGCGAGCAGCAGCCACGACCGGACCGGGATTCCGTCCAGCTGGATACCGCCGGAGACCGGCGAGACCGCGACGGCGGCGACCGCGGCGGAAGCCGACGCCCAAGTCAGCGGTTGAACGAACAGACCCGGGCCGCGGCGTGCCGACCGGCGGGTGATGAACAGGTACACGCCGTAGCCGCAACCCGCGATGACACCGAGCAGCACACCGATGCTCGTGTCCGGGCCCCGGAGGGAGGCGTTCCACAGCCCGCCGACCAGGCTGATCCCCAAGAGCATCAGCGGGAGCGTGACGACGAAGCGCGTCGTGACCCTCTCCCGGTCGACGAGGAAGGCCAGCACGGGCAGAACCAGGACCTGTATGTTGATCAGGACGGTGCTGATCCCCGCGCCGACGTAATAGATCGAGGCGGTCCAGGCGGCGTAGTCGATGCCCAGCGCGGTCCCCGCGGCAAGGGACCACAGCACACCGCCGCGTGAGAGCGCCCCCGACCGCGCCCGTTCCCGAAGCGCCAGGGGGACCAGCACGACCACGGCGATCGCGCACCGTGCCACCGCGGTCGTAGCGGCGTCGACGTCGGCCAGCTTCACCAGGACCGCCGAGGCCGAAAGGCACAGTGCTCCGGCCAGGACCAGGGACGACGCGACGAGGGGGCCGTCCCTTCTCACCGTTCCGCCGGTGTGGGACGTACTGTGCGACGGGCGTGGAGCGACAGAGGACATGACTCGACAGTAGGTTCGCACCCGGGGCCAGCACTACTTCATAGTTCTACCCATTTGTGTTAAGTATTCCTTATGACTATGGGATGGGACCGTCTCCGTGTACTGGACGCCGTCGCCCGGACGGGGTCGGTGACCCAAGCCGCGACGGCACTGCACATGACCGGCTCCGCAGTGTCACAGCAGTTGCGGCGCATCGAGGCCGAGACCAGGACGAAGATCGTGGTTCCGGAGGGACGCGGTCTCCGTTTCACCGCGAAGGGAGAGGTACTCGCCGGATACGCTCGGCAAGTGGCCGAAGCCGTGCAACGGGCGGAGAACGATCTTCATCGCGACGAGACCTATGTGGGCCATCTGCGTGTCGCGGCGATCGCTTCCGTCATCCGGAGCGTGCTCGGCTCCAAGCTGACCGCGTTCCAACGTGAGTACCCCCGCGTGCGGGTGTCCGTTGAGGACGGGGAGACCGGCGATCACCTCGACCGCCTCGCCGCCGGGGCCGTCGACCTCGTGCTCGCCGAGTCCTGGAGCGCCTCCCCGCTGCGGCTGCCGACGGGTGTCATCGCGGAGCAGCTCACACGAGAAGCCCTGTTCATCGCGGTCCCGGGGGACCATCCCCTGTGTTCCCGTGGCTCTCTCAGCATCCGTGATCTGGCCGGAGAGCGCTGGGCGACCTGTGCCCAGGGTTCGGACGCCCACACCGCGCTCGAACAGGTCGCGCGCCGACACGGTGTCGAGCTCGACGTGTCGTTCCATGTCGCCGACCATCTGACCCAGCTCGCGTTAGTGCGGGAGGGCCTGGCCGTCGCCTGTGTCCCGATCCCGGCTGAGGACGGTGATCCGAGAATCGCCTGTCTGCCGCTCGACACCGAACTGCACCGCGACATTCTGCTTCTGGAGCGGGCACAGACCGCCTCGTTGGCGCTCCAGGCCCTCAGAACGTGCTTGGTGGACGGATCACGGACCGCTTCCGCCGGCGTGGCGCCCTGATCGGGCCGCGGGTCGCCACGACGGCGGAAACCGCCTCCGTCTACCGCTTGCGCACAGGGTGGCCGCTCGCGATCGAGACGCGGTTGAACGCGTTGATGAGCGTGGTGGTCCACTCCACCGCGGAGATCTGGGCGGTGGTCAGATGGGCCGCCGCGCGGGCGTTGACGGCCTGCCGGTCGACCGTCGGGTCGATCACCGTCAACGACTCCGCCAGTTCGAGCGCGGCCCTCTGCTCATCGGTGAACAGCGCGACCTCACGCCAGGCCGACAGCACGTCCAGGGTGCTCTGCGCTACCCCCGCCTCGCGCGCCTTCGGGAAGTGGATGCTCAGGCAGGTCGGGCACCCGTTGATCTGGGACACCCGGATGTTGATCATCTCGACGGTGTCGTCGCCCAGGCCCGCCTCCCGTGCCGCGGTCCTGGAGGCCGCCGCCGCCTTGAGCATCGCCGCGTAGACCTCGGGGTGCTCCTTGTCGATGTAGGGGCGCTCCGCTCTCATGCGCCGCTCCCCTCGACGGTCTCCTTGACCAGGGCGAGGTCGGCCGGCCTCGGGCGGCGGAACCGCCCGCCCCCGGCCGTGTACTCGTCGCCGTGCTCTCGCAGGTGCTTGGCGAAGAGCGGGCACACGGGGACGACGGTGAGGTTCCCGCGGGCGCTGTCGGCCAGCGCCTCACCGACCAGCAGTCCGGCCAGGCCCCGGCCGCCGAACTCCGGTGCGACCTCGGTGTGGAAGAAGACGCGCTCGCCGGGTGTCCGGGGCGGGTCGACGAAGTCCGCGCGCCCGGCGGGGGTGCCGTCGTCCAGGCTCACGGTGTAGGCGCTGACGGCGCGTGACCGGTCCAGCGCGATGTGGACGACGGCGCCGGTTCTGTCTGTTCGCGGCTCTCTCATGGAAGGCCTCTCTGGTGGGGACGGTGTTCGGCTCGGTCGGTGGAGGGCAGGGGGCGCCCGGCCCGGGTGGGGTGGACGCGGGGCGGGCGCGGCGGCGGGTTCTCGTCGTGACCGGAACGGGAACCCGCCGTGGGGATCGGTCGTCTCGCCTCAGCCCGTCGACGCCGCGGAGGTGTCCGCGGCGTCTCGGGCGGCGAGCAGTGAGGCGTGGGTGGGCGCGTCGGGCACGTGCGAGGGCCGGTTACTGGCGAACTCCTTGCGCAGCACCGGAACGACCTCCTCACCGAGCAGGTCCAGCTGCTCCAGGACCGTCTTCAGGGGTGTCCCGACGCCGTCGACGTTGAACAGCTGGCGCTGGTAGTGGCCGAAGCTGTCGCGGAAGGCGAGGGTCTTGTCGATGACCTGCTGGGGGCTGCCGACGTTCAGCGGGGTCTGGTCCATGTACTCCTCCAGCGACGGCCCGCCGCCCATCAGGGGGTGGTGGTCGAAGTAGGGGCGGAACTCCTTCACCGCGTCCTGGGAGTTCTTGCGCATGAACACCTGCCCGCCCAGGCCGACGACGGCCTGCTCTGCTTTGCCGTGGCCGTAGTGCTCGAAGCGGCGGCGGTAGAGCGAGATGAGCTTCTTGGTGTGCGTGGCGGGCCAGAAGATGTTGTTGTGGAAGAAGCCGTCCCCGTAGAAGGCGGCCTGCTCGGCGATCTCGGGGCTGCGGATGGAGCCGTGCCAGACGAAGGGCGGCACGCCGTCCAGGGGGCGGGGGGTGGAGGTGAAGCCCTGCAACGGGGTGCGGAACTTGCCCTCCCAGTCCACCACGTCCTCGCGCCAGAGCCGGTGCAGCAGGTTGTAGTTCTCCAGTGCCAGCGGGATGCCCTGGCGGATGTCCTGGCCGAACCAGGGGTAGACGGGGCCGGTGTTGCCGCGGCCCATCATCAGATCCACCCGGCCGTCGGCCAGGTGCTGGAGCATGGCGAAGTCCTCGGCGATCTTGACCGGGTCGTTGGTGGTGATCAGCGTGGTGGAGGTGGACAGGATGAGCCTGTCGGTGCGGGCCGCGATGTAGCCGAGCATCGTGGTCGGTGAGGAGGCCACGAACGGCGGGTTGTGGTGCTCGCCGGTGGCGAAGACGTCCAGGCCCACCTCCTCGGCCTTGAGCGCGATGGTCACCATCGCCTTGACGCGCTCGGCCTCGGTCGGCGTACGGCCGGTGGTGGGGTCGGTGGTCAAGTCGCCGACGGTGAAGATCCCGAACTGCATCGCACCCGTCTCCCTGTGGTCGCTGTGCCGACTGCCGTGGCGGACGCGGTGCCGGGCGTGGTCGCCCCCGTCGCGGCGTCATCGTCTTTTTGTTGATGTGTCAACCATGGTAGCCCAAGTGGAAGTTGATCCATCAACGGAATCGGGGTGGTGCTCCCGGGGGTGCGCGCTGCTCGCTCAGTCCGCCCGCTCAGTCCCGCTGCTTCTCCATGTGGTCCACGACGCGCTGGGAGAGCCGGGCGAACGTCCTGAGCTGGTTGGGTGTCAGGGCGTCGACGAACAGGCGGCGGACGTGCTCGACGTGCAGGGGCGCGGCCTCCTCGATCGCCGTGTACCCGGCCGGGGTGGCGACGATGAACGCGCCGCGGGCGTCGTCGGGGCATTCCTCCCTGGCCACGAGCCCGCGCTTGGCCATCCGCCGGACCTGGTGGGACATCCGGCTCTTCTCCCAGTTCACGAGCCTGGCCAGTTCCAGGAAGCGCATCTTCCCGTCGCTGGTCGCGGTGAGGTTGACGAGCACGAGGTAGTCGGAGGCGGACATCCCGGAGTCGGACTGGAGGAGACGGGACAGCCGCCCGACGAGCGTCTCCTGCATGCGGATGAAGCTGTCCCAAGCGGCCTTCTCATCCGCCTCCAGCCAGCGCGGCGTCTCGTTCATGGGCGCAGTGTAACGAAGAAGTTGACACCTCATCCACCTGGGACGAAGCGGCCCGGGCGCGGCCCCGCGTCGATCCGGGCCCTCCGAAAGCGCGGAGGGGCCCGTCGACGGGGGCCGCCACCCCGGCCCGGTCCGTCCCGTCGTCCCTCAGGACGCGGGGGTGCCCTGCCAGCGCAGGGGGTCGTCCTCCAGCGCGGAGCGGTCCCAGTCGCCCAGGTTCGCGGCGGCCTCGTAGGTGGTGCGCAGGAACTCGGCCACCGCGCGGTCGGGGTCGGGCGCGGTGCGGGCGGCCTCGTAGGGCAGCAGGAACTGCTGGAACTCGGTGCTGTAGTACGCGCCCTCGGGGCCCACCGGCTGGTCGGCGAACCCCTCGGGTGCGGGGTAGGCGTAGGAGTAGAAGGCGCCCTCCTCGCCGCCGCCGGGCCAGAACCCGCAACTGGACAGTTCCCGGGAGTAGCCCTCGACCATGACCCAGTCCCCGCAGTTGGGCGCTCCGCCCGGGTGGGGCGGGGCCGTCCGTCCGGAGAAGCGGGTGCAGGCCAGGTCCATCGCACCCCAGAAGAAGTGCACCGGACTGACCTTGCCGACGAAGTGCGACCGGAACTCGCCGATCACCCGGTTCGCCTGGAGGAGCTGACGCCAGAACAGGGCGGCCGCCTCCCCGTCGTAGGAGGCGTGCTCGTGGTCCTCGGCGAAGGGGATCGCGGGCTCGACCTCGTTGGGGCTCGGCCGGATCGGCGCCTCGATCCCGAGCTGGCCGAGCGTGTCCATGATCCGGGTGTAGAACTCGGCGACCGGCATCGGCCGCAGCGGGAAGCTCCGCTCGCCGCCGTCGCTGCTGTGGATCCGGAGCTGGTGGCCGACGAAGTCGAACTCGATCTCGAAGGCCCCCGTGCGGTAGGGGACGGCCGAGGTCGTCAACCCGCGCGGGCTGACGTAGAGGGTTACCTGCCACCAGTGGTTGATCAGCGGTGCGTGGGCCATGCGGATCTTGCCCACGATCTGGGTCCACATGTGCAGGGTGTCGCGGGTGGGGGTCCAGTCCGAGACCCGCAGGCTCGGCCAGTTCGTCGCTGACGGGCTGGTCATCGCTCACTCACTTCCTTCCGTGCGCCAAGGGGCGGAGGCGGCCGAGTGCCGCGGACGGGTGTCCTGACCCCCGGCCCCTCCCGGAGCGAGGCGGGCCGCGGTCCTGTCGGCCCCCGCCGCGCCCCACGGCGGCCGACGGCCTCCGGACGGGTGGTCCTCCGCCTCGCCTGTGGGCGCGAGACCCCCGCTGGTCGTTGATACATCATCCGGACAGTAGGTGACAAGTCAACTTGCTGGTGGGCGATCCGCGCCCGCGGGAGACGGCGGATCCGGGGTCCGATTTGGTTGACACATCACCCAATGGTGCTAATTTTGGTGATGCGTCACCTAACTCGGCGGAAGCGCTCCGTCACCGCCGCGCAGGACCGCTCCCGCGCGGAGAGGTCGCGCCGGTCCACGCAGCCGCGTCGGCCGACGCGGCGTGGCGTCGGCCGGTTCGGGCGGCACGGGCACGGGCGCACGCGCCCGTGCCGTCCGCGCGGCGACCGGCGTCCCGGCCGAGCCCCCAGAGCACGAAACCCCTGAGAGGAACCCCCTGTGAGCACCAAGGCCAAGAACGGACTCCAGGCACTGCTGACGCCGGAGGAGAGCGTCCTCGTCCTGATCGACCACCAGCCGTTCCAGTTCGCCAACCTCAACAGCCACGAGCCGTCCATGGTCGTCAACAACACCGTGGGCCTGGCCAAGGCCGCCAAGGCGTTCGGCGTTCCGACCATCCTGACGACCGTGCTGGAGGAGCGCGGCGGCTACCTCATCCAGGAGCTGCAGGACGTGTTCCCGGAGCAGAAGCCGATCGACCGCACGTTCATCAACACCTGGCAGGACGAGCGCGTCGTCGACGCCGTCAAGGAGACCGGCCGGAAGAAGGTGGTCATGGCCGGTCTGTGGACGGAGATCTGCCTGGCCATGCCGGCGATCCAGGCGGCGGGAGAGGGCTTCGAGGTCTTCGCCGTCACCGACGCGTCGGGCGGCGCCTCGGCCGAGTCCCACGACATGGCCGTGCGGCGCATGGTCCAGGCCGGCGTGGCGCCGATCACCTGGCTGGCCGTGGCGGGCGAGTGGCAGCGCGACTGGGCCCGCGAGGAGACCATGGAAGGCATGGTCGACGTCCTGACCCGGCACGGCGGCGCCACCGGCATCGCCTTCGCCTGGGAGACGCAGATGCTGGCCAGCCGCGCCGCGAACGGCGGCTGAGGACACCACCGCGCGACGGGGCCGGTCCGCGGCGGGCACGGCCCGTCCCCGACCGGTCCCGTCGCCGACGAGGACACCGCCGGTCAACGGCGTGAACAGGCTGACACACCAACACGAGGGAGGACCCGTGGCGGTCCAGGTGGGCGACGTGCCCCAGGCCAAGCGCTATGAGGCCCGCGTCGACGGAGCATCCGAGGTCGCGGGCACCGCGGAGTACATCCGCACGCCGGAACTCGTCGCGTTCGTGCACACCGAGGTCGGGCCGGAGTACGAAGGCAGAGGAGTCGGGTCCGCGCTGGCCCGCACGGCCCTCGACGAGGCGCGGTCCGCGAACCTGCGCGTGCTGGCGACCTGTCCCTTCTTCGCGGGCTGGATCGCCCGTCATCCCGAGTACCAGGACCTGCTGTACCGGTCCCGGAGCAGGGTCAGCGACTGAACGGTCGCGCGTGAGGCCTGCTTCCACGCCGGTGAAGTGGACAGCGCTGCTGAGGCCCAGGCCCGGGGCGAGGCCTACAGCGTGCTGGTCGCCACCGCCATGGTCGCGATCGGGGTCGAGGAGGAAGGTCCCGGTGACCTGCCTCCTCGACCTGTACGAGATCTTCGAGGGGGAGGACTTCACCGGGTCCTGCGACGCGGCCCCGCGGATCCTCGACTGGTGCCGTGACAACGATCTGCCGACCACGGGGAACCGACCCGTGGGAGCCACGGTGAGCGGTGGAACGAGGTCAGAGGCCGTGAAGGTGGAAGCTCCGGCTCCGGTGGAGCAGGTGCAGCGTGTTGGCGACCAGCAGCAGTGGCAGGGCCGCGAACACCAGTCCCAGCCAGAAACCGGCGATCACCGCCCAGACGGCCAGGGCGAGAACGAGCACCAGTAGGAGGAGTTGCAGCCCTACGGCGGACACGTACACCGCACGGCTCGGCCGCCGAAGCAGGTATCCACAGATCAGGCAGGCGGCACCGTAGACGGCCGCGAGGGCCACCAGCGCGGTACCGGACGAACCGGTCTGGCCGCAGGAGGCCAGTCCGGCGATCAGGAACAGGCCGCCGGTCACGTACATGGAACGCCGCGAGGACCGCGCCTGCGTCGGCGGAGGAACCGGAGGGGTGGGGCGGGGGGAATCCGAAGGGGGCATGCTCCCATGTTGCCACCCCGGCGCTCTCCGTGGTGGCGTACTTCCCCGACGTAGGGAGACCGTGGGCGCCGGTCCGCTTCCACCTGCTCCCCACCCCCGGGACGCCGGTCCGAGCCCGGGGACGATGGAACGCGGTCGACCGGGACTGCGCCGCCCAGCCGCTCGCGGGCCTGACTTCACCATCGCCGAACACGCGCTCGTTCGGCCGGCCGTTCCCGACCTCGATCCCGGAGTCTGTCAGTCGAGGACCCGGTCGACGACATCGGCGATGAACTCCTCTGTCGCCGCCTCGCCCTCGTATGTCACGCGGACCAGGACGGCGCCGACGAGCATGGCGAGGGAGGGGTCGACATCCCGGGCCGGGAGGTGCGCGTGGCCGTGGACGGGGCGGTGGCGGCCCTGGAACGACACCAGGCGTTCCCCGGCTCTCCGCCGCCTCCCGTGATCCTGTTGTCCCAGCTGATCGCGGGGGACCGCGAGTGGCTGTTCACCGTGGCGCCGACGCTTGAAGAGCACTACCGCGGAAACAGCGGAAGCGGGCTCCCGGATGTCTCCCGCACAGGAGGGCTCCGGAAACGACTCAGGCCGGAGCGTGTGCTCCGGCCTGGGAAGGTGGTGGGCGATACAGGATTCGAACCTGTGACCTCTACCGTGTCAAGGTAGTTCCGGCTCCGCAGCGACCTGCGCCGATGAGCATCCACCCGGGTCGGAGGGTTCCGTTGAGGGATCTTCACGGCGGTTGGGACCCGTTGGGAGGGGTTCGCGTCTCCCAGAAACCTCCCAGTGCGGGTGGGAGACGGGCGTCTCCCACCCCGCCCGGCAGAACGCTTCCGCCCCCGTGAAGGTTCCTCGGTCACCGGGAAAGGGTGATCGGGATGGAGTCCTCCCGCTGGTCACGATGGGTCACCATCGCGGCTGTTCTGCTGCTCGCGGGCATCGCCGCGGTGGTGTCCTACTCCCACATGTACGAACTCGCGCTGCGCCACGGTGAGCCGGAGTGGCGCGCGGCACTGTTCCCGCTGTCGGTCGACGGCATGATCGTCGGTGCCTCCATGACGCTCCTGAGCGACGCCCGGCACGGCCGCAAGGGCGGCCTGCTGCCCTGGACGCTGCTGATCGTCGGCTCCAGCGCCTCCCTGGCCGCCAACGTCGCGGTCGCCGACCCCACGATGTGGTCGCGGATCATCCACGCTTGGCCGAGCTTCGCGCTCATCGGTGCGTACGAGTTGCTCATGCGGGAGTTCCGCACGACGGCGAAGAGCGTACGCACTGCGTCCGCAGACGATGGACAGACGACGAAACCGATATTCGAAGCGAAGACCGAGGAGGCTCAGGACTCCATCGGATCGGATGCTTCGAAGCTCACCGGTCTCCAGGTCGTGCACGCTAGGGGTGCTGGGCCCACCGCAGAGCCGGTCTTATCACCGTTCCAGGCCAGGGCATGGCGATGGGCCCTGGAACAGCAACAGGAAACAGGTGAGTTGCCTAGTGGGAAGGAGATCGCTGTGCGCTTCGGCCGCAAGGAACGTTGGGGCCGGTTGGTCAAGCAACAAGGGCAACGCGAGCACCGTGGCTGTGGAACTCTGAGGCCGGGCGAAAGAAGTTCTGGCTCGGCGGGGTAGGACGCTACTCTCAGCGTGCGTTCCTGTGAACCGGAAAACGGAAGTTGGGAACCGGAAGTGATCACGGAATCCCGGGGAGGTTCCCAGCTCGTTTTCGTCAGTGATGGGAGTAGTGTCCGGTCTTGGACCGTCGCGCAACACTAGCCTACGAACGTTTAGGCAGGTTGGGCGCCGTGGCAGCCACCCTTCGGGGTGGCTGAGGATCGCAACTACCTAGGGTTTCGGGCCGCACCGACAGGCGAAAGGTGGCAGCCACCCTTCGGGGTGGCTGAGGATCGCAACCTATCTCCTATCAATGAGTGGGGGCGGTCCCGACCAGTGGCAGCCACCCTTCGGGGTGGCTGAGGATCGCAACCGTATCTGGCGGTGGATGATCCTCCAGGACGTGCGGTGGCAGCCACCCTTCGGGGTGGCTGAGGATCGCAACTCCACGAACGACGGATGGTGGGTGACCCCCGAGGAGTGGCAGCCACCCTTCGGGGTGGCTGAGGATCGCAACACCAGCCTGCTACCGGCAGGTACAGTGACCCTGGGTGGCAGCCACCCTTCGGGGTGGCTAAGGATCGCAACGCCCAGTTGGAGCGGGGCGTCAAGCGGGAGGGCGGTGGCAGCCACTCTTCGGGGTGGCTGAGGATCGCAACTTCGGGGAGCCGTTCCGGCTCCGGCCGGATCAGAAGGTGGCAGTCACCCTTTGGGGTGGTTGAGGATCGCAACTCCTCCAGGCCCAGCGCAGCCTCGGGGTAGGTGCCGCGTGGCAGTCATCCTTCGGGGGTGGCTGAGGATCGCAGTCAGAGGCTTTGGTAGTTCGGTTTGCAAATTTTTAATCCTGTTTGTCTGGTTTCTGTTTTGTCGGTTTTCGGAAACTTCAGGAAACTGTCGTCGCTCCTCAGTAGTGTCCTCGGCGAGAGCAATCGCTGACGAGTCACTGCTGGAGTATGTCCATGCCCTTGTGGGCTCATAGCGTCAACTACCTGGGAAAACGCCATTCCCTTGAAGATCATTTGTGGGGCACGGCTCACCGTGCCGGTTCTGCTGGGCATGCTTTCGGGGCCGCTGAACTGTCTCGGCACCTCGGGCTGCTCCACGATGTGGGCAAAGGGTGCTGCGAGTGGCAAAACGGGCTGGTCAGGGCTGAGAAGACAGGAGGCCGGGTCGGCACACCCCACAAGCACGCTGGTGCCTGGCTTGCTGACCAGCAGCAACTCGCCATCTTCGCCGGAGTGGTCTTCGGCCACCACGGTGGGCTGCATTCGCTCAGCAGTCTCAAGGACGAACTGAGGGCAGCGAAGGGACGCCATCGCCTCCAGGTAGAAGAAGCCATCGACAAGGTCAGCCGAACAGTCCCCGAGATCATGAGCGGCCCTGGGCTGCCCGCGTGGATCGAAGAGGCTGATGACGCCCTGGTGGTGGATGCGTTGGTGCGCATGGTCTTCAGTGCCGTGGTCGATGCCGACTACCTCGACACTGCCGAACACTTCGACGGCCGTCCCCGTGCGGTCCACCCGCTGAAGGCTGCCGAGCTCGTCGCGCATTTCGAAACCGCGCGCCAGAAGAAGTTGGCCGACGCAGAGGACTCCGCGGTGAATGCGCTTCGCCGCGATGTCTATGACCAAGCCATCGCGGGAGCCACCGGACCGATCGGCATGTACCGGATGCCTTCTCCCACAGGTTCGGGCAAGACGTTCTCCTCAGCCGGGTTCGCGCTACACCACGCGGCAGCGCACGGTCTGCGTCGGGTGATCGTGGCGGTCCCCTTCATGTCCATCACCGAGCAGAACGCGGATGTCTACCGCGGCCTGTTGGACCAGCCTGGTCAGCTTCCGACCGTTCTGGAACATCACAGTGGTGTGGACCTCGATGAGGACCCTGACAAACCCGTGCCACCGCACGAACGGTGGCGGCGCTTGGCTGCGGAGAACTGGGATGCTCCGTTCGTGGTCACGACCACGGTACGGCTGTTCGAGTCCTTGTTCAGCAACCGTCCAGCGGCGATGCGCCGTCTGCACAACATCGCGGGATCGGTCCTAGTCCTGGATGAAGTCCAAGCCCTGCCCGACGCGATGCTTCTGCCGATCCTGTCGATGTTGCGCGTCCTGACCGAGTACTTCAATGTCACCGTGCTGTTGGCTTCGGCCACCCAACCCGCTTACGGCAACCTCAACGTGGTCCGCGACTTGCCGGTACGGGATCTGATCGAAGAGCCCCAACGCCTGTACACGGCACTCAACAGGGTCCGCTACCGCTGGTGGGTCGATCCCCGACCCACTGCACAACAAGTAGCGGAGGCCGCTGCTGGCCAGAGGCAGTGCCTGGTGGTGTGCAACACCACCGCCCAGGCCGCCGAGCTGCACCAGAAGGTGCAGCAGCAGCGGGGAGCCGAGCCTGACGAAGTGCTGCACCTGTCCACACGGATGACCGCCGACCACCGCAGGCGTGTCCTGGCTGACATCCACGGCCGGGTGAAGGCGGGCAAGCCCGTCGTCGTGGTTTCCACACAGTTGGTGGAGGCCGGGGTGGACTTGGACTTTCCGGTCGTCTACCGAGCCTTCGCTACAGCCGAAGCGATGCAGCAGGCGGCGGGCCGCTGCAACCGCAACGGGCGTCTGTCCAAGGGCGAGGTGGTCATCTTCGAGGTTGAGGGCTGGGAGCGTGCCGCCGCCCGCGTCTACGGTCCCGCCCTGGGAGTAACCCAGGAGTTCTTCGGACCCGGACGAGCCTTCCCCGACGACGTCACGGTGATGGACGCCTACTACACCGAGCGGTTCGCCAGAGCCGGTGTGGAAGCGATGGGAGCGCGAATCCAGAGGCGTCGTGCGCATGGCGATTTCCCTGCGGTCGCGGACCTGTTCCAGATGATCGAGGAGCACACCGTCCCCGTCATCGTTCCCCCCAGCCCTCAGGATGAGCACAAGGCGCAGGAGTGCCGCCAGTTGCTGGCTCACCTGCGCAGTGGCGCCCCTGGCAGCGCCGACATGCTACGGCGTCTACGTCCCTGGACAGCGACCCTGCCGAAGAACCTGGCGAGGAAGCACGCCGATCTGACCTCGCCGGTCCTCGGTGACCTGGTCGAGTGGTTGGGCGACTACGACCGTAAACACCGAGGCATCGAACTGTCCGACTCGAAGGAGTACGTGTTTTGACCGCACCCCCCGGCACTGTGCGCAGGCGACCCCACCCGCCCTTGGCCGTAGAGGTCTGGGGCCCCTATGCCTGCTTCACCCGCCCGGAGTTCAAGACCGAGAGGTTCAGCTACCCGGTCATGACCCCCTCCGCGGGCAAGGGACTCCTGGAAGCCATCTTCTGGAAGCCGGAGTTCTCCTACCAGATCGAACGCATCGAGGTACTCGAACCTATCCGCTGGTTCTCCGTACGCCGCAACGAAGTGGAGGCCACCACCAGCCTCGACTGGGTCCGTAAGGCCATGGCCGACCACACCCACCGCTTCGACGCCGAGACCGTACGGGACCAGCGCAACACGGTGGGTCTGCGTGACGTGCGATACCGCATCCACACCCACATCCGCGTCCGTCCGCACTCGGGCGCCCCCGAGGCCAAGTACCGCGACCAGTTCCGTCGCCGCGTCGAACGCGGGGCCTGCTTCTCCCAACCCTTCCTCGGCACACGCGAGTTCTCCGCCTACTTCAGCAAACCCACCGAACGTAAGCCGACCTCCACCACGGAAGACCTCGGCGTGATGCTGCACGACATCAGCTACAGCGATACGGGCACGGAAAGCTACCGGTGGTTCCACGCCAACCTGGACCGCGGAGTCCTCCACGTGCCCGAACGCGGCATCGAGCTGCCCACCGCAGGCCCGGGCCGTACCGGCGGGAGGGGATGAACCGATGCTGTTGACCCGTCTGTCCGAACACGCCCAACACCTGGATCTACCACCGGTCTACTACCGCAAGCGCACGGTGCGCTGGGCCCTTTCCCTTGATTCCCACGGACACGTCAAGTCCGTGGACAGCGCAGGCGCGCCCACCTTGGCAGCCCTGGGCCAGGGAAAGAGCAACGGCATCGAACTGGCCACCCCCTACGTGTATCGCTCGGGTGCCAAGCCCCCGCCGATGCTTCTCGTGGACACCTTGCAGTACGTGCTGGCCATGCCCGTGGACGACTCCGACAAAGCAGACGCGGAAGCGACCCGGCGCAACGACGCCTACGTCTCCTTGGTCCAGGAGTGGGCCAGCTCTGCCCCCGCCAACCCGTTGGCCTCGGCGGTCAAGGCCTTCTTCGAACGCCAAGACCACCTCAACCTCGTCATCCCCGAGGAGGCAAAGCCGAGCGACACGGTGGCGCTACGCGTGCAGGGACAGTGGGCCCACGAGGACGACAGCGCCGTTCTGTTGTGGCGCCAGACCGTGGCCAAACGCAAGGGCAGCAAGGCAGGAAACGGGGTGTGTCTCGCCTGCGGCCAGCCGGGCGCCCTGCTGGACACGCTCCCCGAGCCACTCAAGGCCGGAGCGATTCCCGTCGCCACCGGCATGGGGCGTGACACAGTCCTGGTCTCGGTCAACAAATCAGCCCAGGGGCGAGGCGGACGCACCCAGCTCGCCGACATACCCATCTGTGACGGGTGCGGTAGCACGGCCACAGCCGTTCTCAATGCTCTACTCGCCACCCCAGAGCACCGCCAGCGCCATGAGGACAGCGTCACCGTGTGGTGGTCCAAACGTCCCACCAAGGTGAACCTGCTGCGCAGCATCAGCGAAGCCCAGCCCGAGGACGTCAAAGCCCTCTTCGAAGCACTCGACCGTCCTCGCGATGGCGGAGTGGCCGACCTCGCTGTGGACACCAACGCCTTCTACGCCCTCACTCTGGGAGCCAACCAGAGCCGAGCCGTGGTTCGGGACTGGCTCGACATCCCCCTCGACCAAGCCCTGGAGAACGCGCGCAGTTGGCTGAATGACCACCAGGTCCAAGGGCTGTGGAGCAGCGAACCACAGTACGTGGGCGTGTGGAGGATGGCGCGCTGCCTGGGGCGGTGGAAGGACGGAGACGACGGTCAAGGCTCCTACGTCAAAGGCAGCGAGCCCAAGAACGCCAAGCAGATCCTTACGGACCTTGCTCTCCACGAAGGCACTCGACGCCCTCCGGTGCACCTTCTGCAACGCCTGGACCAGCGCATCAGCGCAGACGGACGTTTCGACACCGCCCGCATGGCGTTGCTCAAACTCCTGCTCTTGCGCCTGTACCCGGAACTGAAAGGGAAAGTGATGCCCACCTTGAACACGGACAACGACCACCTCGCACTACTGTGCGGGCGCCTGTTCGCCACCTTCGAACAGATCCAGTACCGCGCCCTGCGCGATGAGAGCACCAAGCAAGGGCCCAACACCACACTCACCGACCGCTACTTCAGCGCAGCAAAAGCACGCCCTCTGCCTGTTCTGGAGTTGCTCCGCGACAACGCCAACGCCCACCTCAAGCGCATCAGGCGCGACAACATGGGCGCTTGGCACGGGTTTCAGAACCGCCTAGACGAACTTTACGGCCGACTGGATGGGCCACTCCCCGCGACCCTGGACCTCAAAGGCCGATCCCTCTTCACCTTGGGCTATCACCAGCAGCGTGCCCAGAACCGTGCCGACGCCGAGGCCGCGAAGAACAAACGCGACAAGGCCAACTCACCCTCCGATGACGAATGACTCTGACCGGAACGCACCCTCTCACACACAACACCCGAGGAAGCCTCAGATGAACACGACCACTCGCACCCACCTGGACCCCAGCCGCAAACACGACTTCGTGTTCCTCTTCGACGTGCGCGACGGCAACCCCAACGGTGACCCTGACGCAGGCGGGATGCCTCGCACGGATCCGGAGACCGGCCAGGGACTGGTCACTGACGTAGCCATCAAGCGCAAGATCCGTAACATGGTCTCCCTCCTCGGTGAAGGCCAGGAAGGCTACGACATCTACGTTGAGGCCGGAGTTTCCCTCAACTCCCAGCACGAGCGTGCCTACCAGGCACTGAACCTGGACACCGACAAGTCCAAGAAGCGGGTGAGTGAGCCTCAGGCCCGTGACTGGATGTGCTCCACCTTCTTCGACGTGCGCATGTTCGGAGCGGTCATGACCACCGGGAAGAAACACGCCGGACGCGTTCAGGGGCCCTTGCAGCTCTCCTTCTCCCGTTCCGTGGACGAGGTGTTGCCGCAGACGCACGGCATCACCCGCATCACCCAGACCAGGGAAGAGGACGTCGCTAAAGGCGAAAGCACCGAGATGGGAACCAAGAACACCCTGCACTACGGGCTTTTCCGCGGACACGGCCACTTCAGCGCTCCCTTGGCGCGCCGCACCGGAGTCACCGAACAGGACCTGGAGGTCTTTTGGCGCGCGATGACCCTGATGTTTGAGCATGACCGGGCTTCCAGCCGTGGAGAGATGGCCCTGCGCGGCCTGTACGTGTTCACCCACGCTGACGCCTTCGGCACCGCCCCCGCACACGAACTGCTGGAACGGGTGACCGTGACCGCCCTGGATTCCTCCGCCCCGGCGCGCTCCTTCGACGCTTACAAGGTGCAGGTGAGCGACAACGATCTGCCCGAGGGCGTCACCCTGACCCGGATCATCGGGTGAGGAGCACCTACGCGCGTTCTGGTGCCGAGAGGGAGCTGACACCGGTTGCCCTCTCGGCCCTGGAGCACTACGAATACTGTCCCAGGCAGGCCGGACTGATCCTGCTTGAAGACAGCTACGCCGACGATGTCTCCACCGTGCGTGGCACCCTCCTCCACCACCGTGTCCACGAACCGGGTCAGGACAACCGCCCAGGCGTGCGTACCTTGCGCGCACTGCCTGTGTGGCATCACGAACTGGGTCTGACAGGGGTGTGTGACGTCGTCGAAATCTATGACGACGGCACCGTTCTGCCGGTGGAACACAAATCCGGCTCATACCAACCCGCTGGTCCAGCAGATCTTCAAGTGGCCGGGCAAGCCCTGTGCCTGGAAGAGCGTCTCGACGTCACCATCGAGACTGCGGTTGTCTACTCATCGGCCGACCGCAGACGCCATGAAGTGCGTGTGGACACGGAGCTGCGTCAGCGCGTGGCTGCCACAGCAGCCCATGTACGCCAGGTCATGGAACAGATGGCGCTCCCGGCGCCCGCCGCTGACAAACGCTGCCGACGCTGTTCCATGAACATCCTGTGTATGCCCAAGGTCCTGGCCAACCACAAGAAACTGAACACCTTGCACGGCGACCTGTTCGCCCCATCCCCGGAAGCAGACTGGGATGACTGAGCTTCTCAACACCCTCTACGTCCAAACCCCCGGTACTTCACTGCACCTGAACCATGACACTGTCCGCATTGTCATTCCCGACACACCTCAACGACATGTGCTTCCACTTCGGAGGTTGGAGTCGATCGTGGTGATGGGCAACGTTCAGATCAGTTCCCAGTTGATGTCGCGTTGCGCAGAGGATGGCCGCCCCATCGTGTGGATGAGCGGTGGAGGGCGTTTTCTCAACCGCACCGACGGTCCCACCCGCGGCAACGTCCTGCTGCGACACGCCCAACACCTGGCCCACGCCGATCCGGAGAAACGCCTGGCGATCGCTCAAGCCTGTATCGCGGGGAAGATCCAAAACAGCCGCCAGGTGGTGCTGAGAGGCGCCAGAGACGCAACCACCCACAAAGATCAGCTCAGGCAGGTAGCTCAAGCACTGGCAGAGTCCTTGACGGAGCTTCCACGCACCCCGGATGTGGAGTCGGTGTTCGGGGTGGAGGGCAACGCCGCACGCATCTATTTCGAAGCATTCTCGTTGATGCTGCGTAAAGACACCGGAATTGCCTTTCTTGGACGGATCAAGCGTCCTCCGACGGATCCGGCCAACGCTTTGCTGTCCTTCCTCTACGGACTGACGCGCTCCATGGTGCACGGTGCCTGCGAGCAGGTCGGTCTCGACCCCTACATCGGTTTCCTGCATGGCCTGCGTCCCGGCAAACCCGCCCTGGCTCTAGATCTGATGGAGGAGTTGCGACCGGTGTGCGCGGACCGGCTCGCGTTGACCCTGGTCAACAGAAAGCAGGTCGGTGTCGAGCACTTCGAGACGCTGCCGGGCGGAGCCGTGCAGCTCACCGAAGAAGGACGCAAGCTGGTACTCGCCCAGTGGCAGGCGCACCGTAAGAAGGAGTTCTCTCACCGCCTTCTGGGAAGAAAGGTGCCGGTGGCGCTCTTGCCCTCGACCCAAGCGCGTCTGCTGGCCAGGCACCTGCGTGGGGACATGCCTTCCTACCTTCCCTGGACGTTGTGATGGAGCTGTTGGTCACCTACGACGTATCCACCATCGATACAGAGGGAGAGCGACGTCTGCGTCAGGTCGCCAAGCTCTGCGAGGGATATGGGCTACGCGTGCAGAAGTCCGTTTTCGAGGTGGTGTGCACCGCTGCGGACCTGTTGAAGCTGACGGACGCGATCGGGCGGATTATCGATGACACCCAGGACAGCATCCGCATCTATCGGGTTCCGAAGGGCACCTTCGGTGCTGTGGGCACGTTGGGGATCGCGCAGCGGTTGCCACACGCAGAGTCCTTGGTGCTGTAGTTGGGAACCTCAAGCGATCATCGAATCCCAGGGAGGTTCCTAACGAGCTTTGTGTGTTTGTGTAGGGGAAAGTCTGTTTTCGGTATGATGTTTGGTGTCTCTGGCCAGCGTGTTTTTCCTGTTCAGAGGCCGTGGCAGCCGCTCTCCGGAGCGGCTGAGGATCGCAACCGCATCCCCTGGGCCGGCCCCCGATTGGTCTAGTAGGTGGCAGCCGCTCTCCGGAGCGGCTGAGGATCGCAACGTGTTGTGCGGTGGTGGCGGGGGCCCGGGGCGGCCGGTGGCAGCCGCTCTCCGGAGCGGCTGAGGATCGCAACATCTCCGAGGACACCCCGGCCCCCGGCGGGTGGAGGTGGCAGCCGCTCTCCGGAGCGGCTGAGGATCGCAACTCCCCAGCGCGGAAAGCCACGGAGACGAGTCGAGAGTGGCAGCCGCTCTCCGGAGCGGCTGAGGATCGCAACAGATTACCGACACCCTGACCATCAGCGCGACACGGGTGGCAGCCGCTCTCCGGAGCGGCTGAGGATCGCAACATGCTCGCCCCCGAGCGCGACGAGTGGCCGCTCCAGTGGCAGCCGCTCTCCGGAGCGGCTGAGGATCGCAACCCGGGGCCCGCGTTGAGCGACGCGGCCCCGTAGGCGTGGCAGCCGCTCTCCGGAGCGGCTGAGGATCGCAACGTGTTGTGGGTGGCGGGGGCCCGGGGCGGCCCCCGGTGTGGCAGCCGCTCTCCGGAGCGGCTGAGGATCGCAACCGAGAAGGAGAAGCTTCTTCAGCTCGCCCGTGAAGCGTGGCAGCCGCTCTCCGGAGCGGCTGAGGATCGCAACTCCCCAGCGCGGAAAGCCACGGAGACGAGTCGAGAGTGGCAGCCGCTCTCCGGAGCGGCTGAGGATCGCAACAGATTACCGACACCCTGACCATCAGCGCGACACGGGTGGCAGCCGCTCTCCGGAGCGGCTGAGGATCGCAACATGCTCGCCCCCGAGCGCGACGAGTGGCCGCTCCAGTGGCAGCCGCTCTCCGGAGCGGCTGAGGATCGCAACCTCGGATAGGCCCCGCCCCGGGGCGCTCCTGTCAGTGGCAGCCGCTCTCCGGAGCGGCTGAGGATCGCAACCGCTGTGGTGTTGTCAACCGGGCCCCGAGGGGCCCGTGGCAGCCGCTCTCCGGAGCGGCTGAGGATCGCAACTATCTCCTTCGAGGGGCCCGCCCCGCCGACGAGGCGGTGGCAGCCGCTCTCCGGAGCGGCTGAGGATCGCAACAACTCCGGCGGCGGCCCCATCGGAGAGTCGGGGGTGGTGGCAGCCGCTCTCCGGAGCGGCTGAGGATCGCAACTCCAGTGTCTCGGAAAACCGGTGGATCTATCCGGGGTGGCAGCCGCTCTCCGGAGCGGCTGAGGATCGCAACCCCTTTCCCGGGGGTTGGGGGCGGGGCCGACGAGGCGTGGCAGCCGCTCTCCGGAGCGGCTGAGGATCGCAACATGACCACGGAGGCCGCCGCGCAGGCGATGTTGCCGGTGGCAGCCGCTCTCCGGAGCGGCTGAGGATCGCAACGTCCCCGCCCTGCCCGCCCGCACCGCCTCCCAGGCGTGGCAGCCGCTCTCCGGAGCGGCTGAGGATCGCAACCTCCAGGCCGTGTTGGAGGAGTTCCAGCGGTGGGAGTGGCAGCCGCTCTCCGGAGCGGCTGAGGATCGCAACGCCGACACCGACGGCAGCGACCCGGTCAGCGGGAAGTGGCAGCCGCTCTCCGGAGCGGCTGAGGATCGCAACCCCGAACTGTTCCCATCGGCGCAGGTCAGCGATGGTGGCAGCCGTCCTCCGGGGCGGCTGAGGATCGCAACATGTAGTGGGCGTGCTTGACCAGGGTGTCCGCGATGGTGGCAGCCGTCCTCCGGGGCGGCTGAGGATCGCAACATTTCGTCGGCACCCGCGCCATAAGCGGCGGTAGTGTGGCAGCCGTCCTTCGGGTCGGCTGAGGATCGCAACTCCGAGCACGAGACCGACCCCGACAACCCCTTGTTGGTGGCAGTCGCCCCCCGGGGCGGCTGAGGATCGCAACCTTCACGCCCTTACGGAGGGCGGGGTAGTCCAGAGCGTGGCAGCCGTCCTCCGGGGCGGCTGAGGATCGCAACCTCGGTGCCGTGTGGATGGCCTGGCAAGGCTTGATGTGGCAGCCGTCCTCTGGGGCGGCTGAGGATCGCAACGCGGCGGCGCTGGTGCCTGCGGTGATGCAGGTGTCGTGGCAGCCGTCCTCCGGGGCGGCTGAGGATCGCAACCACGTCCATCCCGGGCGTGATCACGCCGGGGGCCAGGTGGCAGCCGTCCTTCGGGGCGGCTGAGGATCGCAACCTCTCCAGTGAGGTCACGATCTGCCACGCCTGATCGTGGCAGCCGTCCTCTGGGGCGGCTGAGGATCGCAACGATCTCCTCGACCGGCACGGTTACGACCGCGCCCCCGGTGGCAGTCGCCCTCCGGGGCGGCTGAGGAGCGCAACGATGATCATGGCTTCCTTACGGATCGCAGGTACCTAGTGGCAGCCGCTCTCCGGAGCGGCTGAGGATCGCAACCGGGGTGGCCAGGTGCAGACACTCGGTCTGCCCGATGTGGCAGCCGCTCTCCGGAGCGGCTGAGGATCGTAACCGTCCGCCAGCCGGATGAAATCCGGGCCCCGGTCGAGTGGCAGCCGCCCTCCGGGGCGGCTGAGGATCGCAACGTGGTGCTGCGTGACGGAGACCGCCGGAGGGTGAAGGTGGCAGTCGCCCTCCGGGGAGGCTGAGGATCGCAACTTGGCAGATCTGAGGCAGCATGGCATCACCTGAACGTGGCAGTCGCCCTCCAGGGCGGCTGAGGATCGCAACGTGGAACAGGGCCTTGGCCGGTCGCTGACCCCGAAGTGGCAGTCGCCCTCCGGGGCGGCTGAGGATCGCAACTGGTAGGCGCGCACCGCGGCCTCGGTGCCGGGCCCGGTGGCAGTCGCCCCCCGGGGCGGCTGAGGATCGCAACGTCTACGTAGGTGTACACGCGCTGGCCGCCCCGCCAGTGGCAGTCGCCCTCCGGGGCGGCAGAGGCTCGCAACCACATCGGCGACAACAACGTCATCAGCAACTCCACGTGGCAGCCGTCCTCCGGGGTGGCTGAGGATCGCAACACCCAGCAGGTCGTCGTGCCGCAGGTGCGCGCCGTGTGGCAGCCGCTCTCCAGAGCGGCTGAGGATCGCAACCTCGTCCAGCGGTCCGGGGACGCCGTGGACACGGCCGTGGCAGCCGCTCTCCAGAGCGGCTGAGGATCGCAACGCTCAGGACGAAGTGGGCGGTGATGGGGTTCGCGCGGTGGCAGCCGCCCTCCGGGGCAGCTGAGGATTGCAACGGCATCCCGACCTACCCCCGTCACCTGGCCCCGCGGTGGCAGTCGCCCTCCGGGGTGGCTGAGGACCGCAACGGAGGAGGACACGCTGTACGCCGACGTGACGCCCCGTGCCAGCCGCCCTCCGGGTGGCTGAGGATCGCAACCCCGTGTCGGGGTGGCCGCTGACGTGGTCGGGGAGTGGCAGCCGCCCTTCGGGGCGGCTGAGGGGCGCAACGCCGCGGCCCGCGACGCCGACGCACCCGGGGGCGCGTGGCAGCTGCCCTCCGGGGTGGCTGAGGATCGCAACGCGACGATGTAGGCCAGGAACTCCTGAAACTGCGGGTGGCAGCCACCCTCCGGGGCGGCTGAGGATCGCAACGACTTCGTCCCCGCGGATGGGACCGAGGCGCCGGAGGTGGCAGCCGCTCTTCGGATTGGCTGAGTATCGCAATGCCACCCCCGAGGATCAGTACCGAGGGTTGACCGAGGTGGCAGACGAACAGGATCCGGATCTGGAGCAGTGGGGTCATGCACGGTCGGCGGTCTTCGAGGAATCGATGGAAGCACAGGAAAAGAGGCGAGGGGACGAGGGCGGTCCCACCTCTGGTGAGGCGGGACCGCGCGATACGGCTCTTCCCAAGGAAAAGGAAGGGGAGGGCGGAGGAGGCCGCAACTCGTGGGGTCAGCCGAAGGTCGCGGGCCAGGTGATGACCAGGGTGGAGAAGGCGAGGTTGTAGGCGGCGTGGGCGAGGATCACCGGCCACAGCCGACCGGTGCGGCGGTAGAGCCACACGATGACCAGCGCCGCCGGGACCAAGGCGAGCACGGGCAGCCCGTAGGTGAGGTGGTAGGCGACCTTGGCCAGGACCGCGAGGGTGTAGACCTCCCACGCCGGACGCTGGGCCGCGGTGAGCAGCACGACCAGGAGCCCGACCACGATCGGCTCCTCCACGAGCGCGGTGGTGACCTGGGCGGGACCGAGCATCAGCGAGGTCCAGACGGCGTCGGAGCGGTCCTCGATCACCGGCCCGCCGACCGCGGCCTCGGGCATGAGGGCGCTCAGCAGGCTCATGCCGACCATCCAGGCCACGATGGCGGCGAAGGCGCAGACGAACACCCGCCACCCCTGCGCGCGGTACTGTGCGGTTCCCTTCTGCTGGCTGGTGCGGTTGAACACCGCCGCGATGGGCATGCGCAGCCAGCGGCACACCAGCCACAGGCAGCCGAACGTCAACCCCAGCAGCACGGCGTGCATGATCCACTGCGACAGGGCCAGGGCCCAGAAGGTGTCGGCGTTGGGCGCCGGGAAGCGAGGAGCGGCTTGGTCGGTGAGCGTGGCCACCACGATTCCGGCCAGGGGGTAGCCGAACACGACCAGGTAGACCACGGCCAGCACGGGGTAGGCGGCCCACGCTGAGACCTGTCGGGGTTGGAGGAGCAGTTCGGCCGGTACCCGCTCAGGGATGGGCCACCATCGCCGCCCAGGACTGGTGGGCGGGGCGCCGGTGGAACTTTGGGTGTGCATCGGTGGATTGTCCTTGAAAAGTCGTTTCGGGAAGGGGAAAGAGAAAGGTGTTCAGGCTGCGCTTCAGGTGCGGATGATGGTGTGCGACCGGGTGACCAGGGTGGGGTTGGCGCCCTGGTGGCGGGTGTTCGCGGCTGGGGAACCGACCCGGTCACCGGTCTTGCTGAGCAGGCGCATCATCTCCGCGAGCCCACCTTCGATATCCACTTCGGTGTCGCCCTCGAAGAAGGCCAGCTCCTGCCACCAGCGGCGTCCCTTCCGCATGAGGTGCGCCTGGATGCGGCGGTCCTGTTTGGCGGAGGAGATGGTGACGCGGTACCCGTGTGAACACGCGGTGATGGTGGTGTCCACGGTGGCGCGCCGTCCATGGGCGGCCAGGTGACGGATCAGCGCGGGTGCGTTTTCCAGGTCTCTGTCACTCAAGGTCTGGTGCGCGTCGGTATCAGTCATCGTGTGCATTTCTTGTCGTGGCGGGCGGGTCCGGACACGGAGGCCAGGAGGGCGCTCAGGGTGGCGGCGACCTGCCGCCAGGTGCGTGCGGGCAGGAACACCTGGATGTCCACTCCGCGCCAGGCCGGGATGCGGCGCAGCCGGGAGGTGAGCGCGAGGAGTGTGTGGCTCCCCAGCGGAAGGTCGGCCCATGAGGAGGTTGGGTCGAGGCCGCAGGGCAGGTGCACGAGCCGCGCCACCTCGGCCGCTAGGTAGGCCTCCACTTCACCGGGAACCGGGGCGCGGATCGGGCTCTCCTCGACCGCCGGGCCGGGAGCCCCGGCGTGGTTCCACCCGGGGGCGATGACCAGGTTCGGGTGGGCGCGGTGGGTGGGCCCGGTGGGGGTGATGCCGAGGGTGTAGAGCTCTCCGACGGCGCGGGCCAGTCCAGTGGGGTCGGAGGTGGCGGCCACGGTGTGGTGGGCGCTGTCGACGGTGTGGGTGATGTGCTCGACCAGCAGTGCCTTGGGGCCGATCTCCAGGAACACCACCGGCCCGCCGGGGATGTCAACGGCTCGGTGGAGAGCGTCGGTGAACCGCACCGGCTGTCGGGCCTGCGCGGCCCAGTACGCCGTCCCCCACATCTCCGCCTCGGCCGTGCCCTCGTGCGGGTAGGCGGTGGAGATGATCGGTACCCGGGGCGCCTGGACACGCAGCCCGAACAGGGCCTGTTCCAGTGCGGAGACGAGTGGATCCACAGCGGGGGAGTGGGCGGGGATGACATCGGCCACCGGTCTGCTCCACACCCCTTCGGAGTCCAGGGCGGCGTGCAGGTGCAGCAGGTCCCCGTGTGGTCCGGCGACGACCTGGACCCGCGGAGCGCTGTAGGAGGCGATGGACACCCGCCCGTCGTAGGCGGCCAAGAACTCACCGGTCTCCTCGACCCCGGCGCGGACGGCCAAGAGTCCGCCCGCCTCGGTCAGCCCGCCCAGCAGGCGGCTGCGGTGGGCGAGCACCCGCGCGGCCGAATCCAGGGGCAGGGCCCCGGCGGTGTGGGCGGCGGCGATCTCCCCGACCGAGTGCCCCAGAACCAGGTCCGGGACGATGCCGCGGTCGGCCAGCAGCGCGGTGAGCGCGACCTGGGCGAGGAAGGTGCAGTGCTGGGCGTCGGTGAAGGACGTGATGCCCTGGCCCGGCTCCCACACCGGATAGCCCGTGTGCTCAGCCAGCTTCTCCCGGGCCTCGTGGAGAACGTGGGCGAAGGCGGGTACGCGCAGCAGTTCGGCTCCGGCGTCCGGGTGGTGGCCGCCGTGCCCGGTGTAGACGAACACCGTCTGTGGTCGGAGGTCAGCCGCGCGGCCAGGGTCGACCACGTCGGCGTTGGGTGCGCCGTCTTGGATGCTGCGCAGTCCCTGGACCAGGGTGCCCAGGTCGGCGGCGACCACAGCGGCCCGGTGCCGGTGGTGGGGGCCGTGAGCAAGGCAAGTGTCGGCGACGGTGCCCACCGATCGGCCCTGCGGGGCGCGTTCAGCCAGGCGTTCGGCGGCCGAGGCGAGCGCGGCCGGGCTGTGCGCGGAGACCAGCACGGTCTCGGGCAACGGCATCGGATCCTGCTCCAACGGCGGCTCCACTGCGGGCACCTGGGTGATGACGGCATGGGCGTTCGCGCCACCGAACCCGAAGCTGCTCACCCCGGCCACACGGGTCCTCTCCTGCCCGGGGTCCTCACCCGTGGGCCAGTCCTCCACGGTGGTGGGCACCCGCACCAGCCCTTCCAACCGGTGGCGCAGGGTGCGGTGGTGCAGGGTCGGCGGGATTTGGCCGTGGTGGACGGCCAGCGCGGCGACCATCACCCCCAGCGCTCCGGCGCCGCCTTCGAGGTGGCCCAGCGCGGCCTTGACCGACCCCACCGGCACAGGCGTGCCCCGGCCCAGAGCCTCGGCGAGGGCGATCGCCTCGATACGGTCCCCGGCGCGGGTGCCGGTGCCGTGCGCCTGCGCCCACCCCACCCGGTCCGGGTGGACGGCGGCATCGGCCAGGGCCTGGCGGATCACCGCTGTTTGGCGTTCGGCGCGCGGGCGCAGCAGGTGCCGGGAGGCGCCTCCGTGGCCGATGGCGGTCCCGGCCACCTGCGCCCACACCCGACGCCCCTGCTCGCGCGCCCGCTCGGCGCGCGTGAGGACGAGCACCACCGTGCCCTCCGAGCGCACGTACCCGGCAGCCTGGGCGTCGAAGGGGCGGCACCGCCCGTCCCAGGCGAGCACACCGGCCTCGACGAAGCTGGCGGTGATGACCGGGCTGGTGAGGATGTTGGTTCCGGCGACGACCGCGGTCTCCACCGCTCCGGCGCGCAGGTCGCGCACCGCGTAGTGCAACGCGGTCAACGAGGAGGAGCAGGCGGTGTCGAAGGTCAGCGACGGTCCCGACAGGTCCAGCAGGAAGGAGACGCGGTTGGCCAGGATCGCCATCCCGGCCCCGGAACCGGTATGAGTTCCGGCCCGGTGCCCGGCACCGAAGTTCACGCTGGCCTGGTCGGTGCTGGCCGCCCCCACGTACACCCCCGTCGCCGACTCAGCCAGCGAGGAGGGGCGCAGTGAGGCGTCGGCGAGCGCTTCGTAGATGGTCTCCAGCAGGAGCTTCTGCTGGGGGTCCATCTCCGCGGCCTCGTCCGGGCCGATGCCGAAGAACTCCCGGTCGAAGGCGTCGACGTCGACCACCCCGGCGGGGAACGGCTGGCCGGGGACCTGGTCGGGGTGCAGGTGCTTAACCATCTGCTTCCACCGGTGCTCGGGGATGCGGGTGACGCAGTCCCGTCCTTCGAGCAGCGCCTCCCACAGGCCAGCTGGGGAGATGATGCCGCCGGGGAGGCGGCATCCCATGCCGACGATCGCCACGGGTTCACGGTTGGTGGTGGTCATCGGCGCGGCCCCTTCGCCACCCACACCCCGGCCGCTCCCATGACGCTCACCTGCACGTCGGTGAAGTGCAGACTCAGCATGTGCCGGAGTTCCACGAACCGGTCACCGTGGTTGTTGAGCACGGTCGGCTCGGCCTTGTTGTAGACACGCTGCAACCGGCGGGCGAGCCAGTTGTTGCGGGTGAAGGGATCCTCCAAGCCGAGCAGGGTGGAGCCGATGAACACCCCGCCGGGCGCCAGAACCCGGGCGATCTCGGAGAAGGGCGTGTGCTTGGCGAACAGCGAGGCGCCCTCGACGCAGTGCAGCACATGGAACATCGCCACCGACCCCACCGCCTCGTCGGTCAGCGGCCACGGACGGGAGAGTACGTCGTGCTGATGGGTGCTCACCTGGGCGCGCTCGCCCAGCAAGCGCGCACACCGTTCCAACGGTGCCGCGTGCAGGTCCAGAAGGTGGATCTGGCGCAGACGCGGTGAGAGCGGCACACCATCCGGGCCGACGGGGTCGGGGGCGTTGACCAGGAAGTGGCCGTCGGCCGGGCCGACCTCCAGGTGCGAGGCGGCCAAGTGGCGGGCATAGAGGGCCGCGATCGCGGTGTTGTCGACCTTCCACGCGAGCCGGTGGGACAGCCCCACGACCAAGCGGCGGTACCGCTGGAGGTTGCGGTGGCTGTACAGCTTCGGGTTGGGGGTGGATCTCGGAGGGGAGGCGTTTTCGGGCATGGTGAAGCAGGTCCTTCGTGCCGGGGGTGAGGGAAAAGGGGTCAGGGCGAGAGGAGGCGGGCCATGCGCGCGGGGTCGTCCAGTCCGGCGGCCCAGGCGTTGGCGCCTTCAGGGATGGCCACGGTCTCGGCGAAGGCCGTCAGCAGGGCCCCAGGCAGAGAGCCGTTCCAGTAGCCGGTGACGAACTCGCCGAAGCCGCTGGTGTACTGGCCGTGCCGAGCCCAGTACGCCTCCCACGCTCCGGTGAGGAAGTCTCCGTCCAAGGGGCCGTTGAGGTGGCGCTGCTGCCGGATCTGGTCGCGGACGGTGGTGGCCACCAGAACGGAAGCCCCCGCTCCCTGACCGGAGGCGTGCTCCACCGTCACCGTGGCGTCGCCGATGCCCAGAACCGGCGTTCCGCCCACAACGGCGACCGGGTGCCGTACCCGGGGGCGGATGTGGCGTACCAGCTCCGAGCGGGGAACCACGCTGGCCTTGGCGCACTGCTCGGCCACGTCGGGCGCCAGCACTCCTAGACGAGGCAGCACATGGTTCCAGGCGTTGCGCGCGTGGTGGCCGTGCCGGGAAGGCAGTCCCGCCGCGGTGGCGGCGTTCGCCTTCTGGCCCAGAGCGGGCGTGGGGTCCAGGTCCGTGCCAGGGCGTGCGAGCACCTGTACACACACCGCCCAGAAGGGCGCGACGTCGACAGGGGCTTCGCCAGCCCCCGACAGCTCCCGGACCTGGCTCGGGCTGAGCACGTCGTGCGTCAGCGCCGGGTAGACCAGCACCTCTCCTTCCGGGTGGGTGATGACCTGGATGTCGGCGTCCCCAGGGGCACGGTCGAACCCGTCCAGGTGCACCTGTACCGCTACCCGGTCCGTGGCACCGCCGACACGGCGCTCATCCGGGGCGAAGAGTCGGCCCAGGTCGCTGTCCACACCGGGGGCGACCACGACCAGGTCATACATCCCGGAGGCGGCGAAGGAGGCCACGTCCGCGACGGTGCAGGTCTTGACGTAGACCCCGCCGCCCAGCGCTTCGAAGCGCTGCAACCAGTACGCGGTCTTCAGCCGGTGGTCGACGGCGGTGGCCGCCGCGGGTAGTTCGGCCCTGAACTCCCACGGCCGATCCGCGGAGGCCATCGCCATGCGCACGCTCTGCGCCTTCGGCGCGGTGGCGGCCCACAGGTCCAGCCCCAGGGAGCGCTCGGCCGCGCGAACCGACGGCAGGGTGATCTGGGTGAGCCCGGCCGGGCCGCCCAGGAGTTCGGGGGTGGAGTGGCGGGTGAACACGTCCACGCGCCAGCCGTCCGCCAACAGCCCGGTGCCCAACGTCAGGGCAGAGTGCCCGGAGCCGAAGATCACCGCACGGGGCTGGTTCATCGGTGGCCTCCGTTCTCCAGGTATGTGCACAGGTCCATCAGCCCTTCGGCGCTGGCGGTGGACGAGCCCAGATCGGCGGCCACCACCGGGTCAACGTCATCGGCCAGGCCTGCGGCTGCGCGGAGTTGTTCAGGGGTGGGTTCCGCGCCGTCGTGTACGGGGACCAGAGCCACCAGCGTGACTCCCAGAGCGCGCAGGACCGCGATCCGGTCCGCGGTGTGAGCGGGCTCGGTGGGGTCGGCGATCACCAGGGCTCCGAAGGCGTCCCGGCACAGGTCCGCCCATGACGGGTGGTGCGCCTCCACCGCCACACCGAGCCCCAGCAGGTGCAGGTCCTCAGCGATCCGGGCCACCGCGACATCCACACCGCACCCCGGGTCTAGAGGAAAGGGCTCCCTCCTGGTCAGGTGCGCGAGACATCGGCGCACCTGCTCGGGTTGGCCTCCCACGACGAGCAGCTTGGCCACGCGCGGAACGGGGCCCTCGGCCGGCCCACCGCAGGCCCACGAACGCAGACGTGCCGCCAGCGCGGGAGAACGCACGATCCGAAGCAGGTCCACCTGGGCCAGGTCGCAGACCAGCACACCGGCCAACGCCGGAGAGAAGCCCAACCGGGCCGCGAGTTCGGCGACCGTCACGGGGTGCTCCGCATCAAGGCAGAGCCGCCACACCGAGACGGCCGGCTCGGGCAGGTCGGGCTGGTAGGAAGCCGGTATGGACGGAGTGGCCCGCACCAACGTGTCCATGAGCACCCGTGTACCGGGCCGCACCGTCAGCGGTGCGGGTGCGATCGTGCTCATCCCCGCCCCTCGTCTCCGCTGGCCTGGTGAATGAACGGGCGCGGCTGGCGCGGGAGGAGGTGCTGGACGGATCCGGCGAACAGCGTCAGGGCACGGGCCGTCTCACGCAACGACGCCGCATCGTCCACCACGAGCGCTGCTGTGGCCTCGTCGGTGAGCGGGGCGATCACGACCGCGCCGCTCCGGTAGCGCACCAGCACGGTTTCCACTTCTCCCCGCTTGTGCTGGCGTCCGGCTTCCCTGGAGAACAGGTGCAGGCCGTTGAGTGCGGCGGTGGCCCGCTCGGCTTGGACCTGGTCCATCCCGGCGCGGGCCAGGTGCAGCCCGTCGCGGCCGAACACCACGCCGCCCAGCGCCCGGGTGTCCTCCAGAAGCTGGACGAGCGCCTGCACCAGGGCACGGTCGCGTTGCTCCCCGTCCGGGTACGTCGTGTCAGGGGCGGACCAGAGGTGGGAACGCTCTGTCCCTGTTGCTGCTGCGGTCATACACGGCAGTGTGGTTTCGCTCGGAGGGAGAACCTATGCGTGCGAGGTTAAGCGCGGCGTTCGAATAATGCGTGCCGTTCGATTTCCGGGTCATGACGAGGAGAAAGCTCTCCTGGCGCACCTGGCTGGTTTCCGAAGGCGCTGAAAAGGAATCGGATTCACCGCTACTGTGAGGGCGTCTCGTTACGCCCCCAGGTGACGGAGGAGGCTCCGATGTGCGGGAACTGCGGACGCCCGCGCCATGACGGGCGAGGAGCGTGCCACTGCATTCCGGCCTGGGTGTGGCAGGACCCGGAGATGGTCGACGCGGTCCGGGAACGCGACGCCCGGGCAGTGGTGCGGTTCCTTCGACGCCGAGTGCCTTCGCTGACGCAGGAAGCGCTGGCGAGCATGTGTGGAGTGGCGCAGAGCACCATCACCCGGGCTGAGGCTGGGAAGGGACTCACCGACCGTCGCAAGGCCATAGAAGCCCTGCGGGGACTCGGCGCACCTCTGGAGACACTGCCTTCTGCGGCTCCTACCGTGCGGATGACTGATGACCGCGCTTCCTCGGATGCTGATCTGTTCACCGAATCCGTGCAGGAAGCGGTCAGACAGGCAGGAACGCTGTGGGACGCCGATCTTTCACAGCGCATTCCTGATAACTGGCCCATGATGCAGGCGGAACGCCTGAGCACGCCCCTGCTCCGGTGGTTGGTCGCACCCCCAGCCCTCATCGGTACCGAAGCCGATGCCCAGCTCAACGTCACCGAGGACGACGTCCACGCCATCACGCGAGCCTGCGACCTCTTCGAGACTCTGGATCATGAGTTTGGAGGCGGACACGCACGAACCGCAGCCGTCCAGTACCTGACCAGTGAGGTCGCACCCCTGTTGCGGGGCCGCTTCACCCCACAGGTGGGCAGAGCGCTCTTCTCCGCGAGCGCTCGCTTCGCCGCCAAGACGGGAGCCATGGCTTATGACGCGGGGCTGCACGCCTTGGGCCGCCGCTACTTCCTCCAATCCCTGAACCTGGCCCACCTTGGGTCGAACCGCCTGCTGGGGGCGAAGGCGCTCGCCCTACTCAGCCACCAGGCCAACTTCCTCGGTGACTTCCGCAGCGCGGTCGATCTCGCCCGTACCGCCAAGGCCGGTACCGGTGCCCAGGCCACCCCCGCTATCCGAGCCATGCTCGCCGCCATGGAGGCCCGAGGACTGGCCTCCCTTGGAGAGGAACGCGCCTGCGCCAGCGCGCTGAAGGAGATGGAGAACGCCTTCGCCGCTATCGACAATGAACAGGAACCCGCCTGGATGGGGTACTTCAACTCCTCCGAGATGGCCGACGAGTTCGCGCACTGCTTCCACGACCTTGGACGAGGTCCACAGGCGGTCGAACACGCACAGAGGTCTATCGCGCTGGCACCCACCAGCTTCCGGCGCAGTCGTACCTTCGCCGGTCTGGTACGGGCGGGAGCTCACCTGATGACCCCGGCCAAGGACATCGAAGCCGCCTGCACGGTCGCGCGGCACACCATCGAGGCTGCCAGCCGACTGCGCTCGGCCCGCGTCCACGCCTACATCACGCGCTTCCAAGCCAGCCTGGAACCCTATGCCACGACCCGCCCCGTACGGGAGTTCCAGGAGTTCCTCGTCGACTCTCCGTTGGCGCGGCCCTGAAGTCAGGTTCCGGGCTGCCACCGCTTGAGGCCGCAGGCCTGGTCCAGGGAAGCGATGCGGCTTCGAGCCTCGGGCAGAAGGTGCGGCTCCCGTCCGGTGCGGGCACACAACCACGCCGTCATCCGCAGCTCCCGAACCGCGGCCATGGTCTCGAACTCCGACCACTCCCGGACGTCCCAGCCGTAGGCCGTGACGAACCCCGCGTACTCGGCGGCGGTGTACCAGCCCAAGCGCTCGTACACCGCTGCCACGACGAGATCCCATTCGCGAAGCCCGTTGCTGAAGCGCTCAAGGTCGAGGACCACCGGTTTCCCGTTCTGGTCCTGCACGATGTTCTTGCGGTGGGCGTCGCCGTGGACAGGACCAGGAGGAAGCACGGGCTCCAGATGCACGTAGGCGTTACGCAGGCGATCGAGCCGGTGGCGGAGGAAAGACTTCTCCCCGGGTTCCAGGTACGACTGGTCGATGTAGTCCTCGGTCCCGTCGAGGGGGTCCAAGGACGGAAGCTCCGTGTCCGGAGGGTCCTTCAGCTCATGCAGCCGACGTAGGACCGTGCCGATGACATCGGGCGATGCTGGTCGGACGCCCGGAACGTACTTCCACACGGTGATCGCCCAACCTTCACGCAGAAGGGGGCCGTCCATGCCGTTGACCGCTTGGACGGCGGGGACATCGCTGTCGTGCAGCCACCTGGCCAGACGTAGCTCCCGTCGCGCCCGGTCATAGCTGCTACCAGCACAGATACGAAGGACGAGCTGCTCGCGGGGGAGTAGCGCGGAGGCGTTCTCACCCACGGGCCCGAGGATGTGTGCGTCCAGGTACGACCAGGAGAACTCGGCTGCCGTGCGGGCCGCGGTGCGCAGCGCGGTCTCAGCCGTAAGAGAGGGAGAGGGTTCGGCCACGCTGCCACTGTAAGGGCCCCTGGCGCGGCGCACAGTGGGTTTCAGGCCTCGGAGAGCAGAGCCGGGAGGTCGTGTACCGAGTCGATCACCCAGTCCACGCGTTTGGTGACCTGGGGGTCGTTCGCCCACAGGTGCCCCCACGGGCCGCGCCGGATCAGAGCGGTCCGCAGGCCGGCGGCATGGGCGGGGAGGACGTCGTTGTCGCGGTGGTCGCCCACGTACACGATCTCCTCGGGCGCGCCGGGAGCCATGGCGATGACCTCGACGAAGAACGCGGGGTCGGGTTTGGCGACCCCCCATTCACCCGACGTGGCGATGCCGTCCACCGGCAGATGTAGTCCGTGGAGCAGTTCTCCGGCCCGTGCCGTCTGGTTGCCGGCGATCCCCACCCAGACACCCGCGTCACGGAGCGCGCGCAGCCCCGCGCGTACGTCCGGGTACAGGTCCACCTCCTCGATGAGCTCTCCCTGTCCTGCCTCCTCGCGCAGCTGCCGTTCCCGTGCGAGGTCGAAGCCCGGCCGGAAGTAGTCGAAGGTCTCGGCGTTGTCGCGGCCCTCGGCGGTCACCGCGCCCAGGACGGCGGAGAACGTGTGCCGGGGGACGTTGATCCAGTCCGCCCACCGCGCCCACTCGCGGGTGTCGTCCAGCAGGGTCCCGCCGACATCGAACACCACGGAACGGATCATGCCTTTGGTCTTCCCCACCCGAGTCGGCCGCCTTGTCCGTACCTCATTGTGCCCGGGCGCGAAAACGCTCCGCCCGGCCGCGGCTGCCCTCCCGGCTCCTGTCTGGGAAAACGGCACCTTGCTGTCGGGTTATCGAACCTGTTCAAAGGCAGTGAATCGAACGCCGCGCATAATCCGAACGCGAAGGTTATGCGTGCGCGCATAGGTTGACGCGATCCCGGGCGGAACACTGCTGCCGTTGGCGAACGACCGAGCAACGGCTACAGGAGTTCATGTGAGGGTGTTGGAAGGTCCGGTCCGATGACCGGCGGGCAAAGGCCCTGGAGAAGGGCTGTCACAGGAGCCAGCGGCTTCGTGGGTTCCCACCTCGTGGCACGTCTGGCGCGGGACGGCTATCAGGTCGTCGGTCTTGACGAGGTGCCCGTGCCCCGGGAAGCGGATTTCCGCTGCGGTGCGACGGACATCAGCACGGAGGGCGATTTCTCGTTCCGGCAGTGCGACCTGGCCGTCAACGAGCTGGTTCCGCTTCTGCGAGACGTGGACACGGTCTTCCACCTCGCGGGCGTGAGCGGGGTCCGTGAGTCGTGGGGCAGCCGCTACGCCGACTACGTGCATGCGAACATCCTTGGGACGCAGCGGCTGCTGGAGGCGTGTCGTGAGGCCGGCGTCCGACGGGTCGTCGTCGCCTCGTCCTCCAGCGTCTACGGTTCCACGGTCCGGCCATCACGTATTGAGGACCTTCCGCAACCGGTGTCGCCGTACGGGGTCTCCAAACTCGCGGTTGAGCGGCTGGCCCTGGCCTATGCCGAGGTGTCCAGCTTCGACGCCTGCATTCTGCGCTACTTCACCGTCTACGGTCCGTACCAGCGTCCGACGATGCTGATGTCTCGCATACTCCAAGCCGCTCACACGGGGCACCCCGTGACGGTGTTCGGAGACGGCTCTCAGAGGCGGCACTTCACCTATGTGGACGATGCCGTTGAGGCGACGGTCCTGGCCGGTACTCGTCCGCTCACGGGCTCGCACGTGGTCAACGTGGCGGGCCCACGGAGCGCCAGCGTCTCCGAGGTCCTGGCCGTTGCCGAATCCGTAATCGGGGCGCCCATCCGGGTGCATCACGGAGAAAGCCAGGCGGGAGACGTCACCGCTTCTGAGGCGGACCTGAGCGAGGCGTACGCGTTGCTGGGCTACCGACCACGCACCGACCTGGCCGAAGGGATCGCCGAGCACTGGGAGTGCTACCACGCCGATGCCACCGTGCACACGGTCAGTTCGCGCATCGCTGCGACCGCCACCGGGGGCGCCCTGTGATCTCGATTCGAGGCGGATCGGCGAACGAGGTGTTCACGTCCGCCGCGCACACGGTTCTGGCCCAAGGCGATCTCGTGTCCCCACGCGGATCCGCGACCAAGGAGATCCTTGGGGCCCATCTCGTGATCGCCGAACCTCGCCGCAGGCTGGTGTCGCTGCCCCCGGTCCGGCTTCTCAATCCGGCCTTCGCCGTGGCTGAAGCGGTCTGGATCCTCTCCGGCAGCGACGGGGCATGGATCTTCGACTACAACCGCCGTCTGGCGGAGTTCGCGGACAACGGGCTCCTCCGCGGTGCCTACGGCCCGCGACTGCGCAAGTGGAGGGGAGAGGTCGACCAGTTGGACCGTGCCCGCCGTCTGCTCCTGGAGGATCCCGACACCCGGCGCGCCGTCATCCAGATCTACGACCCCGCCTGCGACGTCGTGCCGAACAAGGACATCCCCTGCACCCTCAACTTCCGGTTCTTCGTACGCGAGGGCCGGTTGCAGATGCACACCACCATGCGGAGCCAGGACCTGTGGTTGGGGTTCTGCTACGACATCTTCACCTTTTCGATCCTGCACGAGCTCATGGCGCACTGGATCGGCGCTGAACTGGGCGAATACCACCACCACGTCGACTCCCTCCACCTGTACGCCGAGCACTGGGAGAGCGCCGCCGAGCTTCCCAGCGATCCGCGTTCCAGCCCCAGAGGCCTCCCGCTCGTACTGGCTTGGGAGGACTTCGACGCGACCCTCGCTCACGCCCAGGACGGCGGGCTCGCGCACCCCGGCTGGGGAGCGTTCTCCCAGATCATGCGCAGCTACCAGCAGTGGAAGACGAATCAACGCCACGAAGCCCAGCAGGGGGCCCAAGCGATCCCGGGAGACCTGGGGATGGCGCTCACCCACTGGTACGAGCACCTCGCGCGCCGCTCGTCTGGAAGGAGGGACAGTGACGACACCTGTGCTCCTCGGCCTGTGCTCGGGAACGCATGACTCGGCCGCCGCGCTCATCAGCGACGGCAAACTCGTCGGCCTGGTGGAGGAGGAACGGCTCAACGGGGACAAGCACACCCGTGCCTTCCCTCGTCACGCCATCGACTACCTGCTGACACGCGCGAACCTCACGGCCGACGACGTCACCTCGATCGCCTACAACTTCGACCCGGGCCTGTACCGCAACGCGATCCCCTCCAGCCTGCGGTACCTCCTTCATAAAACAGCCCGGCGTAGGGCGCTGCCCCGAGCCACCAGCTTCGCGAGGGTTCATCGTCGGGCTTCTGAACGCCTGTCCGCCCTGACAGACACCTTTCCCCGAGCCCGTGTCACAGGGGTGGAACACCACCGTGCCCACGGCATCTACGCGTTCGCCGCCTCCGGCTACGACAGCGCCGCCGTGCTGATCGTGGACTCCCTCGGGGAGACCACGACCACCTCCATCGCCAGAGTGAGCCTGGACGGTGACCGGGCCATCTATGAGCCGGTCGCGCGGATCAGTGATCCCGCCTCCCTCGGCTACGCCTACGGGGCGGTCACCCAACACCTGGGGTGGCGTCGCGGGGACGAGGAGGGAACGGTCATGGCCCTGGCCGCGCTGGGTGACCCCTCGCGCTTCCGAGCCCTCTTCCGACGGGCCATCCGCCTGACCGAGAACGGCTTCTCTCTCGACTCCGCTCTCTTCCCCCTGCGGGTCATCTCCAGCCGCTATCCCCGGCTCTCACCGGTGTTCACCGCCGCCACCTGCCCTCCACGCACCGAGGGATCCCCGCTCCTGGACGTGCACGCCGACCTCGCCGCGGCCTTGCAGGAACGCACCGAGCAGACCATGGTCCACCTCGCGCGCAGAGCCCGGGAGCTGACAGGGGAACAACTGCTGTGCGTGGGCGGCGGGGTGGCGATGAACTGCGTGTCGATCGGCGCGATCGTGCGCGAATGCGGATTCGAGGAAGTCGCGGTTCCTCCCGCTCCAGGAGACGCGGGTACCGCGGCTGGAGCCGCGCTCTCCCTCTACGCCGAAACCACCGGGACCCTGGCCAGCGGGACAGCGCGTCGCTGCTACCTCGGTCCCGACTATCCCGAGATCACTCTGGACAGTCGACCGCGTGAAGGGCTCTCTGCTCGGCGCATCACCGACCCCGTGCAGCACCTGGCCCGCCAACTCGCGGACGGACGGATCGTGGGTCTCTTCCAGGGCCGCCTGGAAGCAGGCCCGCGCGCCCTGGGCAACCGGTCGATCCTTGCCTCACCGCTCCACCCCGAGGTGGTCAACCGTCTCAACGCGACCGTGAAGTTCCGCGAACCGTTCCGGCCCTTCGCCCCCGTCGTGCTGGAGGACAAGGCCGCGGACTACTTCACGCTCGGCCAGCCCTCCCCTTTCATGTCGATCGCCAGCGGCGTCACCCCGTTGGCCAAAACCACCATTCCGGCCGTGGTGCACGCCAACGGCACCGCCCGCGTTCAGACACTGACCCGCAAGCACAATCCGTTCCTCGCCGAAGTGCTGACCGCTTTCGCCGAACTGACCGGAGTGCCCGTGCTGATCAACACCAGCCTGAACATCAAGGGCAAACCCATCTGCGGCACCCCGGAAATGGCCCTGGACTGTCTACAGACATCCGGACTGGACGCCCTGCTGCTCGAACAGTGGTGGGTGGAGAAGACATGAGGATCGGTTACAGCTTCTGGGGTTTCCTCGGCAACGGCGTGACGGACACCCCTGACGGAGGGCGCAGTCACCGCCGCGTCCTCATCGACGGCTTGGTGGATCGCGGGCACAGTATCGTCTTCCTCCAACCCAATCGCGACCACATCGAGGCAGGGGAGAACTTCACCGGTGCCTACACCTGGCACGACGGCCTTCCCCGGATTGACGCCCTCATTCTCGAATGGCGCTGGCCCGTCCCCGGGCGCAACACCACACCATGTCCAACCCCCATGCACGCCTGTGACCTGCACCGTCAGACGGATCTTGTCGACGCCTACGTGCACAGACTCGGTCTACCCACCCTGCTGTGGGACAAGGACCTGCGCCTGCCCACAACCGATCCACTCCGCACCCACCACGCCGTCACTGTCTGCGAAGCCTCCCTGTTTCCGAGCAGAGGGGCACGTCGACTCCTGTTCCCCGTCCAGGACAGTGCTCTGGATACGGCGGATCCCGAACGTCTCGCCCAAATTCATAGGGACTTGCCGCTGGTCTACACGGGCAACCAGTACGACCGGGACGACGCCTTCACCCGCTTCTTCGCCCCAGCCGCTCAGCGCTACCGACACTTGGTCGCTGGCAAGTGGACCCGCACCGGGGCCTGGCCACACGTCACCTTCGCCGGACGTCGTCCCTTCACCGAGGTCGAAGCCCTGCACCGGCGATCCCTGGCCACCGTGCTGCTGGCCCCCGACCGGTACAGGACTCAAGGGCAGTTCACCCAACGCCTCTTCGAGGCCGTACTCGCCGGATGCCTGCCCATCGGCCCCGCCGACATCCGCGGTGTCGAACAGGTACTCCCCGCAGACCTCATCGTCACTAACGGCGCCGAAGTCACCCGACTGATCGGCCACCTCACACAGATCGCGGGCACCGACCGTCACTCGCGGCTGATCGCGGCCTGCTTGGAACGCCTGGAGCCCTTCCGGCTCTCCCGGCAGACGCCGGTCATCGAATCCCGCCTCGCCCTGACGAACACCCACCGCGAAGGAGCCCGAGGATGAGCACCCGCTCCCAGACCACTCCTCTTCCACAGGTGCAGCGCGTCGACAAGCTGTACCTGGAACTGCTGTTCCGCTGTAACTTCCGCTGTGGCCACTGCTATCACGGCAGCGACCTGGACCGCCCGGAGTCCCTCACCCTGCCTCAGGCGATCGGTGCCCTGGAGTACTTCGCCACCCGCTTCTCCTGCCATCAGGTGTGCTTCCTCGGCGGAGAACCCCTGCTCTACGCGCATCTGCCCGAACTTCTCGCCGCAGCCAGGGACCTGGGCTTCACCACACAGATCTGCACCAACGCCTACAAACGCCGCCAGGTGCTCACCGAATGCCGCGCCCACCTAGACCTGCTCAGGGTCTCCCTGGACGGCGGGACCGCGGAAACCCATGACCGGATGCGCCGCCCTGGCTCCTTCACCGCGGCCTTCGACACCATCGCATGGGCGAACAGCGTCCGGCTTCCCTTCGGAGCGACCTGCACCCTGACGGCGCAGAACATCACGACCGTCCCACTGCTGGCGCGCAGGCTCCACGCGCTGGGAGCACACGAGCTGGTCCTGCACCGACTGCGCACGGTGGGCAACGCTCGCGACACCACCGTGGAACCCGTCACCTGGGCACAGGCCCGACGCCTGTACGACCACCTCGCCGCAATGGACCTGAGCGGTATGGACATCAACCGCCACATCCTCCTTCCCGACCGGTGCCCCGCTCCAGAGGACGTCGTGGAGAAGCTGGAGATCGCACCCGACGGGCGGGTCTACCTGTCCTGCGCCGAGGTCGCCGGACACGGGCGTGACGTGCGCTTCGACTTCGACCAGGGCCTGCTAGTGCATGCTCCGTCCGAGCCGACGACGGCCTGAAGGGGAAACCTTGACCACCTCACCCGACCGACCTATGTGGAGTAGCGTTCAGACCTATGAGGATCGCGATCATCGGCTGCGGGGGCAGCGGCAAGACCACGCTCGGCCGTCGACTCGGAGCAGCCCTGGAAGCTCCGGTCACCCACCTGGACGTCCTTTACTACGACGACGAGTGGAACACCCTGCCCAAGGACAAGTTCGTCGCTCTGCAAGAGGACCTGGTCGCCAGGGACCGCTGGGTCATCGACGGGAACTTCGCCTCCACACTGCCGATCAGGCTCCGGCGCGCCACCACGGTGATATTTCTCGACATCCACCCCCTCACCTGCCTGGCCGGTATCGCTCAGCGACGGATCAAGCACGGCGGGGGACAGGACGACGCGACCGGGGTCTACGACCGCATCCACTGGGGGTTCATCAAGTACGTGTGGAACTTCCGCAAGACCATGGGGCCTCGGGTGCGCAATCTCATCCTCGAACACGGCACACACGCGGACGTGCACATCGTCCGCTCACGCCGGGCCGCGAACCAGCTGGTCGAGCGGATCATTCGCACCGCGAACACCGAGGACTGAGCATTCGGGAGGCTGTCCGTGCCTTCCATTGAGCATCCCTTCCTCGACCCCGCGCGCATCCGCGGCGACCTGTACACCCAGCCTGACAGGCTGGCCTCACGCACCCGTGCCCTGCTGACTGCCCGTATCAAGGGCACACCGGTCGTCGACGTCTTGGCACGCCTGCTCAGAGACGGACTCACCGTTCCGCTTCACCAGGCCCGAATACTCGACGTGGGATGCGGACGGGGAACAACCAGCCGAGCCCTGACCGAACTCAGCCCCGCGGCGCTGGTGGCCCTGGACCTGTCACCGGCCTTGGCCGCCACGACCAGAGCACGACTTCCCCAAGGCCGACCGTGCGCCGCGCTCTCCGCCGACCTCCACCGACTGCCGTTCGGTAGCTGCACCTTCGACGCGGCCGTCGCGGCCTTCTGCCTCTACCACTCACCCGATCCGGCCACAGCCATGGCGGAGGCTAACCGCTGCCTGCGCGAAGACGGCCTGTTCATCGCGGTGACGAAGTCGGCGGACAGCTACAGCGAACTCGACCAACTACTGACCGATCTCAGCCTGCTCTCCGATGACACGGGGCGCCCCAGTCTGTACTCGTCGGTGCACAGCACCAACATCGCCGACATCGCGGCCCCGGTCCTCGACGTGCGGCAGCTCCTGCACGAAAGGCACGTCTTCCGGTTCGACACTCCAGAGCATCTGGCCCAGTACCTGGTGACGACGCCAAAGTACCCATTCGCCGGAACCGCGCGTGAGCTGGCCCGTGAACTACGGCGCCGAGGGTGCCCCACATCGATCGAGGCCTCCTCCACCGTCACTTATCTGGTAGGGGGCCCGCGTGGCTGAGACCTTCACCAAGGAGTATCCGAGCCAGGGCAGTGCCGGAGCAGCCGCCGCTCACCACCGCTGGCTCGCCTCCCTGAAAGCCCCGGTCCCTGACCTCCTGGAGGTCACATCCGAAAAGCTGGTCTTCGCGCGCGTCGACGGGGCCCACTGCCACGCCGCCGATGTCCCTGATGTGGCGGCGCTCCTTGGAAGTCTTCACGCCGAGGCGTTCAAACAGGAACTGCACGCGGCCAACCTGGACACCCCGTTCTCCACGTCGAACGGTGTGCTCTTGGCTTCGTTCGTGGAACCGCGTGTGGGCTGGTTGAGACGACACAGACGGAACGGTGCCATCAGCGAGCGGCAGTACGACGTCGCGGTATCCATGATCACCCAGGCAGCCCGTCGCCCGGCGGCCTTCTACAAGGACTGCAACATCCGCAATGTGCTCATGGGGAACACGAGTCCGGTCCTCGTGGACTTCGATGACCTCACCCTCGCACCCTTCGGCTATGACTTGGCCAAGCTCCTGGTCAGCGCGGCCATGACCTACGGCTCGCTGGAACGTTCGGTTTACCGCGAAGCACTGGCCTCGTACCGACAGGCAGCCGAAGAGGGGCAAGGACCGGTGAATCCGTGCACGTGGGAAGAGCTCGACACCTGGTTGGAGATCCATGCCCTGTTCACCAGGCCCTACCTCGGTCGCAACGGGTACCGCCACCGCTGGAGCAGCCGAGTCCTGATCACGGCCCCAGACGAAGAGCCGGAAAGGCAGTAGACATGATCCCCGTGCTGATGGACCAACTCCACCACCCGGACCCCGTCGGAGTCGACCTGGCACTGTTTCGTACCAGGCTGTACCGATTCAGCGGCGATCACCGTCACTACGTGCTGGCCGAAGTCCTGGAGGAACGCTTCGTCGAAGGGCGGATACCCTCTCAGGCCGCACTGGGCTACGTCTCCGCGAACCTCAACAGCATCAGGAACACCGGAGAACCCCTGGCGTTTGATCCCGCGGTCGCAGCAGTGGAGGGCATCGACACCAATGCAGAGCTCCGGGCCAGAAGACCCTTCATGCCGTCTCGAACGGAAGCTCCGGTGCGACCGGACCAGATCGTCTGCGTCCTCGGGGCCCCGCGGTCGGGTACCAGCCACCTGCACAACCTGCTGGCCCGTACACGCAGGTTCGCCTACTTCACCACGGTCACGTGTTGGGCATGGCCCGCGCGCAACCTCGGGGTTCCCCAACGGCGACTGTTCGAAGCGATGTCCGATGACGTTCTCCACGTGGACAACAAGGCCACCCGGATCATCCCGGGCCTGGTGATGCCGTACGAGGCCGAGGACGTCTACGCCCGAGCGGTGCCGACCTATCGGCACCGCAAGGGCCACGCCTACGACATCCTGCCCGCCACCATCAGCGACGAACGACTGCTCCGGTGCGCGATCGACGCTCACACCCGAGAGTTCAACAGGCGGCGGTTCCTTACCAAGTCGCCCTTCAACGCCTTCAGGATTCGCCAGCTCGAACACCTCTTCGGTTCGGCTATGCGCTACGTCCACATCGACCGCTCTCAGGAGCAGGTGTCCTCGTCCCTTGCCCGGAACCGCTTCGTGTTCCACCACGACGGCCGCGAGCTGTCCCCTGGGCAGGCGTACGACCTGTTCACGTCGGCGATCCATACTGAAGCCCCACATGAGCGAACCCGAATGGTGACGCTGGAAGACCTCCGGAACGCTCCTGGACAGACCATCGCTGAACTGTTGGCATGGCTCCACGAGCGTTTCTGAAGGCACCATCACACCCGGCACAAGACACCCCGGTAGACGAGTGGATCCGTGTCCGCACCCGAACGAACCAAGCCTCGCGACATGAGGCTTGCCGGAGTGGGACGCAGTACTACAATCGCCACCGGTGCCGCACCGCGACCGCGGAACCCCCCTGTTTCCCGCGTTTTCGGTCTCTCAGGACGAAGCACCTGAGGGTCGTGGCCCCTTCCCCACCCCCCACCTGGAGCATGGTTCCCATGACCACCCCACCTCCCATCGACACCTCCGTCCCCCATTCCGCCCGAGTGTGGAACTACTGGCTGGGCGGCAAGGACAACTACCCCGCCGACAGGGCCCTGGGCGACCTCATCCTCAAGGACTTCCCGGAGATGGTCGACGTGGCGCGCGCCCAGCGCACCTTCCTGCTGCGCGCGGTCACCCACCTGGCTGGAGAGGCTGGCATCGACCAGTTCCTGGACCTGGGCACGGGGCTGCCCACGCACAACAACACCCACGAGATCGCCCAGTCCGTGAACCCGGCCGCGCGCGTGGTCTACGTGGACAACGACCCGCTGGTCCTCGCGCACGCCCGCGCCCTGCTCACCGGTACCGAACAGGGCGCCACCGACTACGTCGACGCCGACGTGCACGATCCCGAGGTCGTGTTGGAGGCGGCGTCGCGGACGCTGGACCTGACCCGTCCGGTGGGCCTGACGATGCTGGGCATCCTGGGCCACCACACGCACGAGAGGGCGGTGTCCTTGGTGCGTTCGTACACGGAACGGCTGCCCACGGGCAGCTTCCTCGCGGTCGCCGACAGCACCGACACCAGCGAGGGGATGCGGCGGGCGGCGGAGGCGTGGAACGCCGACGCGCCTCTGCCGTACATCCTGCGCTCACCGGAGCAGATCGGTGAGTACTTCGCGGGGCTGGAGCTGGTCGAGCCCGGGGTGGTGCCCGCGCTGGAGTGGCGCAGTTCCCAGATCGACGTCGGCGGTACGTTGCCCACCGCTGCTGACGAGTACTGCGGGATGGGCCGTAAGGCCTGAACGCCCCTGGAGCTGGTTCCGCAAGCCGCCAGGTCCGCTGTTGACTCCTCCGGTTCCCTCTTCGGCCCTGGTGGAGCAGCGGAGCTCGCTGCGAACTGGGCTGAGGGCTTCCGCGGCGCGGGAATCCCACTCGGATCGGCTGCTCGAGCGGGAAGGCTGGAGCGAGGCCTGCGCCGTGTTCTGACTTACCACGTCATCTTCCACTGGAGCCGGATGGGGGTATCGGCAAGGGCGCAGGCAGCGCTGGCGTGGGCCTCGAGCGCGGCCGTGCTGGGTACGCCTGTCTCGGGCGAGCCCTCGTTCTGAGAGACACCCGTCTTCTGACGTGCGGAAGATTCATTGAATCGATCGATTCTGGGACTCCACGGCATGGACTGGGCTGGTGCTTCTTCTCCTCGCCGGGGCAGGCGGGTCCGCCCGGTGTGGCACCGAGCGGACCCGTCGCGTGAGGAGCTATCCGCGCCAGTCGAGGACCTTGGTCACCACGTAGGACCTCAGGTTGGCTGAGGTCGCTCCGCACACGGCCCGGCGTTCAAGGCACACCCGGGCCATCGCGACCAGGACCGCCTGCTGCTTGCCCACCTCCCAGGTCTCGAACGCCAACCCCGGGCGCACCAACCGCACGTGCAGGCATCGGCCTCCGTCCGAATCGGGGTGTTCCAGACCGACGACGAAGGTGTTGTGCAGCCGACGCATGGCCATGGCGGGCGGCAGTCGGTAGGTGTACCGGCAGCGCTGCTGACCGGCGCCGGACACGTCCGCGCGGGCTTCGAGGGTGACGCACTCCCAGTCCTCCTCGGCGACGGTGACCGTCGCGTGCCTGTCTCGCACCCACCGGTCGAACTCCTCGCCGTCGTTGGCCAGGACGCTCTCCACTACGTCCATCGGTCGCCTCCCGTCGTCATCGCTCCGGGGGAGAGGCGGGCGGGCGCGACCCCGATGACGTAGGTGCGCACCCGACGGGAGCGACGCCGTTTCGCTAGGCTGGGCATCGTCAACAGCTCCGTTCTGTTGGCCGTGCCCCGGACGGCCCACACCGTCGCGGGGCTGACTTGTGTCCAACTGTGGCTGTTGAAACCCTGAAAACACAGGCCATGCCCATCCAGCGATTAAGTTGGATTGTGCTGTGTTCGCTTGAAATAATCTGTGTTTCACTGGAGGCATGGAGGAACAGCACCCGGAGGCGAACGCTCGCTTCGGCCGGGAACTCAGCCGCCGTCGCCGCGCGAGCGGCTACACGCAGGAGCGGTTGGGCAAGCAGGTCGGAGTGAGCCAGGGGCACATCGGCAACATCGAACGCGGAGAGCGCTCTCCCGACCTGAAGCTCGTGACCGAGCTGGACCGAGTTCTGGGCGCGGACGGGCGACTCGAGAGATTCTGGGGCCAGCTCAGCGGTGACGGCGAACCGGTCTGGCTGGACGACCTGGACCAGGTGGAACGGGACGCCGTGTCGATCATGGAGGTCCAGACGAACCTGTTCCCGTCCGTGCTCCAGGTGGAGAGTTACGCCTACGCCGCGGTGCGCGTGTTCTCCCCGTGGATGACGCCGGACGAGGTCGAGAGCAGCGTCCGCTCGCGCCTTGCCCGAGCCCAGAGGTTCGCCTCCTCCGCCACCGTGTACCGGGCGGTGATCGACGCGGCCGTGCTGCGGCGCCGACCGAACTCCGATGCGGAGCTCATGGCCGAGCAACTGCGGCGGGTAGTGGACCTCATCCAGGACCGGCGGATCTCCATCCAGCTCGTGACCACGGGTTGGCATGCCGGGCTCGTCGGTACGTTCAAGCTGATAGCTTCCTCTTCGGCTCCGGAAGTGGTGTATGTCGAGTCGGCGTACTCGGGCCGACTGCTGGACGATCCGCAGGCGGTACAGCGCTTCCGGGTACTGCTCAGTGACGCGCAGGCTGTGGCGCTCTCCCCTCAGGAGTCGCTGCACTTGCTCCAGGAAGAGTTGGCGAGGTTGGACCATGGTTGAGCAGACGTGGCGCAAGTCGTCCTACAGCGGCGGCGGGCACCAAGACTGCGTCGAGTGCCGTGCGGACGGTTCCGTGGTCCAGGTCCGGGACACCAAGTACCGCCAGCTGGGCCACCTGGCCTTCCCCGCCGCGGAGTGGACCGCCCTGCTGGCGGGAACACAGCGCACCACATCCTGAGGGGTCAGCCCGCCGTTCCGTCGGACTCGTCGGCCGCGAACAGGTTCCGCCTGCCGGTCGAAGGCATCTCGCTCCTGTCGTGAGCGAGATGCCTTTTTCTTGTTCCGGTGTCTCTTGAGGGTCGGGTGAAATGCGAGGTTTGTGACGCGAAATTCGTTGTGGGACCTTACCTTTTGGTGAGGGATAGCTAACGGTTCTGCGTTCGATAATGATTGCGCATTGGAATATGTGATCTACAGCACTACTCTCGTCACTCCAGGTGAGGAACTGATGATGCCCTGGAGGTGCGATGAGGCTCCACACCATGGGAGTGATCGTGCTGGGGGGACTCCTCGTCGGCTGTACCCCGCAGGAGAGCGAGCCCGCCCCCGCGCCCAGCGAGTCACCAGCGCCCTCTGAGCAGAAGTCAGGCGAGGACCTTGCGCTTGAGGCCTACGACTCCATGTGGAACGTGCTGGTGGAAGAGGCCCGCAACGAGGAGCCTGACTACTCCGACCTGGAGTTGTACGCCAGCGGAGACGCTCTGGCGCTCGTGGAACACGGTCTGATCGCGGAGGCTGACGAGGGCGTGGTCGCCCGGGGCTCGCCGGAGTTCTCCCCCGAGGTGGTCTCGATAGAAGACACCCACGTGGAGATCGAGGACTGCATGGACTCCACTGCCTGGCTCCGGGAAAACGCAGACTCCGGAGAACTTGTGGAGCCATCACCGGAATCACCTCTGCTCCGGCGTGTGGACGCGGGCGTCTCCTTCGACGGGCTCGCCTGGAAGGTCTCCGACCTGCGGATCTGGGAAATCGGATCCTGCGATGAATGATCGACTGAAAACCCCTTTCATTGCCGCTGGTGCCGCGATGGTGCTTCTCGCGGTTCCGGGTCTGGCCTGGGCAGATCCGGACTTCCTCGGAGGCCAGGTGGAGTGCGGGTCCGCGGGCGGACCCGGATGCGACGTCTCCGCCGAGTCCGGAGAAGAGAACCCCGGCGGTTCGGAGAGCGGGGGAGAACCCGCTCCCGAGGGCGGATCGGACGGTACGGCATCGGCCTCGTCCGAGCCCGCGTGCGAGGTCGACGGCCTCTCGGCGCGGTGCAGTGCCACGGTCGGCGGCGGCGCCGACGAGGCCGAGGAGGAGGTCGACTTCGAGGCCCTGGCGTACGCGGCCCGCGCGGCGTTCCAGCTCTCCTCTCCCGAGATCTCGATGTCGCCGAGCGCGGACGCCCCGGTGCTGGTGCGGGTTCCGGTGTGGATGTGGATCTCCTCGGACGCCTGGCAGGAGGAGACGGCCACCGCGAGCGTGCCCGGCGGATCGGTGACGGTGACCGCCACTCCGGCGTCGCTCTCTTGGTCGATGGGCGACGGCACGACCGTGGAGTGCGAGGGCCCCGGTACTGCCTACGATCCCGATGTCCATGACCCGGCGGAGTCCTCTCCGGACTGCGGGCACACCTTCACCTCCATCAGCAGCGGTTACAAGGTGACCGCCAGCCTGTCGTGGCAGGTGGAGTGGTCCAGCTCCGACGGTGAGGGCGGCACCTTTCCCGCCCTGACCACCGAGACGTCCACAACGGTGCGGGTGGTCGAGTCCTCCGGAGTGGTGACATGAAAAGGCGAACACCATGGTGACCACAGCCGACACCCGAACCAACGGCAGGGACAAGGACGATCCGGTTCGTCTGTCGGGCCGGGCTACTCGTCGCTGGCGGTCAGCGGTGGTCGCGGTGGCGCTCATGGTGGCCGGGGCGAGTGCGGTGGTGGTCGCGCTCAGCCAGGTGGACCAGCGCTCCCCGGTGCTGGTGGCGGCCGGTGACCTTCCGGCCGGGCACGTGGTCACCGCCGCCGACGTGCGGGTGGTCGAACTGGCCGGGGCCGAGAGCCTGCCGACGGCCTCCGACGTCGAGCAGGTGGTCGGTACCACGCTCACCCTTGCGGTCACCGAGGGCGCTCTGCTGTCGGATGCGGTCTTGGGCGCGGACGGAGAGCAGTTGGCCTCCGGGCAGGCCACGGCCAGCGTTCAACTCGCCTCGGGGCGGGTGCCCTCCTCGGTACGGACGGGGTCGCAGGTGACGGTGGTCCTCACGGGGGAGAGCAGCGACACCGCGTCCTTTCCCGCGCAGGTGCAGAGCCTCACCCCGCTGACCGAGGAGGTGGGCGGTGAGGTGCACGTGGACCTGGTGGTGGACGGCACCTACGCCGCCCAACTCGCCCGGGCCGCCGCCGAGGACCAGGTCTCCCTGGTGCAGACCCCGCACGGAGGCGACTGATGCTGGTCGCGGTGTTCTCCCTGTCCGGTGCTCCCGGTGTCACCACGCTGGCGCTCGCGCTGGCCAGCACCTGGCCCGCCCCTGATCCGGTGTGGATGGTGGAGGCGGACGCCTCCGGCGGTGACGTCGCCGCGTGGTGGCGCCTTCCGGTCTGGCCCGGTCTGGTGGACCTGGCGGCGGCCAGCCGCAGCGGCCAGGACCACGAGACGATCGACACCGCGGCGGTCTCCCAGGTGCTGCCGGGCGGTGTGCGGGTGTGCGTGGCGCCGTCCACGGCCGACCGCACCGCCGGAGCGGTCGGTCTGCTGGCCCAGAATCCCAAGGCCCTCAAGGGCGATCACGTGACGGTCGTGGACCTGGGCCGGGTGTTGCCGGATGCGACACCTGCGGCCTTCCTGGAGGTGGCGGACGCGGCGGTGCTGGTGGTTCCGGGCGATGTCGCGCACCTGAAACGTGCCAAGGAGTCCGCGGCGGGCCTGCGGACCCGCTGCCTCCGTCTGGGGCTGGCCGTGGTCGCCCCTCCCCGGGGCAGCGCGGAGATCAGCGCGGCGGTGGGGCTGCCGGTGTGGGCGAAGGTGCCGCAGGACGCGCGCACCGCCGCCTTCCTCAGCGGGCGGGGTGAGGTGGCGCGCTTGGATCGGCGCCCTCTGATCAGGCAGGCGCGCGCTCTCGGCCGCGCCCTCACAGAGCAGACACAACCGGCCGGTACGGAACGGGTGGATCCGACGGTGGCGCGATTCCTCGGGCAGGTGCCATGAGCGACGAGATGACGGCGTTCCACGTACGCCAGGTCACCGTGGAAGCGACCCGGCGCCTGAGCGCGCACGCCGCGGACACCGATCCGGTCGCGGGGCAGGAGTACCGGGCTCTGGCCCGCAGGGTCATCCGCCAGGTGCTGGATGAGAGGGCCAGCCGTGCGCTGGCCTTCGGACAGCCGGTGCTGGACGGCGACGCTGAGGAGGCCATCGCCCGGCAGGTGTTGGCGCGGGTGTGCGGGCTCGGCCCCTTGGAGGCCCTGCTGGAGGACGCCGAGATCGAGAACGTCAACCTCACCGGAACCCGGGTGTGGGTGCGCTACGCAGACGGACGGCGTGAGCGGCTTCCCGCGATCGTGGACGGCCCCGAGGAACTGGTGGCCCTGGTACGGCGGATCGCCGCCGACTCCCCGATGGGGGAGCGGCGCTTCGACCCGGCCGCCCCCATCCTGGACATGGCCCTGGCCGACGGCTCCCGGCTCAACGCCATCCTCGACGTCTCCCACCAGCCCGCCGTCTCCATCCGCCGCCACCGCTACCACACCACCGGCCTGGGCCAACTGCGACGGTTGGGCACCCTCGACCAGATGCTGGTCGACCTGCTGCGCGCCGCGGTGCGCTCGCGGCGCAACATCGTCATCACCGGCGGCACCGGCGCGGGCAAGACCACCCTGCTACGGGCCCTGGCCACGGAGATCCCGCCCCAGGAGCGGGTGGTGACCATCGAGGACGTGCCCGAACTCGCCCTGGAACGCGACGAGACCGCCCACCCGGACGCCGTCGCCCTGCACGCCCGCCCGCCCAACACCGAGGGCCGGGGCGAGGTCACCGTCGCCGACCTGGTTCGGGCCGCGCTGCGGATGTCACCCGACCGGGTCATCGTCGGCGAGACCCGCGGCAGCGAGACCGTGCCGCTGCTGACCGCCATGTCCCAGGGCAACGACGGCTCCCTGACCACCCTGCACGCCGCCTCCAGCGCAGGGGCGTTCACCAAGCTCGGCGCGTACGCGGCCCTTTCGGACCGGCTTCCGTTGGAGGCGACTTCTCTGCTGGTCGCGGCGGCGGTGCACCTGGTGGTGCACCTGTCCGCCACCCCGACGGGAGGGCGGCGCGTCACCAGCGTCCGTGAGGTGGTCGGCGCGGACGGCACCCAGGTGGTCTCCAACGAGATCTACCGCCACGAGCACGGCCAGAGAGCTCCCGCCGCGCCACCGAGCCCGGACACGGCCCGGGCGCTGCACTCCGAAGGGTTCGACGTGGCCCGGCTCATGGCCGCCCCGAACACCGTGAACGGACACCGGCGATGACCGCGGCACTGGTCCTCGGGGGAGCGGGCGGTCTGCTGCTGGGAGCCGGGGCCTGGCTGCTGCTCACCGGCGTGCAGCACCTTCCCCGGAACGCGGGGGCGCGTGTGCGACGGACACCGATGCCCCGCGCCCGGGTGCTCCGGGCGGCTTCCACCGTGGCGGGCGGAGTCCTGATCGCCCTCCTCACCGGGTGGCCGGTCGCGGGGCTCCTGGCGGCGGCCGGGATGTGGTGGCTGCCGCGCCTGCTGGGCCCCGACCGCGAGCACGCCAGCAGTGTCGCCCAGGTGGACGCGGTCGCCGGATGGGCCGAACAGATCCGCGACCTCATGGCCGGAGCGGCGGGCCTGCACCAGGCCATCGCCCACACCGTCCCCACCGCTCCCGAGCCGATCCGTGCCGACGTCGCCCATCTGGCCGAACAACTCCAACGGGGGACACCGCCCGAGGAAGCGCTGCGGGAGTTCGCCGTTCGGGTGCAGGTGCCCACCGCGGATCTGGTGGTGGCCGCGCTGTCCAGCGTGGCCAGCCGCCACGCTGCCGATCTGGGCGCGCTGCTGTCCAGCCTGGCCCAGGCCGCCCGGGAACAGGCCGCGATGCTGGTGCGCATCGCCGCGACCCGGGCACGGGTGCGCACCTCCGCGCGGATCATCGCCGCCACCACCCTGGCTTTGGCGGTGGGCCTGGCTCTGGTCAACGCCGACTATCTCGCCCCCTACAACACCGGCATCGGCCAGCTCGTCCTGGCGGGCATCGGTGCGCTGTGGGCGGTGGGCCTGGTGTGGCTCGCCCGCCTGACCCGCACCAGCTTGGGCCCCCGGGTGCTGGCCCGTGAGAAGGCAGAGCCGGAGGTGGTGTTATGAACACCTTCCTCCTTGCCGTCGCCGGCGGGTGCATGCTCGCCGCAGGGCTGTGGTTCGCGTTGCTGCCCCGCCTGTTCCGGCCCTCCCTGGCCGAACTCCTCCAAGAGCCCACGACCGCGGTCTCTGAGCCCGCAACCGAGTCCGCCGAACGCCCCGGATGGTCGAGCAGACTCGGCTCTCCCGGAGTTCCCCTGCTGTCCGCCCTGGGCCTACCGACCCAGCGCACACGCCGCCGCCTGGCCGCCTGCGACCGGGACGTGCCCGGCTACCTCTCCCAGAAAGCCGCCATGGCGGCGCTCACCCTGGTCGCTCCTCCTGTGATCGGCACCGTCCTGACCGCTCTGGGACTGGCGTTTTCACCGGTGTTCGGCGCTCTCGTCTGGGTCGTATTCGCCGCGGTGCTGTGGATGGCCCCTGACCTGGAGGTACGCGACCAGGCGAGGGAGCGCTCCGAACAGATGCGCCACACCATCGCCGCGGTCTGCGACCTGGTCGTCATCTCCCTGGCCGGAGGCGCCGGAGTCACCGGAGCCCTGGACGACGCCACCCGGGCCAGCGACACCTGGGCCATGCGCCGCATCCGCACCGCCCTGTACACCGCCACCATCCGACACGAACCCGCCTGGACCGCCCTGGAGGAGCTGGGGGAGCGCTACGACGTTCCCGCCGCCACCGAGCTGGCCGCGAGCCTGCGCCTGGCCGGAGCCGACGGCGCCCGGGTCCGCGCGAGCCTGGCCGCCAAGGCCACGTCCCTGCGTACGCAACACCTGGCCGAACTAGAGGCAGAAGCCCAGTCGGCCACCGAACGCATGAGCTTGCCGACCGTGCTCCTGTTCGCGGGCTTTCTGATCCTCATCGGCTATCCCGCCCTGCACCTGATCCTCACCAGCCTGTGAATCCGCATCGGAGGAGACGATGTTTCCCTTCCTCAACCGACCCGATCGTCCCCGCCCACACTCCGATGACGGCTACTCCACCGAAGCCGTCGCCGTGATCGCCACCCTGGTCATCCTCGCCGTCGGAGCCCTGGCCCTGATCTCCGACGCCGTCCTGGGATGGGCCGGATCCATCACCCTCGGGTAACCCCGATGCGCGGCCTCACCCTGTCCTCCACCGATCCCGACCGGGACCGCGGCAGCACCGAGCTGGTCGTGGCCACCCCGCTCATGCTCCTGCTGCTGGTGCTCGTGGTCCAGATCGGCCTGTGGGCACACGCCACCCACATCTGTCAGACCATCGCCCAACACGGTCAGGCCGCGGCCCGGGCGGTAGAGGCCACCGAAACCGACGGGCACACCCGCGCCAACGAGGTCGCAACCCAACTGCGCGGCGACCTCCTCCAGGGCCTGGACATCACCGTGGAGCGCACCGACACCACCGCCACGGTCCAGGTGTCCGCGCACGTGCCCACGATGATCCCCGGCCTGGACTGGCCCGTGAACGCCACGGTCTCCGGACCCGTGGAACACCACACCCCCGGGACAGGCCCACCATGAACCGCCACGACAACGCAGCAGACCGCGGGTCGGCGTCGGCGGAGCTGGCGCTGCTCACCCCCGTTCTCATCCTGATCGCGATGCTGGTGCTGCTCGCCCACCGGCTGGTGAGCGCGGGCATGGCCGCCGACGCCGCAGCACACGCCGCCGCCCGAGCCGCCACCCTGGAACGCACCCCCGCCGCCGCCCACACAGCGGCCGAAACCGCAGCCACCCAAGCGGTGCGTACGCACTCTCTGAGCTGCGCCACCCACGACCTGACCGTGGACACCGGCGGACTCACCCCCGGCGCGACCGTGGACGTGACCCTGACCTGCCACGCGAACCTGTCCGACCTGGTCGGCCTGCACCTGCCCGGCACACGCACCATCGAGGGCACCGCCTCCTCGGTGGTCGACACTTACCGGAGCACACCATGAGACGCCCCACCCTCCGCGACGACCGCGGGCAGGCCACCGCGTTCCTGGTCATCATGGCCACCGCCCTCCTCCTGCTGGTCGCCCTCGTCTTCGACGTCGGCGCAGCCCTCAGGGAGCGCAACCACAACCTCCAGCTCGCCCAAGAAGCCGCCCGCGCCGGAGCCCAGCAGATCGACCTGGCCGCCTACCGGGCCGACGGCACCGTGACCCTGGACCCCACCGCCGCGACCACGGCCGCCAACGCCTTCCTCGCCGACGCCGGAGTGCGGGGCACCGCGACAGTCAACGGCGACGTGGTCACCGTCACCGCCCAGAGCACCTACACCTTCCGCCTGCTCCCGCTCGCCGCGCGCACCGCATCCGCAACAGCGAGCGCCACACCGCTCACCGAACCCACCACGCCCTGAGGCACCCATGACACACCCACGCCTTCGCCAGCTCGCCGCACTCACCACCACCCTCGCCCTCCTGGCCGGACTGCCGTGGCTGGCCACACTCCTGACCTGGCCCGTCCTCGACCTGTCCTGGACCAGCGTGCAGGTGCACCTGCGCAGCGCACGCCTGCCCCAAGGCGTGGGCACCGCCCTGCTGATCCTGGCCCTGTGGGGACTGTGGAGCCTGTACCTGGCAGTCGTGATCACCGAAGCGATAGGGCGCTTTCGCCACCGCCAGCCCCGGCTCCGGCTGCTACGCCCCTTGCAGATGCTCGCCGCCACCACCCTGGGCACCATCGCTGTCTCCCCAGCCGCCGCCCACGCCGCAGCTCCGGCCACCACGATCTCCCAGGACCCCGCCGAACCCGTAGCCGAGGACCTGGCCGGAATAGAGGCGGACCGGCAGGACGTCGAGGAGCCGGTGCTCATCGACCGCTCACGCACCATCGACTCCTTCGGCTACGACTCCGCCGAGCTGAGCGAGCCGATGCGCCAGGACGTACAGGTCATCGCCCAACTCATCGACCAGCACGGCTCTTCGGAGATCCCCGTGGTGGTGACCGGACACACCGACGCCGCAGGCGATGCCGCCTACAACCTCGATCTGTCCCAGCGACGCGCGGAAGCGGTCGCGGAACAGTTGCGTACGCACCTGGGCGAAGGGATCACCGTGCGCGCCGAAGGAGAAGGAGACCGAGCACTCATCGACTCAGCCGATGACGCCGAGCAACGCCGCGTAGAGATCTCCTACAGCGTGCTCCTCACCCCGCCCCCAGCACCGGACACCCCGCCAGCACACCACGATCCGGAAAACGAGGACGCTCCCGAGGAGACCTCCACTCCCGCGGTCGGACTCTCCCTGCCCGGCGGCCTCATCCTGGCCATGACCACCGGAACCGCTGGGGTGGTGGCCGGCATGGCCCTCGAACGCCGCCGCGGCCAACCACAGCACTCCAGCGACGCGTACGAAGCCTCCACCGACGCGCACGACCAAGCCGAAGCCGCACACCACACCGCCGAGGCACCCCTGTCGCCAAGCGCACCGATCGACACCGACGAGGACGCGGAAGACGAGCGTCCCGAACTGGCGATGATCGACCTGGCCCGCGCACCCGGGCTCGGCATCACCGGCCCCGGCGCCGAGGGCGCTGCTCGCACGCTCCTGACCCGCGCCCTGGACCACAGCGAGAGCGCCCTCACCGTCGTCGTGCCCAACAGTGACCTGCACGCTCTGCTGGACGAAACACGGCGCCTACCCCAGCTCGACGAGGACGCCTCCATCATGGTGACCGACGGTGTTGAGGACGCCCTGACACTGCTGCAGCTCCAAGTACTCGCCCGGCACCGCGCCGCCGACGAACACGACGACACAGAAGACCAGGACGCCGCACCCCCCGGCGGACCGCAGTTCGTGCTGCTGGCCCGCGCGGACGCAGGCGTGGCCACGGAAGTTGCCTCCCTGCTCGCCCACACCCCGAACGCACCCCTCCACGCGATCCTGCTCGGCCCTTGGCCCCAGGACGACGGCCCGACCATGAGCATCGACGCCCACGGCGTCATCACCACAGCCGATGCCCCCTTCGCTGAAGCGGTGGGCCACCACTGGGCCACCACCACCTCAGCCGAGCTGTACCGGGCCCTGCTCACTCGCCACGACACACCGTTCGAAGACACCGAGGACACGGAACACGCTGACGTAGTAGACGGCATCGAAGAGCCCGAACTGGAACCCGAACCCGGTGCAGAAGCCGCTGCGCCCCGCCAGGCAGAGGCGTCCGCAGGGGCAGTGTCCGTCACCGTGCTCGGCCGCATCACCCTGGCCGTTCACGGACAACAGGTCCGCCCGCATCGCCGAGCCGCATACGAGGTCCTGAGCTACCTGGCCGCCCACCCGGCAGGGGTGAGGCTGGAGGCCGCGGTCGACGCGATGTGGCCCCAGGACACCGGACACCGCGCCATCAGGCGCTGGCACGACGCCTGCACCTCCGTGCGCACCGCCTGCCGTCCTCTCCTGGGCGAGGACGCGACCGCGGTCATCATCCACGACGGCGACCTCTACCGGCTCAACCCCGACCTGGTGGTGTGCGACCTGTGGCGGGTGGAACAGTTCTTGGATGAGGCCGATCACAGCGGTACTCCGGCTGAGCTGGCCTCCTCTGCCGCGGCGATGTGCGACGGCGACTTCGCCTCGGAGAGCGACTACCTCTGGGCACATGGTCCACGCACCCGTCTACGTACTCGACTTGTCACCGCGCTGGTGCGTACAGCTCAGAACGAGGAGCCGGTGCAGGCACAATCGCTTCTTCACCGGGCAGTGGAAATCGACCCGAGTGACGTCGACGCCGCGCACGACCTCATCAAACTGTGTCTGGATCGAGGAGACGAACGCACGGCACGCCGCATATATCATCGCCACAAACTCGCCGTTGAAGACCTGGATAACCAACCTGACGGGACGATCACTCGGCTCCTCGGTGGTGTCGAAATCTCCTGATGCTCTTGCCGAAAAGGCGCCTTTCTGTAGTAGGAGAGGCGCCTTTTTGTGTTGTGCGAACGTTGTGCGCTTCCTAGCCAACCCGCCGGTCGTTGAGTCCACCCCTGTCTCCGCCTACATGAAGGGCAGGGGGTTGCGCATGCAAAATGCCTGTTCAACAGGCATGTGCGGGTAGTCGATGGGGTCCCCGACAGGTGCCGTAGGCAAGCCTGCAAACTCTGTGTGGATCGCCCTGGGTCGTGGGATCGTCTCCCTCCTTCTTTGGTCATCATTGATTTGTATCCACTGATTCATATGTCCCATTCGAGAGCCTCTCTTGTTGTTTTCTGTTGGCCTTATGGATTGCCTTGTCCTGGCTTGTATTGGATTTCTTCCGTGCTGTCTTGCTGGTTTGTAAATGCGCGCCCATGTGGGTTTATTGGGTGGTTTTCGGGTATATAGATAGTGACCAAGCAAACGAATTTCACTCGGGAGATTTCTATGTCCCCCTGGTATGGCGTCTGGCATGGCGGTAACGGATACGCGCTGTCCGAGTTGGAAAACGAATTGGAGCGGTTCGGCTCGATCGAATCGGCGAAGGAAGCCCTGTCCGACCGGTACCACTCCGGCTACTCATGGCGTCAGAAGTTCGACTACGTCAACCGCGACCCGGAGTCGGTTCTCACCCCCGCCGTCGGCGAAGACTCGTGCATCCACCTGTTCGCGTCGCCCGACTGCCTTGACTACCCGGACCGGTGCGTGCGTTTCGGTCCGCGCGGTGGCGTGCGCGTCGAGAACTGCTGAAAACCCGCAAACCCGCAACACCACGGGTGGTGTGCCATGTCGACCTTCGTCCTTTCTGACTTTACGCCCGAACCTCACACGCTGATCATCGAACCGAGCGGGTTCTACCCCCGCGACTGGGCTCCCGTTCCCCGTGAGCGCTGGGCTTACCAGCTGTACCGCGAAGACACGTTGATCTTCGCCGGCGACGACGTGGGAAGCCCTGCCGGTGTCTCCGAGGACACCGTGGCGCGTAACGTCATCGGCTTCCTGACCACGGTTCCGAGCGACAGTGACGCCGAATACCTGGCGAACTACACCCCCGCACAACTGGCGTGGTGTGACGAGAACGCCGAATACCTCGCGTCCTGTCTGTACGGCCCCGACGGGGAAGAGGTCGCGGACCTGTCCGCATACCGCGCGGACGAATAGAGCGGCTTGGGGTGTCGCCGTTGAAACGGCGACACCCCCTATTCCCGGTCTCTGATCAGAACCCACGCGCCTTTTCCGTGCCTTGTGGGTTGTGACCAGTGCCCGAAGAAACCCGTTTTCGATTGGATCCGCTATGGCTCCCAGGAAGAAGAAGCGAAACCAACTCACCCCCGAACAGCGACAGGAACGGTTGCGCGCGGCGCACGACACGCTGACGAACGCCGTGGAATCCCTCACCACTGAGGAGGGATGGCAGGCCATGATCCGCTCGCGCGCGTGGCTTCGCCGCTACTCGCTGGGCAACCTGCTGATGATCGTTGCCCAGAACGAACACGCCACCGACGTTCGCCCGTACGGCGAATGGAAGAACGCCGGACGATACGTGCGCAAGGGTGAGCGCGGTATCCGGATCTTCGCACCGCTGCGCTACCGCGTGCGCGATGACGAGGACAACCCCGTCACCGACCGCGACGGCAACCCGCGCTACGCGGTGCGCGCCTTCACGGTGGTCTCGGTGTTCGACGTCTCCCAGACCGACGGCGAACCGCTGCCCACCACCGACCGCGCCACGCCGCGCGTGCTGGAAGGCGCCGCACCCGCGCGCCTGTGGGACGCGATCGCCGACCAGATCACCACGCGCGGATACGCGATCGAGCGCGGAGACACCGCACCCGCCAATGGGTGGGTCAACTACGACACCCGCACGGTGCGCGTGCGCGAAGACGTCGACGACGCCCAGGCGGTCAAGACGCTGGTGCACGAACTGGCGCACATCGCCTGTGAGCACAACACCCGCGACATCCGACGCGCCACGGGTGAAGTCGAAGCCGAATCGGTCGCGTGCCTGGTCACAGCCATGGCCGGACTCGACAGCCTGCCCTACTCGGTGCCCTACGTGGCCGGGTGGGCCAAGGACGCCGAAACCGCACGTGCCAGCGCGGACCGCGTGCTCACGGTCGCCGACGCGATCGTGTCCACGCTCACCGCCACCGTGCCCGACACCGTCGCAGCCTAGATCGCTGGCTGGTGAGGCCGTTCCCGCGGCCCCACCAGCCCCGGAGGTTCTCCGATGCCCGTTCTCACCATCGAGATTTTCGCGACCGCGCCCGACACCGACCCGTCCGACGCGACGGTGTGCGGGATCGCCGACCTGTTCACGCTCGCACTCGCCGACACCGACAACGACACCGGCGCCGTGTACCTGCTGAGCTTCGACGTCGTTCCCGCATCCCCGGTCATGGTCACCGCCTTGTGCGTGGCCACGGACGCAGACACCGCCAGGAACGCCGTCGCCGAACGGCTCGCCGGCGCGCTCACCGACACCGGTTGGTCCCTGCACGCCGGACACACCCACATCCACCACGCCGACAACTAAGGGGAGAAACCCGATGACCACGACCATGAACGAGACCACCACGTTCGCTCTGACCACTACCCGGCGCGTGCTCACTGACGCCCTGGACACGGTCGGCCTCGCTGTCGCCACCCGACCGGCTGTGCCCGTTCTGGCCGGTGTCCTGATCACCGGACACGAGGACGGCAGCGCGACCCTGACCGGGTTCGACTACCACACCGCCATCACGGTCACCCTGCCCGACACCGTGCGCGTGCCCGGGCGCGTGGTCGTCTCGCACTCCGAACTGAAGGGGGTGCTGTCGGCGACGGCGAAGGGCACCCCCAAGCGTCAGGCCGACGCCGCACCGGTGACCTTCGCCAGGGACGACGGCACGCCGTCGGTGACGGTGGACGGCTACACGGTGCCCTTCGAGGAGTACCCCACCAACGACTACCCGACGTTGCCGGAGGCGCCGCCCACGCTGGCCAGCATGGGCCGTGAGCGGTTCGTTTCGGAACTGGCCAGGGTGAGCGTCGCGACCATCGGTGCCGACTGGGGACTGCCGATGCTGGAGACGGTCCGTATGGAGATCGCGGACGAGGGTCACCAGTTGAGCATGGTCGCCACCGATCGCTACCGCTTGGTTTGGTCGATCTTGCCCACTCTCCCCGAGAACACCGCGGCCGGTACGGGTACCGTCCTGGCGCACGGGAGGGCGCTGGCCAAGCTCACCAAGAAGCTGACCGGTGACACCGTCGGCATCGGTATCGGCGACGACCTGTTCGCCATCACGTGCGGCAGCGTTCGCGTGCTCACCCGCGGACACGAGGAGGTGGGCAACTTCCCCGCCTTCCGTCCGCTGTTCCCGGACACCGCCTCGGTCATCGTCACCGCGGACCGTGCCGAGCTGCTCAAGGCCACCGTGCGCGGGCGAGGAATCCTCAAGGCCAAGAAGGAGAACGGCCTGTCGTTGACGATGACCGTCACTTCCGACGCGGTGACCATCGCTCCCGACCTGTCGGGTTCGACCATCTCCCCGGAGATGCCGGCCAAGACGGACGGCGTCACCTCCGGTGACCTGCTGCGATTCGGGTTCAACCCCGAATTCCTGGAAGACGCGCTGTCCAGCATCACCGCGGACACCCTCACCCTGCACGCCACCGCCACCACCAAGCCCGTCGTGGTCACCGACGGAGACGAGAACGTGAGCAGCGCCGCCTACCGGCACCTGCTCATGCCGATCCGGCTGTCCAGCTGACCGGTTTCCCGGGGCCGTCCCTGCCAGGGACGGCCCCGTTTGCGGAGGTTTCGCCATGGCCACGAACAAGAGTCCCCACGAGCAGGCGCACGCTATCGCGGACGCCGTCGACACGGCGTGGCACCGTGCCCACGGCTACGGGCATCTCGAAGTGCCCCTGTCGGTGGTCGCCGCTCTCACCTTCCTGGCACCACCCGTCCACGAGCGCGACGCTGTCGCAGCGTGGGTCGCTGACCTGAGCGGAGATGACCTGTACCGGTTCGTGTGTACGCAGTGGGCCGCCTTCGTGCGCACGCGGCCCGACCTGACCAACCCCGTCGCACCGTTCGCGTTGGTCTGGCACGGTGACCAGCGGCTGTCCGAGCAGGCCCTACGCGGAGCACGCGAGGTCTCACGCGCGGCCGTGCGCGCGGGGCTGTTCGACCTGAGCGGAGACACCGACACCCGCCGTTCGGTGGATCTGTTCGGTGTGCTGCTCACCGTCATGAAGGGCCGCAACGCCCAGAGCGCGCACGGAGCCTTCTACACGCCCGGACACATCGCTGACTTCCTCTCCTACGTCGGCATGTCCGGTCCGACGGAAGCACCTGAGATCCACGAGCCCACGGTCGGCACCGCTGGGATGTGGAGAGCAGCCGCGGAGGCCATGCGCGGGCGTGGACAGGATCCCGCACGCGCGACGTGGGTGGGCATCGACATTGATCCGCTCGCCGTCGCCTGCGCCGCCGTGAACGCCGTTCTGTGGCAGTTGGGCTTTCGCGTCGTCCTGGGCGTCGGCGACTCCCTCACCGAAGAGGCCACCACGCGAGCCCTTCACCAGAGGGACGAGGCCGTGCGCATCGCCGACGAGGCGCGGACCATGCGCCGGATGCAGGTCGCGCTGGACGCCCTCACCACCCCGCGGTCGGACAGCCGACCGCGCTCATGAAAGGACAAGCTGATGCCGACCAAGCGGATCCGGCTGCCTCACACCGGACTGCAGATTCCCGAGAAGTTCCCCTTCCGCGTGGCCCGACTCGACCAGGTCGACACCGTCTCCGGCATCGCCTGGTCGGCCGACCTGCGTTTCGGCTCCCGGCGCCTCGGTGTCATTGCCAACGACGGTAGGGGCTCGGCGACCCTGTTCCACCCCGAGACCCCGTCAGCCGCGAAGGCCATGCGGATCTTCGTGGAGATGTGCCTCGACTCTGACGGCGAACCCCTGTCCGACGAGTTCGTCTACGACCTGCTGGCGGACGAGTACGAGCAGGCCGACGAGGTGGCACGTGCCGAATCCCGGCAGCGGTACAGCGTGCGGATGTTCAACCAGTGGGACATCCCCATGCTGACCGAGTTGAAGAACGTGCCCGCCGGGTTCCCGGACTACGAGGCGGCGCGTCGGATCGCCTCCGTCCTGGAGCCTCCGTCAGAGGCGGTACGCGGTGAGCTGTGGATGGGGCCGGACCGCGGATGGGTGCAGGTCTTCGCCCTTCCCGACGACACCACAACCTGACAGAGAAAGGGACCGGGTGAGAACCCGGTCCCTCCTGCGAAACCCGCTGCGACCAAGCAAACGAATCCGCACCGGCAGCCTAACGCGGCCTTGGCGGAGCGACAACAAGGGTGCTACCAGCGGAGGTAGCACCCTTCGACCTGTTGAAACCCCGGTATGAGACGGTGTCGCCCGTGCTGAGCGGCGTTGGTTGACCCATCAACTTCTCAGAAAGCTCAGGTTTCAGGGCGATACAGCCAGCTTCGGTGTTGTCCGTTTTCCTGTGCCAGAACACGTCAGGATTGAGGGTGGCCATGACCGTTTTTTGTTGAATGGAGATGTTTTGGTATCTAGTGGGAGGATGATACCTTTTTGGACTCAAGTTCTTCCCAGGTCCAGCTCAGGGGCTTGTTTGGACTGTCGTCTGTGGGCGACCCACAGATTGTCGGACCGCCTACTTACGATGCCAAGTACCGCGCCCGTCGGACATCGATAGGCCTCTTCCCTCCCAGGACGGCAGATGAGCAAGGACTACGTACACACCGGCGTCGAAAAGGCACTGTTCCTCCTCAGTCGCGGGCACTGCTACGAACCGAGTTGCCAGATGCCGGTGCTGCAAGTGATCAAGGGCGATCCCTTCGTCAACGTCCAGATTGCACACATATGTGCAGAGGAGAAGAACGGGCCACGGTTCGACATGTCGATGACGCGTGAGGAACGCAGGAGCTTCGCCAACCTCATGCTGCTCTGCAAGCCACACCACACCATGATCGATCGTATGGCAACGGTAGAAAACTAGCCGGTGTCTCTCCTGCGTGCTTGGAAGGAGGCGCGGGAGGGCGACTTCTCCTCGCGTCTTAACGGGATCGGCGTACTCAATGAGGAAAAGCTGCAAGAACTCATGGCCGATGCCGTCGTTGAGGCTAGGCAAGACATCGAAAAAGCCACCGGTGTGTTGACTTCGGTCAGCAAGGAGACCGCAGACATGGTCAAGTCGCTTGCCTTGGAAGCCTTCGACCGTCCCTACATACCGACGTTGGATTACGACGCTGTGGCTTCACTTGAGCGCTCGTCCCGTATGCTCGCAAGCCTCCCTGACTATGCTCCCATGCTCGCCAGGGCGGCAGAAAACCTCGGAGACCTTGAAAGGTGCTCAAGCAACCTTCTCTCTGCGGTTGATGTTATTGATTGGCCAGCCCTGCGTGGGACTCCTGAGGCTGTTCAGGATCTCAACGTGGCGGTTGGCAGGTTGCCGCGGACTTCTTCGGATCTGGAAGAATATGTCGCTAGAATTGAGCGGACGGTTGTGGAGTTGGACGGCTCCGTGCCGCCGGTCATTCACATCGACGACCAGAAGCGGTGGCAGTACCTCAAGTTCGGCATGGTAGTCGGTGCTGTAGCTGTCATAGTAATTGCCGTGGCCATAATTTGGCTAGTAAATGGCGCAAGTTCTGGCTGACTGGAGGCTGGCATCCAATGTTTTTTGCTGTGGTGGACATTGGGCGGGGATAATTGGTGCGTTATTGGTATTATGTCTTTCCATTTTCGGGGGATGTGGCGCGCAAAATAGCCAACTCTTGTGAGAAGGCCAGTCATGTAGAAGGTCGCACGGCTTCCATGAACCGAGGTGAGTAGAAACCGGAGTCGACAGGTTCCACCTGGACGGTCTGTCCGCTGCTGGGAGCGTTGATCATTTGTCCATCGCCGACGTACATGGTTACGTGTGACGGAGCTGGACCAGGGGCACCGGTGTCGGTGGTGTCGTAGAACAGCAGGTCCCCCGGCTGGACCTGGGCCAGGGGGACACGGGTTCCGGTGTGGTACTGGTCTGTGGTCACCCGGGGAATCGCGACCCCGACGGCCTCCCATGCCTTCATGGTCAACCCTGAGCAGTCGAAGGCGTCGGGTCCGGTGCCGCCCCACACGTACGGCTTGCCCACCTGCTCAAGCGCCCACGCCACCGCTGCCCGTCCGGCGGCACTGCCAGGACCGGCACCACCGATTCCGCTGTCCGGGTACTCCGCCGTGTAAGCGTCGATTTCGGCCATGACCTCGTCCACGTACACGTCCCACGGGTTGTACCGGAACAGGGCTTCGGCGAGCTGACCCCGGTCAGTGAAGTCGACCGTGTTCTCCGGATGGCTGGCACACAGTTCCACGGCGGTGGAGGCCACCGCGTCGTAGACGTTGTGGGGATTGGCTTCCCCATCCCCGTTGCCGTCCACCCCGTAGTCCGACCAGTTCGCGGGAAGGTGCTGGGTGGCTCCGACCGCGGCGTCGAACTCGGTGTCGCCGTCCCAGCGCCCGTCGTCGGTGTCGTAATGGGGAGTCCAGTTATTGCCCGCGCCGGTGCCGTCCAGGACAGGGCCGATGACGGGCGGCTCGGTGTCCCCGTTCTGACTGATCCGGCTTCCCGCAGCGTGGTCAGACTCCACCGAGCCGATCCCGGCGAGGATCTGCCAGCGCATTCCTGTGCACTCGGGGTGGAGGCCTGCGAGCCTTCGCGCTCCCTGGACGTAGGCGTCCAACAGCACGGGGTGGACGCCGTCGACCTCGTCGGGGACCGTGCCGGCGTGGGGATCGTCCACCACCACACCGGCGAGTGAGGACAGCAGTCCAAGAACGACCGGAACGGCGACGAGCACCGCACAGCCGCACCCGAGCGGGCTAGCCACCGTGCTCCTCCCACTCGGGCAGCGGCGGCTGTACAGAGCGGCTGGGGGACAGTTCGGAGAGCCGGAAGCGCTGCCCGGTGGGGTCGTCCAGCAGCGCCCACACCGCGTCAGCCGGGTGGGCGCCGTGCACGGCGGTGGCAGCGGGAACCGGTGGCCGGAGGATGCGGTGGCGCACATTCGCCTCGCGCTTGGCCGAGGGCAGCCAGAACAGGACGATGCCCCGGTGGGTGGTCACCCGGGTGAGCTCGGCGTAGGCGTCGAGCTTGTCCGCCAGACGGCGCAGGTTCTCGGTGCCGGTGTCGTACTCCAGGTAGAACCCGGTTACCTGCTCGCCCTCGCGCCAGCGTCCGGCGGCGTCGGGGCGCACGATGTCGCCCCATCGCGCCTGGCACTGGGCCGCGGTCCACCACCGCAGACGGGCGTCGTGGTCGCGGGTGTGCGCGGCCAGGGCCACGAAGACGTCGTTGACGCCCACGGTGTGGGTCAGCGAGGAACGGTAGGCCAGGGTCAGCGCTCTGCCGCGCCGGTAGCCGAACTCCGCCACGGTCTGGTCGGCCTCGGCGGCCAGGATCTCCGCGCCGGGAAGGTCCAGGACGTAGTGCCAGGGGGCGGACCCCTGCGCGATCCAGGGACGGAACCGGTCCATGGCCCGAAGCCGGTAGAGCGTGGCTAGCCGCTGCTTGGCGGTGCTGTAGGAGGAGAAGAGCAGCCGTGCGATCTGGTCGGTGGTCAGGGTGCGGTGCTCCCACACCAGGCGCATGATCTCCCGGTCGCGCGGGGTCAGGCGCCGGATCAGCGTGTGCAGGGTCTGGGCGGAGGTACGGGCACGGACGGGCGCGCGGTGGTCGGGCCGGGTGTGCGTACGCAACGGGATCCTCCCTGTTGTGGTGGTGTGCTCTCACCTGCGTGCGGTGGAGGTGGAATGGCGGCGGGCGGCCTTGCGCACAGCGGTCGCCCGGCCCTTGACCGGGGGAGGCAGAGGCCGGGTGCGCAGGGTGAAGGAGGGCGACAGCGCCCCGTGGTTGACGAGCCGGGCGGCGGCCTGGAACGCGGCGAGGTGGCTCAGGTCGTGTTCGCCCAGGTTGGGACGTACATGGCGGGCCAGCACCCGGGCGTCCTCGGGGGAGACGTCGAAGTAGACCTTGGAGCGGGCGTTGGCGGAGACCGCCTCGCGCAGGTCCCGGGGCAGTTGGGACAGGTCCTGGTGGGCCAGGACGAGCCCGGCGCGGTAGGCGCGGGCCTCGGCGAGCATGTCGTCCACCCCGTAGGGCAGCGTCAGGAAGTTCTGCGCCTCGTCCAGGTAGATGGCGATGTCGGCCCGGTCGGCCTCGGCCTGGCGGGCACGGGCCAGCACGGCGTTCCACACCTGGGACAGCAACAGCGAGCCCAGCAGGCTGGAGGTGTCCTCGCCCAGCACGCCCTTGGGCAGGCGCGCGATGACGATCCCACCGGTGTCCAGGTGCGTGCGCAGGTCCAGGCCGTGGGTGGTGGTGGCCAGCAGGTCCCGGGCGAATCCCCGCAGCAGGACGGACCGGAGTTTGTTCATCAGCGGTGCGGTGGCGTGTGCGCGGGCCGGTCCGGACTGCTGGTCGAACCACTCCCAGAACCCCTTGAGCACGGGGTCGGTGATGGAGGCGGTGACCCTGTTGCGGAACGAGGAGTTCTCCAGCAGGCGGGGGATGTTGGCCAGTCCGGCGTTCTCGGTCCCGGCCAGGGTCATGCACGCCGACCTGAGGATGTCCTCGGTGCGCGGCCCCCAGGAGTCGGTGAAGATCCGCCGGAAGATCCCGGTGATGGTGTCGGCGGAGCGGCCGCGGTCGTCGGAGGCCAGGGGGTTGAGCGCAGGGGGAGGGGCGTTGTCGTCGGGGTCGATGAGCACGACCCGCTCGACCGCCTCCTCCGGCATCCGCGACAGCAGCATCGCGGACTCGCCCTTGGGCTCGATGAAGACCAGCCCGCGACCCTTGCGGATGTCGTCCAGGGCCATGTTCAACAGCAGGGACGTCTTGCCGGTACCGGTGCCACCGATGATGTGCGTGTGATGGCGGGCGTCCGCAGCCCGCTGCCCGACGATCCGGGGCGGGCCGCTGTCGGAGCGCCCCAGGACCCGGGCACCGGGTTCGTCCTCGGCGAGCCCGGGCGGCGGCGGAACCGGACGGGCCGGCGCCCGCTCCAGACCGGCCACGGCCTCGTCCAAGGGAAGATGCGCGACGGCGGCCAGCTCCTTCGCGGACAACAGGTCGCCTCGACCAAGGAACCGCAGACGCGACAGCACGGCCGCGACCAGGGGTGTGCGGCGGCGCTTGTAGTGGTTGTGCAGGCTGAAGGCGGAAAATGCCCCCGTGATCGCGTGGGCGCGCCCGCGACGGCGCTGCCTCCCCTGAGGCTGCTCGGCGGGGGTGGTGACCAGGTACCGCACCACCGTGTCCAGCCTGGGCCGCACACTCTTGGCGAGGATGGCACGCACTTCACCGGACACCTCGGGGCGCAACGCGGCCCAGGAAGCACTGCGCCGGTTGCCACCAGGGGTGATCGCGTCGAACAGACCCGCCTGCACACTGTGCGCGGACCGCAGCCGAGCAGCGGCCTGGTTCGCCTTGTGCAGACGCAAACCGGTCACCGGGCGGGCCGCCACCTGCACCAGAACCTTCTCCCCGGGCACCGGAGAGCCAGAGGCACCGAGAAGCCCGCGCAGGGGATCCTCCTCATGGGAGGCGGCGATGGGGTAGTGGTCGGGACGCGCCAGACGCAGGACTCCACCATGCGCACCCACGCCGTCGACGGGCGAGGGCACAGGGATGGTGGTTGTGGACGCGCCGGGCCACGCGGCCTCGACCGCGCGCTCCACCAGGTGAGGCGGAACGGAACCGGGCACCCACATGCGGATCCGCAGCCCGGTCTCGTCCGTCTCGTACTCCCACACCACGTGCGGTTGGCCGAACAGGGCACGCTTCCACGCCGGGTGCAGCAGGCCGAGCATCTGCGTCCAGAACGCCTCCGCGCCGGCCATTTCGGCGGTGGGCGGCGACAGGATCTCCACCAGCCGGGCGTTCCGGCTCCATCGCAGGTGGCGCGTCCACACCAGGATCCGGCGGCACACGACCAGTACGGCTCCGATCACCGGCACCCACCACAGCGGTGCCAGGACGCCGAGGAGGAGCCCGAAGAGCGTGGCGACCACGTCCACAACATCGGTCACGGCGCTGTTCACAGCAGGTCCTCCCCGTCCTCGTCCTCCAGCCAGCCCAGGCCCGCAGGAGAGTCCGGTGACGCGTGGGCGGCCAGCTCAGCGGGGTTGGTGGTGACCAGGGCGTGCTCGGCGTCGCTGGCCACCACCCGGTAGGCCACCCGCAGATCCGCGCCGCTGCACAACAGGGCATCGCCAGGGGAAGCGGTGAGCAGGTACTGCTGCTCACCCTCGGAGAGCCCGAAGGCCTCGGCGATCTGGCCGATGGCTTGGGGAGCCTGGCGCATGAGGACCTGGGTCGCGCTGTTGGCGACGATGGCCTTGCCCAGGTCCGACCCCAGTACGTCAGCCGCGTCCTGTGTGGCCACCGTCAACCCGGTCCACCGCTTGCGGGCGGCCTTGGCCAACCGGAACAGGAACCGGGCGCCCTCGGGCTCGGACATGAGCAGCCAGCCCTCGTCCACCAGGACCATGCGCGGATGGTCGGGAACGCTGTCGGCGACGGTGCGCCAGATCGAGTCCAGCGCCAGCAGCGTGCCCACACCCTTGAGTTCGTCGGGGAGGTTGCGCAGCGACCAGGACACCACATGCCCGGTGGGCCGCTGTGTGGTCGGAGCGCGGAACAGTTCGGCGTAGGAGCCGCTCACGAACGGCACCAGTTGGGCGGCGAGTTCACGCGCGTGCTCGTCGGTGTCGTCTTCCAAGGTGGCGACCAGGTCGGCCAGGAGCGGCGCGGGCCGGGACCAGGTGTGCTCGTCGGCGGTGATCCCCGCCCGGCGGTAGGTGGCGACCAGGGCGCGGTCCAGCGCTGCGTGCTGGCGGGCGGACAGGGCGCCGCCGAGCATGAGGGCCATCAGGGTGTGCAGGAACAGGGCGCGCCTGCTGACCGCGTCACGGGAGGCCGCCTGGTCCAGGGCCAGGTCCAAGGGGTTCAGGTGGACGCCGGGTGCGCCGAGCCGGATGACCGTGCCGCCCACCGCCGTGGTGAGAGGGGTGTACTCGTCTTCAGGGTCCACGACCGCGGCGGTCACACCGGAGTACAGCGACCGCAGCAGGTCCAGCTTGCAGAAGTAGCTCTTTCCCGAACCGGAGCGGGCCAGCACGACGGTGTTGTAGGTGTCCATCGACCACCGGTCCCACACCACCACCCCGGAGGAGGTGGCATTGAGGCCGTACAGCACCGCGCGTTCGCTGGTCTGCACGGCCAGGTCCGGGCTGGCGAAGGGGAACGCGGCCGACAGGGCACTGGTGTCCATGCTGCGCCGCTGGTCCAGCAGGTCCACGCCCAGCGGCAACCCGGAGATCCACCCCTGGAGCTGGCGGTAGGAGGCGGGGCGGGCGTCCAACAGCATGGAGGAGGCGAGAGAGCGGACGTGGTCGACCTCCTCGGCCAGAGCCTCCTGTGAGGCGGCGTGCACGGTGAGATAGAGCCCGACCCGGAACAGCTTGCCCTCACCGCGGGCCAGCGAGGCGGCCATCTCCCGGGCGTCCTCGGCGGCGACCTCGGCCTCGAAGTCCTCCAGCTTGCCTTTCTCCGCGGTGGTGCGGCTGGAAGCCTCCAGCTTCGACATCTGCCGGCGCAGCCGGTCGGCGGCGGTCTGCGCGGGGATCGGTTCGATGTGCAGGGACACGTCGAGCCTCCCCGGGTAGGTCAGCAGGGGCTCCATCCACCCGTAGCCGACCTCTGCCGGGTAGCCGGTGACGGCCCATGTCGCGCTCACCCCGCCTCCCACACGCAGGTGGCGGACGGCGATCTCCACCTCGGCGGGCACGGCCTCGCTTTCGGAGGAGGTCTTCCTCCTGTTCTTGCGCCCGTGCATCACTTCTCCTGTTCGCTGGCGGGGCCGGTGATGACCGAGTCGGACGCCGCCAGCCCTTCGGGTGGTAGGTGACGGCTCGAGGGGTCAGCGGCCGAGGCGAGCACAGCGAAGACCTCGGGGCTGGAGAGCACAGTCGCCCGGGTTCCGGTCGCGGCCAGGGTCCGCACGGCGTCCTCGGCGCGGCGCCGCACCGCGGCGGCGGCATGGGCGGCACTGCCGTCGCTCTCGCGCACGACCAGGACGATCTGCCGTCGCAGCAGGTCCCGGGTCTGGGACAGCGCGGCCAGGTAGTCGGCGTGGTCGCGGGCGGCGCGTTCCAGTGCCGGGTGCGGCAGGTGCGGCGCCGCGCTGTCCAGGGCGTCCACCAACGGATCCAGGTGGATGGACTCGGCCCGCACCAGGAACTGCACCGGGGTCTGGAGAGAGTTCAGGTAGGACGCGAAACCGTTCACGAGCCCGTTCTGCTCCGAGGGCGTACGCAGGGCGAAACTCACCGTGGAGCACGAGACCAGGACGGCGCATCCGTGTTCGGCCAGGTCGACCACACCGTCGTCGGCGATCGACCGCACCGGCAGGTTCAGCGGGGACGGAAGCGGCGGTGGTGCGGCGTCGATCCACGACGGTACCCCGGCCGCGCCGAGGTCTCCGGTGGCTTGGCGTTTGGGGGAGCGGGCGAACCGGAACGCGGCTAGCATCAGCCGGTCCAGGCTCAACCCGTCGCGCTGGACCAGCGCCGCGGCCACCGCCGCACCCATGACCGGAACCGCAACGACCACGATCACGATCGGGGACACCAGATGGCCGAGCACCGAGTAGGCGGCCCACAGCCCGATCCCCGGAACACCGATGATCACCAGTTGGCGGGCGGTGAGTCCGGCCAGGATCTTGTCCTCGCGCTCCACGTCGGCGGGCATACGTACACGTGACACTCAGGGCCTCCTCCGAGGACGGGAACGGGTTGGGGGATCGAACAACGCGGGTTGCTGAGGGCGTGGTCGGGGCGGTGGCAGGTTGCGGGCTCCGGGCAACATCTCCTGCCGGGGTGTGGGTTCCTGCCACTGCGGCAACGGCTCCTGACGCCACCTCGGGGGCGGCGTCTGCCGGGGATGGGGCAGTTCGGGCTGGTGGTAGCGGCGCCGTTCCCGCAGCCGCGCCTGCTGAGGGCGATCGATCCGCCGGTCGATTCCGGGAAGAGGGTCCTGCCGATACGGCAGCCGAGCGGAGAAGTTCGGCAGCTCGGGTTGGTGCCACCGCGGTGCCGGCCGGGTGGGGGCGGGCGCCGGTGTTGTGGTGGGTGCACGGCTCGCTGCTCGGGAGGCGGCCGCGGTCCCGGCGGTTTTCTTCGTTGCGAACGCCCTGCCCAGGCTGCGGAAGACCAGCAGGCTGGCCGCGAGCTTGGCTCCCTTGACCAGGGGCGACTTCTGGTAGTTGAACACCTGCTTGAACGCCCAGAAGGGGATGCGCACCAGCACGTACATGCAGCAGATGATCAACAGGACGTCCATGACGCCCTGGGCCGCCTCGACGAAGTCCGGGGCGGCGTCCCGCGACAGGAACAGCACCACCATCAGGCGCAGAACCAGGGCCTGGGCGACCTGGATCACTATCAGGGCTCCCATCGCCCGCCACCACAGACGGGCCAGTCCGTCGATCTGGGGGAGCGCGTGACAGGCCAGCGCGAGCGGGGCGACGGCGGCCAGCAGGATCCACAGCACGATCCGCACGATGGCCGCCAGCATGAAGAAGAAGACCAGCAACGAACCGATCAGCATCAACAGCAGCACGAGAAGCGCCTCACCACCGGGATCACCCAGCACTCGGGCGAGCGTCTCGGTGATGTTGTCGACGGTGGCGGCACCGTCGAGCATGGTCACGGAGATACCGTTGGCCAGCTCACGCATCATCTCGGTGAGCAGGAACGAGGCGTTCGCGCCCACGAAGCCCAACACCACCCGGGGCAGCAGCTCCTTGAGCCCGGCCGAGGTCTGCACGGTCTGGTAGCTCATCAGCAACACCCCGGCCGCCACGATCACCAGCAGGTACAGGCTGTTGGTGACGGCCAGCACCTCACTCCACGCGGTCCTGACCCCGTCGGTCGGGGGAGGGGTGGACAGAGCGGGCAGCGCCGCCAGCGTGATCGTGAACTCCACGCTCTCTGCCACGAAGTCTGCCACCCAGACATGGAAGCCGACCGAGACCCGGCAACCGTAGTCGAAGGTCCCGCACTCCTCGGGATCGGTCGGCGCGGGCTCACCCGGCTCCTCGGGAACGTCTGCGGGGACCGGTGCGGCTTCGGCGCCTGTCGGTGCTCCGACCAGGACTACACCGCTGAGGGAGAGGATGAGGACCGCCACAGCCCACGGTCGCGGTCTCATCACAGCCCCACGAACCCGCGCAGGATCTGCACCAGGATCGGTGCGAGGATCGCCACCAGGTAGCCCAGCGCGGCGTACTTGAGGGTGTCCTTGGCCTTGTTAACCTCACCGGGGTCGCCGCCGGCGAGCAGGTAGCGCAGCCCGCCGATGGTCAGCAGCAGCGTGGCCAGCACCACCAGCAGCCCGACGATCCAGTTGCGGATGTTGGTGATGACGGCGTCCAGGTCGGTGACCCCGGGATCCTCGGCCTCCTGCGCCCACGCGGGCCACAACTCGGCTGAGGCCAGGACGACGCTCACGGTCACCACGCCGACCACCAGGACTGGGCGAAGATATCTCCTGAGAGCTTTCATGATCGTCACCTCGATTCGGTGAAACCCCACAGAAAGCAGGGAAGGCACGCGAACCAAAGGGCCGGGGCGAAGGGCCGATCCCTCCTTTCACTCAAAGGCTGTATCGGTAGGCGCTCGATACCTGCTCCGCCCCGGCTGTCGTGCTTCCTCTGCGGGTGAGGAGAGATCCCTCCTCACCCATCAAGAGGAATTCAGGGCGCGATAGCGCTCATCGTCTCCGTGGACTTCTTCTCTTCCAGGGCGGCCGTCAGCTTCTCCTCGGCCGCGCGGCGCCAGCGACGTGCGGTGATGTAGGTCAATCCCAACTCCTCGGCGACTCGGGCCAGCGTGCTGCGCTCCAGCCGGGTGCGGGCGATCAGGTCGGCCTCCACCGGGGACAGGGTTCCGGCGAGAACGGCGTCGGCCAGGACGCTCACCGGCCCCCGCCCCTCGGCGGCCTGGTCGGTGGCGTGCGCGTTGGGGTTGTACTCCACACACCGGTGCGTGTCGCGGGCGTGGCGGTAGCCGTAGCGGTTGGCTGTGTTGGCCACCGCCGACCACAGCCGCGATCCCACATCGCTCACCTCAAGGGGTAGGGAGCGCACCTGTTCCAGCAACGCGGTCAACATCTCCGCCTCCACATCGGGGATGTGCTGGGGGGACACCCGCGCGTACCGGGAACAGGCCACCACCATGCGCGGCAGCATCGCCCCTGCCGCGATCACCGTCCAGGTCGCCTCGCCCGCCCGGGAACAGGCGAAAAGGCGGTGCCAGAGGGCATCAGTGACTTCCTGAGGGGCGTGACGCAACAGCTCTATGGCCTGAGTGGCGCTCACCTGCCGGGCGTCGACCTCGTCCAGATCCGAGGTCGGCAGCGTCGCCTGTCTCGGGCCGCGGATGATCAGTTCCATCGAACGCCGCAGCACCTCAAAGGGCCGCTCTTGGTCGTGCACCATGACAACTCCCTTCGTGTTGGGAGTTCCATGGAGCACAACTTGATTCGCAACAAATGAGCAGAAGATCAGCAATGTGGTCTGCAGAAACCAACGAGGGGCGATGCTGACGGCAAGGAAAACTTGCTGCGGACGCACACAGGCGGAACTTGCGAACGCACGCAAGCTGAACGGGTCCGCGCCGATCTCTGGCTTACTGGCCTAGGGATAATTCAGGGGGCCTACGACAAGGCACTTCGCGCTCCGAACAGGGATTTCCCTGGATAGACGTAGAGCACCGCGGAGAAGATGTCCTTTGTAGCAACGGGTCCAAATATGCGTGACCACTTCGCTCTCTGGAGGGTCACCATGTCTGTGCTTCGGTACTTCTACATCTTCAAGAAAATACGTGAGCACGCGGCCTCTACAGGGATGGAGGATGGCTGGTAAATAGTGTAGTAATTCCCCATGCCCGCACTCTGGCGACGGCCGATCTGGTTCACTTGTCGGTGGCCAGAAACCAGCGAAACCAGCAGCGGACGAGCACCCCCGACGCTACGGCGGAGCTACTCAGCACTCTCCGCATCCCGGGCCCGCTGCCTCCAGACTTCGGCCTCCTCCACCCGACCCGCCTCCTTCAACAGGTTCACAAGGAGGAGTATCACGTCGGTGTGACCTTGTTCGGCAGCTTTCCGGTACCAGAACTCGGCCTCCTCCACCCGACCCGCTTCTTTTAACAGGAACCCGAGGAGGAGCATCGAGGCGGTGTCGCCCTGCTCAGCACCTTGGAGCCACCAGGTCTCTGCCTCCGTCTTCCGCCCCGACCCAAGCAGTAGTAGCCCGAGGAGGAGCACTGCTTCGGTGTCGCCCTGCTCAGCACCTCGGAGCCACCAGGTCTCTGCCTCCGCCAACCGATCCGCCTTGTGCAGCAGGTACCCGAGGTTGACTGTCGCGTCGGTGTTGTTGCCCTGGTCGGCCGCCCAGAGCAACCAGGCCGCGGCGTCCTCTGTCTGTCCCTGATCCGCTAGCAGGATGCCAAGGTTGTTCATCGCGCCGGTGTCGCCCTGCTCAGCACCTCGGAGCCACCAGGTCTCTGCCTCTGCCTTCCGTCCCGATTCCTTTAGCAGGACCCCGAGGTGGAACATGGCGGAGATGTCGCCCTGGCCAGCCAGAGGGCGCCAGGCTGTTTCGGCGATGTCGGACCGCTCAGCATGGTAAGCCATGAGCCCGACGTCGAAGCGGTCCCGGTCAGTGGCCGCATCCAAGGCGATGCGCCAGACCGCGTCGGGCAGGGTGTCCTGGGTGGTGAGATAGTCGAAGGGCCGCCACCGGAGGCCTTTATGGTCGGCTGGCACCAGCAGTCCGGCCATGCCGCTGCGTGGCCGGGTGGCCCATTCCCAGGCCCGGTCGGCCTCTTCGGGCAGGGGCGGCGGATGGGGCAGGTAGGCGGTATGAGCAGCATGGAGCTGTTCTCGGGTCAGTGGACTCGATACCCCAGCTCGGGCCAGGCCCACCGCTACAGACACCAGTGCGTACCCGCGTGGGTGGCCACTGTCGGGACCGTGGTTCCAGGCCTGCTGCAGGTAGGGGCCTGCGGCCAGCTGCTCGGCCACGCCGAAGCGCTCATCGGCGGCGGCCCGGACCAGGCGCTCATCGCCCGTGGTGCGGGCACGCTCACGCTCTTGCACGCTCCAGAGGCGGTCGAGAGCGACCGGCGGGGTTTTGAGCACCGCATACCCCACCCCCTCTGCCCCCGGGGTGGGGTCGGTAGCGCTCGGACGCAGGGAATCCAGCCGTTCTCGACGGATGGTGGCGGCCACCACCGCGCCAGCCTGGCCCAATTCGGCGACCAGAGCCGGGGTCAGACCCGAGGCACTCAGGTGACGGTCCAGGTCGTCCAACCACACCACCCACCCCCGCGGTGCGCTTCCGGCACTCGCCCTGAACCAGGCGGGCAGAGGGCGCAGGTCGGCGTCCTCAGGCGGGGACACCAGCATCCGCTCGGGCAGCGTACGGGCCAGTGCCTGGGCCAAGGCCCGGGTCTTGCCCGCGGTCGAGGGCCCGGTCACCAGCACCAAGCCGCCGCGCGGTGCGACCGCAGCCGCGGCTAGGCGCCGGTCGAGTTCGTCGTCCACATCCCTAGCCACGTAGGGGGGCAGGTCTTCGCCATCAGGGCTAGGGAGGGCGTCGTGGGCACCCAGTTCGTGCGCATCGGCCTGGTGGGCGGGCAGGGCCACCTGCACCCACCCCGGCACTGGTGAAGTCGCCGGGGCGGTTGGGTGGTGCACGGTGACCGGGCCGTGGATGTCCCTGGCTTGGAGTGCGGTGCCATGGTTGTCGCCCGCGCGGTTGTCTACCGGCGTGCTTGCCGGGGCAGGCGAGGGTGACGGCACCGGGGAGGAAGGGGTGCGGTGGGGCCAGGCTAAGGCCAGGGCTGTGGCGGCTAGGACGAAGGAACCGGTCCCTGCGGCCCAGGAGAGCTCCTCTAATCCGAGCAGCAACAGGGAGGCTCCCAGCACTGCCAGCGAGGCCGCTCCCACGGCCGCGAGGACCCATACCCATGTTCGTCGCATGCGACGAGTCTGCCGCCTGAGCGGCGTTCTCGGCCACGCCTGTCAGGATCCGCACTCGCAGGCCACGCTAGCTGCTCTTATCAGAGGACGGAAACAGGAGAAACCAGCAGCGGACAAGCGCGCCCCGACACTACAGGCGGGCTCACTCGGCACCCCCCATCTCCTGGGCCCGCCGCCGCCAGGTTTCGGCTTCCTCCACCCGACCCACGTTCGCCAGCAGGTTTCCGAGGTTGAACATCGCATGGGTGTGGCCCTGCTCGGCGGCCCGGCGCCACCACTTTTCGGCTTCCTCAACCCGCCCCACCTCCATCAGCAGGAATCCGAGGTTGGACATCGCGTTGGTGTGACCTTGCTCGGCAGCCCGCCGGAACCAGGACTCGGCCCCATCCACCTGACCTGCCCTTATGAGCCATATCCCGAGATTGAACATCGCGCTGACAAGGCCTTGGTCGGCGGCTTGCCGGTACCAGGCTTCGGCTTCCTCCACCCGACCCACGTTCGCCAGCAGGTTCCCGAGGTTGAACATCGCGTAGATGTGGTCTCGGTCGATCGCTTGCCGGTACCAGCTCTCGGCTTCCTCGACCCGACCTACCTCCATCAGTAGACTCCCGAGGTTGCTCATCGCGTCGGTGTGGTCTCGGTCGATCGCTTGCCGGTACCAGCTCTCGGCTTCTTCTAGCCGCCCCACCTCCATCAGCAGGTTGCCGAGGTTGCTCATTGCACCGGTGTCGCCTTGCTCAGCAGCCCGGCACCACCATGTCTCGGCTTCCCCCAACCGGTCCGAATCTCTCAGCAGGAGCCCGAAGCTGCTCATCGCGCTGACAAGGCCTTGGTCGGCGGCTTGCCGGTACCAGCTCTCGGCTTCCTCAACCCGGCCCACCTCCCTCAGCAGGAGCCCAAGGTTGAACATCGCGCTGACAAGGCCTTGGTCGGCGGCTTGCCGGTACCAGCTCTCGGCTTCCTCAATCCGACCTTCTTCCCTAAGCAGGTTCCCGAGGTTGGACATGGCGCCGGTGTCGCCTTGCTCGGCCAACGGGAGAAAAGCGGCTTCGGCGATGTCGGCTCGGCCTGCGCGGTAGGCCGTGAGGCCGACGTCGTGCCGGTCCTGGTCGGTGGCTGCGTCCAAGGCCGCGCGCCACGCGGCCTCGGGCAGGGGGCCCTGGGGGGCGAGGTAATCGAAGGCCCGCCACTGGCTGCCCTGGTGATCGGTGGGCACCAACAGCCCGGCCAGTCCGCTGCGCTGTTGGATGGCCCATAACCAGGCCTGGTTGGCTTCCTCCGGCAGAGGCGGAGGTGCGGGCAGGTAAGTGGTGTGGGCGGTGTGGATCTGTTCGCGGGTCAGCGGGCTCGATACCCCCGCTGCGGCCAGGTTCACGGCGGCGGCGACCAACGCGTAGCCGCGCGGGTGGCCGTTGTCGAGACCCTCGAGCCACTCCTGTTGGAGTCGGGGACCCGCGGCCAGTTGCTCGGCTACTCCGAACCGCTCATCGTCTGCGGCCCGTACCAGGCGCTCATCGCCGCTGTCACGCGCCCGCTCGCGTTCGGGCGTGGACCAACGGCGTTCGACGATGACCGGTGTGGTCTTGAGCACCGAGTAGCCTGCTCCCTCTACTGCATGGGCGTGTTCGGTGGAGGTCGGGCGCAGGTCCTTGAACCGTTTGCTGCGGATGGTGGCGGCCACCACTGCGTCGGCATGGCCGAGTTCGGTGACCAGAGCGGGAGTCAGCTCTGAGGTGCCCAGATGGCGGTCCAGGTCGTCTAACCAGACCACCCACCCCTGCGGTGCCTGTGTGGCTTGCTCCTTGAGCCAGGCGGGCAGGGGGCGCAGGTCGGTGCCCTCGGGCGGGGCCACCAGCATCCGGTCGGGTAGGGTCCGGGCTAGTGCGGCGGCTAGGGCGCGGGTCTTGCCTGCGGTGGAGGGCCCGGTGACCAGCACCAGCCCGCCGCGTGGTGAAGCCGCCGCCGCGGCCAGGCGCCGGTCGAGCTCGTCGTCCACATCCCGGTGCACGTAGGGGGGCAGGCCTTCACTGGCAGGGCCGGGGAGGGCGTCGTGGGCGCCCAGTTCATACGCATCGGCTTGGTGAGCGGGCAGTGCCACCTGAACCCATCCCGGCACGGGCGAGGCCGCTGGGGCGGGCAGGGAGTTTACGGTGACCGGCCCGTGGATGGCCCCGGCTTGTAGCGCGGTGCCGTGGATAGCGCCCGTGCTGCGGTTGTCCACCGAGGTTCTCCCTGCCACAGGTGAGGGTGCCGGCGTCGAAGAGGAAGAGGAGGAGGGGGTCTGGCTTGGCCAGGTTAAGGCCAGGGCCGCGGCGGCCAGGACGAAGGACCCGGCCCCTGCGGCCCAGGAGAGTTCCTCCAGCCCGGGCAGCACCAGGGAGGCGCCCAGCACCGCTAACGAGGCCGCTCCAACGGCCGCGAGGATCCACACCCATGTTCGTCGCATACGCCGATTCTGCCGCCTGAGTGGCGTTCTCGGCCACGCCTGTCCAGATCCACACTCGCAAGCCGTGCCAACTGCTCTTGTGGGGGCAGATTTAGGGAAATCGGGACGCCCGGCAGCGAGCGCAACCCAGGCGAGGAGTGGTGGGTTGGAAAGGCGCTCTACCTAAACCGCACTCTCCGAAGGGCGGGTCGGTCCCGGTGCGGTCTGTCTGATGCCTGCCCCATGGCTCGACCGCCATCATCAGCCCCGAAGGGGAGCACGCCGCCATTCGACTCGCGGAAGGTCGCAGGCGCAGCGGCACTGGGCTGGTCCTGCCGGGTGGCCGGATGCGGCCAGGGTGGGGGTTTTCGACGGGAAGCGCGCAGGTGCGTACCGGGGGCGGTTAACGTGTCTTTCCCACACGTTCCCCGGCCCTGGCCGGGGCCAGAAAAAGGGCGGGTACGACCGTGGCCGATGACAGTTCTGAGTTGGTGGAGCAGACCGCTACCGCCCTGGTCCGCGTCATGGCCTCCCACGACGGCCCCGCTTGGGCGCCGGTCCGGGAGGAGTTCTCCTTGTTGTTCGCCAAGGCCGCCCATGTGGCGGCCTCGGAGCTGGACCGCTCCCGCACCGAAATAGCCCAGGACCCGGCTTTGGCTGTAGAAGCAGTCGGGGAGTGGAAGGCCAAGCTGCGCCGCCTGGTGGGCGCCAACCCTGAGGTGACCGCGCCGATGCGCCAGGCCCTGGAGAGGCTGGGCGCCGCCAGCACTCGGGCCGGGGTGTCGAACACCCTGATCGGTGATGTCCACGGCACCGCGGTGCAGGCGCACACCATCCACGGCGGGGTGGCCAACACGGTGAAGCACCACCACGAGGGCACCCGGGTGGAGCAGACCGGGGCTGTGGCGGGCCGTGACGTGATCGGGGTGCAGAACAACCACCACGGCCCGGACCGGAAGGGCTGAGGTGCCCAAGAAGAAAAAGAAGGCACGCCCCCAGTCCACCCGCGTGCAGCAGTCCGGACCAAGGGCGAACCGTGACGTCATCGGAGAGCAGAACAACCACTTCTACGCCGGAGTGGAGGGTGCTGCTTCGCTGGCCGCGGAGCTGCCCGCGGTGGAGGCCGGCTTCACCGGCCGCACAACCGACCTGGCCCGCCTGAGTGACTGTTGGGTATGCGGGTGATTACACGGCCTGGTCGGCAGAGCGGTTGCTCCACCGCTCGCTCTGACCGGCCAGCCGTGTGGCCATCAACCGGATCATCGCGAGCTTGACCATGGCCTCCGAACCCGTGGTCAGACGTTCGTAATCGCGCGCCAAACGGCGGTTGCGCACCAACCAGGCGAACGTGCGCTCCACCACCCACCGGCGCGGCAGCACCTGAAACCCCCTGGCGTCGTCGCTGCGCCGGACGATCTGCACCACTAACCGGAACGTCTCATACGCCCAGGTGAGCAGGCCGCTGTCGACCTTGTTCGCGTACCCCGCGTCAGCCCATACCAGCCCCACCGTCGGGAACCGGGCCGCCAAGGTCTCCAAGACCCGGCGCCCACCGGGGCGGTCCTGGACCGAGGCCGAGGTCACCGCGACCACCAGCACCAACCCCAACGTGTCCACGACCAGGTGGCGTTTGCGGCCCTTGGTGCGCTTGCCCGCGTCGTAGCCGCGGTCGGTACCGCCCTCCCCGGTCAGGATCGACTGGGAGTCCAACACCGCCGCCGAGGGGTCCCGATCGCGGCCCGCCTCCTCGCGGACCCGGGCGCGCAGGGCGTCGTGGATCCGATCGATGGTGCCGTCGGCCCTCCAGGTGCGGTACCACCGGTAGGCGGCGTCCCAGGGGATCAGGTCGTGGGGGATCATCCGCCACTGGCAACCCGAGCGCAGCACGAACAGGATCGCGTTCCAGACCAGCCGGTCGTCGTATTTGCGGGGTGCTCCGCCTTTGGCTTGGTCGCGGACGGGCATGAGGGGCTCGATCACCTCCCAGACGGGGTCGGAGAGGTTAGAGGGGTAGCATGGGCGGGCGTCCCCGCCGGACTTGCATCTGCACACACAGCGCAATTCTGGCGGGGATGTTCTGTTCTCCCGCCAGCGACCCGGGCCGGTCACCTCACGCAACCACCCGCATACCCAACAGTCACTGAGAGCCGCTCTGGACCCCGCCCAAGCCGAGGGGGCGCCGGTGGTGGTCGCGGCCGGGATGGGCGGGGTCGGCAAAACCCAGCTGGCCCTGACCGCCGCCCACCAAGCACGACGCGAGAAGGCTTTCTCGCGGGCACTGTTTTTGGACCTGCGCGGCTACACCACCCCCGTCAACGCCCACCGCGCCCTGCAGTCGCTGCTGGTCTCCCTGGGCGTCGCGGAAGAAAGGATCCCCGAGGAGGAGGGGGCCCGGGCCGGCCTGTACCGGGCCACCCTGCACGCCCAGGCGAACGAGCACGGCGGGCCGGTGCTGGTGGTGGCCGACAACGCCTCCCACCCCGACCAGGTCCAACCCCTGGCCCCCGGCCCGGGCGGGCACCGGCTGCTCGTCACTTCCCGCGAACGCCTGGGCTCCCTGCCCGCACGGCAGGTGAAGGTGGGCACGCTCACCGATGAGGAGGCCTTCCAGGTAGTGGTGGCCGACCTGCGCCTGGCCGACCCCGACGACGAACGCGTCCACGATCTGCAGGGTCTGACAGCTTTAGCCAAGGCGTGTGCGGGGCTGCCGCTGGCGTTGCGTATCGCGGCCGGGCAGCTCAAGAACGCCCCCGACCTGCAAGCTGGTGAGCTCGCTCGCACCCTGGCCCATGGGGCCGACCGCATCGTCCACTTCACGGACCACCGCGAGCTCGTAGCGGTCTTCGCCTCCTCCACCGCCCGCCTGCCAATCGAGCAAGCAGAGCTGTTCACCCTGTTGGGGATGGCCCCGGGACCCGACATCTCCACCGCGGCCGCCGCGGTCCTGGCGGGCACGGACGAGCCGGGGGTGTTGGTGCAGTTGCGGGGGCTGGCCGCCTCCCACCTGCTCACCGCCTCCCAGGGGCGGTGGTCGATGCACGACCTGGTCGCCGCCTACGCCGCCACCCGGGACGGCCCCCACCTTCCTTCCCGCTTCCCCCGGGCTCGGCGCCGCCTGCTCGACCACTACACCAACCGGGCCGTCGACGCGGTCCGGCACCTGAGGGCATTGTCGGGCCAGGAGGTGCCGGGTACCTTCGCCGGGCCGGAGCAGGCGTGGGCGTGGCTGGACACGGAGCGGGCGGTGCTGATCAACACCGCCCACACCGCTCACCGCACCGGCCATGCCCGGGCCACCACCTCTCTGCCGCTCAACTTGGGCCACTACCTCAGCCGGCGGCGGCTTTTCTCCGACCTGATCACCCTCACCCGCCTGGCATTGGACACAGCTCAACGCCAGGGCAACCGAACGAATCAGGCGGTGGCGTGGAACAACCTCGGCGGTGCCCTGCACGAGGTGCGCAGGTTCGAGGAGGCGCTCGAGGCGCACACCTGCGCCCGCGACCTGTTCCAGCAGACCAGTGATGTCCATGGTGAGGCGGTGGCGTGGAACAACCTCGGCAACGCGCTGCGCGAGGTGCGCAGGTTCGCCGAGGCGCTCGAGGCCCACACCCGCGCCCGAGATCTCCACCGGCAGCTGGGTGATGTCCATGGCGAGGCGGAGGCGTGGAACAACCTCGGCAACGCGCTGCAGGAGGTGCGCCGGTTCACCGAGGCGCTCGAGGCGTACACCCGCGCCCGCGGCCTGTATCGGCAGCTGGGTGATGTCCACGGCGAGGCGGGGGCGTGGAACAACCTCGGCAACGCGCTGCAGGAGGTGCGCCGGTTCACCGAGGCGCTCGAGGCGCATACCCGCGCCCGCGGCCTGTATCGGCAGCTGGGTGATGTCCACGGCGAGGCGGGGGCGTGGAACAACCTCGGCAACGCCCTGCGCGAGGTGCGCCGGTTCGAGGAGGCGCTCGAGGCGCATACCCGCGCCCGCGACCTGTTCCAGCAGACTAGTGATGCGCATGGTGCGGAGAACGCCGGTGCGGGTGTGGGTATCGCGTTGGGCGGGCTTGAGCGCTGGCAGGAGGCGGTCCAGGCCTTGGAGGGGGCAGTAGCTTTCTTCCGACAGATCGGCGACCAGCACTTCCAGGGGCGTGCGGGCTACGAGCTGGGCCTGGTCTACCACCGGTCCGGCTCCCTCGGCCGGGCCGTGCCGGTGCTGGAGGAGGCGGTGGAGCTGCTGGACTCAACGAACGACCCCTACCACCACAACCAAGCTCGGGAAGCGTTGGATAAGGCCCGCGCTGATAGCGACGGCGGACAAGAGCCCAACGACGACCAGAACTGAGCGCAGGCGCCTCAGGGTGCGGGTAGGGCCGAAGCGGGTACTCGCGCCACCCCACCACGCCCCGGGGCGGGAAAGAGATGCCTGGCTGTTTCCGGCGAATCCCTGCCCACCGCGGCCCGGGCGGGGAACAATCACCCGTATGGGACACAGGAAGGCCTGGGTGTTGGTCCTGGGCGTGATCACGCTGGTGTTAGCCGGGTTCTGGGCAGCGCCCCGGTTCTTCCCCGACCTGGGATGGGGGCTGAACGAGCTCAACCAGATCGCCGGCATCGCCTCCCTGCCCGTGGGAGTGGCGTCCCTGCTGGTCGGCCTATGGGCCCTGCGCTCTTCCTCCACCAGCCAGACCTCGTCCGCACCCTCCCCGGGGGGTGTAGTGAACACAATCACCGGCAACTCCTCAGGAACCACCGTGCAGGCCCACACCGTGCACGGCGGCATCGGCAACACCACCCACCGCACCGGGGACCACGTCGACTTCTCCGGCGGCACCTTCTACGGCCCGGTCACCGGCAGACACGAGGAACACCACAGTCCCGACACCACCCGCAACGACGAGCACCCATGAGCGACCCCACCCCCACACCCCGCCCGTGACCGTCCCGGCCGCTCTGGACGCCCTGCTGCGCCAGGTCGGCGTGGATCCCAAAGACATCCCCGTGGAGGTGGGTGAGCGCGCCGGGTTCTACCGGGCCGCACTCCAAGCCCTGACCCGAGCCGACGAACGCGGTCGTCCGGTGCTGGTGATGGCCGACAACGCCCACCACCTCGACCAGGTCGAACCCCTGCTGCCCTGCCCCGGCGGACACCGGCTCCTGGTCACCTCCCGCGCCCGGCTGACCGTCGATGGCCACCAGCCCCTGTCCCTGGACACCCTGCCCACAGACGAAGCCGTCGAGCTGATCACCACCCGGCTGGGAACGGGCGATCCCCGCATCGGCGATACCGAAGGGCTGGGCGCGTTGGTGCAGCGGTGCGGCCAGCTGCCGTTGGCGCTCAAGATCGCCGCCGCCCTGCTGGCCCGCACACCGCACCTGCAACCCGGCCAGCTGGCCCAACGCCTGGACGAGACCGCCCAGTTCACCGACGGGCGCGATGACCTGAGCGCGGTGTTCGCCGCTTCCCTGGACCACCTGCCCCCAGAGCGGGCGCGGGTATTCGCTCTGTTGGGCTCCCACCCCGGCCCCGACATCTCCACCGCGGCGGCCGCGGCCCTGACCGGCATGGAGCCCGAGCAGGTGGAAGAGGTGTTGGAGGATCTGGCCGCCGCCCACCTGCTTACCACCCACCCCGGTGGGCGATGGAGCATGCACGACCTGCTCGCCGACCACGCCCGCCACCACCCCCTGCCCGAGGAGGACGCCGAGCAGGGTGGACAGGAGGGTCCCCGGGAGCGGGCTGTGGTCCGGTTGCTGGACTTCTACACCGCCACCGCCGATGCGGCCGATGACCACCTGCGGGCTCTCAAAGGCGACACCCCACCCCAGGTGTTCAATGGCCGATCCCAGGCGCTGGTGTGGCTGGATGCCGAGCACGACAACCTCATCGCCGCCGTGCACACCGCCCATCGGATCGGCCACACCACCACCGCCATTCGCCTGCCCTCGTGCTTGGCCGTGTACCTGGGCCTGCGGCGCCGGTTCGAGGAGGCCATCGCCGTGCACACCCTGGCCCGCGACACCGCCCACCAACACGACGACACCCACAACGAGGCAGTGGCGTGGACCAACCTCGGCAACGCCCTGCGCCAGGTGCGCAGGTTCGAGGAGGCGATCGATGCCCACACTCGAGCCCGCGAGGCCTTCCAGCAGGTGGGCGACGCCCACGGTGAGGCGACGGCGTGGAACAACCTCGGCCTTGCCTTCCGCTAGGTGCGGCGAGGGCAGGAAGCTCGCGAGGCGTTCGAGCGGGCCGTGCAGGGGTTTCGCGCTACCGGGGACGAACACCATCTGGCTGGCACTCAAGGCAACCTGGCTCGGTTGCGTCAGCGGTCGCGGCGGTGGTGGCGGTTCTGGGAGTGCTAACCATCCCAGCCGCCCTGACGTCCTTTGCGCGGGGACGAACAAGGTGAGCCCGGGAGGGGCAACAGGCCTTCGTCCGATGAAGGCGTGCGTCCTGAGTGGTGCCCTTGACCGCACTGATAGGAGCAGTTGCCAGAGCCCAGAACCAGGCGATACCGGCACGAAACACGCTGACCCGCTAGACCACTCTAAAGCCCCGGGTTGATTTACCTTCTGAACTGCGAGAACGTCAGGTCGTTGCCGCTTTCCAGGGTCCTTGGTTCGCCCCCACAGTCAGTCTTGGAAAGGAACACCCTAGACCTCGCGGGGGCTAGGGACGGTGGCAGCCTCACCGCCCTCGATCCCAAGCTTCCACCTGGCGGGTTGAGGTAGATCTTGAGTCCCGCTGTGGCGCGGCGTCAGGCCCAGGTGATCACGTCGAGCGGACCGGGGAGGCTGAGGCCCACATGCCCCGGTTTCCTTCCTGGAGTTCTGCAACTGTGTCCTCGGAACGCCCCAGCCCTGAAACAGGGCTGTAGTCGGAGCACGGCGAGGCGTTGCAGGCGCCAGAATCCCACTCGGACCAAAACCATGGCGGGCGACAGCAGGGCTACTCACTTCTTGCCGAATTCCTCCGCGACTCGCGGAGCGGCATGGGGGGGTGCTTCCTCAGAATCCACTTGCCACGAGTCGGGTAGGATCACGACTCCCGACTTACCCAGCTCGATCGATTCCAGCAGCATGTCCGGGCACATCCCCGAGGCGTGCTCGAAGTTTACCTCGCCGCTGATGAACCGGGTACCGGGGAAGTCCACCCTGTCGCTGGTGAACCTTGCGTAACGGAAGGAGACCATGCTGCCAGCGAACTCCGCCCTGTTGAAGGTGGTCATCCCGCTGGTGAACCGCGCGTGGGCGAAGTCCATCGTGCTGCCGATGAACCGCGTGTTCGTAAACAGCAGCTCGCTGTCGACGAACTCCGTCTTAAAGAAAGAGACCCCACCGCCGACGAACTCCGTCTCAAAGAAGGAAACTCGACTGTCGGTGAACCGAGTCTCGGCAAGGGAGAGCCCGCTCCCGATGAACCGCGCGTATGCGAAGGACACTTTAGTGCCGACGAATTCCGCATCGTTGAAGACCAGGTTTCCACTGACGAACTGGGCTTTGATGAAGGAGACCTCACCGCCGAAGAAGCGGACTCCGTTCAGGTCGCCGCCATCGAAGGCAACACCGGTGAAGTCGTAGTCCCGGCCGCGCCAGCGGGTGGGCTCGCGCAGGTGCTTACCGATGATGCGGATAATGGTGTGACGCACTTCCCGGAACGAGGCGAACTCCAGATCTCGCGCACGGTGTTCTTCCTGTCGGTCCTTGCTGGCGTTCTTGGGCAGCGGATCAGGGGCAGGGGTGTAGGGGATGCGCAGGTAGGCGCACAGCACGTCGATGACCATCTGTACCAGGTCCTCGCGTCCCTCGGGTGCCTCGTCGGCCAGCCGAGCCAGGGCGTGGACTCCGGCCAGGCGCACGGCGGTGTGTTCGCTGCCGAGCTTGTCGCTGGCGCTGTCGAAGGTATCGGTGAACAGCTTCGATACTTCACGCTCGGCCGCCCGTTCAGCGCGTTGCGCGTCGGCTTCGGTGGTGCGTTGGCGTCGGTAGGCGATCACAAGCAGGGCCACGCCGCTGAGGCCGGCGACGATGGCGAAGGCGCGTGTGGCGATCGCGTCCAGGTTCTGGGGGGTGAGTTCTCTGGGCGGCTTCCACTGAGGGGTGTCGAGCACCAGCCATGCCAGGGCGGTCATGGCCGCGACCGTGCCTGCGGCGAGCGCCCAGGCGGCCAGGATGAGCCAGAGTAACCGCACCGGTGCGGTCCGGTTCCAGTTCATCCCCACCACGCCGGTGGCTAGTAGCAGAGCGCATAGCCCCAGTGTGGTCGCGCGCCAGCTCTGGTCCGTCGTGAGGCCGAGCAGGTCCCAGAGCGTTGTGGCCAGGGGCCACAACGCCATGGCCGTTCCGAGCCCGCCGACGGTGACCGCGGTCCAGGACAGTCCATGGTGGTGCCGGGCGAGTCGTTCTTTGAGGCGTTTGCGCCAAGGCGGTTGAGGTACTGAGGGGTGGGCGGTCATGGTGTGACCGTAGCCAGTCAAAGGCGAGGTGTGGATACTTGGCGGAATCGGCCACCCTCTGTATCAAAAACGGATTGGCGGCACTGACATCTCCGCCGCACCCAACAAGGGTGTTGACGGACACGAAGATGGACTCTGGCACAAGGGGTGCGGAAGTCTGTGCTCCTGCGTCGGGTGAGCTCTTCGGAGGCTGACAAGGCACATCCGTATCTACTTCGCCCACGTCGCTACCCGCGACACAAGGACAGTGTCGAAACCGCGAGGGCTTGCGTACGCATCGTCTGCCGCCACGTGAGCGAAATCGGGTCCCTCGGCCCTCTTGATAGGTAGAGGCGTTCGATACGGGCCGACCACGCGATGAGAACACTTACCCCACGACCGCAATTGCGGTTGTTGCTGTTGGATGGCAGCCCCGGAGCCGCTGCCCTGCTCCTTCTGGCCGCCCACCGGGCGCTGCCTCCCTTTGACGCGGTGCTTGTTCCCGACACCGGGTGGTACCCGGCTTCTGGCTATCGCGCTCTGAACCGCTTGCGCGGTATCGCCTCCGAGGCCGCGATGGGCTGGGAACCGGTCAAGACCGCGCCGATCGCCCACCGCACCCTCAACCCCCGCAGCTCCGTGCCGCTGCTCCCCCTGTTCACCCTCCACCCAGACGGAACCCCGGGACGGCTTCCCGAAGGGTGCGCACGCGGCACCGCGATGGCCCTGACCCAGCGCATCCGCCGCCTGCTCGGATACCCCCGCTCCACCCCGGTCCCCGACGGCATCGTGGCCCAGTGCGCCACAGGAACTGGCACAGACCACGCTCACCAGGGGCCTGCCGTCGGCCCCTCGTTCGTGCGCTTGCACCGGCCCCTGGTCGACCTCGGCTGGAGCGCGCAGGACTGCCGAGCGCTGCTGTTCCACCACGGCCTGGACCCGAACCCGGACCTGTCGTGTACGGCATGCCCCCACCGCTCCGACCGCTCTTGGGCACGTTTGAGGCGAACGGAGCCGGACGTGTTCGCCGCTGCGGTTGCGGTGGACACCCTGGTTCGGCACGGCCGCCCCCGGGCGGCAACGCACGGCATGCCGCCCGGCACCACCTTCTTCCTCCACCCCTCCCGGACACTCCTGGACCAGGTTGATCTGAGTGCCGACGTCGATGCTGCCCCGGAGGGGTGTGTGCCGTGGGCATGCCACGGCCCTGCCACCGGCGGCACAGCGGACGGAGGCGCCACCCGATGACCGCGACCCTGCCGCCGAACCAGCTCGCGGCCCCTGATCCCACCACGGTGACGATCGGTTCCCTGTGCACCGGCTATGCCGGGCTCGACATGGGCGTGGCCGCGGCGCTGAACGGCAACGCACGGCTGCTCTGGACGGCCGACAACGACCCCCACATCACCCGGTTGCTCACGCACCGGCTCCCCGACGCCCCCAACCTCGGAAACCTGGCAACGGTGCGCTGGACGTTGGTAGAGCCGCCTCAGGTGCTCACTGCCGGGTTTCCCTGTCAGGACGTCAGCGCAGCCGGCCGCGGCGTCGGAATCGAGAAAGGAACACGCTCTGGTGTCTGGCACCACGTCATGGACGCCGTTCGCCACCTACGACCCCGCCTGCTCGTGCTGGAGAACGTGGCCGCCCTGCGCTGGAAAGGCCGAGGACTCGACCGCGTACTCGCGGACCTGGCCCGCGCGGGGTATGACGCGAGCTGGTGTTGCGTACGCGCCTGCGACATCGGCGCGTGCCACCGCCGCGAACGCGTCTTCGTTGTTGCCCACCCCGTGCGCCAGCGACGGCCACCGGGGCTCCTCCGATCCGCATCAGCGCACGCGACAGAAGCGGCAGGTGCGAGTCGGCGATGTGCTGTGCCACCCGCCCCACACCCCCGCGTACGCACGCACCCGCACTGCGCACACCACGGGCCGCACCCGCACTCCCGAGCGTCTGCTGCCGACCCCCTTGGCCAGCGATGGCACCAAAGGCAGTCCTCGGCAGAGGGATTCACGCGGGCGCCCCACACTGCCCTCCGCGGCCATCGCTACCCACACCAGCGACCCCACCCCGAAGCCGCAGCGGCGCCGTTCGCGTACGCATGGGGCGCCTACGAACCCGCCGTCCGACGGTGGGCGAAGGTGCTCGGCAGAGCGGCACCCCCGCCCACCGAACCCGGCACCCGGGGACAGCCCCGGCTGAGCGCCGCACTGGTCGAGTGGATGATGGGCCTGCCCGAAGGCTGGGTCACCGATCCTGGTCTCGCCTTGCCGCGCGCCGCCCAGCTCCAGGCGCTCGGCAACGGGGTGGTGCCGCAGCAGGCGTGCGCTGCCGTGCGGCACCTGCTGGCCCAGGACCCCGATGCCGCATTTTTCGGCGAAAGCGGTTGAGGTGCCGATGCCCGAACACACCCCGCAAACCCCCGGAAGGACGGCATGCCGCGGTACCGGCGGCCGTGCCGCGGCAGGGGAGAGGAGCACCGGATGAGCGGCGGCACCGTTCCACCGAACCGGCACGGCAAAGCGGTTCCTGAGCAGGACAAACGCGGTTACTCTGCAGGCTCTGGCGGACGGCGGGACAACACCGCGGACACGCTTCCTGAGGTCTTCACCCCCGAGGAGGCCGCCGCCCTGCTCAAGGTCCCCGAGTCCTGGCTGCGCAAGCGCGCCTCCGCGCGCCAGGTGCCCTGCACCTTCATCGGCAAGCACCTGCGCTTCAGCTCCAACGACCTCGAACAGATCATCCGCTCCGGACACCGCGCCCCCGTGTCCGGGAGCACCCGCCCCCGCCAACGACCCATCGAATGAGCACGTACGCAAGGAGTACGCATGGCCTACGCCGAACGGCTCGCCAGGACCTGGCGGGCCCGCTACAAGCGCCCCAACGGCCTCTGGGGGTCCAAGTCGGGCTTCGACACCAAGGAAGCCGCCCTGCACTGGGCGGAGGAACAGGAGGCCGAGGTGCGCCGCCGCACCTGGATCTCCCCCGAAGACTGTGAGATCGCCTTCGGCGACTTCGCCCGGACGTGGCTCTCCCAGGCCCGCCTGGCCGAGACGACCCGGGCCAAGTACCAGTCCTACCTGGACACCCACCTGCTGCCGCAGTGGGAGGACTGGCCGCTGATCAGCATCTTCAACAGCCACATCGAGATCCAGGCCTGGGTCAACGAGCTGCACGAGGAGTTGGCCGAACCGAGCGTGTCCTCGGTCTTCGCCCTGTTCTCCACCGTGCTCAACGTGGCGGTGCGCGCACGCCGTATCCCCGCCAACCCGTGCAACGGGGTCCGTGTCTCCTCCGGTGACTACGAGGCCGACCGGCAGGTGGCCACCCCTGTTCAAGTGCTGCGGGCGGCCATGCGGCTGCACCACACCTTCGGACGTGCTGGGTTCGTGCTCGCGCTGATGGACGCCTACACCGGCGCCCGCTGGTCGGAGCTGGTGACGTTGGAGGCCCATGAGTACGACGAGGTGAACCGGGCCGTTCCGGTGCGCGCGCCTTTGCGGGAATCCGGCGGCAGGATGTCCAAGGCCAAGCGTCCCAAAACCCCGGCGGGCAAACGCTGGCTGCACCTGCCCGACTTCCTCGACGCGGTCTACACCGACCTGGTGGCCGACAGCGAGGGAGGGTGGGTGTTCACCGGTGGCCGTGGCGGGGTGCTGCGGCGGGGCAACTTCCGCTCCCGGTTTTGGCGGCCCGCCTGGGACGGCGACTCCCGCAGCGATCTGGGATGGTTGCGCTCACCGGTCCTGCCGGGCTTCACCTTCCATGAGGGACGTCACACCCACCGCACGTGGTTGGCGGAGGACGGGATTCCGGAGGTGGCGCGGGCGGCGCGGCTGGGGCACCGGATGCCGGGCATGGCCAACGTCTACGAGCACGTGACCCCGGTGATGAGGGCTCAGGTTCTGGCCGTGCTGGAGCAGAGGTGGCGGGCGAGCGTACGCGCGCTGAGTCCGCGGGAGCGGGAACGACTCATGGAGATGGTCCCGCGGCTGGTTGAGTACTACCCTGTGGAGGACGAGCGCAAGGCTTCGTGATAGGGGAGATGCAAGATCATCTCCAGATCCTCTCCATAGCCGAAGCGATCGACATCTGAAGAGGACCGTTGGACGGCCTCTGACCTGCAGAAGCTGTGGTGGGCGATACAGGATTCGAACCTGTGACCTCTACCGTGTCAAGGTAGCGCTCTAACCAACTGAGCTAACCGCCCGCGTGTAGCGATGGGGAGGTGGAGACGGGATTCGAACCCGTGTAGACGGCTTTGCAGGCCGCTGCCTCGCCTCTCGGCCACTCCACCGAGTTGCACGTAAGGCGCCGGGGCACCTCGCGTCTCCTCCGAGCGGACGACGGGATTCGAACCCGCGACCCTCACCTTGGCAAGGTGATGCTCTACCAGCTGAGCCACGTCCGCTTGCTGCCTGGCGTCCGGCCCGTGGGCCCCGCCGTGCTGCTGGTAAGAACTCTAGCGGAAAGTCGGCAGACGGCAAATCGGCGCTGGGAGGGGCCGGTTCGGCGCTCTCGGCGCGGGTAGGCGGCCGTGCGGCCGCAGGACGCGCCGGGGCCGTCGGAGCGGACGTTAACGTCCGCGTCATGCGCCCGGGTGGACAATGGAGGACACCGGCGTGACGAGGGGGAGACGGATATGGGAGCGGGCGGCGGCACCGGGGGACACGGCGGGCACCGGTCGTGGCCGCGGGCGCGGGAGGCCGCCCGGCTCCTGGGCGCCGTCAGGCCCCCGGCTCCGCAAGAGCTTCCCCTGGAGGACGCCCTGGGCACCGTCCTCGCCGCGGACCTGCACGCGCTGACGGGCCTGCCCGCCTTCGACGCCTCGGCCATGGACGGCTTCGCGGTGTCGGGCCCGGCGCCCTGGCGGCTGGTCGGCAGGCAACTGGCCGGAGCGGCGGAGGCACCCGTGGGCCTGCGCCCGGGCGAGGCCGTCGAGATCGCCACCGGCGCCCGTGTGCCCAAGGACACGGAGTGCGTCGTGCCCTACGAGCTGGCCGCCGTCCGGGACGGGACGGTGGACGGGCCCGCGGAGGCGGGCCGCCACGTGCGCTGGGCGGGGGAGGAGACCGCCCCCGGCGAGACCGTGCTCGAACGGGGAGCGGTTATCGGCCCCGCCGCGCTGGGCATGGCCGCCAGCCTGGGCCACGACACCCTGCCGGTGCTGCGCCCCCGGGTCTCGGTCCTGGTCACCGGTGAGGAGATCACCACATCGGGGCTGCCCGGCGACGGCAGTGTGCGCGACGCCATCGGCCCGGCGCTGCCCGGGGTCGTCGAGCGCGCGGGAGGCCGGATCTCCTCACTGCGCCACCTGGGCGACGAGCGGCAACCGCTGCTCGACGCGCTGGCGGGTGCGGACGGCGACGTGGTCGCGGTGTGCGGCTCCTCGTCCCGGGGCCCGGCCGACCACCTGCGCTCGGTCCTGGAGGAGCTGGGCGCCGAGGTGGCGGTGGACGGGGTCGCCTGCCGTCCGGGCCACCCGCAGCTGCTCGCGCACACCGACCGGACCGTGTTCGTGGGCCTCCCCGGCAACCCCGGGGCCGCCCTGGTCGCCGCGGCCACCCTGCTGGTCCCCCTGCTGGCCGCCATGACCGGCCGCCCGGACCCCGGAACGGGGCTGGCCCGCGCCTCCCTGGAGGGCGTCGTCACCGCCCACCCCCGGGACACCCGGCTGGTCGCGGTGCGTCTGGACGGCGGCCGGGCGCGGCCGGTGGGCCACGACCGTCCGGGCAGTCTGCGCGGCGCCGCGCTGGCCGACGCCTACGCGGTGGTGCCGCCGGACTGGGACGGCGGCGAGGTGGAACTGCTCCGCGTGCCCTGAGACCGCCCCCGCATCCGCCCGGAGGCCGGTCCCGCTTCGGCTCAGAGACCACTCCCGGGTCCGCTCAGACGCCGGTCCCGTCCCCGTTCAGAGGCCGGACCGGCCTCGCGCCTCCACGGCGTCGGGGCGACCGAACCGCTTTCTCACGCGAGGACCCCACAGAACCCCGCGGCGCGGTCCCAGGGGTGCGACCCCGCGAGGGGCGGACACGCGTCGGGCCCCGGAAGGCGACGCCTTCCGGGGCCCGGACCCTCACGTGCTAGCCGTCGGAGCCGGTCCGCTCCGACGCGGCCCGGGTGTCACCGGCCGCCGGGTCGGCGGCCACCGGAGCGGACTCCTGCCCGGCACCCGTTGTCTCCCCGGCCACCTCAGCACCCGCGGTCTCAGCGGCAACCGTGGTCCCCGCCGTCCCGGCGGTGCCCACGGCCTCGACCGCCTCCTCCACGGCCCCCTCGGCGGGGCCCTCCACCGGCTCCACCGCGGGGTTGCCCCGACCGCGCAGCAGCACCCACGCCTGCGCGGCGGCCGACAGGACGATCACCACGGCGATGACGCTGGTCAGGTGCATGCCGTCGGTGAACGCCGTCCGCGCGGCGAGCATCAGCGCGTCGCCCGCGGCGCCGCCCACGTCGGCGGCGGCGTTCGCGGCCCCGCCCAGGGTCTCCCGGGCGGCGTCCACGGCCCCCGAGGGCACGCCCTCCACCGCGGTCAGGTTCGCCCGGTAGGACGCGGTCAGCACACTGCCCAGCAGCGCGACGCCCAGCGCCGCGCCCAGCTCGTAGGCGGTCTCGGAGATCGCCGAGGCCGCGCCCGCGCGCTGGGGAGGGGCCGATGACATGATCGCGCCGTTGGTCAGCGTCTCGGCGAACCCGGAGCCGGTGGCGATCAGCGCGAAGCCCGTCGTCACGAGTGCCACACCGGTCACCACGTTCCCCTGCGGAGCGAATACCAGGACCGCGAACCCGGTCGCGGTCACCAGCAGGGATCCGCCGATCACCGTGGCCAGGCTCAGGTGGCGCGACAGCCGCACCGCCACCAGTCCGGCCAGCACCGACAGCACCAGGCCGGGCACCAGCACGAAACCGGCACGCATCGGCGAGATGCCCAGCACCAGCTGGAGGTACTGCGTCAGGAAGAACAGCGACGACACCAGCGAGAACACGATCATCAGGTTGGTGGCCACCGCCACGCTGAACACGCGGTACCGGAACAGGCCCACGTCGATCAGCGGGTCGTCCAGGGCCTTCTGGCGCCGGACGAACAGGTAGCCCAGGCACAGGCCGACCACCAGGGACGCGACCGGGACGACGGCCAGGCCCTCGGTGGCCAGGTTCTTGACGCCGTACACGACGGGCAGGATCGCGGCCATGGACAGGACCACGCTCAGCGGGTCCAGTCGGCCCGAGTCGGGGTTGCGCGACTCGCGCACCAGCAGCGGGACCAGCACCAGGATCAGCGCCATCACCGGCAGGTTGATCAGGAACACCGAGCCCCAGAAGAAGTGCTCCAGGAGCCAGCCGCCCAGGATCGGACCGAGCGCCGCGCCGCCGGAGAACCCCGACGCCCACAGGGCGATGGCCAGCAGGCGCTGGCGCGGGTCCAGGAAGATGTTGCGCAGCAGCGACAGGGTCGAGGGCATCAGTGAGGCGCCCGCCAGGCCGAGCAGGGCGCGGGCCGCGATGAGCACCTCGGCGGTGGGCGAGAACGCGGCGAGCAGCGAGGCCGCGCCGAAGGCGGCCGAACCGATCATGAGCAGGCGCCGCCGACCGATGCGGTCGCCGAGCGAGCCCATGGTGATCAGCAGTCCGGCCAGGACGAAGCCGTAGACGTCGACGATCCACAGCAGCTGGCCGGCGTCGGGCCGCAGCTGCTCGCTGAGCGCGGGGACGGCGAACCCGAGCACGGTGGAGTCGACCGAGATCAGGATCACCGGGAGGACCAGGACGGCGAGCGCGGTCCATTCGCGCGGGCCCGCGAGGGCGGGCGCCGCGCCGTCGCGGCCGCGCGCGCCGGCGGTGCCGTTTCCGGTCTGGGCGGAACTCATCTTTCCTCGTTACGTGTCGCTTGTGTGCGCGCCGCACGGCTGTGAGGGCGCGTTCGGACCGGCGGGATGCGGAGGGCGAACGGCCGGGCGGAAGGACGGGAAGCCTGGTCGACCGGGGGCGTACTCCCGGGACTCTTCAACCGTCCAGACGGTACAGTACCGTCCAGCCGGTACAGTGTCAATCGTGAACGCTTCGAACACCCGCGACCGCATCCTCGACTCCCTACAGGACATCCTCGTCGGTGAGGGTTATTCCGCGGTGACCCTGGAGGCCGTGGCCCGTGACGCCGGGGTGTCCAAGGGAGGACTGCTCTACCACTTCCCGTCCAAGGCCGCCATGCTCACCGGGCTCATCGAGCGCCTGCGCGTGCTGGCGGAGGAGGAGTTCCGGGAGGCCGTGGAGGGGGAGGAGGGCGTGGTCCGCGTCTTCCTGCGCACCTCGCTGCCCCGCAGCCCGGAGGAACGGGAGCTGTACTGGGCGGTCATCGCGGCCCTGCGTGGCCAGGAGGACATGCCCGAGGAGGCCGTCCGCACGGTCCAGGGCCTCTTCAGCCGCTGGGGCGACCTGCTGCACGAGGAACTCACCGACCCGGTCCTGGCCGAGATCATCCTGCGCGCGGGCGACGGGCTGTACATGGCGGCGATCGCCGGGCTGCCCCAGCCCGACCCGGCGCTGACGCAGCGGATGATCGACCGCCTGGTGGAGGCCTCCGACAAGGTGCGCCGCGAGCGCTGAGCGTCCGCCGTCCGGGCCGGACGCGCGTCTTCGACCCCCGCCGCCGAACCGGTCCGCACCGCCGCGTCCCGGCCGGGCGCGGGACCGCCGCTCCCGGGGGCCGTGCCCGGTCCGGACCCGGTCGGTTCAGACCCGGTACTCGAACATCTGGACCTCGGTGCCGCCCACCGGCACCCGCGCGACCGGGGTGAACCCCTGCCCCTCGTAGTAGCGCACCAGGGCCCCGTCCCCGCCCGCCCAGCAGTCCACCCGCACCAGCCCGACTCCGCGCTCGCGCGCCCGCCTGCGTGCGAAGGAGAGCAGTTTGCCACCCACGTCGCGCCCGGAGTAGGCGCGCGAGACCAGCAGCAGGTGGACGTAGAGCTCGCGTTCGCGCACCCGCGGCGCGTAACCGGGAGCCCGTTCGGTGACGGTGAGGAATCCGGCCGTGCCGTCCCCGACCTCGGCCACCCACAGGCCCTCGGCGACCAGCTCCTTCACGCGCGCGACCCGACGGGGGTCCTGTGACCAGGGGCGCTCGCCCCACTGCGCGGAGCGCCCGTGCTCGACCAGCCACGCCACGGTGGCGTCGAAGGTCTCCAGCACCGCTGACAGGTCCGCTGGTCCGCCCTGGCGCAGCCTCAAGTGTCCGCCTCACACGTCGGGGAACAAACACGACCAGAGCACGTTAACCGGTCGCCCGTCCGCCGGGCACCCCGGTTCCCCGGAGGAGGGGAGGGGCTTCGGCGGCGCGGTGGGTAGGCGGTTCCACAGACGGGGCCGTGGCACCACGGGCGCCGCTGCGGGACAATGGCGCAACCCCGCACGGGGAGCACGGGGCCCGTGAGCCGCACGGTCCGCGCGGTGGCGGCCGGTCGCCTCCACGGGCGGTCTGCACGGGATTCCCGCCGCGTCGCGGGGCGTCCGGCCCGTCGCCGGGTGGAAGGAGGAGGTCAGGATGTGGCGCTGTTCACGTGCTTCCGATCATGGTTTACTTCCCAGTAACTTCGTTGCCGCAGTCGGTACCCGTGTTCGTGGGGTGCCTGCCCACCCCGCGAGGTGAAGTGTGCACTACCTCAAGGTGTGGGGCGCGCCGTGTCGACCGGGACAGCGCCCTCCACGAGACTGTTGCAGCCTCGCCGGGGTGTCCACGGGGTGAGAACACGCAGACGGGAAAGCGGGGGGCGCATGCACAGGCTCACCAACCAGGTAAGGCCTTACGCCTGGGGAGCGCGCACGGCCATCCCGCGGCTGCTGGGCGCCGAACCCGACGGCACGCCCCAGGCCGAACTGTGGCTGGGGGCCCACCACGGCGCGCCCAGCACGGCCCACTGCGAGGACGGCCCGCGCCCCCTGCCCGGCCTCATCGCCGACAACCCCCACCGCGTCCTGGGGCGGCGCACCGCCGAACGCTTCGGCGCGCGGCTGCCCTTCCTCCTCAAGGTCCTGGCCGCCGAGGCGCCCCTGTCCCTCCAGGTCCACCCCGACGCCGTCCGCGCCCGCGCCGGGTTCGAGGCCGAGGAGCGCGCGGGCATCCCCCTGGACGCCCCGCACCGCAACTACCGCGACCCCCACCACAAACCCGAACTCCTCCTGGCACTGGAACCCTTCGAGGCGCTGTGCGGCTTCCGCGAACCCGCCGCCGCCCACGCTGACCTGCGCGGACTCACCTGCGAACTGGCCGTCGCGCTGCGCGGCGACCTCGCCCTGACCGACGCCGGAACCGCCCTGCGCGGCGCCCTCACCCGCCTGCTCACCCTCTCCGGGGACGAGCGCGCCCGGCTGCTGGACGACTTCGTGCGCGAGTGGTCGGACTCCGGTCCGCGCGGGTCCCACGGCGCCATCGTCGCCGACCTGGCCGACCGCTACCCGGGCGACCCCGGCGCGGTGGCCGCCCTGCTGCTCAACCGGGTCACGCTCTGGCCGGGCCAGGCCCTGTTCCTGCCCGCGGGGAACATGCACGCCTACCTCCAGGGCACCGCGGTCGAGGTGATGGCCAGCTCCGACAACGTGCTGCGCGCCGGACTGACCGGCAAGCACGTGGACGCGCCCGAGCTGCTGGACGTGGTGGACTTCTCGGTGCTGCCCATCCCCTACGCCAGACCCGGGGTCTGCGAGGGGCGCCGGGAGTTCCGCACGGCCGCCCCGGAGTTCGCGCTCCACGAGATCGGCCCCGGCCGCATCACCGCCCACCTGCCGGGGGAGGGGCCGACCGTGCTGCTCGCCCTGCACGGGCAGGTGGAGCTGGTCGCCGAGGTCGGTCAGGGGATGACCCTCCAGCGCGGTGAGTCGGTGTTCGTGCAGGCCGACAGCGGGCCGATCAAGGTCGAGGGCCACGGCCACGTCATCGCCGCCACCGTCGGCGATCTCTGAGACCCGGATCTGCGGACCCGAGACCGTACACCCCAGATCCCACACCAGAGATCCGGGCCCCGAGATCCCACGCCCCAGACTTCACACCGGAGATCCTGAACCCGAGCCCCCACACCGGAGATCCTGAACCCGAGCCCCCACACCGGAGATCCTGAACCCGAGCCCCCACACCCGAGATCCTGAACCCGAGACCCCACACCCGAGATCCGGAATCCGAGATTCCACATCTGAGACCTCACACCCCAGACCCGAGACTCGACTCCCCGGACCTGAGACCCGAAGCCCGAGTTCCTCGACCCGAGATCCCAGACCTGGGTTCCCACACCTGGGTTTCGAGACCCGAGACTCCGGGCCTGAGAGCCGAGGCCCGGATTTCCAGACCCCGGACTCCAGCCCCCGGGTTCCAGAGCCCGGTCCCCAGCCTCCAGACCTCAGGCTCCAGATTCCAGACTCCAGGCCCCAGCCTGCGGATCTCACATTCCAGGGCCCGGACTCCGGAACTCAGCCCTGGGACCGCGTCAGAGCAGCGCGAGCGCGTCGCAGAGCACCCGGGCGGGACGTCCGTTTTGCTCCAGGAGGTTCCCGCGCACCGATAGCCTGGGCCCCTCTGTTCACTGTGACCACACGAGGGGTACCACCATGGCGCTTGAGCGTCCCGAGATCGACTTCATCGAGGGCCCGCCGCCCGCCGAGCTGGAGGTCACCGACATCCAGGTCGGTGAAGGCGCCCAGGCGGGTCACGGCAGCACCGTCGACGTCCACTACGTGGGCGTGTCCTTCTCCAGCGGCGAGGAGTTCGACGCCAGCTGGAACCGCGGCGCCCCGCTGAGCTTCCGCCTCGGCGCGAAGCAGGTCATCGCGGGCTGGGACCAGGGCGTCCTGGGCATGCGCGTGGGCGGTCGCCGCAAGCTGGTCATCCCGCCGCACCTGGCCTACGGTGAGCGCGGCGCCCCCGGCGCCATCGAGCCGAACGAGACCCTGATCTTCGTCTGCGACCTGGTCGGCGTCCGCTAGGACCTCCTCCTCCCCGCGGGGGACTCCACGGGGTCGCCGCATCCCGCCCGCGGTCCCTGCCGGTCCGGGCCGGTGCCGCGCGCTCGGGCCCGGCGAGCCCCGCTCTCCGGCTCCCCGCGGCGACCGGTCGGGACACGCGCCCGCTCCGGTCGGGGGACACGCGCCCGCTCTGGTCGGGGGGCGCATACCCGCCGCTCCGGCCGCGGGCACGCCCCGGCCCGCTCGGGGCTCAGGCGCCCGGTCCGGGCACACGCGTACGGCAAGGGGCCCGTGCCGCGCTCCCACGTGCGGCACGGGCCCCTCGTCCCGCCGCTAGCCCAGGGTTGCGCCCACCTTGACGTGGCCCTTGAGCAGGTCGCGGGCGATCGTGCGGCGCTGGATCTCGTCCGTGCCCTCGAAGATGCGCAGCAGCCGCACGTCGCGGTAGAAGCGCTCGATGGGCAGCTCACGGGTGTAGCCCATGCCGCCGTGGATCTGCATCACGCGGTCGACGATCTCGTTGGCCTTCACACCGCCGAAGAGCTTGGCGATGGACTGCGCGTGCCGCGAGTCCCGGCCCACCGACACCTGCCACGCGGCGTGCAGCACCAGCAGGCGCAGCGCCTCGATCTCGGTCTGGGAGTCGGCGATCATCCACTGGATGGCCTGCCGGTCGGCGATGGGGGCCCCGAAGGTCTCGCGGGTGCGCGAGTACTCGATCGCCATGTCCAGCAGGCGCTCGCAGCCGCCGAGCGCGCGGGCGGGCAGCAGGTAGCGGCCCTTGCCGATCCACTTCATGGCCAGCTCGAAGCCGCAGCCCTCCTCGCCCAGGATGTTCTCGTGCGGCACGCGCACGTCCTGGAAGACCAGGGAGGCGGGGCGGCGCTCGCCCATGGTGTCGATGGGTTCGGAGGTCCAGCCCGCCTCGCGGTCGACCAGGAAGCAGGTCACGCCCCCGTCGGCGCCCCTGTCCGGGTCGGTGACCGCGAAGACCATGGCGAAGTCGGCCTCGTTGCCGCCGGTGATGAAGGTCTTCTCGCCGTTGACCACCCACGTGTCGCCGTCGCGGACCGCGCGCGTGCGGATGGCCTTGGCGTCGGAGCCCGCGCCGGGCTCGGTGATGGCGAAGCAGGAGCGGCGCTCACCGGCGATGGTGGGCAGCAGGTAGCGCTCCTTCTGCTCCTCGTTGGCGTGGTAGAGGATGTTGTCGGCCTCGCCGCCGAACTTGAAGGTCAGGAAGGTCCTGCCCAGCTCGATCTCGATGATCGCGGCGGTGACCGGGTCCAGGCCCATGCCGCCGTACTCCACCGGCGTCTCCACGCCCCAGAAGTCGGACTTGCGGGCCAGTTCGCGCAGCCGGGTGCGCTCCTCGGCGTTGAGGCCGGGCGGCTGCCCCTCGCGTTCGCGGCGCAGCACGTCGTTCTCCAGCGGCATCAGCTCCCGCTCGACGAAGGTCCGCACCCAGTCGCGGACGGCGCGCTGCTCATCGCTCAGTGAGAAATCGATCACGGCCTGTCTCCCCAGTAACCTAACGTCGTTCGGTTTGAGGGTACGGTCTTCCCCGGGGCGAGTGCAAGAGGTGCCGCCGAACAGGAGGAAACAGGTGCTGCGCCCGGTTCCGGACAGATCCCCGTGCCGGGTCGCACGGGACCCGAAGACGGGCGCTCAGGTGCGCGAACACCGCCAGGGGGCCGCACGCGGTGAGCCGACGTGCGATGATCGGGCCGGACGCCGGAGGGTCCGGTCCGTCCGCCGCAGTGGAGAAGGGGACCCCTCCGTGGCCCGACCCAAGACGCCGATCCTGAGCCGTCCGGGCATCCGCCGCGCGGCTCTCGCGCTCATCGACCGCGACGGGCTGGACGGCCTGTCCATGCGCAAGCTCGCCCAGGAGCTCGACGTGCAGGCGGCCTCCCTCTACAGCCACTACCGCACCAAGGAGGAGCTGCTCACCGAGGTCGCGGACGAGGTCACCTCGCGCATCGACGTCTCGGGCTTCGAGGGCGGGGACTGGCGCCGGGGCCTCACCGTCTGGGCGCGCTCCTACCGCGACGCCCTGGCCGAGCACCCCCACCTGCTGCCGGTGGTCTCCTCCGGGCCCGGACGCCGCGAGGAGGCGCTGCGCCGCGCCGACGCCGTGCACGGCGGCCTGGTGGGCGCCGGATGGCCGCCCCGCTACGCCACGATGATCGGCGCCTCCACCAAGTACCTGGTCGTGGGGGCGGCCACCAACTCCTTCGCGCGCGGGTTCGACGACGACGTGCGCGTCTACCGGGACCGCTACCCGAACCTGTCCCAGGCCCACCGGCTGCCCGAGCACGCCGCCGAGATCGACGACGCGAGCTTCGAACTCGCGCTCTCGGCCTTCCTGGACGGGCTGACCGGCGTCTTCGGCGAGGTCGGTAACCGGGTCTGAGCACCCGGAGGTCCGGCCCGGGGCCGCGGCCGCCCCCGGCGACCGTGCCGACCCCGTCGTTCCACGCGAAGGGCCCGGGGGCGTTCACCACCGCCCCCGGGCCCCTGGAACGCGTGCGCCTCAGCGCCGCTCGGAGGACACCCGGTCCGTGTCGTCCTCCTGGTGGGAGGGCGAACCCGTGTCCTCGGCGGCCGACGCGTCGCCGGTCGTTCCGTCGCCGTCGGCGTCCCCGCCGGTTCCGGCCTCCTGCTCACGCGGGTGGCGGCGCTCCAGGGAGGCGCCCTCCACGTCGATGTCGGGCAGGATCCGGTCGAGCCACCTGGGCAGCCACCACGCGGCGTTGCCCGCCAGGTGCATCAGCGCGGGGATCAGCGCCATGCGCACGACGAAGGCGTCGATGAGCACGCCGAAGGCGAGCGCGAAGCCGATCGAGCTGATCATGACGCTGTGCGAGAAGACGAACCCGCCGAACACCGAGATCATGATGATCGCGGCGGCGGTGACCACCGAGCGTCCGGCCCTGAAGCCCTGCACCACGGCCAGCCGCGAGGGTGAACCGTGCACGTAGGCCTCGCGCATGCCTGTGCCGATGAAGAGCATGTAGTCCATGGCCAGGCCGAACAGGATTCCGACCAGCAGCGTGGGCAGGAAGTTCAGCACCGGTCCGGTGTTCTCCAGCCCGAAGAGGCCGCCCAGCCAGCCCCACTGGTAGACGGCGACCACGCCGCCCAGCGCCGCGAAGAAGGACAGGATGAACCCGAGCGTGGCCACGACCGGCACGAAGATCGACCGGAACACCAGCAGCAGGATCACCAGGGACAGGCCCACGACCACCGCGAGGTAGGTCGGCAGCGCGTCGTTCAGCGTCTCGGAGATGTCGATGTTGCCGCTGGCCATGCCCGCGACGCCCAGCGGGCCGGTGCCCTCGATCGGCTCCATCGCGCGCAGGGTGTGCACGAGCTGCTCGGTGGACGCGCTGGCCGGACCCTCGACGGGCACGACCTGGAAGATGGCCAGGGTGTGGTCCTCGGAGACGCCGATGGGCGCCACCGCCGCCACGTCGTCGTGGGAGTAGATCTCCTCGGCGACCAGCGCCTGCTCCTCCTCGGCGTTGCGCTCCGCGGACTCCTCGTCGGGTCCGCCGGTCAGCTCGGCCACGACCAGGAGCGTGCCGTTCTGCCCCGCGCCGAAGTTCTCCTCCACGGCGGTGAACGCCTGGTACTGGGTGGAGTCGGTGGGCTCGGAGGAGCCGTCGGGCATGCCCAGGCGCAGGTCCAGCGCGGGCAGGGCGACCACGCCCAGGGCGATCACGGCCACCGCGGCCTGGGCGAGTGCGCGCCCGGTCGACATCGGCTTGACCCGCTCCGCCTCGTGCGCGCCCCCGCCGGCGGCGGAGGTGCTCTCGGCGAGACGGGCGCGTTCGCGGCGCGACAGGATGCGCGCGCCCACCAGCGACAGCAGCGCCGGAACGAGCGTGATCGCGATGAACACGGCGATGGCGATGGAGACGGCGGCCACGCTGCCCATCAGGCCCAGGAACCCGATCCCGGTCAGGTTCAGGCCCAGCAGCGCGATGAGCACGGTCGTGCCCGCGAAGACCACGGCGTTGCCCGCGGTCCCGTTGGCCAGGCCGATGGACGCACCGACGTCGACGCCCTGCTTGAGCTGGCGGCGGTGCCGGTTGATGATGAACAGCGCGTAGTCGATACCGACGGCCAGGCCCAGCATCAGGCCCAGGATCGGGGTCACCGAGGCCATCTCCAGCACCCCGGACAGCGACATCGCGATCAGGGTGGCCACGCCGACGCCGACGAGGGCCGTCAGGATCGGCAGGCCCGCGCCCACCAGGGTGCCCAGCATGACCACCAGGACCACACCGGCCACGATCACGCCGATCACCTCGGCGGTGCTGACCAGGGAGGGCATGGTCATGGCCATGTCGTTGCCGAAGTCGACCGTGGTGCCCGGCACGGGGTCGCTCTCGAAGACCTCCATGACGGCGTCACGGGTCTCCGGGGTGATCTCGGTCTGGCTGTCGCTGAAGGCGATACGGACCAGGGCGGTGTCGCCGTCCTCGGAGACCGAGCGGATCTCCGAGGCCATCTCCAGCATGGCCTCGCCACGCTCCAGCTCCTCCAGGCCCGCGTCCAGCTCCTCGCGGTTCTGGTCGATCACGACCTGTTCGGCGTCGAGCCCGGGGCCGACCTGGTCGATCAGCCCGGCGGCCTCGGCCTGCTCGCGGCCCGCGTCGAGCTCGGCCTGACCGGCTTCGAGCTCCTCCAGGCCGCTCTCCAGCTCGTCGCGGCCCTCCTCCAGCTCCTGCTGCTGGTCGGCGCGCTGCTGCTCCGTGGCGAACGGGTCGATCGCGTCCTCCACGCCGGAGAGCCCGGCGGCCTGCTCGGCGCGGTCGGCTATCGCCTCCCGCTGCTCCTGGGTGAAGTCCGAGCCGTCCTCGGTCTGGTAGACGACGGTGCCCGAGCCGCCTCCCATCCCGGAGAACTCCTGCGACAGGAGCTGTTCCACCTCGTCGGTGGGCGTCCCGGGGATGGAGAAGCTGTCCTCCAGCTCACCGGAGAAGAGGAAGAAGGCGGTGCCGGAGGCCACGAGGAGTGCCAGCCAGACCGCGATGACGGTTCGGGCGCGACGTGCGCACGCACGCCCGAGTCTGTAGAGAAATTCAGCCATGGTTCCTGCAAACGGAGTGGATGGGAGGGAGCGCGTGTGCGCTCAGGAGGTGGGTGATCCGGCGTTCCCGTAGCCGTCACGGGTCACGGCGAGCATGCGGTCCAGCAGGTCGGCCCAGACCCGGCGGGAGTCGTCGTTGTCGACCCCTCCGGTGGTCTGCTCCCAGCGCTGGACCGTGATCGTGCCGCCGCTGATGACCGCGCCGCACATGAGGTCGACCACGAGCGGGTCGGCGTGCGGGTGGCGGCGCGTCATGATGGCCGCCAGGCGGACGCTCACGTCGTTGATGGCCCGCTCGAACAGCGCGGCCTGGCTCGGGGCGGGTTCGTTCCCCTCCTGCCGGAGGAGGCGCTTGAGCCGGGTGACCGGGGTGACCAGGTCGGTCCGGCGGATCGCCGCCGCGAACTCGTCGAACATGTTGCCCGCCCGGTCGCCGGTGACGGCGGGGAGGTTGGCCTCGATGCTGTCGACGATCGCCTCCAGCATCTCGCCGAACACCTCCAGGACGATGTCGTCCAGGGACCTGAAGTGGTTGAACACGGTTCTTCGGGAGACGTCGGCCCGTTCGGAGAGCTGGTCGACGGTGAAGCCGGTGTCCCCGCGTTCGGTCATCAGCGCGGCGGCCGCGTCCACGATGGCGCGGCGGTGGCGCGACTTCAGTGCCTCACGCCGGTCGCGTGCGGGCGGTTCGTGCTGATTGTCCACATCTCCACGGTACGGAGGTGGTTGCACCAAGTGCAACGAAGCACTGAGTGCACCCAGTCACACTCGGGGCGCGGCTCGCGTCGGCGGGGGAGGTGTCCCGTGGTGCCGCCGGGCACTGAGCGCGTCCGGTCGCGCTCGGAACGCTGGCTCGCGTCGGCCGCGGGGGTCGGCGGTGGCGGTGTCCCGTGGTGCCTGTGGGGCCGCCGGTGCTGCCGGGGGGAGGGGTCGGGCCGGTGGGGTGGACGTCTGCTCCCACCGGGAGGGGGCGGCCCTCGTGGTGTGAAGAGCGCGCCACGAGGCAGGAGATCCGTCCCGCCGGTGAGAGGGCGGCTCCGTCGGGAGCGGCCCGCACACGAGAAGGCGGCCGCGCGGCCCCCGTCCCGGGTCGCACGGCCGCCGGTCCCTCAGGAGCCCGTGGGCTTGGTCTCGGCGTTGCCCTCGATCGCCGACCGCTCCAGGCGGTCCAGCCACCCGCCCCGTTCCGGCACGGTCTGGAGCGCGACCTCACGGCCGTACCGGATCCGGGTGAAGGTCTCCGGGAGCCGCGCCTCCAGCCTCCGGTAGGCGACACGGCCCAGCAGCCAGGCCACGAACCCCCCGTTGAACACACCCACCGGCACCGCCAGCCACGGCAGCCCCCACAGCGACAGGAACACGGCGGCCAGCACCGAGGGCGCGCACAGCACCGGCAACGCCATGATCGCCAGCCACACCTGCACCGAGTTGTCGCCGGAGTCGTTGGCGTCCACCCGCAGCTGCGGGTCCACACCGGGGGAGAGCGCCACCACCGACAGCAGCAGCGCCAGCCCGCTGCCCACGCCGAAGAACGCCGCCAGCCCCGTGAGCACCAGCGGCCACGCCCAGTGGGCTCCGGTGACCGCGATGAACACCGCGCTCAACGCGGTCGCGGCCGGGGCGATCAGCAGCAGGATCGCGATCTGGCGGCCGCGCACGTCCGCGCGTAGCGTGTCCCGGTCCTGGCCGACCACCGACAGCCACAGCGCCGTGCCGTCGTGCCCGTACATGTTCGAGGTGGACAGCGCCATGACGAAGGCCGCGATCACCCCCGTGAACGGAGCGAAGAACGCGTACAGGTCGGTGGGCCAGGCCATCAGGCCCATGAACAGCGCCGCCCACAGCGACGCCCGAAGTTCCAGGCCCCGCCACGGGTCGCGCCACCACTGGCGCAATTCCCGGCCGACCACCGCGCCCAGCGGGGAGTCGGGCAGCAGCGCGAACGCCCGGCGCGTGAGCGCGCCGTTCCCGCGGCGGCGCCGTCGGACCCCGCGCGAGGTCACCCGGGGCGCCAACAGCACGCTGGTCACCACCACCATCGCCGCCGTGAGCACGGCGAACCCGCCCAGCCAGGCCGCGGCCGCCGGCCAGGAACCGGCCGCGGCGGCCTGCACGGCCAGCACGGGCCACGAGGTCGGCAGCGCCGCCAGCACGGCGCCCACGGCGCCCTCGCCCAGACCGTTCTCGCTCAGGCTCAGCGTCGCCCGGAACGCGGGCTGCACCACCATCCACCCGAAGAAGAGCCCGGCCAGGATCAGCCCCCACTGCACCGACGCGATCTCCATGCCCAGCCGCGAGTGCATCGCCGCGCCCAGAGCCCGGAACACCAGCCGGGACAGCGTCACCACGAACACCCACAGCACCAGGACCCCCGGCACCGCCACCACCAGCGCGGACGGGTCCAACGCCAGCGCGTGCCACACGAGCGCGCCCAGCGCCAGCAGCGTGACGGCGGGACCGAGGTCCACGAACATCGTCACCAGCAGCAGGGCGCCCACGCGACGCCGGTCCAGGGGCAGCAGCGCGAAGTACTGCGAGCGCAGCACACCCGTGCCGTTGGCGACGGTCGGGCCGAGCATCCAGCCCACCGCCCACACCGCGAACGCCAGGCAGAGCAGGTCCGCGCGCACGCCGTCCGAGGCCGCCGCCACCGCCAGGTACCAGGTCAGCGCGGTCCCGCCGACGACCAGGACGATCCCGAACAGCCGCATCCCCGTCGCCGAGTGCCGCAGCAGGGTGAACTTCAACCGGATCAGGAGGCCAGCCACGCCAGCTCACCCTCCTCCATCTCGCGTGCGCCCACCAGACGCACGAAGGTGTCCTCCAGGGTGGTGTCCACGCCGCGCACCTCCTCCAGCGTCCCGTCGGCCAGCACCCGGCCGCGGGCGATGATGGCCACCCGGTCGGTGAGCTGCTCCACCAGCGCCATCACGTGGCTGGAGATCACCACCGTGCCGCCGCCGTCGGTGAACCTGCGCAGGATCGCGGTCAGCACCCGCGCCGAGACCGGGTCCACGGCCTCGTAGGGCTCGTCCAGGACCAGGACCTTGGGCGCGTGCAGCAGGGCCGTGGCCAGCCCGATCTTCTTGCGCATGCCGGTGGAGTACTCCGCCACCAGCACCGCGTCCCCCTCGGCCCGGTCCAGTTCCAGCACCCGCAGCAGCTCCTCGGCGCGCGCCCGCGTCACCTCCCGGCCCAGCCCGCGCAACCGCCCCCAGTAGTCCAGCAGTTCCCCGCCGGTCAGCCGCTCGGGCAGGGCCAGGCCGTCGGGCAGGACGCCGAGCATGCGCTTGGCCCCGACCGGGTCCGACCACACGTCCACGCCCAGGACCCGGGCCGTCCCGGCGTCGGGGCGCAGCAGCCCCACCGCCATGGACAGCGAGGTGGTCTTGCCCGCCCCGTTGGGGCCGACCAGCCCGAGCATGGCCCCCCGCGGCACGGACAGGCTCACCCCGTCCGCCGCAGTCGTGCCGTTGAAGACCTTGGTCAGCCCGTCCAGTTCCAGGGCAGGCGCGTTCTCACTCATACCGCCAGCCTCCCCGCGTTCCCGTCGCGGGCGCATCCGCCGAACGGTCACGGCGCCTGTCCGGTCGGCCAGGTCCGCGCCGGTGCGGTGGCCCGTCGGCCGATGCCGCGCGGGTGCGGCCGTCCTACTCTTGGCGTGGAGGAGGGGAGCCACGTGGACACGACACCGGCCGCGGACGGCGGCACCGCGTCCGGGGAGCGCCGGGGCCCGCGCGGATGGGCGGCGGACGCCCTGCTCTTCCTCGTCGCCGCTCTGGTGTGGGCCTACTACGTCCTGGCCTACAGCGTGGGCCTGCACCCGTACGTGCCCTCCTGGCTGATCCTTCCGGACCTCGCCCTGGGCGCGGTCGGCTGCCTCGCGCTGTGGTGGCGCCGAGGCCACCCCCTGGGCGTGGCCGTCCTGCTGTGCCTGGTCCAGAGCGTGTCCAGTTCGGTGATCGCGGCCCTGGTCGTCGCCCTGTTCAACCTCGCCGTCCGCCGGCCCTGGCGGCAGGCCGTGGTGACGGCGATGGCGAGCATCATCCTGGGCCTGCCCTGGATCGTCATGGTCCCGCCCACCCGCGGCGACAGCGTCGTCGTCCTGATCATCGCCACACTGCTCTTCACGGGCAGTATCGGCTGGGGTGTGGCCATCCGGACCCGGAGCCAGCTCATCGAGCGGCTGCGCGAGGACGTGCGGCGCGAACGCGAGGACCGCGGGCGGCGCCTGGCCGCCGCCCGGACCGAGGAGCGCCGGCGCATCGCCCGCGAGATGCACGACGTGGTCGCCCACCGCATGTCGCTGCTGTCGGTGCACGCCGGTGCGCTCGCCTACCGGACCGAGCGCGCGGAGCGGGGCGAGGCGCCGCCGCTGGAGAACGCCGAACTCGGCGCGGCCGTGCGCGTCATCCGCGACAACGCCCACCAGGCACTGGAGGAACTGGGCGGTGTCCTGTCGGTGCTGCGCGCGGCCGACGCCGCCCCGGGGGAGGAGGGCGACCACGCGGGCACCGCCGCGCCCCAGCCGCCCGCCCTGGCCGAGGTCGACCGTCTGGTGGAGGAGGCGGTCCGGGCGGGCCAGCGCGTGCGCTCCGTCCACGACGTCCCCGAGGGGGCCGAGCCGCCCGGCCAGGTGCGCCGCACCGCCTACCGGCTGGTGCAGGAGGGGCTGACCAACGCGCGCAAGCACGCGCCCGGAGCCCGGGTGGAGGTGCGGATCGGCGGCGCCCCCGGGCGCGGCCTGGAGGTGTCGGTGGTCAACCCGCTGCCGGTGGGGGTGGCGCCCGCGGAGATCCCCGGGGCCGGGGCGGGGCTGACCGGCCTGTCCGAGCGGGTGGCCCTGGACGGCGGAACCCTGCGCCACGGGCCCGAGGGCGGGGAGTTCCGCCTACTGGCCGCACTGCCCTGGCCCGAGACGACGGAGGTGCCATAGTGGTGCCCGTGAACACTCCCGTGCGCGTCCTGCTCGTGGACGACGACCCCCTCGTCCGCTCCGGCCTGCGGATCATGCTCAGCGGCGACGGGGACATCGAGGTGGTGGGCGAGGCCGGGGACGGCGCCGAGGTCCCCGCGGCGGTGGCCGAGCACCGGCCCCACGTGGTGCTGATGGACGTGCGCATGCCCGGCACGGACGGGATCGCGGCGACCGAGGCGCTGCGCGGCGACGGGAGCGGGCCCCAGGTCCTGGTGCTCACCACCTTCGACGCCGACGCCACCGTGGTGCGGGCGCTGCGAGCCGGTGCCGCCGGGTACCTGCTCAAGCACACCGCTCCGGAGCGGATCGTGGAGGCGGTGCGCCGCGCGGCGGCGGGCGAGCCCGTGCTCTCGCCCAGCGTGGCCCGCGCGCTCATGGACCGGGTGGCCGGAACCGATCCGGTGGAGCGCGACGAGGCGCCCTCGCGCCGCGAACGCGCCCGGGGGCGGTTGGCGCTGCTCACCGAACGCGAGCGCGAGGTGGCCGAGGCGGTGACCGCGGGGCTGTCCAACGCCGAGATCGCCGAGCGGCTGTACATGTCGATGGGCACCGTGAAGGCGCACGTGTCCAGCGCGCTGACCAAGCTGGACCTGTCCGGGCGGGTGCAGCTGGCGCTGCTCACCCACGACGCCCGCACTCCCGACTGACGTGGTACGGATGAGCCCTGTGGGGAAGTGATGTTGGCAGTGCTGTCGGCCAGCATGACGAGCAACGACGAGGGAGACGATTCCATGCCGCTCGAAGGCGAGTACGAGCCGAGTCCGACGGAGTGGGTGCGCAACCAGGTCGAGCAGATCGAGCGCTCCGGCGGCAGGGAGGGGATGACCCTGCGCGGGATGCCGGTCATCCTGCTCACCACGCGCGGGGCCAGGAGCGGCAAGCTGCGCAAGACACCGCTGATGCGGGTGGAGCACGAGGGGAGCTACGCCGCCGTCGCCTCGCTCGGCGGTGCGCCCAAGCACCCCGTCTGGTACTTCAACGTCCTCGCCGAGCCCCGCGTGGAGCTGCGGGACGGGACCGTGAACCAGGACATGGTGGCCCGTGAGGTCACGGGCGAGGAGAAGGCGGCCTGGTGGGAGCGCGCGGTCGCGGCGTTCCCGGACTACGCCGACTACCAGAAGAAGACCGACCGCGAGATCCCGGTCTTCGTGCTGGAGCCCGTCGCCGACCAGTGACGTGTTCTCGGAACCGACCGGCCGGAAGAGGAGACCCGGCCGGTCCGTTGAGGCGCATGGTCGCGCCCACACCGGTCCGTGGAGATTCGAAAACCAGCCTCGCGGTGAGCCAGCACCCACTTTCCCGCCCGCGCTAGCCACTAAGAGGTTCTTTTAATGCTTTTGTCGGCCGAGGGTGTCTGATCGCGCACACCTCAGCCCGTGGCGGGGCGCGGGTCTGCTTTCGCGCTCACGCCAGCCCATGGGGGTTTTGAACCCCAGCCCATGGGGTTTGAAGCTCACCTTCAGGGGGGTTTGAAGTTCAGCCGTGTGGTGGTTGAACGTGTGCGGTGCTGCCCTCCCCGGACACGGCGGGGTACAAACGGAAAACACCAGTGCCGGGTAGGGGTGTGGGGGGTGGCCGTAGGTCCCAGGCTCCCCGCTCGGACATAGGGGGTCCTCTCCAGTGCTGGGGACCACGCGATGCGCACATCGGTTGTCCTGGGGGTGAGCGCATCGCGTGCTTCGCCCCGGTTCTCCAGTGCCGCGGTCGAGAGCACGTCCGCGAAGTGCGTGATAAGCGGCTCAGCCACCACCCCACGCCGCCACCGTCCACTCTTCCCAGACCCCGGCCGCTGGGGGTGGTACGAACGCGCACGTATCCGCCCTCCAGAAGACAGGGGGTTGTAGAGCTTGCAGCAAAGCCCGGCCACAGACCCTGTACGTACGCGGCACCTCAGCCACAGAACCTGTACATACGTGGAACCCGAGCCACAAGCCGTACACGTACGCGGAACCCGAGCCACAGACCGTGCACGTACACGGAACCTCAACCACGGCCTTCCTTCTTCCGTTTCCCCTTTGCGTTTTCTGTGGTCGCGGTCGTACCTGGACCACGTTCCCTGCCTGCGGTGACCGGCGAACCCGAACCAAATCAAGGCCCTGGTTTTCAGCTCACCGGTGGTCGCTGTCGCGTTGGGGCATGGGGTTTCGGACTCAGTGGTGGTGCAGGAGGGTAGCAGTAGGAAAAGGAGAAGAAAATGAAGGGAAGCGCGGTAATTTCCGCACCCCCGCGCTTCGGTTCGGCTTGCGGAAACCCAATCCAAAATAAAACAAACAAATCCAAAACCACCCGAATCCTCCCCTCTCCTCCCTTTCCTATCCGGTTCCGGCCTTGACCCAGCAGCGCCCGGACCCCGTTGGTAGCGTTGTGGTCCGGGTCCCGGCTAGGACCGGGACGGTGAAAGTGTTCGACGAGGAGGGCGGCCCCCGTGGCGAAAGAACGCGTGATCTGGGCGAAGAAGCTTCCCGAGGTCTACAGCAAACTGGATGAGATCGACAAGGTCATCTCCGGACACCTGGACCTCGGCCTGCTGGAACTGGTCAAGCTCCGCGCCTCGGTGCTCAACGGGTGCTCCTTCTGCATCGACCTGCACACCCAGCGCGCCCTGGAAGCGGGGGAGTCCCAGCAGCGGCTCTTCCTCGTGTCCGCCTGGTACGAGGCCGGTGAGATCTTCACCGACGCCGAGCGGGCCGCTCTGGCGCTCACCGACGAGATCACCCGCCTGGGCGAGCACGGGGTGTCCGACGAGGCCTACGAGGGTGCCGCCGAGCACTTCGAGGACCAGGAACTGGCCGCGCTCATCGCCGGTATCGCCATGATGAACCTCTACAACCGGCTGGCCGTCACCAGTCACTTGCACCCGCGCAAGCGCTGAGCCCGGCTCCGCTCCGGGCGCCGGGGCATCAGCCCCGCTCCGGCCACCGAGAGGAGGGCCCCGTTCCGGCCGTCGAGGGGACGGCTCCGCTCCGGCCGCCGAGGGGTCGGTGACCCCGCTCCGGGCCGCCGACCCCTCGGCACCCAGAGCGAGGCACCCAGAGCGGGGCACCCGTTTCCTGGGTAGGGACCAGTGCACCCGACACCCCCCGTCGGCCGTGCACGGAGATCCCGGACCCAGGAGCGCCCATGCCCCCCACCGGACGAACCCTTCCGAGCCTGCTCGCCCGCAACGCCGCCGACTACCCCGACGCACCCGCCCTGTCCTGGCGCGCGCCGGACGGCGGCGGCTGGACCACCCTGACCTGGTCGCGGGTGCGCGACCGCGTCGCCGCGCTCGCCGAGGGCTACGCCGCCCTGGGCGTCGAACCCGGCGACCACGTCCTGCTCATGATGGGCAACCGCCCCGAGCACTGGCTGTCCGACCTCGCCCTCGTCCACGCGGGAGCCGTTCCCACCACGGTCTACGACACCGCCGCCTCCGAACAGGTCGCCCACATCGCCCGGCACAGCCGCGCCCGTCTCGCCGTGGTGGGGGACACCGCGGCCGCCGCCGTGTGGGAGGGCCTGCTCGCCGACCCCGAAGTGCCCCTGGCCGCACTGGTCGTCGTGGACGGGGCCGACCCCGGCCGCGGCCACACCGACTACGCCTGCCTGGAGAGCGTCCCCGCCGCTCCTGCCGCCCCCACCTCCGTCATTCCGGCCACCCCCGCCGGGACGGCCTTCGAACGCTGGCGCGACCTGACCCCCGACGACCTGCTCACCGTCGTCTACACCTCCGGGACCACCGGGGACCCCAAGGGCGTGGCCGTCACGCACCGAGACGTGCTCGCCAACGCCACCGCCCTGGACGCGGCCATCGCCCTCCCCGAGCACCCCGACCACCCCACCCTCCCCGACCACCCCACCCTCCCCGACCACCCCACCCTCCCCGACCACCCCGCCCTTCCCACCCTCCCCGAGCACCCCGACCACGTGTGCTACCTGCCCCTGGCCCACATCGCCGAACGCATGCTCGGCCTCTACCTGCCGGTCTTCCGCGCCTCCCACGTGTGGATGTGCGAAAGCCTCCAGGACCTGCCCGGGGTCCTGCGGCACGTGCGCCCGCCCCAGTTCTTCGGGGTTCCCCGGGTGTGGGAGAAGTTCGCCTCCGCCCTGCGCGCGGGGCTCGCCCGCATGCCCGAGGAGAGGCGCGCCGCCGTGGACGCGGCCACGGCCGTGGCCGCCGAGCACGTCGCCCACCGCGAGCGCGGCGAGGAGGTGCCCGCCGAACTCGGGGAACGCTTCGAGCGGGCCCGGGCCGAGGTCCTGCTTCCCCTGTTGGCCCAGGTGGGCCTGGACCGGGTGAGCTGGGCCTCCAGCGCCTCCGCGCCGATGCCGCTGGACGTGGTGCGGTTCTGGGCCGGGTTCGGGGTCGTGGTCATGGACGCCTGGGGTCTCACCGAGTCCGTGGGCGTGGCCACCGTCAACAGCCCCGCCACCGGCTTCCGGCTGGGCTCGGTCGGCCGCCCCATCGCGAGCGTGCGGGTGCGGGTGGCCGAGGACGGCGAGGTGTGGCTGCGCGGGGAGTCGGTCTTCGGCGGCTACCTCCAGCCGGACGGTTCGGTGCGCCCGGCCACCGACGCCGGGGGATGGTTCGCCACCGGCGACGTCGGCCGCCTCGACGGGGACGGCTACCTGTGGATCACCGACCGCAAGAAGGAGCTCATCGTCACCTCCCAGGGCAAGAACGTCGCGCCCGCGCCGGTGGAGAACGCCCTCAAGGAGCACCCGATCGTCGGCCAGGCCTACGTGCACGGGGACCGCAGGCCCTACCTGGTGGCGCTGCTGGTGCCCGACCGCGAGACGCTGCCGGTGTGGGCGGCCGCCCGGGGCATCGACACCGGCGGGGACTGGGAGGCGCTGGTCGCCCACCCCGAGGTGGCGGCGGAGGCCGAACGCGCGGTCGCGGCGGCCAACGCCCGGTTCAGCCGCGCGGAGGGGGTCAGGCGCCACCGGCTGCTCCCGGGCGAGTGGGGCCCGGACACCGGTGAGCTGACCCCCTCGCTCAAGCTCCGGCGCCGGGTCGTCCGGGAGCGCTACGCCGACGCCCTGGCGGAGTTGTACCGCGACTGACCCCGGGTCCGGTCAGTCCGCCTCCCGCAGGCGGTCCAGTTCGGCGCCGATCGCCTCGCGCAGCACGTCGTGCCGCGGGCCGAGCGCGTGCCGCGGGTCGGTCCACCTGTCCCGCGGGTGGAGCCACACCGGCCTGCCCACCAGGTCGGGCGGCTCCCAGTCGAACCGCGGCCACACGTGCGCGTGCAGGAACGCGTCGGTGTTGCCCAGGATCTCCAGGTTGACCCGCCGGAACGCCGGGTCGCGGCGTCGGCAGACCAGCTCGACCGCCTCGCCGAGCCGTTCCATGCCGGACAGGAACGCCAGCCGTTCGGGTCGGGGCAGGTCCGTCAGCCTCCCCGCCTCCGGGCGGTCCGTGAGCAGCACCGAGTACCCCGGCAGGAACTGGACGTCCCCGATCACCGCGAAGCCCGCATCCAGACGCCGCAGCACGGTGGGGTTGGCGCCCCGCAGCGCGCTCCCGACCCGGTCCGCCCGCCAGCCGTCGTCCATGCCCGCAACGTCCATGCCCGGAACCTACCCGGCCGGGCCCCGAGCGCGGCCCGCCCGCCCCCGTCGGCCGCCCGCCCCGCCGGGGGACGCCTCAGGCGCGCACCCCGATGGCGTTGGCGCCCCGTGACAGCTCCGGAAGCTGGGACAACAACTCCCCGGGACTGGTCCTGTCACTGGTGGTCACCAGGTTGACGGCGCCCAGGGCCTCGCCCTCGGAGTCGTACAGCAGCCGGGTCAGGCTGAGGGCGCCGGGCTCGCGCTCGGACTCGGCGAGGTGGTAGCCGACCTCCCGGATCCGCTCGATCTGCGCCCGGAGGTCGGCGGCGTCCTGGGTCCTGCCCGAGGCCAGGCGCACCTCGGCGTGGTCGGCGAGGTAGGCGTCGAGCTCCTGGTCGTCCCAGTCGCTGAGCAGCACCTTGCCGCCGCCGATGTAGAGGGGCACCCGGCGCCCGATCGGGAACTGGTAGCGCAGCGGGTCGGCTCCGTCCACGCGCGCGATGAGGATGCGCTCCTGTCCCGAGCGCACGTAGACCGACGAGGTCAGACCGGTCGTGGCCGACAGTTCGGTGAGGATCGGCGTCGCGACGCTGCAGAGGCGGTCGTTGACGACGAAGGAGTGCGCCAGGGACAGCACCACCGGCCCGAGCGAGTAGCCCAGGCGCTCCTGCTGGACGTATCCGCGCCGTACGAGCTGGTTGACGGTGCGCTGCGTCGTGGCCAGGTGGAGCCCGCTCTCCCGCGCGATGTCGCTGAGCCGCAGGGGGCCGCGCGCCCGCTCCAGGCACTCCAGCACGTCCAGAGCCCGGTCCAGGGTGCGCCCCTGGTTGCCACCCCCAGCCGTCGCTCCCATCCGTGCCCTCGCCCGCCCTTCCGTCGTCGTTCGTCCTGTCCCGGGGCTTCGCCCTGTCCCGGGAGGGGGCCGATGTGCCCGCCCCCAAGGCGATGCGCGCATCGCCGCCCTCCCCTCAACGTAGCGGACGGGTTTCCGGCAGGTTGACACCGCGAAGCGTCGCAGGTCACACTCACTATCAACAGGCAACAGAAGCTATCACTCAATGATAGAGGGTGGGATCATGAAGGTCGCCGTGCTCGGGCTCGGAGAAGCCGGTGCCGTCTACGCCGGCGCGTTCGCGGCCGCCGGTTGGCAGACCGTCGGCTACGACCCCTCGCCGGGGGCGCGGACGCCCGAGGGGGTGGCGCGGGCCGCCTCGACCGGCGAGGCGGTCGCCGACGCCGACCTGGTCCTCAGCCTCACCACGGCCGCGTACGCGGTGACCGCGGCCGAGGACGCCCGGCCGCTGCTGCGCAGGGACGCGGTGTACGTGGACCTCAACGCCGCCTCCCCGGCCACCAAGACCGGGGTGGAGGCGGCTCTGGGGGAATCCGCCCAGGTCGTGGACGGTGCGATCATCGGTTCGGTGCTCAGGTACGGTGCCGAGGTCAACGTCCTGCTCTCCGGTCCCGCCTCCGAGGCCGCCGCCCGGCTGCTCCGGGCGGTGGGCTCCGACGCCGAGCCCGTCGGCGGCGAGGTCGGGGCCGCGTCACGGCGAAAGCTGCTGCGCAGTGTCTTCATGAAGGGCCTGGGAGCCCTGATCACCGAGGCCGTGGACGCCGGAAGGGCCGCGGGGGAGGAGGCGTGGATGCGCACACAGGTCGCCGACGCGCTCGCCGACGGCACCTCCGCGCTGGAGCGCCTGGACAAGGGCACGCGCCTGCACGCCCTGCGCAGGGCGCACGAACTCCGCTCCAGCGTCGAACTCCTCGATGAACTGGGCGTCCAGGCACAGGTGAGCACCGGGGCCGCCGACCGCCACCTGTTCCTGGCGCGCTCGGGCGGGGAGGACGCGCGCGAACTGGCCGACGCCTACGCCGGCGTCCCCACCGCCGCCATCGGCGACGGCCGCGACCGGCTGGGCTTCGTCTCCTCGCGCGTCCGCCCGGTCTGGCCCGGGGCGAGCGTCACCGGCCGGGCACTCACCGTCCTGACCCGCCCCGGCGACAACCGCGCCCTGCACCGGGCGCTGGCCGTCGCGCGGCCGGGGGACGTCCTGGTCGTGGACGGCGGGGGCGACACCTCACGCGCCCTGCTGGGCGAGCTCATCGCCGAACGCGCCCTCAACCGGGGCGTGCGCGGCATGGTGGTCGACGGCGCGGTCCGGGACGCCGACGAGCTCCGCGACCTGGGCTTCCCCGTCTGGGCGGCCGGGATCTCGCCCGCCGGGCCCTATAAGGACGGCCCCGGGCACGTGGGCCGGACGGTCTCGGTGGGCGGCGCGGTCTGCTCCACCGGGGACATCGTGGTCGCCGACGGCGACGGGGTGTTCTTCGTCCCCCGCCTGGAGGCGGAGCAGACCCTGAGCGCGGCCCGCGAGGTCGTGGCGGAGGAGGAGCGCCGCCGCGCCACCATCCGGGCGGAACGCCGGTGAGCGCCCGCTCCGCCGGTCCCCGCTCCGCCGGTCGCCGCCCCGCCGGTCCCCGGCCGGATCCGTCCCCCGCCGCACCCGGCCGCCACCACTCCCCGACTCCCCTCCCGAAGGTCCACCCATGCCCATCGCACTCCTAGCCCTGGCGGCCTTCATCGCCGTGATCATCGTCTGGAACGTCGTGTTCAAACGGAACATGGGCGAGGCGATGCTGCTCGGACTGGTCGTCACCGCGCTGTTCGCCGGGGCACAGGCGCCCGCGTACCTGCTGCGGGGCCTGGTCGACGCCCTCACCCACGAGGTGCTCTACGCGGCCCTGGCCTTCGTGTTCATGGCCTACCTGATCGACGTCACGGGCCTGATCCAGCGGATCCTGGCCATCCTGAACTCCCTCTTCGGGCGCGTCCGCGGCGGTCCCGCCTTCATCGACACGGCCGGTTCCGCGGTCTTCGGCGCCCTGTCCGGGTCCAACTCCGCCAACACCGCCTCCAGCGGCTCCTTCACCGGCCCCTGGATGGTGCGCACGGGGTGGTCCCCCACCCGCGCCGCCACGGTGATGGCCGGCAACGGGGGGATGGGCGCGGCCCTGCCCCCCAGCGCCTCCATGGTCATCATGATCGGCTTCGCCGGGGGCATGGTCAGTACCGGCCAGGTCTACATGGGCCTGCTCGCGGCCGGGACCTACCAGATCCTGCTCAGGTTCGCCCTGATCGCGTACTTCGTGCGCAGGGACGGTATCCCCAGGGCCGACGAGACCGACCTGCTGCCCCTGCGCGAGTCCCTGCGGCAGGGCGCGGGAGCCCTGACCATCTTCCTGGGCGCGCTCATCCCGATCGTGGTCACGGCGGGCCCCCTGGCCGCCTACCTGGAGAACTCCACCCCGCTCGGCGAGGCCATGGGGGAGATCTCGCTGCTGATCTGGATCCCGATCCTGATCATCGTGTTCTCCCTCGTCGCCGGACGCGACCGCCTGCCCCGGAATACGCGGGACTGGTCGGCCCTGCTCGACGGCGCCCTGCCCAAGTTCGCCACCATCGGGGCCCTGCTGTTCTTCGCCATCGCGGCCAGCGAGATCCTGGCCCGCCTCGGGCTCGCGGAGGACGTCAACACCCTGCTGGAGAACCTGCCGGTCAACCGCGTCCTGCTGGTGGTGGCCGTCGGACTGGTGATCGCCCTGGTCGCCGGGCCGCTCTCCTCCACGGCCACCCTCACCGCGGTCGGGCAGATCTCCTTCCTGGCGCTGGTGGGCGTGGGCGTCGACCCGCTGCTGGCGGTGATCGCCATCCTGGTGTTCGCCTCCACCGAGGGGGCCTCGCCGCCCGCGTCCGGGTCGATCTTCGTGGCGGCCGGACTGACGGGAGCCCGACCCGAGAGCACCTTCCTGCCGCTGATCGTCTACTACATGATCCCGATCTTCCTGATCGGCTGCCTCATCGGTTGGGGCGTCCTACCGGTCTTCGGAGGCTGAGCATGACCACCATCAGATCCCGCGCCCTCCTCGTGGTGCGCACCCTGTTCAAGCTGGGCCTCGTCGCCTGCTTCCTCCTCGGCGTCCTGCTCGTCGCCGGTCAGCTGGCCGGGGTCGTCGCGCAGCGGCCGGACTGGATCACGACCACTTCGGACCTGCTGTTCGTCCCCGCGGTCGCGGCCGCGGCGGCCTTCGGGGTCCTCGGGTTCCTGGCCAACTACCTCACCGACGACACGGGCGGGGGAGAGGACTGAGGCGCTCCGCGGGGGAGTGACCGACCCGCCGGGGGCGGTGGCCGAGGCCGCCGCCCCCTGCCGTGTCCCCGGCGGCCGCCGGCCCTGTCCACGGCGGCCGCCCCCGGGCGCGCGAAACCGCCCCCGTCCTGGGGAACGGGGGCGGCCCGGGAGGGGCTCTCAGTAGTTCTGCCCGGTGGTCTGCTGCGGTCCCGCCGTCTGCTGCGGCGAGCCGGCGCCCCCCTCCGGGGACTGCGCGGGCCTGGGCGCCGCGTGGGCGGCGTTGTACCCGCTCTGGTAGGCGCCCTCGTGGTGTTCGGTGCGCCCGGACTCACGTTCGCGGTCGGGCCAGCCGGCGGTCAGGCCGTAGATCACCAGCAGGTCCACGGCGATGGCCACCATCGACCACAGCGGCATCGCCATGACGAAACCCAGTTGGGCGACGGCGTTCACCGAGGCGAGGATCAGGGCGAAGCCCCGGGCCCACGTGCTGCGGGACAGCACGGCCAGACCGGCGACGATCAGCACCGCCCCCCACAGGCCCAGCAGCACGCCCCAGGAGGTGTACCCCAACAGGAGCACCTCCGTGCTCGCCGCGGCGTAGAACTCGGGGGTCAGGAGCGCCACCAGCCCCTGGATGACGTTGACCGCCCCGATGACGATCAGCAGTGTCGCGACGAAGAACTGCCAGCCGTTGGCTGCCTGCGTTCGCATGTTCATGGATCCTTCCCGGCCGTCCCCGCTGGCCTCTGCGCGGTCCGGGACGTGGGAACGGCCGCTCGGGTGTCCCTCTTGCGGATGCGCGAGCCGCGCGCCTTGTCTTCATCATCCGACTCCTCGGGTCAGCGACACCCCACCCGTTCCTACGGATCGGGCAAAGCTCACGGGCCTGGTAATCTAAAATTACGTAATTACGGAAAAGCATGTAAGGTGGAGGCGCGGTGGACAGGACGACGGAGGAGCGGCTGGCCGAGCTGGAGGCGCGGGTCGGCGCCCTGGAGGCGGTCGGCGAACGCGCGGCCGAGACACCCCGGGCCGAGGCGCTCGGAGACGTGTTCTTCGCGCTCAACGCCCTGCGGGAGCGCGTCACCGGACACGGCGGCGTGGTCTTCGCGGGGATCGTCCGCGACGGCGAGGGGGAGGAGAACGCGCTGGAGTGGCAGCAGGGACTGCCGGTCGAGCGCCTGGAGGAGTCCGACTGGGCCCGCCACGCCGCCAGCCTCGACGCCCTGGGCAATCCCGTCCGGCTCCAGCTGCTACAGGCGGTCTGGAGGGGAACCGGGACCGTCGCCGCACTGGCCGAGCGCTCCGACTTCGGCACGACCGGCCAGATCTACCACCACGTCAACCTGCTCGCCGCCGCCGGATGGCTCATCACCGTCCGGCGCGGCCACTACGCCATTCCACCGGAACGCGTCGTCCCCCTGCTCGCCATCCTCACGGCGGCCGGGGGAGCGCCCCAGTAAGGAGGGTTCCGTGAGAGCCAGAAGAGGGACCGTCGCGGTCGCCTGTGCGGCGGCCGTCCTGGTCGTCGTACTCGGGATCGCCGCACGGCCGCACACATCCGCCCTGTCCGCCGAGGAGTCCGGGGACCCCGGGCTCCTGGACCGGGCCCGCCCGCTGCTGTCCGAGGGCGTGCGCGACCGCGTCAGCGTCGTCGAGGTCGACGGCGGACGGGTGGGTTTCGCGCACTTCGGCGCCGACGACGGCACCGACTACGAGATCGGCTCGGTCACCAAGGGCATGACCGGGATGCTGCTCGCCGTCGCCGTGGAACGCGGCGAGGTCACCGCGGACACCCGGCTCGGGGAGCTGGTCGAGCTGGACGGCGCCCCCGCCGCCGACGTCACCCTGGCCGAGCTGACCAGCCACCGCTCCGGCCTGCCCCGGCTCTCCCCCCGCCTGCCCGACATCGTGGTCTCGGCGGCGGCCTCCTACCTGGGCAACGACCCCTACCCCTACGACTACGACGACCTGGTCGCGCAGGTGGCCGCGGCGGAGCTGTCCGACCGCGGCGAGTCCCACTACTCCAACATGGGCACCGCGATCCTGGGCCACGCTCTGGCCAACGCCGCCGGGACCGACTACGCCACTCTGCTGCGCGAGCGGCTGCTCGACCCCCTGGGGATGGACGACACGACCCTGCCCGACTCCGGGGACGACCTGCCCGAGGACGCGACCCGGGGCTACACCGACAGGGGGCGCCGGGCCGACCCCTGGCTGGCCCGCGCCTACGCGCCCACCGGGGGCGTGCGCTCCACCCCCGCCGACATGGCGCGTTTCGCCGGGGCGCTGCTGGAGGGCACCGCCCCGGGCGCGGCGGCACTGGAACCGCGCTGGGACGACGGGCCGGACCGCCGGATCGGGTTCGCCTGGGTCACGCAGGAGTACGGCGGTACCGAGGTCACCTGGCACAACGGCGGCACCGGCGGCTTCTCCTCCATGGTCGCCCTGGACCGGGAGGGCGGGCGCGCGGTGCTGGCCTTCGGCAACACGACCACCGGGCTGGAAGACCCCGTCCTGGAGCTGCTGACGGGGGAGGACGCCCGATGAGCGTGATGGATGTGCTGCCCTACGTCGGGGCCGCGTTCCTCAACGGCGTCTGCGTCCTGAGCGCGGCGGACGTCCTCCTGCGGCTCCGCGGCCGGGGCAGGTTCCGCTTCGCGGACCGCTGGGACGTGCTGAACCGGACGGTCAACACGCTCCTCTTCCTGGTGCTCTCACTGCTGCTGACCACATGGGCGGTCTTCCCCGTGGCGGTCTGGTACCTGGACGTGGCACTGAGCGCGGGGGCCGCCGCGGCCGCGGTGCTGTGCTGGCCCGGTCTGCCCGCGCGCGCCGACGACGCGGGCGCCGCCTCCCGGCGCCACTCCGCGATCGGCACGCTGGTCTTCCTCGCGGTGGTCCTCGCGCTCTTCCTCCTCTTCGCCTGAACCGAGCAGCCGCGCGGCAAGTGCGCAATACGGGGGTATGTCAGAATTAAGAAGAGCGGAAAAAGCGGGATGGCGCACTTCTCCGCCGTCTGACCGGGGTTCCTCGCGAGAAAGCCCACGTGCCTTTCGCCCGTGGTCTACGGTGATTTCCGTCCGCCCTCGAATTCCCCGTGGGAAAACCGGGTGGACCTCCCCTGCCCGGAGACCGGGCGACGGGTCCGGGCACGGCCCCGCCCCCTTCGCACGATTGCCCCGCGAGGAACCCGCCCATGCCAGTTCACCCGCCCGACCGACGACGGCGGCCCCCGCGCCCCGGACGACAGGCCCTGGCCGCCCTGTTCGCCGTGACCGCGCTGGCGGCCCCCGCCTGGTCCTGGGCGGTCGTCACGGCCCACCCCGACGCCCGCCAGAGCGTGGCCCTGGCCGTCGGCGCGGCCGCGGCCGCCCTGTGCGCCGCCGTCACCGCGGCGGCGCACCAGGCCGCGGCGGCCCGCGCCGCCCGCGAGCACGGCACCCGGGTCGACGCCACCGCCCAGGCCCTCGAACGCGAGGCCGAGCACCTGGTCGACGAGCTCCTGCCCGCCCTCGTCGAGGGCCTGCGCGCGGGCCGCGCCGCACGCGAGGTCCTCGACGAGCACCCCCGGCCCCGCCACGTCGCGCTGCACCGGCTCACCCACACCGTCACCGCCGAACTCGACACCGCGCGCGTGCGCGCCGCCGACGCCCTGGCCCGGCGCACCGCGCTGGAGGAGCAGATCGCCGACCTCGACCGCGTCGGCCTGCCGCTCATGGCCGCCCGCATCCGCGAGGACCGCGTCGGCGCCGCCGAAACGCTGGGGGAGGAACTGCCCCCCGTCCACGAAGCCCTCGCCCGCCTGCGCGCGCACACGCTGGAGGAGCTACTGGCCGCCGACCGCCGCTCCGCCTCGGCCATGGAGACGACCGCCGCCTCCGGCGCCCGCATCCAGGCCCACCTGACCTCCCTGCTGGCCAAGCTCCGCGAACTCCAGGACCGCTACGGCGACAGCCCCGGCATCTTCGGCGACCTCCTGGACATCGACCACGGCGTATCCCGCACCGGCCGCCTCGCCGACGGCCTCGTCGTCCTGGCCGAGGGCCGCTCGGGCCGCCGCTGGACCCGGCCCATCGTCATGGAGAGCATCCTGCGCGGAGCCATGGGCCGCATCAGCGCCTACCGCCGTGTGCGCCTGCACAACACCAGCACCGCCTCCATCGCCGGGCACGCGGCCGAGGGCATCATGCAGGCCCTGGCCGAACTCATGGACAACGCCGCCAACTTCTCCGCCCACGGCACCGAGGTGCACGTCTACGTCCAGGAGGAGGACACCGGCCTGTCCGTCACCGTCGAGGACAGCGGACTGGGCATGCGCGTGCGCGAGCGCAGGCTGGCCGAGAGCCTGGTCACCGAGCCCCGCGACCTGTCCACGCTGCGCGGCACCCGCACGGGCCTGGCGGTCGTGGGTCGACTGGCCGACAAGCACGCGCTCGGCGTCAGCTTCCGTCCCTCGGCCCGCGGCGGCGTCGGCGTCGTCGTCCTCGTGCCGCCGCACCTGGTCACCGAGTCCCAACCCGCGCACGGCGGCCCGCGCGCCGGGCACCACCCCCGGCGCCCCGTGGGGCCCGCCCCCGCCTCGGGGCCGGATCTCCGGACGGGCACGGCGGCCCCGGGCCCCGGCACCGCTCCCGCACCCGCCCGCGCCGCCTCCGGGCTGCCCCGGCGGCGGCGCGGCCAGACCCTGGCCGCGGCGCTGCGGGAGGAGCCCGACCAGCTCTCCGCGGCTCCGGCCGCGCCTGCGCCCGGCGGTGACCCCGGCACCAGGTTCGCGTCCTTCCGCAACGCCCGCCAGCCACAACGAGCCGAAGAGTAGAGAAGAGAAACGGAGGGAGGGGCACGCGACCGGACCCGCGCGCGACTGCCCCGCGACCCCGATGAACACCATGGACACCAGCCTCGACTGGCTTCTGGAGAACCTGCGCCACCGCACACCCGGCATCCGCCACGTGCTCGTGCTGTCCAGGGACGGACTCAGGATGTGCCACACCCGCGAACTGCACACCGACCGCGCCGACCAGCTCGCCGCCATCGCCGCGGGCATCCAGAGCCTGTCCCTGAGCGCCTCCGCCGAGTTCGGCGACCGGGGCGGCGCGGGCCAGGCCATGGCCGAGTTCGGCGGAGGCGTCCTGCTCATCATCCGCGCCGGGGAGGGCGCCCATCTGGCGGTGATCGCCGACGGGGACGCCGACGTCGGCGTGATCGGCCACAGCATGAACGAACTCGTCGAGCGGATCGGCGGCTTCCTGACGGCCGCCCCGCGCCGTGGCGAGCGGGCCCCCGCGGGCACCGAGCAGCGGTGACCCATCACGACTCCCTCCGGGGAGAGGCCCCCGACCGCCTGTACACCGTGACCGGCGGGCGCTCCGACGCGGACACCCGCGCCCTCGACGCGGTCACCCTCGTCGTCGCCGAGTGCGACCCCGCGCCCGGCATGCAGTCCGAGCACGCCGCGATCCTGCGCCTGTGCGCGTACCCGACCGCCGTGGTGGAGCTGTCCGCGGAGCTGCGGCTCCCCGTCAGCGTCGTGCGGATCCTCCTGCTGGACCTGCTGGACACGGGGCGGGTGACGGCCCGCCACCCGGTGGTCCCCGCCCGGCAGGAGGCCGGACACGACCCCGAGACCCTGAAGCAGGTGCTCCTTGCCCTCCAACGACTCTGAACGGCTCGCCCAGCCGCGCCGGGCACCGCTCGCAGCGACGGCCGACAACGCGCTCAAGATCGTCGTCGTCGGCGGGTTCGGCGTCGGCAAGACCACCCTGGTCGGCTCCGTCAGCGAGATGCGCCCGGTGAGCACCGAGGAGGTCATGACCCAGGCCAGCGCCGGGATCGACGACATCAGCGCCGTCCGGGACAAGCGCACCACCACGGCGGCCTTCGACTTCGGGCGCGTCACCGTGGACGAGCGGCGGGTGCTCTACCTCTTCGGCGCACCCGGCCAGAAGCGGTTCTGGTTCCTGTGGAACCAGCTGTTCGAGGGCAGCCTGGGCGCGGTCGTGCTCGTGGACACCGACCGCATCCAGGACTCCTGGTACGCCGTGGACCGGCTCGAACACCACCGCACGCCCTTCGTCGTCGCGGTGAACCGCTTCGGCCCCGGTCCCGACCTGCCCGAGGTGCGCCGCGCTCTGGACCTGTCCGAGCGGGTCCCCCTGGTGGACTGCGACGCCCGCAGCCGCGAGTCCAGCCGCGACGTCCTGATCACCCTCGTCCAGCACGTGTCCGGACCCGTGGCCGGGTACCCGCCCGCGCCGACGTCGGCGTTCGCACCCGTGCCCGCGCCGACCCCGCAGGAGACGACGTGAACCACACCCCGGGCCCGGAGGCCGCGGCACCGGCCAGCAGCGGCCCGCCGCCACCCTCCCCGGCCCACGCGGCCGCCGCCCGCTTCTACGGCCCCGACATCGCCCGCGACCCCGCCGGGCTCTACGAGGAGCTGCGCGGGCGCTACGGCCCGGTCGCGCCCGTGCTGCTCGACGGCGACGTTCCGGCGTGGTTCGTCATGGGCTACCGGGAGCTGCACCACGTCACCAGCAGACCCGAGTGGTTCGCCCGCGACTGCCGCCGCTGGAACCAGTGGGACCGCGTCGGCCGCGACTGGCCGCTCCTGCCCTACGTGATGTGGACGCCCTCGGTCATGTTCGCCGAGGGGGCCGAGCACCAGCGGCGCGCGGGCGCGATCGGCGACGCCCTGGACGCCGTGGACCGCACCGACCTCAGGGCCCTGTGCCAGCGGGCCGCCGACACGCTCGTCGACGCCTTCCGCGCGCAGGGCGAGGCCGACATGGTCTCGCAGTACGCCCACCAGATCCCCGCGATGGTGGTCGCCCGCCTCTACGGCCTGCCGGAGGCGGAGGTACCGGCGCTGGTGCGCGACGTCGTGCTCTCGCTCGACGTCACCGCGGACGCGGGTGGCGCCCACCGGCGCCTGCACGCCCGCCTGGACGCCCTGGTCGTCGACCGCCGCGCCGCGCCCCGCGACGACGTGCCCTCGCGGCTGCTGCTGCACCCGGCGGGGCTGAGCGACGCCGAGGCGGTCGTCGACCTGCTGGTGGTCCTCGCCGCCGCCCAGGCGCCCACGGGCAACTGGATCGGCAACGCCCTGCGCCTGATGCTGACCGACGACCAGTTCTCCCTCGACCTGCGGGGCGGGCGCAGCAGCGCGGGGGAGGCCCTCAACGAGGTGCTGTGGAAGAACACCCCCACGCAGAACTTCATCGGCCGGTGGGCCGTGCAGGCCTGTGAACTGGGCGGCCGCGGCATCCGGCGCGGCGACATGCTGGTGCTGGGGCTGTCGGCGGCCAACGCCGACCCCCGCCTGCACGCGGGGCTCCCCGACGTCTACGGCGGCAACCGCGCGCAGATGTCCTTCGGCCACGGCGAGCACGGGTGCCCCTTCCCGGCACCGGAGATCGCGGAGACGATCGCCCGCACGGCGGTGGAGAGCCTGCTGGACCGGCTGCCGGACGTGCGGCTGGCGGTGCCCCCGGAGCGGCTGGAGTGGCGGCCGTCGCTGTGGATGCGCGGACTGTTCGAGCTCCCGGCGCGCTTCACGCCGCAGCGGTAGGGGGCGGACGCGCGCCGCGGCGCCGCTCAGCCCGGGGAGGGGACCGGCGTGAAGCGCAGCGGCAGCCGGGTCAGCCCCCGGGTGAAGACCCCCGTCTCCTCCAGGGTGACGCCCTCGGCCAGGCGGACGTCGGGCATGGCGTCCAGCAGCTGGTTGGTCGCCACCCGCACCTCCGCCTCGGCCAGGAGGGCGCCCACGCAGAAGTGGCGCCCCAGGGCGAAGGCCAGGTGCTCGGCCGCGGCGGAGAACGAGGTGGCGTCCCCGAGTTCGGCCCGGTGGATGTCGAAGGAGTCGGGGTCGGCGAAGCGGTCGCCGTCGCGGTTGGCCGAGCCGATCAGGCAGATGACGGTCGCCCCGGCGGGCACGGTCCCGCCGCCCAGTTCCACGTCGTGCGCGGGCTGGCGCATGATCATCTGCACGGGCGGGGTGTAGCGCAGCGTCTCGGCGAACGCGCGCGGGATCAGGCTGCGGTCCTCGCGCACCCGCGCGAGCTGCTCGGAGTGGGTGACCAGGTTGGCGAACATGCTGGATACGGCCTTGTCGGTGGTCTCCCCGCCCGCGGCGAGCAGCAGGCTGCAGAAGGCCTTGACGTCCTCGTCGCTCATCCGGGTGCCGTCGACCTCTGCGGTGCACAGGGCGGACAGCAGGTCCCCGCCCGGGTCCGCCCGCCGCTCGCGGATGGTCGGCAGCATGTACGCGGCGAACTCCTCGCGGGTGCGCAGCCCCTCCTCGGCCACCCGCGGGTCCTGCGACAGGTTGCCCAGGAAGGCGATGATCGCGGTGTACCAGCGGTGGAACCGGTCGTGGTCGGCCCGTTCCAGGCCGAGCATGTCCGCGATGACGTTGACGGGGAAGCGGGTGGCGAACTGCGCGACCAGGTCCACCTCGCCCGTGTGCCGGAAGGCGTCGATCAGCTCGCCGCTGTTGCGCTCGATGACGGGCCAGAACCGCTCGCGCAGTTCGCTGCCGCGGAAGGCCGGTGCCACCAGGGCGCGGCGCACCGCGTGCTCGCGTCCGTCCAGTTGCAGGATGGTGCGCCCGTGCACCGGTTCCAGCTGCCAGTCGTAGTTGCGGGTGGTGAAGGCCTCGTCCCGGAAGGCGCGCCGGACGTCCTCGTACCGGGAGACGACGTAGCTCCGGGTGGCCTCGTGCCAGAACAGAGGCGCCCGCTCGCGCATGGCGCGGTAGGCGGGATAGGGGTTGGCAAGGAATTCCGGGGAAAGGATGTCCGGAACCTCGGGAGCCGCGGTCATGGCCGATTCTCCTCACCGCTGGGGGTAAGCGCGAGCCTCCACCGTAGGTTTTCCCTGTCGCCCAAGTCCATAGGTAACAGTGTTTTACGGGCATGGAATATTAAGAGGTTTCTGGGTGGAATCCCTTTTGTGGGATATATGTCGTTTATGGGGCTTCGGTGGTGATTCCGCGCCGCCGTCCACGGGGTGCGACCCCCACTCCCCGAGGGAGCCTGGAGGAGCCGGACCCGCCGGTATAGCGTGACCGTGACCCCACCCCTCAGCGACGAGGAGCGCGTACGCCATGAACGTGGAACACCGGGACGTCGAGGTCAACGGAATCCGGCTGCACGTCGCCGAGCAGGGCAGAGGACCGCTCGTCCTGCTCCTGCACGGCTTCCCCGAGAGCTGGTACTCCTGGCGCCACCAGTTCGCCCCGCTGGCCGGGGCCGGGTACCGCGTGGTCGCCCCCGACCAGCGCGGTTACGCCCGCAGCGACCGGCCCGAGGCGGTGGACGCCTACACCCTGCCCCACCTGGTCGGCGACGTCGTCGCACTCGTCTCCGCGCTGGGGGAAGAGAGCGCGGTCGTGGTCGGCCACGACTGGGGTGCGCCGGTGGCCTGGGCCACCGCCATGATGCGCCCCGACCTGGTCCGCGGCGTGGCGGGCCTGAGCGTTCCGCCCGTTCCGCCCGCCATGCTGCCGTCGGTCGCGGCCTCCCGCGCCGTCTACGGCGACGGCTTCTACCAGGCCTACTTCCAGGAGCCGGGCGTCGCCGACGCCGAACTGGCCGCCGACCCCGCCTCGACCCTGCGCCGTATCCTGGTCGGGGCATCCGGCGACGCACCCTTCGACCAGCCCCGGCTGTGGATCGTGCCCGAGGGCGAGAGCGCACTGGGCTCCCTGCCCGAACCGGAGGAGCTGCCCTCCTGGCTCACCGAGGAGGACCTGGCCGCTTTCACGGCCGACTACTCCGACCCCGACGCCTTCACCGGTCCGCTCAACTGGTACCGCAACATCGACCGCAACCAGGGGCTCATGTCGCCCTTCCAGGGGCGCGTCATCGACGTGCCCGCGCTGTACGTGGGCGGGGACAAGGACTTGGTCAGGGCCATGCGCGGCGTTCCCGAACTCCTGGAGAACCTGTCGCTGGTCGCACCGGCGCTGCACGCCGGCGTCACCCTGCCCGGCTGCGGCCACTGGACCCAGCAGGAGCGCCCCGGGGAGGTCAACGCGGCCCTGCTGGACTTCCTCGCCGCCGTCCACGAGGGCTGAGCCGTGCCCGTGCCCGTGCGCGCCGGGCTCGGGCGCGCACGGGCGCGGTGGCGGCACCGGTGCGCCGCTCAGGCGCGCACCCCCTCGACGATGCTGGTCCCGTAGCTGGGCAGGACACGGGTCAGCTTCAGTCCGGCCTGCTCGAAGAGGTCGGCGAACTGGGTCCTGGTGCGCTGCTTGCCGTCGCAGTGGGCGAGCATGCTCAGGTCCATGAACTTGGCGGTCCGGGCGGGACCCGGGGAGTCGGGCACCACCACCTCCGCGAGCAGGACGCGCCCGTCGCGGGTCATCGCCTCGCGGCAGTGGGAGAGGATCCGCGCGGCGTCCTGGTCGCCCCAGTTGTGGATGACGTTCGACAGCAGGTAGGCGTCGCCCCCTTTGGGGACGAAGGAGAGGAAGTCCCCGCTGACGACGCGGCACCGCTCACGGACGCCCTCCAGCACCGGTCCGGCGTGGGCGACCACGTCGGACCGGTCGAAGAGCACGCCGTGCAGACCGGGATGGGCCGACAGCACGATGGCCAGCAGCCTGCCCCGGCCCCCGCCGACGTCAACGAGGGTCTCGTGCGCGCCGAAGTCGTAGCTGCCCGCCACACCCCGGGTGAGCTGGGCGGAGATGTCGGTCATGCCCTCGTCGAAGACCGCCGCGGTCTCGGGGTGTTCGTCCAGGTAGGCCCACGCCGTTCGGCCGTGCACCTCCTCGAACACCGAGCGTCCGGTCCGCACCGCCCGGGCCAGGTGGGCCATGGTGGACCGCTCGGCCTGGCTGCCGACCCACCGGGCGTAGCCGCGCATGGAGTCGGCCGCGTCCCCGCGCAGGGCGCGGCCGAGCCCGGTCAGGGCGAAGCGCCGCCGCGGCCCCTCCTCGACCAGGTCGAGGTCGGCGCAGGCGCGCAGGAGGCGGTGGAGGGCGTCGGCGTCGGCGCCGACCCTCTCGGCGATCTCGTCGACGGGCAGGGGCTTGAAGGTCATGGCGTCGGCGACGCCGAGTTCGGCAGCCGCGCTCACGGCGGCCGCCACCCAGCTGGCGGTGATGAGCTCGAACAGTTTCGTGGCCGAAGGACTCGGGGGTGCGGATGCGGACATCGCGGTCCTTTCAGGTGGTGCCCCTCCGGGGGTGCGGAGAGGGCCGGCCAGATGCGCCTATGCGGCATCCATGGAGCCGTATAACAGGGTAAACTACGGAGCGTGCTTAGAAAATCGCATACTGTGGACACAGGTTCGAGTGAGACGGATGCGGACCCGTGCCCCTCTCAGCGGTCATCACACGCCCTACAGACCCTGACCACCCGCCGCGCCGTACGCGCCTTCACCGACCGGCCGGTGGACGACTCCCTCCTCGACCCCATGCTGGACGCCATGCTCGCCGCCCCCTCGGCGTCCAACAAGCAGGCGTGGGCCTTCGTCGCGGTCCGCGAGCGGCGGAGGCTGAGGCTGCTGCGCGCCTTCGCCCCCGGGATCATCGAACTCCCGCCCCTGGTCGTCGCGGCCTGCTTCGACCGCTCTCGCGCCGTGGGGGCCTCAGGGGGCTCGACGGATTCCAGGGACTCCAGGGGCTCCTGGGACGAGGGCATGCTCTGCGTCGCGATGGCGGTGGAGAACCTCCTCCTGGCGGCCCACTGCCTGGGGCTGGGCGGGTGCCCGTCCGGGAGTTTTCGCGCCGGCCCCGTCCGCAGGCTCCTGGGCCTGCCCGAACACCTGGAACCCCTGCTCCTGGTTCCGATCGGGCACCCCGCCCGGCCGCTCGCCCCCGCACCCCGACGAGACCCGAACGAGGTGGTCAGCCATGAGCGCTGGGGAACCTGAGGTCCGACAGGTCGGCGAGGAGCTCCTCCTGCTCGCCGCCTACCTGCTCAGCAGCGGCCGCGGCCTGCTGGACGAACCACGGCAGTACGGCACGTTCCGCTGTCTGGACGCCGCCCGGCGCGTCCTCGCCCTCGCGGCCGGAACCGGCCCGCACCACCCCGAACTCGACGCCCTGCGCGGTCGGATGGACGACGTCATGTGCGGGGCGATGGGCGACCACGAACTGGACACCCTGCTCGACCAGCTGTGCGATCGGCTGGCATCCGTCCTGGAGGATCCCGATGTCATCCCCGACTGAGCCGGAGCCGCCCCCGGAGCCCCCGGACGGCTTCGACGTCCTGCCCTTCACCGGTTCCTGCCGTCGCGTGTTCGAGCGCGGGGAGCACGCCCTCATCGGCATCAGCGCCGGGAACAGCTACTTCAGCCAGCAGCGGATCGCACGGCTCCTGTGCTGGGCGCGGGACCGCTTCGCCCGGGTCGACGTGCTCTACACCGACCTGCACCTGGACGCCATGTACATGGCGTCCGGCAGCAGCAGGGAGCATGCCGCGGTCCGGGCGAACAGGACGCTCAGGGACGTGCGTCGGCGCATCCGGCGGGCGGTGGAGACGGCGGCCGCGGAGTCGGCCGCCGGGGCGGACGTGCGCGTCCTCGCCCTGTCGCAGTGCACGCGGCTGCCCGGCTACCGGGAGGTCGAGCGGCGCCTCGACCGGGAGTACGCCGCCGATCCCCGCATCCGCCGCTGCTGGGAGGAGCACGTACGCCGGGTCGTGGGCACCCAGCCGGACCCGGAGGGCGCCAGGCTGCGCGCCGGGCTGGCCTACCTGCGCGCCGAACTGCCCTTCCTGCTCAGCACCCCCGAGGTACTGGAGGTGCCGTCCTCGGTGTCCTGCTACCACGACCTGCTGCCGATCCTGTCCGCGCTGCGAGGCGTCACCTCCTGCTTCCACCCCGGACAGGCCCACGTGGTCGTCCGCCCGGCCCTCCGGTGCCGTACCTCCCCGGAAGCGGAGGCGCTGGCGTCCCCGTGACCGCCGCGCGGTGGCGCCCCGCCCGGGGCGCCATCGGACGGAGCGGCTCCGACTGGGGTGTCGTCCCGGGCGGGACGGGGCCCGCTACGCGCGGCGGACGTCCATGACCGACTCCCCGTCCTCGACCCGGTGCACGGCGTGCAGCGCGAGGTCGGCCTCGGCGAACAGTTCCCGGTACTCCTCCTCCGTGCGCAGCGGGGCGCCGTAGAGGACGAGCATGTACAGGCTCATCGCCTGGAGGAAGGGGGTGGTGCCCTCCCCCTGCGGCAGGTGTCCGATGATCAGCAGCCGGGACCGCTCGCCCATCGCGGCGCGGACGTTGCGCAGGATCCGTACCGCCTCCGGCCGCGGCCAGTTCTGCATCACCCGTGCCATCAGGTAGACGTCCACCCCCGTCGGCACCCCGTCGAAGAAGCTGCCCCCCACCACGGCGCACCGCTCCGCCACGCCCCGCTCCCGCAGCAGCGGCCCGGCCCCGGACACCACGTGCGGAAGGTCGAACAGCACCCCCTCCATGCGCGGGTGGCGCCGCAGGAGGGCGGCCAGCATCGAGCCCTCTCCGCCGCCGAGGTCCGCCACGCGTTCGGCCCCGGACAGGTCCACGTTCTCCAGCAGGGTGTCGGCGGCCACGGACGTGACCATCGCCCTGCGGAACAGGGCTTCGGCGTCCCCCCGCTCCTGCTCCAGGTAGGCGAACAGCGGGTGGCCGGTGTGCACCTCGAAGGCCGTACGGCCGGAACGCACCGCCTGCGACAGGCAGGTCCACGCCTGGAGGAAGGCGCCGTGCGTGCACATCCGGAAGAGGTCGTACAGGCCGCTGGGGTCCCCGGCGCGCAGGTGCCCGCCCGCCTCGGTCAGGGCGAACGACCCGGGCACGGGCTCCGAGAGCAGCCCGCTCACCGTCCCGGCCCGCAGCACCGCCGTCAGGGTCTGCTCGGGGACCCCGGTGCGGCGGACCAGGTCCGCCACCGGGCGCGGCCCGTCCGCCAGGTCCTCCACCACGTCCAGTTCGACTATCGCGACGACGGCGTGCATGAGCATCGCCGACGCCACCAGTTGGTTGAGCGGCAGGTCCGTGCGCTCCGCGCGTACAGCGGCCTCGTCCATCGCACCCACAGTCGGTCCTCCCCGGGGGACGTCGTCATCGGGGCCGACGCGGTCTCCCTCCCGGGACACGGCGCCGACCTCTCAAGACTACGGGGAGTGCACGGATATGTTCTCGGGGTTGTGGATAACGTAACCGGGCGGGAAGGAGCCGGGACCGCGGCGACGACGGTCGGCGGTCGGATCAGACCGGGGCGGCGTCCTCGGCCTCGTAGGCGTGGACCAGGGCGGTGAGCACCTCGGAGCAGCCCGCGTCGATGGTGAGCGCGGCGACGTCGTCGGCGCGGGTGGCGCCCCGGTTGAGGACCACCACCGGCTTGCCCTGCTCGACGGCCCGCTTGACGTAGCGCCGCCCCGAGAAGACGGTCAGGGACGAACCCGCCACTAGCAGCGCCCGCGCGCCGTCCACCATCGCGTAGCCCTCCAGCACGCGCGCCTTGGGCACGTTCTCGCCGAAGTAGACGATGTCGGGCTTGAGCACGCCGCCGCAGCCCTCGCAGTCGGCCACGCGGAACCCCTCGGTGGAGGCCAGGACCGCGTCGGCGTCGGGGGCGATCTCCACGTCGGGGACCCCGTCGGCGAAGTCGGGGTTGAGCGCGCTCAGACGCCCGGCCAGGCTCTCGCGGGAGGTCACGGCCGAGCAGGCCAGGCAGATGACGCGGTCGTAGCGGCCGTGCAGGTCGATCACCCGCCTGCTGCCCGCCGCCCCGTGCAGGGTGTCCACGTTCTGGGTGATGACGCCAGCCAGGGCGCCGCCCGCCTCCAGCGCGGCCAGCGCGCGGTGGCCGTCGTTGGGGCGGGTCCGGTGCACGTGGCGCCAGCCCACGTGGTTGCGGGCCCAGTAGTGGCGTCGGAAGGCGGCGTCGCCGACGAACTGCTGGTAGGTCATGGGCTTGCGCGGCGGTGAGTCCGGGCCGCGGTAGTCGGGGATGCCCGAGTCCGTGGACAGCCCGGCGCCGGTCAGCGCGACCACCGGGCCCGAGCCGAGGACCTCGCGCATCCGGGCCGCCAGGGCCGCCGGGTCGTCGAACGTGTTCCTCACGCCTTCGAGGGTACGCGGCGCCCCGGTGCGGCCGCCGCCACCCCGTCGTGTCCTCCCGCTGACCCGCTGGTCACCGCCTCGGCGCGGTACTGCCCCGCCGGTTCAGGCGGCGCGCTCCAGCTTCTCCACCGCGCGGGACAGCACCTGCTCGAACTCCTCCTCCATCAGGGCGTCCCCCTCCCTGTCCATCTGAGCCCGGTGGGCGTCCCGGCACTCCTCGCTGAAGTCGTCTTCCCGGCACGCCTCCATGAGCTCCGTGGACGACACGTCCGAGTAGCCGCTCGTGCGCATCCCCACGAGGACGAAGTACACCTCTCCGACCTGGCCCCACGCGGTCCTCGCCGCCATGTGCGAGCGCTCGCCGTACAGGGTCACCGAGAACATGCCGCCGCCCTCGGGAAGGGAGGGCGACTCCCTGGAGACGAGCGCGCCCTCGACCCCTCCGTTCGCGGACACGCTCATCCTGGAGCAGGTGTCCAGCAGGTGACCGAACCCGGTGCCCTCGACCGGAGCGTCGCCGAAGTCCCCCGAGACCAGGACGTAACCGTAGGTCGCCGCGCCCGGAGAGGAACCGGGCGGGGCCGCGATCTGCGCCGCCCCCTCGACGGTCCCCGCTGGCAGCCGCCCGGTGCCACCGTTGAGGACGGCGGCGCACTCGGCCGGTTCCACGTCGCCGAAGTCGTCGGCGCCCGCCTCGCCGCCGAAGTCCACCCCCTGGATCTCGTCGACGTCCAGATCGTCCACGTCGAACCCGTCGGGGTAGGCGTTCGGGGAGGGCAGCAGGGCTTCCAGGCGCGGGCTGTCCTGGAGGTCGAGCCGGGGGCCGCAGCCGGTGGTCAGGACCAGGGCGGCGAGGAGGGTCAGGGCGCCGTGGCGGTGCAGGGGAGTCAAAGGGGGAGCCTTCGTTCTCGTGTCAGCGGTTTACCGACACGCTCCGACGCCGTCGGGACACGTGGGGTTCCCGTTCTTCCGTGGCCGGTTGCGGCCCGGTCCTCGTCCGGTCCGGAGAAACCCCCGCCCGAGCCCCGGACGGACAGCGCCCCCGCAGGGTCGCGCCGGACCCCGGCTGAGCCCTCGGGGGAGCAGAGTGCCCGGCGGACACCCGCAGGTGCCCGCCGGGCCCGGACGAACGGCCGCCCCGCCGCCCTGGTGCCGGGCTCAGCCCAGGCAGACCAGCAGGTCGCCGCCCTCCACCTTCTGCACCCGGTCGACCGCCACCCGCGTGACCGTCCCCGACACGGGCGCGGTGATCGCGGCCTCCATCTTCATCGCCTCGATGGTGGCCACCGTCGCACCGGCCTCCACCGCGTCGCCCTCGGCGACCGTCAGGGTCACCGCGCCCGCGAAGGGCGCCGCGACCTGCCCGGAATCGTTGCGGTCCGCCTTCTCGGCGGTCCGCACCTGCGAGGCCAGGGCCCGGTCGCGGATCTGGAGCGGGCGCAGCTGGTCGTTGAGCGTGGCCATCACTGTGCGCACGCCGCGCTCGTCGGCCTCGCCCACCGCCTCCAGCTCGATGAGCAGCCGCACACCCGGCGACAGGTCCACCGCGTACTCCTCGCCCGCGCGCAGGCCGTAGAAGAAGTCCGCGCTGGAGAGCACGCTGGTGTCGCCGTAGGCCGCCCGGTGCTCCTCGAACTCCCGCGTCGGGCCGGGGAAGAGCAGCCGGTTGAGCGTGGCCCGCCGGTCCCCGGCCAGCCCCGCGCGGTCCTGCTCGCTCAGCGCCTGCGCGGGCCGCGCCTCGGAACGCCCCTGGAGCGCCCGCGTGCGGAAGGGCTCGGGCCACCCGCCGGGCGGGACGCCCAGCTCACCGCGCAGGAACCCCACCACCGAGTCCGGGACGTCGAAGCGCCCGGGGTCGGCCTCGAAGGCGGCCGGGGAGACCCCCGCGCCGACCAGGTGCAGCGCCAGGTCGCCCACGACCTTGGAGGAGGGGGTGACCTTCACCAGGTGCCCGAGCATCCGGTCGGCGGCGCCGTACATCGCCTCGACCTCCTCGAAGTGTTCGCCCAGCCCCAGCGCGACCGCCTGCGTGCGCAGGTTGGACAGCTGCCCGCCCGGGATCTCGTGGTGGTACACCCGGCCCGTGGGGGAGGACAGCCCGGCCTCGAAGGGTGCGTAGACCCGGCGCACCGCTTCCCAGTACGGCTCCAGTTCGTTGACCGCGTCCAGGCTCAGGCCCGTGGAGTGCTCGGAGTGGTCGAAGGCGGCCACGATCGCCGACAGCGACGGCTGCGAGGTGGTGCCCGCCATCGACGCCACCGCGCCGTCCACGGCGTCCGCCCCGGCGTTGACCGCCGCCAGGTAGGTGGCCAGCTGCCCGCCCGGGGTGTCGTGGGTGTGCACGTGCACTGGCAGGTCGAACTCGCTGCGCAGCGCGGTTACCAGCTTCGCCGCGGCCGGAGCGCGCAGCAGGCCCGCCATGTCCTTGATCGCGAGCACGTGCGCGCCCGCGTCCACGATCCGCTCGGCCAGCTTGAGGTAGTAGTCCAGCGTGTAGAGCTTCTCGCCGGGGTCGGACAGGTCCGAGGTGTAGCACAGCGCCACCTCGGCCACCGAGGTCCCGGTCGCGCGCACGGCCTCGATGGCCGGGCGCATCTGCTCGACGTCGTTGAGCGCGTCGAAGATCCGGAAGACGTCCACGCCCGTCTCGGCGGCCTCGCGCACGAACGCGTCGGTCACCTCGGTCGGGTAGGGGGTGTAGCCCACGGTGTTGCGCCCGCGCAGCAGCATCTGGAGGCAGATGTTGGGCACCGCCTCGCGCAGCGCTGCCAGCCGCTCCCAGGGGTCCTCGGCCAGGAAGCGCAGCGCCACGTCGTAGGTGGCGCCGCCCCAGCACTCCAGGGACAGCAGCTCGGGCAGGGTGTGCGCGACCGCGGGCGCCGCGGCCAGCAGGTCGCGGGTGCGCACCCGCGTGGCCAGCAGCGACTGGTGGGCGTCGCGGAAGGTGGTGTCGGTGACGCCCAGGTCGGGCGACTCGCGCAGCCACCGCGCGAACCCCTCCGGGCCCAGCTCGGCCAGGCGCTGGCGCGAACCCGGGGGCGGCGGCCCGGCGGGCTCGGGCAGCGGCGGCAGCTTGGTGGCGGGGTCCACCAGCTGGGGGCGCTCCCCGTGCGGCTTGTTCACCGTGACGTCGGCCAGGTAGGTGAGCAGGCGCGTGCCGCGGTCGGCGGAGGGCCGCGCGGTCAGCAGGTGCGGGCGCTCCTCGATGAAGGAGGTGGTGATCCGCCCCGCCTGGAAGTCGGGGTCGTCCAGCACCGCCTGGAGGAAGGGGATGTTGGTGGCGATGCTGCGGATGCGGAACTCGGCCACGGCCCGGCGCGCCCGGCTGACCGCGGTGGCCAGGTCGCGCCCCCGGCAGGTGAGCTTGACCAGCAGCGAGTCGAAGTGCGGGCTGATCTCGGTGCCCGCCGCGGAGGTGCCGCCGTCCAGGCGGATGCCCGAGCCGCCGGGGGAGCGGTAGGCGCTGATGGTCCCGGTGTCGGGGCGGAAGCCGTTGGCGGGGTCCTCGGTGGTGATGCGGCACTGGAGCGCCGCGCCGCGCACGTAGACGCCCTCCTGTGAGATGCCCAGGTCGGACAGGGTCTCACCGGAGGCGATCCGCAACTGGGACTGCACCAGGTCCACGTCGGTGATCTCCTCGGTCACCGTGTGCTCGACCTGGATGCGCGGGTTCATCTCGATGAAGACGTGGCTGCCGTCCGCGCCGACCAGGAACTCGACCGTGCCCGCGTTGCGGTAGCCGATCCGGCGGGCGAAGCGCACCGCGTCCGCGCAGATGCGGTCGCGCAGGTCCGGGTCGAGGTTGGGCGCCGGGGCCAGTTCGATGACCTTCTGGTGGCGCCGCTGGAGGGAGCAGTCGCGCTCGTAGAGGTGCACGACGCCGCCCTCGCCGTCGGCGAGGATCTGCACCTCGATGTGGCGGGGGTCGACCACGGCGCGCTCAAGGAACACGGTGGCGTCGCCGAACGCGGCGGAGGCCTCGCGCATGGCCGCCTCCACCGCCTCGCGCAGCCGTCCGGGCTCCTGGACGCGGCGCATGCCCCGCCCGCCCCCTCCGGCCACGGCCTTGACGAAGAGCGGGAAGCCGATCCGCTCCGCGGCGGCCACCAGGGCCTCCACGTCGTCGGAGGGCTCGCTGGACTCCAGGACGGGCACGCCCGCCTCCCGGGCGGCGGCCACGGCGCTGGCCTTGTTGCCGGTCAGTTCCAGCACGTCGGCGGGCGGGCCCACGAAGGTGATCCCGGCGCGCTCGCACGCGCGGGCCAGCTCGGGGTTCTCCGACAGGAAGCCGTAGCCGGGGTAGACGGCGTCGGCCCCGGCCCGGCGGGCGGCGCCCACGATCTCGTCCACGGACAGGTAGGCGCGCACCGGGTGGCCGGGTTCGCCGATCTGGTAGGCCTCGTCGGCCTTGAGCCGGTGCAGGGAGCCGCGGTCCTCGTGGGGGAAGACGGCGACGGTGCGGGCGCCCAACTCGTAACCGGCGCGCAGCGCGCGGATGGCGATCTCGCCCCGGTTGGCCACGAGCACTTTGCGGAACATGGCGCACTCCTCCTGGTCGGTCAGGCGTGGTGCCGGGGCGCAAGAACCGGCACCGTCGCCGGGGGCCCGCGGCCGGGTGGAACACCCGTACGTTAACCAGAAGAGGGTTCGGTGAAACCCACCGGGGCCGTCCTTCGCGCCGAGTACCGCTTCCGGCGGGCCTTTCGGGACGTCGGCGTGTCGCGCGGGGTGGGGGCGCGACGAACCCCGGCGGGCGTTTCGGGCTGCTCGCGTGTCGCGTGGGAACGGGGGGACGACGGCCTCCGGTGCCCACCCGGATGAACGGTGCTCGCCCGGATGGGTGGACGCGGCCCTCGCGCGCCCGCTCCCGACCGACCGCCGGCGCGGTCGGTCCGAGTGCGCCCGTGCCCGCCCGGATCGGTCCGCGTGCGCGTGTGCCGGTGGCCCTCGGCGCGGTGCACCCCGGCCGGGCCGGGCCTCCGTCACCCCCCGGAGGGCCCGTCCGCCCGGGCGTCCCCGCCGTCGTTCGCGTCCGGGGACCGCGCCGGGTAGGTGACGGTGCGGTCGGCGTGCACGACGGCCCCCGGCGTGAGCCGGGCGGCGTCGGCGCGGTGGGCGGCCATGACGTGGAGGACCTCGTGGCCGCGGGCGAGCAGGTGGTCGGCGATGATGCGCCGGTGGCACCGCCACCAGACCGCCTCCGAGCACATCACGGCGGCGCGGTGGTCCGCACCCGCCTCACGCAACCGGGCGAGCCCCGATCCGAACCCGGCTGAAAGCGCGTAGTCGGCGTAGTTGTGGAAGCTGCGGTTGCGCCAGAATCCGTTGACCCCGGGGGAGACGTCCTTGGTGACCGGACGCCGTCCACCGAGTTCCGCGACGCGCAGGTAACGTACGCCGACTTTCCGCAAGGCCCCGCAAAGGGTGTCCTCGTCGAACTGCGGGTTGCGGCGCGAACCCGGGAGTCTGCGCACGTCGACCACCGCGTGCACGCCGTTCTCGTGCAGCAGTGCGGCGAACTCCTCGAACGTGCGGTCGGAGTGGCCGACGGTGAGGAACGGCGGCGCCATCGCGGTCAGCTGCCTCCGGAGATCCGGGTCAGGGCCCCGTCCTTGTGCGCAGCGACGTGGTCGGTCCTATCGCTCCTGATCTCGTACTGCGGCTCGTCCTCGGAGGCGCGGCGCGTACGGCCCATGAACTCGAAGTCGCTGGTGTGGATCCTCGTGATCTTGCCGGACACCCGTCCGGCCTCGGAGTTCCAGCTCACATGGTCACCGACGTCGAAACGGCGTGTCATCGCGTACACCCTCTCCTCCGGCCGTGGCGCAGCGGCGCCTGGTGGGACGGGTCCTCGCCTACCCCGGACGGCCCCGGGGTATGCGGGCGGGGCTCCCGGTGCCCGGCGGCCCGCACGTGCTCTGTGGCGTGGTCTTCCGGCCGGACCCCGGACCGGGCCCGGGGAAACCCCGGGCTAGTGTTCCCGTCAGACGGGGTCTGCGGCGCATCCGCACCGCTTCCGGCCGTCCGGGCGCCCGCCGCCGCGGCGGCCGGGCCCCGCGCTCCACAGAGAGAGGCGGACCGCCGTTGCGCGACACGGTACGAGTACCCCCGTGGCTGAGGACGACCCTGTGGGCGACGCGGTGGCTGATCGCGCTCGTGGTCCACTTCGCGGTCCTGGTGGCCCTGCTGATGGCGTGGGGGACGGTCTTCCCGAACCTGCACTACGGGACCATGGTGCTGACCATGAGCTCCGGGATCGTCTACGCGCCCTTCCACCTCCTGGCCCTGGTCGTACCGCTGTGCACGGCGGGCGAGTACATGGCCGACACGCGCGGCGGCAACCGGGTGGGGTGGTCGCTGCTGCTGGCGGTGGTGCCGCTGCTCCTCGGGACCGTGGTCCTGCACCTCCTCGTGCCCCTGGTGTGGGTGGTCTACATCATGTACTTCGCTTCCGGGATGCTGTTCAGCGTGACGGCCGTCTACTCGGCTCTGCCCAACCGCTCCGGCCGGGACGTGAAGGAGCGGGCGGAGGCAGCCGACGCCCGTGACGGCGTCGGGACGCCGTAGTCTGTCCGTTCCAGATGTCCGTATATCGGGCGCCTCGGGAGGGCCATGCCCCCCGGCGGCCGAAGGCACAGCGAGGGGTCGGGTTCGTTGACGACCGGGGAGGACGCGCGGGTCCGCGCGCTCGAACGCCATGTCCGGGAGTTCTGGCAGGGCCACGTCGTGGAGCCCGCCACCTGGGAGGAGGGGCCCATCCTCGACCGGGTCCCGGGCTTCGCCACCTACCGGGTGGCGCCCCGGAACGCGGGCGAGGGCTGGACCTACGTGACGGTCGGCTCGTCCGTCCACGAGGCGGAGGGCGGCACCGAGTTCTTCCTCATGTCGCCGACCGCGGAGCAGGAGCACGCCGAGACCCTGGCCATGGTCAGCCACCTGCACTCCTTCGAGGAGTACCGGCTCGGCGTCGGCTCGGTGATCGACGTGGGCCGCCCGTGGACGCGGGGCTCGCGCATGGACCACCTGCTGGTGAGCCTGCCCTACCCCCACGGGCCCGCGCTGGAGTGGGCGTCCGCCGAGGCCGGGGGAGCGAGGTTCCTGTGGCTGCTCCCCGTGCACCGGAGCGAGGCCGCCTTCGTCGCGGCCGAGTCGCTCGACGCCTTCGAGGAGGTCCTGGAGGCGGAGGGCGTCAACGTGCTGGACGCCGACCGGGCCCCGCTGGTGTGAGCCGACCCGGTCCGGTGTGAGCCGACCCCCGCCCGCCGGGGTCAGCCGCGCGGGTCGGCGATCCCGCCGACCGGGCCCTCCACGCGGTAGTCGTCCAGCGCGGTGACCACGTACGCGGAACCGGACTCCTCGCCGCCCTCCTCGGCCTTCGCGGCGTCCTCGGCGGTGTGGCCGGAGTCCTCCAGCGAGGTCCCGCCGGTCACGCCCACGAGGTTGTCGGACGAGAGCACCTCGCAGTACTCCTCCGGACCGCCCGAGTCCGCCCGCGCGGCCTCCTGCGCGTCCAGGCGGTAGACGGCGTAGAAGCGCGCGTCCTCCACCCGCTCCCACTCCACCGAGGTGTGCTCGTCCGCGACCTCGGCGGTCACGTCGTCCACCGGCCCCGCCAGGGACTCGCCCCCGCGGTCCCCTCCGGCCAGGGGCGGCAGGGCGGGGTCGCCGTAGTGCTCGTCGGCCAGGTGCGCGTAGGCCTCCTCGGCCACGCCTGTCAGGGACTTGAAGGAGAAGTAGACGTCGCCGTCGACCTCGGGGTGGTCGGAGGAGTAGTCCAGCTGGGTGCTCAGCGCGTCCTCGCCGGTCCAGTTGCGGTCACCGACCCGGTACGCGCCCTGGCCGATGTACAGGTCCACGTCCGTGCCCTCGACCTGCTCGGCCCACCACGGCAGCAGCTCCTCGTAGTCGGCGGCGTCGAAGCCCCGCTCCCAGTACAGCTGCGGGACGACGTAGTCGACCATCCCCTCCCGGATCCAGGCGCGGGTGTCGGCGTGCTGGGCCCCGTAGGACTCCAGGCCCGAGGTGTCGGACCCGGCGGGGTCGTTCTCGGCGTTGCGCCAGATGCCGAACGGGGAGATGCCGAAGCGCACCCAGGGCTTGGCCTCCTCGATGCGCTCGTGCACGCCGCTGACGAAGTCGTTGACGTTGTCGCGCCGCCAGTCCTCGCGGTCGTCGAAGCCCTCGCCGTGCTCCTCCCAGGAGGCGTCGTCGTCGAACTCCTCGCCGTCCTTGGGGTAGGGGTAGAAGAAGTCGTCGAAGTGCACGCCGTCGATGTCGTAGCGCTCCACCACGTCCATGATCACGCGGGTCACCCACTCCTGGACCTCGGGCATGCCCGGGTCGAGGAAGCCCTCGCCGCCGTAGCGCACCAGCCAGTCGGGGTGCTCCCTGACCGGGTGGTCCTCGGCCAGCTCCTCGATGTCGGAGTCCATGCCGACCCGGTAGGGGTTGAACCAGGCGTGCAGCTCCAGGCCGCGCTCGTGCGCCTCGGCCACCGCGTACTCCAGCGGGTCGTAGCCGGGGTCGCCGCCCTGCTCGCCGGTGAGGTACTTCGACCACGGCTCCAGGTCCGACTCGTAGACGGCGTCGGCGGTGGGCCGCACGTGCAGGAACACGGTGTTCAGGCCGAGGTCCACCGCCTCGTCCAGGCGTTGGTCCATCTCCGCCTTCTGGTCCTCGGCGGACAGGCCCGGCTCTGAGGGCCAGTCGATGTTGCCGACCGTGGTCAGCCACGCCCCGCGCATCTGCCGTTTGTCCTGGGCGGCCTCGCATCCGGCCGCGCCGGGGCCGGGGAAGGAACCGGAAGGGGAGTGGGCGGCGCCGACGAGGGCGTATCCGGAGATCATGAGCCCCGACGCGGCGGCCGCGGCCACCCACCGGGAGCGCCAGCGCGGCGAGAGGCCGGCTCGTCGTCCAGGGGTCAAGGAAACTCCTCTGAGCTGCGTTGACATCCGTTTGACGTCACGTCGGGCATCAGAGTAGGCGAAGAAGTAACTTTTTGGACAACATGGGCGGTTTTGGTGGTTTGAATCTCATCTGCCTGGGAAAAGCAACCTCCCGCCGCCGAAGGCGGCACGCGGCCCGGTCCGTCCGCCGGAACCGCCGGGAGAAAGGCCCTTCCGCCGCGGACCGGAACCGCCCGTCCCCGGACACGCCTCCGACGGGGACGAGCGCGCTGGCCAGGCGCGGTCGAGGGAGCCCAGGGACGGGCGGGGGTTCGCGTCGTCCGCGTTCAGGCCCCGGGCGGCGCCGTGGACTCGCGCACCACGAGCCCGGGAGGGGCGATCGCGGGCACGTCGGCCGGGGCCCCGTCCAGCGCGGCCACGAGCGTCAGCGCGGCGGCCCGCCCGAGCCCCACCAGGTCGTGGCCGACCGTGGTCAGGCGCGGCTGCACGAGCGCGCCCAGGGGCAGGCCGTCGTGGCCGACGACGGACAGGTCCCGGGGCACCTCAAGCCCCCGCCTGCGCGCGGCGCTGATCCCGGCGATCGCCATCATGTCGTTGGCGAACAGGATCGCGGTGGGACGCTCGGCCGCCGACAGCGCCTCGTCGGTGGCCGCCGCCGCCCCCTCGGTGGTGAAGTCGGGGACCGTCAGCACGACGGCGGACAGCCCGTGCCGCCGCACCTGCTCCTCCACGATCCGGCGGCGGAACCCGGTGTGCACGCGGTCCTCGGGGCCGCACACGTAGGCCACCCGCCGGTGCCCCAGCGAGGCCAGGTGCCGGACCGCCTCGACCAGCCCCCGCTCCTGGTCGGGGGCGAGCACCGAGGCGACCGGGTCGTCGCGCCAGGGCATGCCGATCAGCACCGAGGGGAGCCCGAGCCGCCGCAGCAGGTCGAACCGGGGGTCGCGGACCAGGCTCTCGGTGAGGATGACGCCGTCCACCCGGCGCTCCTCGGCCAGGCGCCGGTAGGCGCGCCGTTCGGCGTCCTCCTCCTCGCCCACGATGTGCAGCAGCAGGCCGTAGTCCAGGGGGGCGAGTTCGCGCTCGATGCCCGAGATCAGCACGCCGAAGTGCGGGTCGTAGGACAGCAGGTCGGGGGAGCGGCGCGAGACCATGCCGATGGCCCGGGTGCGCGCCCCGCGCAGCGCCACGGCCGCGGCCGAGGGCGACCACTGGAGCTTGTCCACCGCGTCCAGGACCCGCCGCCGGGTGGGTTCGGCGATGCGGCCCTTGTTGTTGACCACCTTCGACACGGCCGAGACCGACACCCCCGCCAGCGCGGCGACGTCGGAGATCGTGGGGCGGCCGGTGGATCCGCGGACGGCCGTCATGGCGCCCTCCGGCCGGACGGGGCGCCGGGGGTCTGCTCGCGCACCAGTGCCGCTCCCTTCGCTGTGGCGGACCCGCCGCGTTCGCTCCGCCGTTCCCGGGTGTGGTGGTGCGGGCGGGGCCGGGGCGCGGACAGGCTACCAGTGGGTGTGTGGAGGGCTCCCCGACGCGTACCGGAGAGCCCCTGGGAAAACGATGAACCCGAACGTTTCGGCGGACCCTACCGCAGTGAGAGCGGTTTATCCAGGTCTCGACACCCGCATGGGAAAACGATATACCTACCACGTCAGGCACAGCGCGGGGAGTCGGCGCAAGCGCGGCGCGACTCCGCCGGGCTCACCATGGCCCCGGGCCGCGGGGGCGCGCCACCGTCCGGCCGCCCCCGCGGCCCGGTTACGCCGGGTGTCGCGGTACACCCCCACCCACGAGGAAGCACCCATGAGGATCACCTCCGCCGACGTCATCGTGACGTGCCCGGGACGCAACTACGTCACCCTCAAGATCACCACCGAGGACGGGACCACCGGCCTCGGCGACGCCACCCTGAACGGCCGCGAACTCTCCGTCGCCTCCTACCTGCGCGACCACGTCTGCCCGCTGCTCGTGGGCCGCGACTCCGGCCGCATCAACGACATCTGGCAGTACCTGTACCGCGGCGCCTACTGGCGGCGAGGCCCCGTCACCATGACCGCGATCGCCGCCGTGGACTGCGCCCTGTGGGACATCCTCGGCAAGCAGGTCGGCAAGCCCGTCCACCAGCTGCTCGGCGGCGCCGCGCGCGACGGGGTCATGGTCTACGGACACGCCAGCGGTCAGTCCGTGGACGACCTCCTGGACTCGGTCGGCGGCTTCCTGGAGCAGGGGTACCGGGCGGTGCGCGTGCAGGCCGCCGTCCCGGGCCTGGAGAGCACCTACGGGCTGCACCACCCCGGCACCGGCCACACCTACGAACCCGCCGACGCGGCGGTGCCCACCGACAACGTCTGGCACACCCCCGCCTACCTGGACTTCGCGCCCGAGATGATGAAGGCGGTCCGGGACAGGTTCGGCTACGGCTTCCACCTGCTGCACGACGTGCACCACCGGCTCTCCCCGCTGGAGGCCGCCCAGCTGGGTAAGTCGCTGGAGCCCTACCGCATGTTCTGGATCGAGGACCCCACCCCGGCCGAGGACCAGGAGGCGTTCCGCACGATCCGCCAGCACACCACGACCCCGCTGGCGGTGGGGGAGGTCTTCAACACGATCTGGGACTGCCAGCACCTGATCACCGAGCGGCTCATCGACTACATCCGCATGTCGGTCTCGCACAGCGGGGGCATCACGCACCTGCGCCGTGTCTTCGACCTGGCCGACCTGTACGGGGTGCGCACCGGCTCGCACGGCGCGGGCGACCTGTCGCCGGTGTCGTTCGCCGCGGCCCTGCACCTGGACCTGACCGTGCCCAACTTCGGCATCCAGGAGTACATGGGGCACCTGGAGCCCGCCGGCGAGGTGTTCCGGACCTCCTACACCTTCGCGGACGGTTACATGCACCCGGGCGACGCCCCGGGTCTGGGGGTGGAGATCGACGAGGAGGCCGCGGCCCGCTACCCCTACGAGACCCGGTACCTGCCGGTCAACCGCAGGCTCGACGGCTCGATGCACGACTGGTGAGGCGCCCGCTCCGGACCGGCGGGACCCGGTCCCGTTCCTGGGACCGGCCTCAGCTCGCGGGGGGTTCGGTTCGGGCGCGCGGGTGCCCGGCAGCCGTCTGCCGAGGGTTCGCGGCGGTGCGCCGGAGCGCGTTCCGGTACCGGAACGCACGTCGGGGCGGGCACGCGGGGGACGCGCGCCCGCCCCGACGGGGGTGTCTGGACTCTGTTTCCCGAACCGGCCTCAGCTTGTGGGGGTTCGGTTCGTGCGCCCGAACACAAGGAGGACCGCGCCGCAGGCGTCCGTTGAGGCTGGTGGCGGGCGACGGGTGGGACGCAGCGAAGCGCAGGTCCGGAAAGCTAGGACGCCACGCCGCTGAGCTCGTTGGGCTCGGCGTCCAGGGTCACCGAGGCGGTGACCTCACCGGACTCCAGGTCCAGGGCGTGGACCTGCTTCGTGGCGGGGTCGCTCACGTAGGCGGTGGCGCCGCGCACGAACAGGGCCGGGCGGGGCTGCTGCCACTCCAGCGGCTCCCGCCACTCGTCCATGACCTCGATGCTGTCCACGACCTCGCCCGCCTCGGGGTCGATCACGTGCAGGCCGCCGTCGGTGCCCAGGACCAGGGCCTCCCCCTCCGGGCCGCGGCCCAGGGAGCGGAAGGTGTAGCTGGCGGGCAGGTCGACCAGGGTCAGTTCTGCGGCGGCGGTGTCCACGAGCGCGACCCGCTCGGGGCGCTCCAGCTCGGCGTCGGGGTCGGTCTTGTAGTCGCCCAGCACGATCGGCGACTCCTCGCTCCCGGCCTGGTTGCCGATGCGCCCGTACTCGTCGGGGCTGTCCACCTTGGTGAACTCGCCGTCCTGGTAGACGAGGACGCCGTCCTCGCAGCCGATGACGACGGCCTCGCCCTCGGCCGTGGTCTCGCCGTGCACGCCCGGGCACTCCTCGCTTCGGGCGACCTCCTCGCCGGAGGCGTCCAGGACGACGGCGCCGACCCGCTCCTCCTCGTCGCCCAGGGTCAGCAGCATCTCGCCGCTGGCCAGCTCCACGGCCACGCCGTGGTGGGCCTCCTCCGCGCTGCTCACGTCGGTCTCGGGCAGGCCGTCGCCCAGGGAGTCGGTGTCGAAGGCGGTGATCTCGCCGCTGCCGTCGGCGAACAGGACGGTCCTGCCCGCGTGCCGGACGACGTGGCCCGGGGTGTCGGCGGGGAAGAGGGTGTCGGTCAGCTCCGCGCCGGCCGCGTCCAGGACCTGGAAGCCCTCGGAGGTGGAGACCAGCACGTGCCGGTCGTCGCCCGCCGGGTTGATCCGGTTGAACCCCTCCAGGGCGATGTCCTGGACGACCTCCAGGGTCTGGCCGTCCAGGACGTACAGGCCGCCGTCGTAGGTGGTGACGACCGGGTTCTCCACCACGGCCTGCGCGGCGGCCTGCTCCTCGCCGCCCTGCTCCCGGCCGGTGTCCTCTCCGGTGCCGCAGGCGGTCAGCAGCAGTCCCGCGGACAGCAGCACGGGCAGTGCCGCCCGCGCCGGGAACCGCGTCGTCGCGTCGTTCGTCGGGGTGTTCACGTTTCTCTCTTTCGGGGTGGAAGGGTCCGCTGCGGGCGGGGGGAGGGGCCGCCGCGGTCGTGCCGGGACTGTGGCCCGGTCACTCGCCACGCAGTCCGGTGGCGATGGCCTCGGTGTTGGAGCGCATCATCTCCAGGTAGGTGGCCGCGCCCCCGCCCTCCTCGCTCAGCGACTCGGAGAAGAGGGGTACGACCTCGATGTGCACGCCCGCCTCCTCCGCCATGGCCGTGGCCAAGCGGTCGGGCTGGGAGGAGTCGGCGAAGACGGCCTCGACGCCCGCCGCGCTCACGGCGTCGGCCAGGGACTTGAGGTCGGAGCTGCTGGGCGAGGCCAGGGTGGTGCCGCTGGGGATCACGGCGCCCACGACCTCGAACCCGTAGCGTTCGGCGAGGTAGCCGAACACGTGGTGGTTGGTCACGAGGTTGCGGTTCTGCTCCGGGATCGCCGCGAACTCCTCGGCCATCCACGCGTCCAGCTCCTCCAGTTGCGCGGTGTAGGCCTCGGCGTTGGCGCGCACGGCCTCGGCGTCCACGCCGTCCACCTCGGCGACCACGTGTTCGGCGATCAGCTCGACCGCCCGGACGACCCGCCGGGGATCGGTCCAGAAGTGGGGGTCGGGCTCGCCCTCGTCCTCGTTGTCCGCGGCGTCCCCGCCGGGGGAGAAGGCCAGGGGGTCGACCTGTGCGCCGACCTCCAGGGCGGGTATTCCGGCCTCCTCGGCGGCGGCGACGTTGCGCAGCACGCCCTCCTCCAGGCCGAGCCCGTTGTAGACCACGAGCGCCGCGTTCTCCACGAGCGCGGCCTCGCGCGCGGAGATGCCGAAGGAGTGCGGGTCGGCGTTGGGCTTCATCAGGACGGTGACCTCGGCCTCCTCGCCCACGACCTCCCGCGTGAGGTCGCCCAGGATGTTGGTGGTCACCACGATCCCCTCGCCCCCGTCCTCCGAAGGGGAGCAGGAGGCCGTGCCGAGGAGGGCGGCCCCGGCCAGGGCGGCGGCGGTCGCGGCGCGCAGGAGCGCCTTCGGGTCCGTCACGGCGGTCACCATCCCGTCTCGACCATGAGGTGCGGCGCGATGCCCGGGTCGAGGGTGCGCGCCACGCGCAGGTCGTCGTTGTAGTCGATCTCGTGCACCACGCCGCGCCCGGTGTCGTTGACGTAGGCGCGGCTGGTGTCCGCTCGGATGACGGGGGCGTGCGCGGTGCCGGTGCCGTCGAGCAGGTCGGCGGAGGCCAGTTCCCCACCCGAGGCCGGGTCCAGGGAGTGCAGGGTCCCGTCGCCGGTCAGGGCCAGGACGGGGGCGCCCTCGCCGACGGCCGTCGCGGTCACGGCGTCCTCCAGCTCCAGCGCGGTCCACCCGGGTTCGGCCAGGTCCAGGACCCACAGGTCGCCGCCGGTCGAGACCGAGGCCAGGGTCGCCGAACCGGGGCGGTGCCCGAACTCCTCGACCCGCTCCTCCGATCCCTCGGGGTAGTCCACCAAGTCGCCGGAGAGCTCCCCGTCCTCCTCGGTGACGTGCAGGGTGCCCTCGGCGCAGCCGATGACCGCTCCGCGCCGGGTGAGGGCCTGGCCGAGGGGGTCGGTGCAGGTCGCGTCGAGCGTGGCGACGGGGGAACCCTCCCGGTCGTACACCTCGACCGCGCCTTCGGAGCCGCCCCCGGCCACCAGGAGGTGCTCGGCGTAGGGCAGGACCACCGAGGCGCCGTCGGGCGGGGCCGCGGCCTCCTCGACCGACCCCTCCTCCAGAGCGGCCCGGTCGAGCACGGCGGCGCCGTCCGTCGAGGTCAGCGCGGTTAGGGCCGTGTCGGAGGCGACCCGGCCCGCGGCCAGGCCCTCCACCGTGCCCGCGAGCCCGACGCCGGTCCGGTAGTAGTGCTTGTGGTCCCCGTGGTCGACGGTCCACGCCCCGCTGTCCACCACGGTGGTCATCCGGTGGTCGGATGAGTACAGGTACGCGAAGCGCCCGTCCCCGGCGATGCCGTCGAGGCCCTCCACGGGGTCGAGTTCCGTCGTCTCCTCGGTGATCAGGTCGAGCACCCGGACGTCTCCGCTGTCGGGGTCGGCGACCACGAGGCGGGACTGGGGCTCGGCGGTCTCCTCGGCGCCCTCGACGTAACCGTGCGGGACCTCCTCCTCCGGCTGCTGCTCCGCGCCGTCCTGCGCGGCGCCGCAGCCGGTCAGCAGGACGAGGGCGGACAGTCCGGCCGCGCCCAGCGCGCCGGTGCGGTGTTCACGCCTCATGTGTCATCGGCCTCTCCATCTGTACGGGGTGGTCGGGGGTGGTGTCGGGGGTCGGGTCGGGGGAGCCGCGCCCGCGGGAGCGCACGGCCGCCGCGAGCGCGGAGGCGAAGAAGAACGCGGTGGCCGTGGCGGCGATCGTGGCCCCGGCCGCCGTCTCCCAGTGCCAGGAGGCGAGCAGGCCGAGGAAGGTCGCGGCGCTGCCCAGCACGGCCGCGCCGAGCATGATCGCGGGCACGCTGCGCGCCCACAGGGCCGCGGCCGCCGGGGGCGCGATGAGCAGCCCGAACACCAGCAGCGTGCCGACCACGTGGAACGAGGCGACCACGGCCAGGGTGACCAGGCCGAGCAGGACGCCGTGGGCGGCCCGGGGCGCCAGCCCCAGGGTGGCGGCCTTGCGCGGGTCGAAGGCCAGGGCGAGGAACGCCCGGTGCCCCGCGACGGCGACGACTAGGGCCGCGGCCAGAGCCAGGCCCAGGTGGACCAGGTCCTGTTCGCGCACCGCCAGGACGTCCCCGAACAGGAAGCCCGTGAGGTCGACCGCGAAGGAGGACGAGTGCGAGACCAGGATCACGCCGAGTGAGAGCATCCCGACGAAGAGCAGCCCGATGCTCGTGTCCTGGGACAGCCGGGACGAGCGGCCCAGCGCGGTGACGCCCGCGGCCATCGCCCCGGCGGCCAGGGCCGCGCCCAGCATGAGGTTCTGGCCCAGCAGGGACGCCAGGGCCACCCCGGGCAGCATTCCGTGCGACATCGCGTCGCCGAGGAAGGCCATGCCGCGCAGCACCACCCAGGTCCCGGCGACGGCGCAGATGAGGGAGACCAGGATGCCTCCCCACAGCGCACGCTGCACGAACACGACCCCGAACGGGTCGAACAGAGCTTCCATAGTGGGACACTGTATAACGATAACCATTGTCATTTGCACATCGGGGTGAGCGTGAGGAGCGGGATGAACCGTCTGGAACTGGACGGCGTGTACGCCGGATACGGGCGCGAGGACGTCCTGCGGGGCGTCGACGCGGCGGTCCCGGAGGGCGCGGTCACGGCGCTCGTGGGGCCCAACGGGTCGGGAAAGTCCACGCTGCTCGGCCTCATGGCGGGCACGGTCGCGGTCCGCCGGGGCGGGGTCCGGGCCTCGCGTCCGGGCCGCCCCGCCTTCGTGGTCCAGCGCAGCGCCGTCCCCGACGCCCTGCCGGTCACGGTGCGCGAGGCCGTCGCGATGGGGCGGTGGGCCCACCGGGGGTTCTGGCGGCCGCTGACCCGGCGCGACCGCGCCGTGGTCGCGGAGTGCCTGGACCGCCTGGACGTCGCCGACCTGGCCGACCGCCGCCTGGGGGAGCTGTCGGGCGGTCAGCGCCAGCGGGTGCTCATCGCCCAGGGCCTGGCGCAGGAGGCGGACCTGCTCCTGCTGGACGAGCCCTCGGCCGGGCTGGACCACCGTGCGCGCGAGTACGTGCGCCGCGTCCTGGAACGGGCCCGCGCCGACGGGGTCACCGTCGTGCACGCCACCCACGCCCCCGACGAGGCCTTCGGCGCCGACCACTGCCTGGTGCTGGCTGGCGGGCGGATCGCGGCCTCGGGACCGCCGGAGGAGGCCGCGCGGGCCTGGGAGGGGGCGCGGGGCGCCGGATTCCGTTAGGGGGACCGGCGGGACGCAGCCTGGCAGCGGCGGGAAGGCGTGATCCCGGGCCAAGGGGAGCGGCACCGGGCCCGATGGCGCGGCCGTGGCCGGGGAGTGCGCGGTGCGGAGCCGCGAGGACGCGACCGGGTGCGGGGGGAGGACGCCGCCGGGGCGGAGAGGCCGCCGTGCGGGGCGGTGGACTCCGCGGACGGCGCCTTCCCTAGGCTGGCCGGATGCTCGTACGGAACCGCTGGGCCGTCCTCTCGGTCAGCATGGTGGCGCAGGTGGCCAGTGTGTCGGCGATGTTCGGCGTGCCCGTCGTGCTGCCGCAGCTCCGGGAGGCCTTCGGCGTCACCACGGCGCAGGCCGGGATGCTGGCCGGACTTCCCTCGCTCGGCCTGCTGCTCACGCTCCTGGTGTGGGGCCTGGTGATCGACCGGTTCGGGGAGCGGCCGACGATGGCGCTGAGCCTGGTGCTCACGGCGTGCGCGCTCGGTTCGCTCTGGGCGGTCTCGGGGCTGTGGGGGGCCGTCGCGGTCCTGCTGCTGGTGGGCGCGGTCGGCGGCCCGGTCAACGCGGCGAGCGGGCGGCTGGTGCTGTCCTGGTTCTCCGAGCGCGAACGCGGCCTGGCCATGGGCGTCCGCCAGTCGGCGCTGCCCCTGGGCGTGGGCCTCTCCGCCCTGGCGCTGCCCTGGGCCGCCGATGCCTGGGGGTTCGTCGGCGCGATGACCCTCCCGGCGGTGCTCGCGCTCCTGGCGGTCCCGTTCGTGCTGGCGATGCCCGCCTCCGCCCCCGGGCGGCCCCCGGCGGGGGAGGCGGCCCACGCCTCCGCGTGCGCGGACACCGCCGACGACGCCGCGCGCCCCGCGGCCGGAGAGACCGGTGAGAACAGCGAGGTCAGCGAGGCCGCTGTGCGCCCCGCGGCCGGATCGCCCTACCGGCACGGGCACATCTGGCGGGTGCACGGGGTGAGCATGCTGCTCGGCGTCCCGCAGATCGCGCTGATGACCTACGCCGTCATCTACCTGGTGCAGGAACAGGGGTGGAGCCCGCCCGCCGCGGGTGCGGTCGTCGCGGTGGCGCAGGTGCCCGGGGCGGCCGGGCGGCTGCTGCTGGGCGTCTGGTCCGACCGGACCGGGGACCGGATGCGCCCGGTGCGGTGGCTGGCGGCGGTCTCGGGGGTCTGCCTGGTGCTGCTCGCGGCGCTGCCGGGGGTCTGGGGGTGGACGGCCGTGCCGCTGCTCCTGGCCTGCCTGGTCCTGACGATGTGGCACAACGGCCTGACCTTCACCGCCGTCGCCGAGACGGCGGGGACCTCCTGGGCGGGGCGGGCGCTGGCCGCGCAGAACTGGCTCCAGGCGGTCAGTACGACCCTGACGCCGGTGCTCATGGCGGCGGTGATCACCCTCGCGGGCCTGCCCTTCGTCTTCGCGGTGAGCGCGCTCTTCTCAGCCGCGGCCCTCGCAGTGGTCCCGGTGACGCGGAGGAGCCGAGAGAAATGGGGTATTTGACCGGTTTGTGGGTACTGAGGTCTTGATCACGAAGCCCTCATCACATAAGTTCGCTTCCGGCACAGACGTTCGACATTCGCACGATCACTCTTCGTGAGGATGCTGCTCCCGAAAGGGTGGAACACCCCGCCCAGCCCGGTTCCCGGCGAACCCGGAATGATCCCGGACCGGCAGGAGCGGCCCCGGCGTCCGCGCCCCCACCGCGACAAGCAGAACACGAAGCGGGATCCATGACGCGCACCAGTCCCCTGACCTCGTTCCTCGACTACGAGAGGAGCATCGCGCCACCCGGCTACAGCCGGTGGCTCATCCCGCCCGCCGCCCTGGCGGTACACCTGTCCATCGGCCAGGTGTACGCGTTCAGCGTCTTCCGCAACCCGTTGGTCGAGCGGTTCGACACGTCGCTGACCGCGATCGGGGTCATCTTCAGCATCGCCATCGTCATGCTCGGCCTGTCGGCCGCGTTCGGCGGCAAATGGGTGGAGCGCAACGGCCCGCGCAAGGCGATGTTCGTCTCCGGCCTGTTCTGGTCCGGCGGGTTCGCGGTCGCCGCGCTCGGCGTGGCGACCGGCCAGCTCTGGCTGGTCTACCTCGGCTACGGCGTCCTCGGCGGGCTCGGCCTGGGCATCGGCTACATCTCGCCGGTCTCCACCCTCATCAAGTGGTTCCCCGACCGGCCCGGCCTGGCCACGGGCATCGCGATCATGGGCTTCGGCGGCGGCGCGCTCATCGCCTCGCCGCTGTCCTCCGAACTCCTGCGGCGCTACGCCGACACCCCCGCGGACGCCATCGCCCCCGCGTTCCTCACGCTGGGCGCGGTCTACTTCGTGATCATGATGCTGGGCGCCTTCACCGTGCGCGTCCCCCCGGCCGGCTGGCGGCCCGGGGGTGCCGCGGCCGAGGAGCCGAAGGGCGCCTCCGCCAGCACGCCACCGGCCCTGGCGGGGGTGTCGGTGGAGACCGCCGTGCGCACCCCGCAGTTCTGGCTCCTGTGGACCGTGCTCTTCTGCAACGTCACCGCGGGCATCGGAATCCTGGAGCAGGCCTCGCCCATGGTGCAGGAGTTCTTCACCGGGGTCGGCCCGGCCGAGGCGGCGGGCTACGTCGGCTTCCTCTCCCTGTGCAACATGCTCGGGCGGCTCGTGTGGTCCTCGGCCTCCGACGCGATCGGCCGCAAGCGCGTCTACATCGGCTACCTCGGCCTGGGCGGGCTCCTCTACCTGCTGATCGCCATCGCCGGAACCAGCTCGATCGTGCTGTTCGTGGCGCTGACCGGCGTCATCCTGTCCTTCTACGGCGGCGGCTTCTCCACGGTGCCCGCCTACCTGAAGGACCTGTTCGGCACCTTCAACGTGGGCGCCATCCACGGCAGGCTCCTCACCGCCTGGTCGCTGGCCGGGGTCGCCGGGCCGATGATCGTCAACGTCATCGCCGACGCCCAGCTGGCCGCCGGACGCGACGGGGCCGAGCTCTACGGGCTCTCCCTCTACGTCATGGTCGGCGTCATGGCCGTGGGCTTCCTCGCGAACATGCTGGTCCGGCCCCTGCCCGAGCGGGTCCACCAGCGCGACCGGGAACGCGTCGCCGGGCGCAGCTGAGCCCGAAACCGGGGGCGGGACCGCCACGGGTGCCGCCTCCGGAACCCAACACACGCCTCACCGGTCACCGAGGAAGGGCCACACATGTCAGGCAACCGGACCACCAACGCCTCCACCGTCACCGCGATCCTGCTGTGGGTGATCGTGCTCGCCGCCCTGGCCTACGGGGTGGCGCAGACCGCCGTGGACGCCGCGGCGCTCTTCGCCTCCTGAGGGTCGGCTCCGCCCTAGCCCGCCAGGCGGTACGCCGCCGCGCCGGCCGCCCCCCGCTCCCCCCCCGCGGGGAGCGGTGGGCGGCCGGCGTTTCGCACGCTCCCCTCCGGGAATCCCGGCCGTGTGCCCGCGGGCGACGACGGGTCCTGCGGCCGACCGGCCGCCAGTGGAGAGCGGGGGAGTGGAGCGTGGACCGGCCCGAGGGGTCAGCGGAGGACGGACCGCAGCGGGAGGAGACGCCTCGCGAGCGGACGAGGCGCCGTGCCGTCGGCCTCGGGTTCGTCCTGGGTGTCCTCGCCGGGGCGGTAGCGCTGATCCTCGGCCTGAACGCGGCGGGAGCACCGCGGCAGGCCTCCTGGATCGCTACGCCGCTCCTGGCCGCCGTGCTGTGCCGGGCCGTCCCCCGCAGGTGGGTGCTCCAGGCGATCATCCCCGCCGCCTGCGCCGTTCTGCTGATGATGCCGGTGGCCGTGGTCGTGCAGCAGTTCGTCGACTGGCTGCCCTTCTACTCGGTTCTGGTCTCAGCCATCCCCGGAATCGCTGTCGCGATCCCGGTGTGGCGCCGAACGCGCGCAGACGCGGCCGACGCCACACCGGTCGGGAACCCGCTCCAGGAGGCGCACCGCCGGGACGGAGGGGAGCCCTGGCTTCCCGACCGTCGCCGGGGCGCGGAGAATCCGCTGATCCTCGGACGCCTGCGCCGTTACCTCGACGGCCCCGGGAACGCCTCCCGGGGCGGCCCGTCCTGACCCGGGGAGCGGCCGGACCCGGCTCCCCGGCACCCGCCCCGGGCCGGTTCAGGGCTTCGCTATCCGGCCCCGCCCGTGTTCTCGCCCTTGGCCCAGGCGGTGACCAGCCTCTGGGCGTCGGGGCGGCGCGGCATGGCCACGATGAGCAGGTCGTTCTCACGGACCCGGGTGTGTGCCGAGGGCACCAGCACCCGCTTGCCCCGCACGATCGTGGTGACCAGGCCGTGCGGCGGTTCCAGCTCCCCGAGCAGCCTGCCCACGATGTACAGCCCCGGCGCCGCGCGCACCTCGATCAGCTCGGTGCCCAGGTCGCTGATGGGCACGTCCGCCACCACGGGTTCGAGCGAGTGCCCGCCCCGGGTCAGCCCCAGCAGGCCCGCGGCGGTGCGGATGCTGGTGCCCTGCACCGCCGCGGAGACCAGCACGACGAAGAAGACGATGTTGAAGATCAGGGCGCCGTCGGGGTACCCGGCCACGAACGGGAACGTGGCCAGCACGATCGGCACGGCACCGCGCAGCCCCACCCAGCTGACGAAGGCGATCTCCCGCCACGTGTAGTCGAACCACACCAGGCACAGCGCCACCGTCGCCGGTCGGGCCACCAGCACCAGGACCGCGCTGACGGCCAGCCCCGAGAGCGCCACCCCCGGCAGGTCGGAGGGGAAGACCAGCATCCCCAGCAGCAGGAACAGCCCCACCTCGGCGGTGTTGGACAGCCCCTCGTGGAAGGTCCGGATGCCCCGCCGGTGCAGGGGTGCGCGGGCGCCCACGACCAGCCCCGTGACGTAGACCGCCAGGAAGCCGGAGGCGCCCGCCAGCGCCGCTGCGCCGTAGGAGACCCCGGCCACGCCCAGCGCCAGCACCGGGTAGACCCCCGCCGGTCCCAGGTTGATGCGGGTCAGCAGCCAGCTTCCGGCCAGTCCCGCCGCAGCGCCCACGACCAGGCCCCCGACCAGCTGCATGAGGGCGAACAGCGCCCACTCGGCCGGGGACGGCGTGTCCTGCCAGGTGGCGATGAGGCCGATGGTGAGCAGGATGGCGATCGGGTCGTTGGCGCCGGACTCCACCTCCAGCAGGGACGCGACCTTGCGGGGCAGCGGGGCCCTCCGTAGCATGGCGAACACTGCGGCGGCGTCGGTGGAGGCCACGACCGCGCCGATGAGCAGGGCGGTCAGGGGGCGCACGTCCAGCAGCAGGTACGTGCCCGCCGCCAGGACCAGCGCCGTGCCCGCCACGGCCGCGGTGGCCAGCGCGAACCCGGGGGCGGCGGCGCGCCTCAGGTCCCCGGGCTTGGTCGTCAGGCCGCCCTCGAAGAGGATGAGGATCAGCCCGACGGCTCCGCCGATCTGGGCGACCTCGGGGTTGTCCAGCCGGATCAGCCCGAGCCCGTCGTCGGCGATGAGCATGCCCAGCGCCAGGAACAACAGCAGGCCGGGCAGCCGGATGCGGTTGGCGAAGCCCGAGGCCAGGATGGCCGCCACCAGCAGGAGTCCGGCCGCCAGGATCCACCCGTCGGCGGGCAGGTGTACTGTCATGGTCCCCCGTCGTCGGCTCTAGGACGCGGTGGAGGGGGGAGTGCCGATGGCCGCCGGTGGTGAGGACGGCACCGCACGGGCCCCCGCCCGCGCCATCACCCGGTTCCTGGTGCCCCTGGACGGCACCGCCGGTGCGGCGGCCGCCCTGGGCCCGGCGCTGCGCGCCGCCCGCGTCCTGCGGGTCCCCCTGGAACTGCTGACCGTGCGCGACCGCGTGAACCGCGCCTGGGTCGAGGACGTCGACGCCGTCGCGGCGGGCCTGGACTACGACCGCGTCGAGGTCTCCATGGTCGGCTCCGGCTGGCCGGGGGACGTGATCGTCGACGCGGTCGCCGAGCAGACCGGAACGGTCGTGTGCATGGCCACCCACGACCGGGACCGGTTCTCACGCCTGGTGGCGGGCAGCGTCACCGGACACGTGCTGCGCCAGGCGGCCGCCCCGGTGCTCATGATAGGTCCCGGGTACCTGTGTGACGGGGGAGGCGGGGCCGGTGGCCGTGCCCTCGTGTGCCTGGACGGCGGTTCCCGCGACGCCGACACGCTCGCCCTGGGGCGGGGGTGGGCCCGCCAGCTCGGACTGGAGGTGGAACTGGTGCACGTGGCCTCGCCCGGCGGGGCGGCCGTGGCCGGGGCGCGGCTGTCGGGGGCCGCGCGGAGGCTGGAGGCGGACGGCCTGGCGGTGCGCACGACCGTGCTGACCGGCGCCGACCCCGCGGGCGACATCACCGGGCTGCTCCACCGCCGCCCCGGCGCCCTGGCGGTGCTCGCCAGCCGCGCCCGGGTGGGGATTCCCAAGCTCGTCCTGGGCAGCGTCAGCTCGCGGATCCTCGCGGCCAGCCCCCGCCCCGTCCTCCTCACGCGCTCGTCCTGAGGTCGCCCTCCCCGACGCGGTGACCGGAAACGCCGCCCGCGCGGCGCGGGGCACCCGGCCCCGGAGCGCGCGGGGGCCGGCGTCCCCGCGCGGCCGGTGCGTCAGTCGGCGGCCAGGGTCTGGCGGTAGTGCGCGATGAGCGCCTCGTCGGGACCGGCCTGCGCCGGTTCGGCGCGTCCGTCCAGCACGGCGGCGAGCGTGCGCAGGCACACGTCCCACCCGGCCGCGGTGTTGGCCGTCCAGGCCGGGTCGGCGACGGTGTTGGACAGGCGCAGCACGCACCCGTCGCCGTCCTCCTCCAGGGTCCAGCGCAGGTCCTCGCCGTCCCAGTGGAAGGCCAGGACGTGCGGCGGCGCGAACTCGGTGATCGGCGCGGTCTCCGGTTCCTCTCCGGGGAAGGTGAGCGTGAGCGCGCCGCCCTCGCGCGCGTCGATCGCCACCCGGCAGGGGAACCACCGGCTGAGCGCCTCGTCGGTGGTCAGCGCGGCCCAGACCGTCGGCAGCGGGTGCGGGTAGCGGCGGGTGAAGCGCAGTACGGGAGCGCCGGACGTGCTCGCCTCGACGCGGACCTCGGTGCTCATGGCTGCTGCCCCTCCTGTGGGTGCGTGGAGTCCAGGTACTCGCCCAGTTCGTCCAACCGGTCCGTCCAGAACGCCCGGTAGGGGCGCAGCCAGTCGTCCAGGTCGCGCAGCGCCTCGGCCCGCAGGCGGTAGCGCCGCCCCTGCCGCTCGGCGGTCTCGGAGACCAGTCCGGCGGTGCGGAGCACGCGCAGGTGCTTGGAGACGTTGGGCTGGCTCATGTCCAGCCCGGCGACCAGGTCCTTGACGAGCAGGCCCTCGCTGCGGCGCAGCGCGTCCAGGATGCGGCGCCTGCTGGGTTCGGCCAGTACGGCGAACAGATCGGGCATGTGTTGAGTATGTCTAGTTGGTTATATAACTGTCAAGGCATGGAAGGGGGTGTGTGTTTCCCGCTCCCCGGAGGGGCGATCTCCGGGGAGCGGGCTGGTCCGCCCGTGCGGGGCGCCCGGCGGGGATCAGGCGTCCGCGGGGTGCGTGATCCGGTCTCCCTTCGCCGGACCCGGTGCGGGCGGGACGTACAGGTCGGTGGCCTCGTGGCCCACCCTGCGCGCGGTCAGGGCCGCGGGCACCATGGCCAGCAGCGCGAGCAGGGCCAGGCCGACGCCGACCCACAGCGGTGCGCGCAGGCCGAAGGCGCCGATGCCCATGCCGCCGATCCAGGAGCCGACGACCACGCCCATGGTGATGAACGAGGAGTGGACGGTGTTGACCAGGGCGCGCGCGTTCCCGGCGCGCTGGACGCGGGTGATCATCGCGGGGTTCAACGTGATGCCCACCAGGCCGATGCCCGCCATCGCCAGCAGGGCGGGGACCGGCAGGTCCGCGAAGAGCGCGAAGACGCCCAGGAAGACCGTGTTGAGCGCCAGACCGGCCACGATGACGGTCACGGTGTGGGACATGGCCAGGCGGCCGACCACGATGTTGCCGATGACCGTGGCCCCGCCGTAGCCCAGGAGCAGCAGCGGCACGATGTCGCGGGAGAACCCGGTGACCTCGGTGAGGATCGGTGTGAAGTAGGAGAACGCCGCGAAGGTGGCGCCGATGATGAGCGTGGAGGTGGCCATGACGGTCCACAGGCGCGGGCGGCGGAACACCTCCAGTTCGGAGCGCAGGGCCCCGGCCTCCTCGGCCCTCTCCAGGCGTGGCAGGGCGAGCGCGGTGGCCGCGGCCACGACCACGGTCAGCGCGCCGACGGCGGCGAAGGCGGCGCGCCAGCCGAACTGGCCGCCGATGAGCGTGGACAGCGGCAGTCCGAGCAGGGTGCCCACCATGAGGCCTTGGAGGGCCGCACCGGTGGCGCGCCCGCGCAGGTGCGGCGCGGTGACCTGCGCGACCGCCGACAGGGCGACGCCGAAGAAGGCTCCGGCGGCCGCTCCGGTGACCACGCGGGCCACGAGCATGGGCCAGTAGGAGGTGGACAGGGCGGCCAGCGCGTTGCCGACGAAAAAGACGGCGAAGAGCACCATCAGGGCGTGGTTCGTGCGCAGACGGAGGACCGACAGGGTCGCCAGCGGACCGCCGAGTGCCATCGCCAGTGCGAACGCGGTGATGAGGTAGCCGATCTGCGGGATGGTGGCCCCCAGGTCCTCCGACATCTGCGGCATGAGTCCACCGACGAGCAGTTCGCTGGTGACCATGGCGAAGATGCCGAGCGCCATGAGGTAGACGGATGCGGGCATGGGTTTCCCTTCCAATTTTTGGATCGATCAGACCAAAATAAGAGCGCGCGGAGCGGCGTGTGAAGAGGTGTACGGCGAACGCGCGGCAGCACCGGTGCCGGGGCGCGGGGGTCGCGCGGGCACACGGGGCCGGGGGCCGTCAGGTCGGAGGTGGATCGGGAGACGGGGGCGGGGGTGCGGGTGGAGGGAAGGGCGGGAAGGGTGGGGGAGCGCGGGTCAGGGGCGGAGCGCCTCGATCCCGGTGGAGGCGATGCCCTCCAGCACCGCCCTCCCGGCGCCCGACTGGGCCGCGACCCTCATTCCGGAGATGAGCGAGGCCACGTACCAGGCCAGGTCACCGGGGTCGCGGTCGGCGGCGACCGAGCCGTCGAGCTGGCCGTCCATGACGGTCAGACGCAGTGAGGACAGGCGTTTGTGCAGGTCGGCTTCCACCACCTGGGCGACTTCCGGGTTGCGCGAGGCGATCGTGGTGATGGTGTTGACGGTGAAGCAGCCCGCTCCGCGGCCGCTCTCCCGGTTGGCCGCCTCGTCGGCCACGATCACGGCGAGCAGCGCCCCGATCCGGTCCAGCCCGCTGCCCTGCGCGGAGTCCAGCACGGTTCCCTGACGCGCGGTCATGGTGGTGACGTAGTGGGAGAGCGCCCGGCGGAACAGGTGCTCCTTGGAGTGGAAGGTGTTGTAGAGGCTGCTGCGGGTCAGTCCGGTCGCCTGGCACAGGTCGGCCGTGGAGGTCCCGTCGAAGCCCTTGGACCGGAACTCCTCGTAGGCGGCCCGGATCACGTGCTCCTCGTCGAACTGGCGTGGTCTTCCCATGCTCCAGACGGTACCACTTTATGGACTGATCGTCACAAAAAATCGAAGGCGGAACCAGGGTGCCGACCGGCGCCGCGGGGTCTCCCGGAGTCGCGGGTCCGCGTCGTAGGGTGGCCGTGGGCCGCCCCCCCCCCGCCCTACCGAGGGGACCGCCACGTGCGCCTGGTCTGGGTACTCGACACCAACGACCTCCACGCCGCCGCCGACTTCTGGTGCGCCGTGCTGGGCTTCGAGCGCGAGGAGGGCCAGCACCCGGTCTACCTCGCCCTGAAGGACCCGGGCGGGCGCTGGCCCGACCTGCTCCTCCAGAAGGTGCCCGAGCCCCGCTCCGGCAAGAACCGGATGCACCCGGACCTGGTCGTCCACGACCTGGACGCGGAGGTCGAGCGGGTACGCGCGCTGGGCGCGCAGGTGCTGCGCCCGGCCTACGAGGAGGACGGGCACCTGCTGGCGGTCCTGGCCGACCCCGAGGGCAACGAGTTCTGCGTGGTCGAGCGCCTCGACGGCACCCTGGGCGGGTAGCGCCGAACCGGTCCCGGAGGGCCCGCCCGGTCCATGTGTGCGCCGAGGGCCCCGGGGTAGCGCTCACCACACGGCCCGCGCGCGCCGCCGAGCCGCGCGGACGCGGGCCGTCGCGCCACGGGATCCAGACGACGCGACCGGGTGAGGTGGCACACGTGTTTCGGGACCGGCGAGAGGCGGGCGAGCGGCTCGCCCGCGCGGTGGCGGAGCGGGCGGGACCGCGCCCGCGCGTGCTGGCCCTGCCCCGGGGCGGCGTCCCCGTGGCCGAGCCCGTCGCCGAGGCCCTCGGCGTACCGCTGGACATCGTGGTCGCGCGCAAGATCCCCGCCCCCGGGAGCCCGGAGACGGCGATCGGCGCGACCACGGCCGAGGGCCCCGCGCTGTTCGACCAGAGGGCACTGGACCTGCTGGGCATCCCCGATGGGCGCCTGGCCGACATGGTCGGGGCACAGCGGGCCGAGGCGCGGCGCAGGCTGCTGGCCTACCGCGGGGAGGACCCCGAACCCGAGACCGCCGGATACGACGTCGTGGTGGTCGACGACGGCCTGGCCACCGGACTGAGCGCCCGGGCGGCGCTGACCTCGGTGCTCGCCCGGCGCCCCGCGTCCCTGACGCTGGCCGTCCCCGTGGGCGCGCCCGAAGCCGTCCGCGCGCTCTCCGACGTCTGCGACCGGATCGTCTGCCTGGAGACGCCGCCGGACTTCGGCGCGGTCAGCCTCTGGTACGAGAGGTTCGCGCAGGTCACCGATGACGAGGTGCGCGGCCTGCTGGCGAGGTCTCCCAGGGGGCCCGGCGACTCCGGCGGTTCCCGCCGCCCCGGCACCGGCGACTCCGCGGGCCCCGGCGGTCCCGGCGGCGGCCCTCCCGGCCGCCCCTGACAGCCACCGGCCGCCGTGCACGCGGCGGACGACACCGGGTCGGCGCACCGCACGGGAGCCCGGCCCCCACGAAGGGAGAGGACCATGACCGCTGTCGACGTGACGGTACGCACGCCGGACGCGCTGCTCGACGGGCGGCTGGCCGTGTTCCCCGGGGCGACCGCGGTCGTGGCCTTCGCGCACGGCAGCGGAAGCTCACGCCACAGCCCGCGCAACCGGGCCGTGGCCGAGGAGCTCAGCCGGGTCGGGGTCGCCACCCTCCTGCTGGACCTGCTCACCCCGGAGGAGGAGCGCGCCGACAGCGCGACCGGGCGGCAGCGCTTCGACATCGACCTGCTCACCCGGCGGCTCACCGGAACCGTGGACTGGCTGGCCGCACACGAGGACACCGCGGGCACACCCATCGGACTGTTCGGCGCCAGCACCGGCGCCGCCGCCGCGCTGAGGACCGCCGCCGAACGCCCGGACCTGGTCGCCGCGGTCGTCTCGCGCGGCGGCCGCCCCGACCTCGCGGGCACCGAGGCGCTCCAGGTCGTGCGCGCCCCCACGCTGCTCATCGTCGGCGGCGCGGACACCGAGGTCCTGCGGCTCAACGAGGACGCGGCCGACCGGCTCAGCGCCCCGTGCCAAATCCACGTCGTCCCCCGCGCCACCCACCTGTTCGAGGAACCGGGGGCGCTGGAGGAGGTGGCCGACGCCGCCTCCGGCTGGTTCGCGGGCATCCTGGGCGAGGCGGAGCGATGAGCGGCGGAACCCTCCCGGACGCCCTCCCGCGGCTGACCGGACCGAGGTCGCTGGACCCGCTCATGGAGCGGATCGGCGACGCGCGCTACGTGCTGCTGGGCGAGGCCTCGCACGGCACCGCCGAGTTCTACCGCTGGCGAACGGAACTGACCCGGCGGCTGATCGGGGAGGCGGGCTTCTCCTTCGTCGCGGTGGAGGGCGACTGGCCCGACTTCCAGCAGCTGCACTGCGGCGTGGTGGGCGCGGAGGGGGCGCCCGGGGACCCGAAGGAGATCCTGGAGGGCTTCCGCAGGTGGCCGCAGTGGATGTGGGCCAACACCGAGGTGCTGGAGTTCGCCCGGTGGCTGCGCGGACACAACCTGGGGCTCGCGCCGGAGCGGCGCGCCGGGTTCTTCGGCCTGGACGTCTACAGCCTGTGGGAGTCGCTGTACGCGGTGCTGGGGTGGCTGCGCGAGAACATGCCCGAGCAGGTGGAACCGGCCCTGAACGCCTACCGCTGCTTCCAGCCCTACGGCGAGGACCCCCAGGCCTACGCCCGCGCGACGCGGCTGGTGCCCGAGAACTGCGAGGTCGAGGTCGTGCGACTGCTGGCCGAACTGCGCGAGCGCGCGGGGCAGGCCTCCTCCGCCGAGGACCTGGCCGAGTTCGCCGCGCGCCAGAACGCCGAGGTGCTCGCGGACGCCGAGCAGTACTACCGGGCGCTGGTGCGCGGCGGCCCCGAGTCGTGGAACGTCCGCGACCACCACATGGCCGACACGCTCGACCGGCTCATGGACTACCACGGGTCCGGTGCCAGAGCCGTCGTGTGGGAGCACAACACCCATGTCGGCGACGCGCGCGCCACCGACATGGCCGCCGCGGGCATGGTCAACGTGGGGCAGCTGGTGCGCGAGCGCCACGGTGACGAGGGCGTGGTCCTCGTCGGCTTCGGCACCTACGAGGGCCGGGTCATGGCCGCCCGGGCGTGGGGGGAGACCCCCGAGCCGATGCCGGTACCCGCGGCGCGCCACGGGAGCGTGGAGGCGCTGCTGCACCAGTCGTTCGAGGGGGAGACGGGCCTGCTGCTCCTGACCGGCGACGGTGCGGACGACCCGTTCGCGGGCGAGGTCCTGCCGCACCGCGCCGTCGGCGTCATCTACCACCCCGGACGCGACGGGCTGCGCAACTACGTCCCGACCGTGCTGGGGGAGCGCTACGACGCCTTCGTGTTCGTCGACCGCACCCGCGCGCTCACGCCCCTGCACGAGGTCGAGGAGGACTCGGGCGAGGAGGAGACCTGGCCCAGCGGCCAGTGACGCGGACCGGCTGCCCCCGACACGTGCCTGGAGTCCGGTCGCGTGCACGGATTCCGTCTTTGTGCGCGGATTCCAAATGTGTGCATGGTTTCCGTCTGCGTGCACGGATTCTGGACGGATGTCTGCAACCGGGCGGGTACGCGTGCGGGACCGGACGCCCCTGCCGTCCGGATTCCGTCCGCTGCTAGGTTGTCCGCGGACATGACCGACGGTGCGGCCGCGCGGACACGGCGCCGCCGGCTCCGGCGCGCGGCCCCGGAGCCGGGGAGAGCAGTGGACGGGGCAGGGGCGCCGGAGCGGCGCCGACGCGTGGGGAACGCCCTGGCGTGGGCCGGGTCGGGGATGCTCATGGGCGCCCTGCTCCTGGCGGCCGCCACGGTGGTCCGGAACTGGGGAAGGTACGAGGACGGCCTGCTGGAGGAGACCGGCGGCTGGTGGGTTCCCGGAGTGGCCGTCGCGGGAATGGCCCTGTTCTACGGGATCCGCTGGAACCTGACGCGTTCCCGCCGCCTCGACGACGAGCCCGAGGGCCGGGCGTACGTGGTCTGGCTCGCCCTGGCCGCCCTCGGCGGCGTGTACCCGGCCGTCGCGGGCTTCCCGCGCGACTCCTTCGAGGCGACCGCGGAGACGGCCTGGCACTACGATCCCTCGCCCGCGGCGGCCGCCATGTGGCTCGTCGTCTGCGCGGTCGTACTGGGGTGCCTGTCCATGCTGGCGTCCGTGCAGCCGCAGAGGCTGGCGCCCCTGCGGCGCTCGCTGCCCTCCGCCGCGGCGGGCGTCCTCGCCGTCGTGCTGGTCAGCGCGCTGGTGGGTGTGACGGCCTTCCCCCGGGAACCGCACACCACCGCGGTGGAGGGCGGCGACCCGCCGCCGGTGCCGGAGACGGTCAGCCGGGTGGGGTGGAGCTGGGCGCCCCCGATGGGGACGCGGATCGAGGAGGTCCGCGCGGGCACCCACGGGCCCCTGGTCCTGCTCGGCGACGGCGCGGTCTCCCTGGACGGGGAGACCGGCGAGGAGCGGTGGTCCTTCCGGCGCCCGCGCGACCGGAGCCGGAGCGTGTGGGCCGACGACGCGCACGTGTACGTGCGCTACGTCCGCGGCACCTTGCCGGAAGGGGCCGAACCCGAGGCGGACGGCGAACCGGTGGAGTGGACCACTGCGGTGCTCGACATTGCGACCGGTGAGGTCACCGGTGAGCACACCGCGCTCCAGTCGGACGGGTGGGGAAACCTCGTCGCGATGACCCCCGAGGCCCGGATCGGACTCGTCCGGACCGGACCCGGCGGTTCGCTCACACTGACCGCGAGATCGCTGGACGGCGACGGGGAACTGTGGTCGCGCACGCTGGTGGAGGCCGACGACGGCCTGGCCTGCCGCCACGAGGACCCCCTGCGGTACGGCGACCTGCTGGTGACCCTGCACGGGTGCGCCCCCGAGAGGCAGAGCAGGTTCGGGGACCACTCGGACTACTCGACCTTCTTCGACCTCTTCTCGGGCGGGAACCGGGTGGAGGTCGCGGTCACGGCGGTGGACCTCACCACCGGGGAGGAGGCCTGGCGCCACGAGTGGATCACCGCTCCGGAAGAGACGGCACCCGAACCGGTCGGAGGCCCCGTGCCCGCCGGAGACGGCACCCCGGTGATCGCGCTGGAGCAGTACGACGCCGATCCGGCCCTGCGCGTGCTCGACGTCGCCACCGGGGAGCGGCTCGACCTCCTCCCCGAACTCGTGGCGGACGAGGACTGGGGCAGGGACGGGGGCTACGAGCAGGAGAGCGTGGTACAGGTCGACACCGCAGGCGGTGTGCTCCGTGAGAGTCTGCACGACGGTTCGTTGTTCCACCGCGTCGACGCCTCGGGCGGGATCACCGCGACGGCGGACACGGAGAGCCTCCTGGGCGGGTACGCGAGCATGGCGAACGTGGTCGCGCTGGAGGACGTGGTGCTCGTCCCGCGCACGCGTACCCCCCTCGCGGCGGACGACCGACGGACCGAGGTGGCGGTGGCGCCCTTCGGCGAGTCGGTGTCCTGGGACACGGCGCGGTGGATCGCCCCCGAGGGACAGATGCTGGTCGACATGCTCGCGGTCCCGGGAGCGGTCGTCGTGCACACGGGTGAGGACGAGGAGGCCCTCGTCGAGGGGCTGGTGCCCTGAGAGAGCCCCCCGCGCCTGGTGCCCGCGGCCGGATATCCGGTTCGAGAGCCCTGCCGGATGCGATACAGTTTCACCTGTTGGCGGCGCTGGGAACGGCGTTCGCGCAACGGACGGGACGTAGCGCAGTTTGGCAGCGCACTTGACTGGGGGTCAAGGGGTCGTGGGTTCAAATCCCGCCGTCCCGACAGAGGAATAGCAGGTCAGCGAGGGGTCCACCATTCGGTGGGCCCCTCGCTGCTTCCCAGGTGGGTTGAACCGGGGGCGGGTGGGCACACGAGGTCGGACGTCCCCCCGAGTAGTGGACGTCTCCGACGCTGAAAAGCGCGGGTCAGCCAGCTCAGCCCGCTCGTCCACGAGCAAAGAGGTCACGGACCGCTTCGAGGTCTTCGAGGCGGCGGAGGCGTTGTCCGAGTGTGGTGGCGGTTATGACCAGGCCTCGCCTGCTGTTGCCTCGACGGCGTGGGTGGGCACAGCGGTGGCGTTCAACGCGGCGTTGAGTGCTTGGGCGGGATCGGACGGGGCGGTGATGGTGCGCCAGGCGATGTAGCCGTCGGGGCGGACCAGGGCGGCCCCGTGGGATTCAAGGCCGTAGGCGGTGCGGAAGGCGTCGGGCTCCACCGGTTCCGCGTCGGTGCCGATGTGCACGAACGTGACTGGGATGTCCAGCTGCTCGGCGGCGCGGGCCGCAGCGGCGGCCCAGCGGTCGTCTTCGGACAGCAGCACCCAGTCGCGCCGGAACAGATCCAGCGTCGAGCTCTCCCCGCCGTCGACGGCGACCCACAGGTGCGGGGCCCGGGTGCCCGGCTGACCGGCCCATTGGTCGGGTCGCCGCGCGGGCGGCAGGTCGGCGTCCGCTCCCAGGACCGCGGCCGAGCGGTAGAGCTGGCCGAGTTCGATGGACGCGTCGTCGAGCACCGGCACGTCTGTCCTGGGGGCCGCCAGGTGGGCCTTGTAGTCGGCGCGGGCGAAGAGCTGGTCGTGGCGCAGGTCCGCGACAGGCCGGCGTTCGGCGTCGTAGGTGTCCAGCAGTCGGGGCGCGGATCTCCCGGTCAGCACGGCGGCCAGTTTCCAGGCCAGGTTGTGCACGTCGTCGATACCGGTGTTGGCGCCGAAACCGCCGCGGTTGGGCGGCAGTTGGTGGGCGGCGTCCCCGGCGAGGAACACCCGGCCGTCGGAGAAGCGGTCAGCGATGAGCCCCGCCAGGTCCCAGCGGCCGGTGGTCACCAACTCGATGGGGATGTCGGTGCGGCCGATCGCCTGCCGCACCACCTGGATCTGCTCGTCGGCGGCACGCTCGGTGTCGTCGCTGAGCATCAGCACCCAGCGCCCGTCGGAATAGGTGGTCAGGAACGCCTTCAGGTCGGGCTGCTCGATCTCGAACTGGACCACACCGTGCTGGAGGTACTCGTCCAAGGGGGCGCGGAACAGGATGCTGCGCTGCACCGACAGCGGACCCGCCCCGTGGCGGCCGATGCCCAACGCCTCACGCACCGCACTGGTCGCGCCGTCCGCGGCCACCACGTACTGGGCGCGCAGGCGGTATTCGTGGCTGTCGTCGCGGCGGCGCAGGGTGGCTGTCACGCCGTCGGCGTCCTGGACGAAGCCGAGCAGTTCGGTGCCCAGTCGCAGGTCAGCGCCCAGTTCGACCGCTCGGTCACGCAGGAGGGGTTCGAGCCGGTCCTGGGTGACCGCGATCGCGTGCACCGGGGAGTCCTCCGCGCCGTAGGCGCCCCTGCCACCGGGCGTCCACGGGTACTCCTCGAACCAGGTCCCGGTCAGGCTCTCCACCCGGGCCCGCCGCGGCGGCTTCATGCCCTGGAGCGACGGCGGCACCTCGACCCCGACCTGCCGGAAGTGTTCCACCGTACGGGTGGTGAAACCGATCGCCCGCGGATGCGGGGAGCTGCCGCGGTGCCTGTCGACCACCACGACCGGAACGCCCTGCCAGGCCAGGAACACCGCGGCGGACAGCCCGACCAGGCTGCCGCCGACGATCAGTACCGGTGCCGTTTCGTTGCCGCTCATCTCGATCATCCCCTCGCTGCGGTGAGTCCAGCTCTGACCCGCCCAGGAAAACACAACCTGATTAAAAAAACAACTGAGTTAATATATTAAGTGAGTTAAGTCATGTGCTAGGGTGGTGGCATGTCTGTTGAGCCGCCCGGACGTCGGGAACGCAAGAAGGCCCAGGTTCGCCGGGCGCTGGCCGAGGCCGCGCAGCGGCTGTTCCTGGAGAAGGGCTACGACCAGGTCAGCGTCAAACAGATCGCCGACGCGGTGGACATCTCGGGCCCGACGGTGTTCAAACACGTCCCCGACGGCAAGGAGGCGCTGATGTTCGACGATGGCGTCGAACGTCGGGAAAGCCTGCTGTCCGCGGTGCGTGAACGCCCCGCCGGAGTGTCGGTGATGGCGGCGCTGCGGGACTTCATGGCCGGGCGCGGGCCGTTCGTGGCCGACCCCACCCCGGAGGCCCGCAGGCTCACCGAACTGATCGTCAACACCCCGGCCCTGCGCGACTACTCACGCAAACTGTGGATTCGCTGCGAGGAACCCCTGGCCGAGGCCATCGCCGCCGGGCTCGGCCGCGACCCCGGCGATCTCACCGCCCGCGCCGTCGCCCGCTACGTCCTTGAGATCCCGCAGTTCCTCAGCGACGAACCCGACCCCCGCGCCGCCCTCGACGCCGTGTTCGACCTGCTCGAACACGGCGTCGAGGGCGCATCCTGACAGCGTCAGCCGGGGCGCGACACGGATTCCGTGTGCGACGGCCCCTGCCAAGGGTGTTTCGTGGCTGTGCCCCTTGGTCGGGGGCCAAGGGGTGGTGGGTTCACACCCCGCCGTCCCGGGCCGCTGCGCCGGTATAAGCCCTGCTTATGAGCCCCATGGGGACGGGCCCCTACCAGGCGGCCCCGACTTCGTGTTGCATGGTCAGGTCTGTGGCGCGGACCACAGGGCGACGCGTCCACCCGCCGCCGCGCGGCGCAGTGCCGTTCGCGGCCCTCCGCGGGACGACGCGCCCGCGATACGGCCCCGGCGCACGTCAGGGTGGACCCGGTCACATCTTTCCAGCACGGATGTGCGAGCGTTTCCGCCAAGGCGGCCGCGCTTTCGCGCGGCCTCAGGCGGTGGAGAGACCGGACCGGTCGCGGTCCGCCTCAGTGGCCCAGAGCCTGACACCGCCCCCCATCAGGTATGAACGGAAAAGAGCCAGATGACTGACACCTTGGTCGTGGCGCACACGGCGATAGCGATTATCGGCGTGGTGCTGCTGATCCTGGCCGCCCGCGTCGAGCCGGTGATCGCACTCGTGATCGGGTCGATCTACCTGGGACTCGCGGCCGGGCTGGGGTTCGAGAAGACCATCTCGACCATCGCCCAGGGCTTCGGCGACATCATGACCGAAGTCGGGCTGCTCATCGGATTCGGCGTCCTCCTGGGGTCGCTGCTGTTCCGCATGGGCGCCCTGCAGAAACTGGTGGAGCTGCTGCTGAGACTGCTCGGTCCCAGGCGGCTCCCCTACGCGCTCGCCTCCGTGCTGAGCACGATCTTCCCGTCCATCTACGTGGACGTGCAGCTCGTGCTCGCCGCCCCGCTGGCCCGCTCCGCCGCGCCCAGCCTGGGCCGCAACGGCGTCGGCATGATGGGCGGCGCCCTCAGCACCGGCATCCTCGTCGGCTACGTGTTCGTGATCCCCGGTCTGGGAACCGTGTCGATCGCCGGTCTGCTGGGCGTCCCGCTCGGCACGATGCTGCTCTACGGCTTCGGGGTCGGACTGGCCACGGCGGTGCTCACCGTGTTCCTCTACGGGCTCCTGCTGAAGGTCGGGTTCTGGAACCCCGACAAGGACGAGACCGCCCCGGCGGCGGTCGGCGAGCGCGAGCCCGCCGGTGCCGTGCAGCCCGCGGGCGCCGCGCCCGGCGGCGGCAGCGGCGGCGCTGGTGGAGCCGGTGACGGCGGTGGCGGCGACGGCACGGCGAAGGTCCCCGAGACGGCGCCGCGGACCCCGCCGCTCTACGTCTCCCTGCTGCCCATCCTCATCCCGCTGGTCATGATCGCCGCCGGGGCGATCGCCGAGGCCGCGGGCGTGACGTCTCCCGTGATCGCCTTCTTCGGCGACCCGGTGCTGGCGCTCTTCGTGGGCCTGCTCGGCGCCTACGTGCTGTCGCGGGGAGTGCTGGGCAACGCGCGCACCAACGACGCGCTGGGCGAGGGACTCAACACCACCGGGCAGATCCTGCTGGTCACCGGTGTCGGCGGTTCGCTGGGCGCGGTGATCGGCGAGACGGCCCTCGAAGGGGTCCTGGGCGGCCTGTTCTCGGCCGACGCGGGCACGCCGACGCTCGTGGCGGTGCTGCTGGCCTGGCTGGTGGCGGCCGTGCTGCACGTGGCCATCGGCTCGATCTCCGTCGCCGCCATCGCGGCCGCGGGCATCCTCGCCCCGATCATGGGCAGCCTGGACCTGCCGCCCGCGGTCCTGGGGCTGTCCATCGGCGCGGGCGCCCTGTTCGCGCTCCACGTGAACAGCAACTTCTTCTGGATGTTCCAGTCGCTGCTCGGCGTGACCACCCGGGGCACGCTCAAGGCGCTGACCTTCGTGACCTCACTGGCCTCGGTGGTCTCGCTGGTCATCGTCGTGGGCATCAGCTTCGTCGTCTAGCGGGGACGACCGCCGCGAGCCGCGGCCACCGTCCCCGTGGGCCGCCGCGCACGCGGCGGCCCGCGGGGACGCGGCTCCCGGCACCCCCCCGCACGCGTGGCGCGCCCGACCTTCACACACACGCAGGAGAGAAGAAACCATGCAGCCGCTTCGCGGTGTCACCGTCGTTTCCCTGGAGCAGGCCATCGCCGCTCCCTACGCCAGCCGCCACCTGGCCGACATGGGAGCCCGCGTCATCAAGGTCGAGCGCCCCGGCACGGGCGACTTCGCCCGCGGCTACGACTCCCGCGTCAACGGCATGAGCTCGCACTTCGTGTGGGTCAACCGCAACAAGGAGTCCCTGACGCTGGACATCAAGGACCCGCGCGGCAACGAGGTGCTGCGCCGGCTGCTGGCACGCGCCGACGTCTTCATCCAGAACCTGGCGCCGGGGGCCGCGGCCCGCGCCGGGCTGGGCGCCGCCGAGCTGCACGCGCGCCACCCCGGGCTCATCGTCTGCGACATCTCCGGCTACGGTTCCCCCGGCCCCTACGAGACGATGAAGGCCTACGACCTGCTGGTGCAGAGCGAGTCGGGGCTGCTGTCGGTGACGGGCAGCGGAGAGGAGATGGCCAAGGTCGGCATCTCGGTCTCCGACATCGCCGCGGGCATGTACGCCTACAGCTCGATCCTGGGCGCGCTGCTCGAACGCGCACGCACCGGGAAGGGCGCCCACCTGGACGTGTCGATGCTGGAGGCCACCGCCGAGTGGATGGGCTTCCCGCTCTACTACACCTACGACGGCCAGGAGCCGCCGGCGCGCGCCGGCGCGGCGCACGCCACGATCTACCCCTACGGCCCCTTCGTCGCGCGCGATGAGCAGGTGGTCCTGATGGCGATCCAGAACGAGCGCGAATGGCGCGCGTTCTGCGAGCGCTTCCTGGAGCGCCCCGCGCTCGCCGAGGACGCCGACTACGCGACCAACGCCGCCCGCAGCGCCAACCGCGACACGCTCAGGGCCGTCATCGCCCGGCGCTTCGCCGAACTGGACGGCGACGAGGCCACCTCCCTGCTCGCCGCCGTCCCGGTCGCCTACGCCCGGGTGAACAGCCTCGCCGACGTGTGGAACCACCCGCAGCTCGCCGCGCGCGGGCGTTGGCACGAGGTGGACACGCCTACGGGGCGGGTCCCGGCGCTGGCGCCGCCCGGCCCGCGCGACCCGGCCCCCCGCATGGACCCGGTCCCCGGCCTGGGCGAGCACACCGACGCCATCCTCGGAGAGCTGGGGATGACGGCCGAGGAGACCGGCGAGCTGCGGTCGGGCGGGGTGGTCTGATGGCGTCGCGGACCAACGCCGCCGCGCGCGCGGACGCGCTCGCCTCGGCCGTCACCTGGCTGTTCGTGCCCGCGTCCCGCCCCGACCGGTTCGCCAAGGCGGTGCTCAGCGGCGCCGACGCCGTCATCATCGACCTGGAGGACGCCGTCCCGGCCGACGGCAAGGAGGCCGCGCGCGAAGCGCTGCGGGCCGGGTGGCCGGGCGTCGCCGAAGCCCGTCCCCCCTCCGGCGGAGCCCCCGCCGTGGCCGTGCGCGTCAACGCGCGCACCACCGCGGAGTTCGCCGCCGACACGCGGCTGTGCCGTGAGCTGGGGCCGGACGCCGTCGTCCTGCCCAAGGCCGAGTCCGGCGACGACGTGCGCGCCGCGGCCGAGGCGGGCGGGGCGCCGGTGCTGCCGCTGATCGAGTCCGCCCGCGGGCTGGTGGAGCTCTCCGGCATCGCGGGCCGCCCCGAGACGGTCCGGCTGCTGTTCGGCGGGATCGACCTGGCCCTGGACCTGGGCACCGCCGACGACGCCGCGCTCGACCCGTCGCGGAGCGACCTGGTGCGCTGGTCGGCGGCGTGCTCGCTGCCGCCGCCGGTCGAGGGCGTCACCACGGACGTGCGCGACGGCGCGGCCGCGGCACGCGACGCCGTCCGCGCCCGCCGCTGGGGGTTCGGCGGCAAGCTGTGCGTGCACCCCGCCCAGGTCGCGCCGGTGGACACCGCCTTCGCCCCCGACGCCGCCGAGCTGGAATGGGCGCGCGGGGTACTCGCCGCGGGGGACGGGGGCGCTGTTCAGCGCGGTGGTGAGATGATCGACCGGCCGGTCGTGGAACGCGCCCGCCGACTGCTGCGGCGCGCCGAGGGGAGGGACCGGACCGTGTAGGCCGAGGGGACAGCCAGTGGACATCGCCCAGTTGCGGGACTTCATCGCGGTCATCGACAGCGGGAGCTTCACCCGCGCGGCCTCGGCGCTGTTCGTCTCGCAGCCCGCGGTCAGCCAGCGGATGAGGCAGCTGGAGAGCGAACTGGGCGTGCGGCTCGTGCAGCGCGGCCCCCGCGGTGTGGTTCCCACACCGGCGGGGCGGACCCTGTACCGGGACGCCCAGCAGCTCATCCGCCGGTTCGACCAGATCGCCGAGGACGTGGCCAAGGAGCCCCGGGCCATCCGCGGTCCGGTGGCGGTCGGGCTGCCCACCGCGGCCGCCGTCCACCTCGCTCCGGCGCTGTTCTCCTGGACGAAACGGAACTACCCCGGCGTCCACCTGCGGCTGTTCGAGTCGGTGAGCGGGTACATCCAGGAGCTGCTCACGGTCGGGCGGATGGACCTGGCCGTCCTGTACCGCGACGACGCGGCGCCCCGGCCGGCCGAGACGCCGCTGTACTCCGAGGAGCTGTACCTGGTCGGGCGCTCGGACGACGAGGAGCCGCCCGGAGACGACCGGGCCGCCGGGCCCGCCCCGGCGGGCCCGGCCGCCGCCGACACCGCGGCGTACGGGGAGATCAGCCTGGCCGACATGCTCCGGGTGCCGCTGGTCGCCCCCGGGGCGCGCAGCAACCTGCGCGTGCTCATCGACCGCGTCTTCACCGAGCACGGCGCGGTGCCCACGATCGCCGCCGACGTGGAGTCCCTGGGCACGATGGTGCGCATCGCCGAGAGCGGCGAGGCCTGCGCCCTGCTCCCGCTGTCCAGCGTCGAGGCGCTGCGCAGCGCCCCCGACCTCATGGTGCGGCGGGTCGTGGACCCCGTGATCGAACGCCACATCGCCGTGTGCGCCGGTTCGGACTACTACGAGCCGCGGGACGCGGTGTCCGTCGTCCGGCACGGCATCGTGCAGGTGACGACCCGGCTCGCCGAGCGGGGGGCCTGGCCGGGGATCCGCCTGGCGGCCCGGACCGGGACGCGCGCCGACCGGCCCTGACCGGCCCCGCATCCCCGCGCGGCTCCGGGTCCTGTACGGGCTCAGTCTGCGGTGGCGGTGGAGCCCAGCAGCTCGCGGACGCGTCCGGCGATCCTGTGGAACTCGGGGTTCTCCAACGTGGGCTCGTACTCACGGCGGCCCGGGATGTCGATGGTGAACTCCTCGATGACGCGTCCGGGGCGCGGCCCCATCACGACGGCACGGGTGGCGAGGTAGACGGCCTCGGCCACGGAGTGCGTCACCAGCACGACGGTCATGCCGGTGGCCTCCCAGATGCGGCGCAGTTCGACGTTCATGTTCTCCCTGGTCAGCGCGTCCAGCGCACCGAACGGTTCGTCCATGAGGAGGACGTCCGGTTCGTGGAGCAGGGCGCGGCACAGGGAGACGCGCTGCTGCATGCCGCCCGAGAGTTCGAAGGGCATGGCCTTCTCGAAGCCGGTCAGGCCGGTCATCTCGATGAGTTCGTCGGCCCGCCGACGGGACCACGTCCTGGGCAGTCCGCGCATCTCGGCCTGGAACAGGATGTTGTCGCGGGCGTTGCGCCACTCCAGGAGCGCGGCGCGCTGGAAGACGAAGCCGACGTCGCGTCGGGGCCCCTCGACCGGGGTGCCGCGCAACGTCACTGCGCCCGCGCTCGTCGCGGTGAGTCCGGCGATCACCCGCAGCAGGGTCGACTTCCCGCAGCCGGAGGGCCCCGCGATGGTGAGGAACTCGCCGCGTTCGACGGTCAGGTCGATGCCGCTGAGGGCGTGCACCGTGCGCGCCCTGGTCCGGAAGGTGACGTCGACCCCGTGGACGTCGACCATCGGGCCCGCGGGTTCGGGGGAGTCCGCGCCCGCCTCTCCCGACGTGCTGTCCGCTGCCCTGGCGAACATGCTCACCGCCCCTCCGCCGTGAACGAGGCGTCGAAGTAGGCGCTCGTCTCCTTGGCCTCCTCGACCAGCCCGGCCTCGGCCAGCACCTCGATGGTCTGGCGCCAGTCCTCCTCGGCGGTGACGCCCGGAGCCCGGCCCCGGGTGTTCTCCGTGTGCAGCAGCGGGATGGTCTCCTCCCACTGGTGGAGGAGCACCTCCGCGCTCGGCAGCTGCGGATCCCGGCCCTCCATGGCGGCGACCGCCTCCTCGGGCGCCTCCTGGGCGGCGCTGTAGGCCTGCGAGGTGGCGGCGACCATCCGCTCGACCAGATCCGGATCGTCCTCGATGGTGGAGGTGTGGGCGAGGAGGCCGTTGCTGAAGAAGTTCAGTCCGGCGTCGGTGTAGCGCAGGTAGCTGACCTCCTTGCCGCTCTCCTCGGCGAGCTTGGGCCCCTGGTCGTGTGCGAAGCCGATGAGGCCGTCGACCTGGCCCGACATCATCGCCGCGTTCTTGCCGGCGGCGTCGAGGTTCTGCTGTTCGACGTCGTCCTCGGCGAGTCCGACCGCCTCCAGGTACAGGGGAAAGGTGGTCGTGACCGCGTCGCCCGCGGAGACCGCGATCGTTCTGCCCCTGAGGTCCTCCGGTTCCGTGATGCCCGTTTCGGAGAACACCTGGACCGCCGAGGGCGTGGACTGGAGGAAGACGCCCACGGACCTGACGTCGACCCCCTGGTCGATGTTGGCCAGCAGCGCGGGGGCGTCGGCCCAGCCGAAGTCGTAGCTCTGCTGGCCGACGGCCTGCACGGTCCTGCTGGAGCCCTGCCCGGCCTCGATCGTGAGCGAGATCCCGTGCTCCTCGAAGATCCCCTGCTCCACGCCGTAGTAGAAGGGGGCGTGCTCGCCGTAGGGGTACCAGTTGAGCTGCAACGTGACCTCGTCGCCGCCGCCGTCCGAGCCCCCTCCGCCCGAGCAGGCGACGAGGGAGAGGACGCCGGACGCGGCGGCGAGTGCGGCCAGTGCCGAACGCTTGGGAACGGGGAACATGCGAGTGGCCATGGGAGTCCTTCGTGGCGAGGGGTGGTCAGCCTCGGTTGCGGCGTGACGCGTGCCAAGGGATGAGGAACATCTCGGCGATCTGGATGACGGCGAAGAGCAGGACACCGAGGGCCGACATGATGAAGAGCGCGGCGAAGAGCATGGCGGTGTCGATGTTGCCGTTGGCCTGGAGGATCACGTAGCCGAGGCCGGAGTTGGCGCCAACGAACTCGCCCACGACCGCGCCGGTGACCGCCAGCGTCGCCGCGACCTTGAGTCCGGACAGCAGCTCGGGCAGCGCCGCGGGGAAGCGGACCTTCCAGAAGGTCCTGATCCGGGACGCGCCCATGGTGGAGGTGAGTTCGAGGAGTTCGGGGTCGACCGAGCGCAGGCCGCTGATGCCGGAGATGACCACGGGGAAGAAGGCCATGAGCACGGCCACGAAGATCTTCGGGCTGGCGCCGAAGCCCAGCCACACGACGAACAGCGGCGCGATCGCGATCTTCGGAATGACCTGCGCGAACAGGACGAGCGGGTAGAAGGTCTTCTCCACCGTGGGGGAGTAGACCATGAGCACGGCGACGGCCACGCCGACCAGGGAGGCGATCACGAAGCCGACGACGGTCTCCACGGTGGTGACGACCGTGTGCGTCCACAGGTAGGCGGTGTTGTCAGCGAACGCCTTCCACGTGTCCACGGGGGACGGGAGGATGTAGGGCTCGACGAGTCCCCCGGCGGTGACGAGGAACCACGACAGCGCGAGCAGTGCGAGGAAAACGAGGGGGTACACCAGCGCGAACGAGCTGAGTGGGCGGCGGATGCGGGACCTGCGGAACGTGTCTGGCGCTCGTGCCTGCGGGGCGCGGGGAGCTTGTTCTGCCTGTTGAGTCATGTCCGACCTGATATCCCTCGTCGGGAGCGGGCGGTGGCCTGGTACAGAAAGCGCTTTCCGTCTCAGGGATGTTAAATACACCACAGTGGAGATGTCAACGCCCCTCTCGGAGGGGCGGCGGGGGTGCGGCGCACGCGGTCCGGAACGAGTGCGGCGGATCCCGGTGCGACGCGGAAGGCTGTCGGTCGACGGTTCCGAGGGGCCCGCGGGGGAAGGCCGACGCGTGAACTCTCGGTGATGTGATGTTGACAACATGTGGACGCGCACGTACTTTTGCCGCACAGAAAGCGCTTTCTTTCGAGCGATCGAGGGTCTGCCCATGAGTGCACCGCCGTCCTGTCCCCACCGGCCGAAACTCTCGGGCGGCGCGGTTCTCGCCGCCGCCTCGGCGGCCTCCCGCCCCGCGTTCCCCCGTCCGGCGGCACCGGATCCGCCCGCCGCCGCGCATGGAGGGCGCCGGTCCGGTCTGCGCAGAGCCGGCGGACCGCTGAAGGGAGTCACCGTTGAACGCCGGGCCTGAGGCTTGCGCCTCCGAGGCGCCGTCGCTGCCGGGCGGGATCGGCCTGTCCCGGCTGCGCGTCTACGACTGGCCGGCCGCCCAGGGCTCCGACGGCCTCTGCGGCGGCACCCCGCACATCCACCTGGCCTGTGCCGAGGCCTACGCGGTGGTCGGCGGTTCGGGCGCCGTGCAGACCCTGACCACGGACGGCTTCGCCTCGACCCCGCTCGCCGACGGCGACCTCGTGTGGTTCACACCCGGTACGGTGCACCGCCTCGTCAACGACGGAGGCCTGCGCATCATCGTCCTCATGCAGAACGCGGGCCTTCCCGAGGCGGGTGACGCCGTCCTCACCTTCCCACCCGACGTGCTCTCCGACGCGCGGGCCTACGCGGAGGCCGTCTCCCTCGACCCCGCCGACCCCGAGCGCGCCGCCAGGGCCCGACGAGACCTCGCCCTCTCCGGTTTCGCCGAACTGCGACAGCGTCTGGAAGCGGGTGACCGGTCCGCGATGACCGACTTCCACGCATCCGCCCTGCGTCTGGTCTCCGCGCGTCTGCCCGACTGGCGCGCCCGGTTCGCACGGGGTCCGGCGGCGGAGGTCTCCCGCACGGCCGCCCACCTCGACGCGCTCGCCGGGGGCGACACCGCGCACCTGTCCTCCGCGGCGGTCCACCGGGGCGAACCGGCCCCGGCCTGGGGCATGTGCGGACGGCTCGACAAGTTCGAGGAGGGCGGGGTGTCCCGCCTCCTCTGAGAAACCCCGAATCCTCCGGACAACCCCCGCCACGGCCCCCCGACAGAGAAATCACCGCACCCCGAAGGGCTCCTTCCGGAAACCCGTACCCTCCTCGGACCCCCTGTCCTCCCGGAACGCCCCCACGCCCTCTCCTTCGTCCTGTCGGCAGTCGCTCTCCTTTTGAGTGAGAGCCCCGCCCCCCGCCCCGGCCGATCCTCCCGCCGCTCCCGTCCCCGCCCTCGGCCCCGCCCACATCCGCCAGGCGCGGCGGTTCACCGTGCCCCGACCCCCCGACCAGTACCGCGTCCACGCGTGCGCCCGACACGGGCGGGCGCCGCGCGCGCCGACGAAGACGACGACATCCAGTCACGCGAGGTGAAAGTCCATGCCTGCTCGACCACGCGGTTACCTGGCCGCGGCCCTGGGGTCCACCCTGGTCGCCGGGTTGCTCCTCCCGGCGGGAACCGCCGCCGCCGACCCCACCGATCTGCCGCCGCAGGAGCCCGGAGTCACGCTCCAGGTCTTCGACGTCGGTTTCGAACCGCAGGAGATCTGCACGCTGACCGAAGGGCAGACGCCCAACGTCGACGTCCTGCGCCCGGACATCGACTGGGAGACCACCGAGGAGTTCGGCGGCATCGCCAACAACTTCATGGCGCGCGTGACCGGGAACATCCACGTGACCGAGGATGGCCTCTACGACTTCCGGATCACCAGTGACGACGGGTCCCGCCTGAACGTCAACGGCGAGGAGATCATCGAGAACGACCGGAGGCAGCCCCCGACGGCGGCCGACGGCTCGGTCGAGCTGACCGCGGGCGCGCACGCCCTGCGCGTCGACTACTTCCAGGGTGCCTTCGACAAGGCGCTGCGCCTGGAGTGGAGACCGCCCGGAGCGGACGGGTTCGTCCTCGTTCCCGAGTCGGCGCTGACCACCGACGCCGGAGTCACCCGCGTGACCGCGCCCGGCGTCAAGACGTGCACCGACGCCGACGACAGTCCCGGCGACGGGGCTCCGCTGGCCGGAGTGCACCCGAACTACACCCTGACCGACCTGCGGCCGGAGGGCTACGAGCCCATGGTCACCGGCATGGACTGGTTCGACGACGGCCGCATGGTCATCACCACCTGGGCGGGGCGCGAGAGCTTCGACGGCGTCGTGGAGATCGTCGACGGCACCGTGGGGGAGGACGCCGGCTCCGGCACCACCACCGCGGAGGTCGTCGCGACCGGCATGAACGAGCCGCAGGGGGTGCTCGTCGACGACGGCGAGGTCATCGTCTCGGAGAAGCACCAGCTCAGCCGACTGGTCGACGAGGACGGCGACGGCTTCTACGAGGCCACCGAGGCCATCGCCACCTGGCCCTCCGGCGGGACCTACCACGAGTTCGCGTTCGGCCTCCTGGCGGACGAGGACCACTACTACCTCAACCTGTCGGTGGCCATCACGCCCGGCGGCCGGACCACGGTGCCCCAGCACGTCGAGAACCGCGGCACCTCGGTGAAGATCGACAAGGAGACCGGCGAGCTGGAGTACGTCGCCGGCGGCCTGCGCACCCCGAACGGCATCGGCTGGGGCCCCGAGGGCGAGATCTTCGTGGCGGACAACCAGGGGGACTGGCTGCCGGCCTCCAAGCTGGTCGAGATCGAACCGGACGCCTTCTACAACCACTACACCACCCCGGCGGGGCCCTTCGACGACCAGCCGGTCACCGAGCCGGTGCTGTGGCTGCCGCACAACGAGATCTCGAACTCGCCCACCAACCCGGTGCTGGTCGAGGAGGGCCCGTTCGCGGGGCAGATGGTGTTCGGCGACGTCACCTACGGCGGGATCCAGCGCGCCTTCCTGGAGGAGGTCGACGGAAGGAAGCAGGGCGCGGTGTTCCGGATGACCCAGGGCCTGGAGTCCGGCGTCAGCCGACTCGCCCTCGGCCCGGACGGCTCGTTCTACGTCGGCGGAATCGGCGGAGGCGGCAACTGGGAGCAGCCGGGCAAGCTCCCCTACGGCCTGCAGAAGCTGACGCCCACGTCCGAGGAGGCCATGGACATCGTGTCGATGGAGGTCACCGAGACCGGGTTCGACATCACCTACACCCGGCCGGTGGCCGACGACGTGGTCGAGAACGTCGGCGAGCGGTACGAGGTCGAGCAGTGGTCCTACACCCCGACCTCGCAGTACGGCGGGCCCAAGCGCAACGAGGAGACCCTGGCCGTCACCGGCGCCTCGGTCTCCGACGACGGGCACACGGTGAGCCTGGACATCGCCGGTCTGCGCGAGGACCGCGTCGTGCACGTGCGTTCTCCGAGACCGTTCGCCTCCGCGGACGGCACCGAGCTGTGGAGCACCGAGGCCTGGTACACCGTCCACTCCATCCCCGGCTACGTCGAGCCGCCCAACGAGACGGGCGTGTACGAGGCCGAGGACGGGACGCTGCGGGGCGGCGCGGACATCGACGACGAGCACCCCCACTTCACCGGCGGGGGCTACGTCGACGGCTTCGGTGGCGTCGGCGCCTCCCTGACCTGGGAGGTCGGGGTCGACGAGGCCGGGACCTACCCGGTGACCCTGCGCTACTCCAACGGCCCCGACCCGTTCGCCGGCACCAAGACGATCTCGCTCGGCGTCAACGGTGAGGACCGGGGCCAGATCGCACTGGAGACGACCGGGACCTGGCAGACGTGGGCCGACCACGTCGAGCGGCTCGACCTCCGGGAGGGGACCAACACCATCACGCTCTCCGCCGACGAGGACGACGACCGCCACCTGAACTGGGACCACCTGCGGATCCAGCAGGAGTCCTGCGTCCCGGCCGAGCCGGACGAGGGCTACCGCATGCTCTTCGACGGCACCGAGGAGAGCTTCGCCGACTGGGAGATGGTCGGGCCCGGCGGCTTCGTCACGCAGGCCGACTGCACCATGCGTTCCATCGGCGGACTCGGCCTGATCACCCACCCGGAGGAGCTCACCGACTACAGCCTGACCCTGGACTGGAAGATGGGCGGCGACGACAACTCCGGCGTGCACATCGGCCTCCCCGACCCCGAGGGCGGCCCCGGGGTGCGCAACCGCGCCTTCGAGGTGCAGATCGACGCCACGGACGAGCCCGAGCTCACCACGGGAGCGATCTACGACTTCCAGGGGGCCGACATCGCGGCCAGGGACGCGGCGCTCAACCCGCCGGGGGAGTGGAACACCTACGAGATCGTGGTCGAGGACCTGAACGTCACGGTCCACCTCAACGGCGTGCTGATCAACGAGTTCGACACTGAGGGCGCCCACCCCGACCGGGACCTGTCCTCGGGCCGCATCGGGTTGCAGAACCACCACACCGGTTCCGACGTCTGGTTCCGCAACGTGCAGGTGAGGGACCTGGACTGAGGCAGCCGCCGGTTCCGCACGTCCTGAACCGATGAACCGCTCCCCGGGAGCCGGACCGGAAGAACCGGTGCCGGCTGCCGGGGAGCGGTCCTGTGCGGACGGGCCGAGCCGGGGCGCGGCGCCTCATACAGTGGGAACTCCGTTCCGGGCGGAGGCGATCCTCGACGGCCCGCGACCGAACACGAACACCGACCCCCGCCCCGGCGGGGACGCCCCGGAGGGGAACCCCTTGTACCTGTCCCGCATCAACCTCGACCCCAAGCGCAGCGCCCGGATGGACCAGTGGGCGGTCATGGGGCAGGCCGTGCGCAGAGCGGTCGATCCCGACCCCGATTCCGACGCCCGCGTGCTGTGGGCGCGCACCTCGCCGAGCACGCTGGTGGTCAGCTCCGACACCGCCCCCGCCTGGGGCAAGGTCCCCGGCGCGACCTCCGCCGCGATCCACCCGATGCCGCGCTACTCCGAGGGCGAGACCGTCCGCTGGGAGCTCATCACGGCGCCCACCGCGCCGCGCGGAGCCGGGGCCGCCGGTGAGGGGGCGCGCCCGCGCGGCAAGCGGGTCCCCCTTCCGGAGGAGGAGTTCGAGGGCTGGCTGGACGGCAAGCTCGCGGGCGCGTTGGACCTCACCTCGGTGCGGTGGAAGCACCTGGGCGGCAGGCCCGCGCGGTACCACTTCACCGGCGAGGCCGTGGTGCGCGACAGCGAGGCGCTCCAGGAACTGTGCCTGGACGGCGTCGGCGCGGGCACGGCCACGGGGGCCGGGCTGCTCCTCGCCAGCCCGCTCGCCCCGAGGTAGACCCGGGCTCCCCGGAAGCCCCGCGGACCCCCGGACTCCGCCGGGCCCGCACGCCCGCCCGGGTGTCCCCGTGTCCCCGAAGCGCCGGTCCGGGGCCCCTCCCGGCGGGGCCCGGGGCTCCCGCCCGCCGCCGACCCCGGTGCCGGAGGCGGGCGGGCCGGGCGTCCCGCGCACGTGTCGGACCACGTCCGGAGCCCGGAACCGTGCGACTGTGTATCCGACCGACGCGGGTGCCTTCGACCGGGCGAGCGGGTCGCGGCGCCTCGGGAGCGCTGGCGGCGGGGCCACGGGACGAACGGATATTCGTGTCGGATTTGAGATAATTTGACGCTTTTTGCAAGTTAATTGTCGTATTGCAACAAAAACTTGGATTCGTGGCTTTTGAAGCCGTTCCTCAGGGAACCTAGTCTGTGCATCGCGGCTGTCCCGCCAGCCACAGGGCCACCGGCCCCGCGGGTCGCGCGCTGGATCGCGCCGCCGGTGTCCTGCCCAGGCAGGTACATGAGCACACAGGACAGAGCACCGGGGGGTTTCCTCTTGTCCACGTCTCTCAACGAAACACACACGTCAACGACCGTCACCGGCCGACTGCCCGTGATCCCCAGACCGCGCAGGCCGGTCGAGGACACCGTCCCCGATGACACGGGGAACGAGGACGTCCGGGAGGCCGAAGAAGCCGGGGAGGCCGGGGAGGCCGGGGAGTCCGGGAGGGTCCGCCCCGAGGAGCTGATCTCCCAACTGCGCGACCTCGCCGAGGACGACCCCAGGGCCGACGAGCTGCGCGAACGGGTGGTCGTGCTCTACCAGCCGCTGATCAACAAGATCGCGCGCCGCTACGGGGGGCGCGGCGAGCCGTTGGAGGACCTGAAGCAGACCGCGATGGTGGGGTTGGTCAAGGCCGTGCGCGGCTACGACCCGGACCGCGGCAAGCCCTTCATCTCCTACCTGCTGCCCACGGTGACGGGGGAGATCAAGCGGCACTTCCGCGACCACACCTGGGCGGTGCGGGTGCCGCGCCGCCACCAGGAGAACCGGGTGAAGCTGCGCCGGGTGACGGGGGAGTTCCAGCAGGAGCACGCGCGCACGCCCACGATCGCGGAGCTGGCCCACGAGATGGGGCTGCCCGAGGCCGAGGTCAGCGAGCTGGCGCAGGTCTCGGAGTCCTACCGGTCGCTGTCGCTGGACGCGCCCGACTCCTCCGACGCCGAGGGGCAGGAGGGCACGCGTCTGGAGGACCACCTGGGCTGTGAGGACGCGGCGCTGGACCGGGTGGTGGAGCGCGAGTCGCTCAAGCCCGCGCTGGCGCGGCTGCCCGCGCGGGAGCGGGAGATCCTGCGGTTGCGGTTCTTCGGGGACCACACCCAGTCCGAGATCGCGGACCGGTTGGGCTACTCGCAGATGCACGTGTCGCGGTTGCTGTCGGGGGTGCTGGAACAGCTGCGCGAGGAGGCCGGCGGGCACGCGCCCGGCCACGGCTGAGTCCGCGGCCGGGCCGCCTCCCGGAGGACGGCCCCGTGGCGCCCTCCGGGAGGCGGCCCCGCCCCCGCCCCGCACCGCGGGGTCAGCGGGCCGGGATGTCCTCGGGCAGCAGGGTGGTGAAGTCCTCCATCGTGGCGTTCTGGACGCCGTTGACCAGGCGGCCCGCCTGGCGGGTGATCATCCGCTCCAGCACCTGGCGCGCGTAGCGGGCGTTGCCGAAGTTGACGTCGCGGACCACCCCCGAGAAGTGCTCGTGCAGGGCCGCCGTCGTCTGCTCACCGCAGGTGTAGCCCGACCCCTTCGCCATCCGCTCGACGATGGTGACCAGCTCGTCGTCGCTGTAGTCGGGGAACTCCACCTGGTGGTTGAACCGCGAGGCCAGACCGGGGTTGGAGTCCAGGAAGCGCTGCATCTCGTTGGTGTACCCGGCGACGATGACCACCGCCTCGTCGCGGTGGTCCTCCATGAGCTTGACCAGGGTGTCGATGGCCTCCTGGCCGAAGTCGTTGCCCGATCCCCGCGGTGCCAGCGAGTAGGCCTCGTCCACGAACAGCACGCCGCCCTTGGCCCGCTCGAACACCTCGGCGGTCAGCTGGGCGGTGTGCCCTACGTAGCGCCCGACCAGGTCCGACCGGGCCGCCTCCACCACGTGGTCGCCGCGCAGCACCCCCAGGGCGTGCAGGAGCTTGCCGTACAGACGGGCCACGGTCGTCTTACCGGTACCGGGGGGACCGGCGAACACCAGGTGGTGGCTCATCGCCGCCACCTGGAGCCCCATGGCGCGCCGCTGCTGGGACATCAGCAGCAGGTTGGCCAGGTCGTTCACGGTCTCCTTGACGCTGGCCAGGCCCACCATGGCGTCGAGCTCCTCGCGCAGGGCCGCGATCCCGTCCGCCGTGCCGCCGATCTGCTCCTCCTCGGCCGCCTCCCCGAGGTCCTCGGGCAGCAGGAGGGTGAGCGAGTCCGGGCTGTCGGGGATGGTCCCGCCCAGCCGGAACGCCTGGCGGTCGATCATCTCCTCGAACAGCTTTCGGGCCTCGCGGCCGTTACCGAACACCGGTCCCTTGGGCACCCGCTCGAAGTGGGCGAGCAGGGCCGCCTCGGTCTCCTCCGCCATCCGGTAGCTGTGGGAGACGCACATGTTGCGCACGATCTCCGTCAGCTCCTCCGGCGCGTAGTTGGCGAACTCGATGGTCCGACTGAAGCGGGAGGCCAGGCCGGGGTTGGTGTCGAGGAAGCTCTGCATCTCCTCGGTGTAGCCCGCGACGATCACCACGACCTCGTCGCGGTGGTCCTCCATGAGCTTGACCAGGGTGTCGATGGCCTCCCGGCCGAAGTCGGGACCGCTGCCGCCGCCCTCGCCGCCGCTGGCCAGCGCGTAGGCCTCGTCGACGAACAGCAGACCGCCCTTGGCCCGCTCGAACACCTCGGTGGTCTTGATCGCCGTGCCGCCCACGTACTGCGAGACCAGGTCGGCGCGGGCCACCTCCACCACGTGCCCGTAGCGCAGCACGTCCAGTTCGGCGAGGATCTGCCCGTACAGCCGCGCCACGGTGGTCTTGCCCGTACCGGGCGCGCCGCCGAAGACCAGGTGGCGGCTCATGGGCGGCGTGGGCAGGCCCATCTCCGCCCTGCGCTGGGCCATCTGGTTGCGGGTGACGAGCGTCTTGACCTCGTGCTTGACCCCGGCCAGGCCCACCAGCCCCTCCAGTTCCATCATGGGGCCGACCTCCTCGTCCTCCCCGTCCCCCTCATCGGTGGCGGGGGCGTCCGGCATCGGGACGGGCGCGCCCGCCAGGTCGCCGAACGCGTCCGGGGCCCCGTTGCCGCGGCTGAGCAGCTCCTCCGTGCGCATGCTCTGGCTGGCCACGGTCTGGCGCAGCCCGGAGCGGCCGTTGTCGCGCACCGAGCAGTCCTCCACCGCCACGTCCTCGGCGGAGTGCACGAGGATGCCGTCGGCGCCGTTGCCGAACACCTCGCACCGTCGCAGCGTGGCGCTCGCCTTGGCCGCCACCAGCACGCCGTTGCGGCGCCCGTTGTAGACCCGGGTGCGCAGCACCGTCGCCCTGCCCCCGGCCCGCACGGCGATGCCGTCGCCCGTGCACTCGGACACGTCGCAGTCGCGCACGTCGGCGGACGCGCCCGAGCCCACCGAGATCCCGGCGTCGCGGCTCCCGGAGATCTGCACGCCGGTCAGCAGGGGCGCTCCGCCCTCGTCCACGGACACAGCGCTCTTGCCGGTGCGCTCCAGCGTCACGTCCTCCAGGCGTCCGCGCCCGCCCCTGCCGAACACCACACCCTGGCCCCGGGTTCCGGTGATCGCGGTCGCGCGTAGGAAAGGGGCGCACTCCTCGACCACCACGCCGGGACCGGCGGTCTCGCTGACCAGCCCGCGGTCGAACTCCACGACACTGTCGCCGCCCAGGCTCAGCCCCAGGCCGCGGCGCACGACCAGGCCGAGGAAGGCGGTGGAGGCGCGCTCCTCGGCGCGCACGGCGTCGCCGCCCGACTCCTCCACCTCGCACTCGGTGAAGGTCCCGCGCGCCCGGCCCGACAGGTGGATGGACACACCCTTGGCGCGCACCACGCGCGCCCGCGCCACCCGGGGGTCCGAACCGTTGCGTACGGCGATGCCGTACCCGCCCACGTCCTCGAACACGCAGTCCTCGACCACCGGCCGCGACCTGCTGGAGACCACCAGCCCGTCGCCCTCGACATCGTGTACGCGCGTGCCCAGCAGCGAGGTGGCGGCCCCCTCCTCCAGCGCCACGGCGGGCTTCTTGGTCCCCGAGATCTCGCAGTCCCGGATCGTGCCCGCGGCCTGTCCGCTGACGAACACGCCGTTGCCCCCGGCGTCGCGCAGCACGCAGGAGCGGATCGTGGGGCGGGCCTGCTCGCCGATGACCACGGCGCTGGTGTCGACCTCCTCGACCACGCAGTCCTCGATGACGCTCGGCCCCGAGGAGGTGATCACCACGCCCGCCCCCGCCGAGCAGGTGACGCGGCTGTCGCGCATGGCGAGCGCGCCGCCGCCGCGCACCGACACCGCGGTCCACGAGGCCCCCTCCACCTCGCAGTCGGCCATCTCCAGTTGTCCGAGGGGGATGTCCACGGCGGGGTAGTCGGCGTGGCGGCCGCGCAGGACCAGCCCCGACAGTTTGACCGCCTCGGCGCCCGAGACCACGGCGCAGCCGCTGGCGGTGGTGATCTCCACGCTGCCCAGGCCGTCGCGGGCCATCAGGGTGACCACGTCGCGCAGGACGAGGCTCTCCTCGTAGCGCCCGGGGGCGATGGTGATGAGGGCACCGCTGTCAGCGGCCTCGACCGCCTCGGTGATCGTCGCGTGCCCGTCCTGAGCGTCGGCGTCGACGGTGAGGAGCTGCCTGGTCATCGGTGTCTTCCTAAGTCGGGGGGGGCGGTGGGGGGGGGGCCGGGGCCGCCCCGCCGGGGGTCAGGAGCAGGACGCGCGCACCGCCGAGGCGGCCACGTGCGAGCTGGCGTGCTCCCGGTCCGCGAGGGCGTCGGCCCCCGCGTTGGTGAGCTTGACGGTGAACTCCTCCGTGGGGGAGGTGAACCCGGTCACCTGGACCCAGCCGCCCCGGATCCCCGCCTGGTCGATCCCGAAGACCGCCACGGGCGGCCCCTCGGCCGAGGGGCCGGAGAAGAGTTGGTACTTCGCCTCCCCGGGGGAGATCCACAGCGGGCTCTCGTCGTCGGGCACGTGGACGTAGAGCTCGCATGCGACCCCCGCCTCCCCGGGGGTGAACGTCCAGGTGGCGTACTGGCCGTTGCCCCGTTCCGGGTCGCCCGAGACGGGAAGGGCCTCGTAACCGCCGTCACAGCCCTCCTGAGCGTACCCGCCGGGCCGGGTGGCCCAACTGGCGGTGCCCTCCGCGCTGGCCCAGCGCCCCTCGTTCGCGTAGGAGGCTCCTGGTGAGGCCTGGCAGCCGGGCCCCGCGACGGCGAGGAAGGACTCGGGTTCCGAGGCCCCCGTCACCGCGCCCGAGTCCGCCAGGACGGAGCCCCCGCCCTCCGAGGGGGGCGGGTCGGCTACCGGGGCGTCGGCGGGCGGCGCCCCGCCGTTGGCGGCGTCGCCGTTCCCCGTGGCCCCGCCCTCCCGCGCGGCGTCGCCGTTTCCGGCGGCACCGTTCTCCCTCGCGGTGTCGCCGTTTCCGGTGGTGTCGGCGAGGGGGGCGTTCATCCCCTCTGCGCCAGTGCCGTTCCCGGTGCCGGTGTCACCGTTTCCGGCGCCCTCTCCGGAGCCCTCCCCGGGCGCTCCTTCGGCCTCACCCTCCCCGGAGGTCCCGGCGCCCTCGTTGTCTCCGGTCGCCGCGTCCTCTCCGGTCGTCCCGTCCGCTCCCTCCTCACCGGCTGGGGGACCGGCGGCCGTGTCGCCGCCCTCGGCCGGTGCGCCACCGGTCGCGCCGTCTCCGGTTCCCTCGGTCCCGGCGGCCGTGGCGTCCTCGGTCCCCGGCTCCCCGGCGGCCGTGGCGTCCTCGGTCCCCGGCTCCCCGGCGGCGGCCGTCTCTGCAGCGCCGCCTTCGGTCCCCGGGGCGTCCGTCTCGGCGGCCGGGGGCGGGTTCTCCTGTGCGGCGGGGGCGGTCTCCACCGGATTCTCCCCGCCGGTGGCGGCGGTGCCCGGGTCGGGCATCGTCGGGGTCGCGCCCCCGTCGCCGCTCACCTCGGGGACGTAGCCGGTCTCCTGGGGCGCCGCGGCCTGCTGGGGCGCGGGTGCGGCGCCCGTGTCCGCGGGCGCGGCGGCGGTTCCGGACTCGCCGCCCGCCGAGGCGCCCGCCTCGGCGGTGTCCGAGGTCTGGCCGCCGGTGCCGTCCACGCCGCCCGCGCCCGACGCGAGCGGCGTCGCGTCCAGGGTCACCCCGGGCACCCCCGCCGTCATGGCGAAGGGGGCGGCGACCAGCAGCAGGCCCGCGATGGCCGCACCCGCCAGGACGGGTTTGCCCGGGCGGTCCAGGGCCACCTCCGGGGCCTGGGGTGCGGCGGGCTCGTGCAGGGCACCGGTGATCCGGGGACCGGGAACGGCCTCGGCCGCCCCCTCGGTGGATCCGACCGCGGGAGCGGGCGCGATGTGCGCGGCCCCACCGGAGACCGTGCCGTCGGCTCCTCCGGAGAGCGCCGACCGGAAATCGGACGCCGCTGTGGGAGGGCTCTCGGCCGCGCCGCGCGCCTGCGCGTTCTCAGACATCGAAGCTCCTTCTCAGGGGACCCGTGGGGCCGCGCCCGCGGCCGCGCGGGGAGGGGGGGGGGGTGGGATCGGGGATCACCGGCGGCCTCCTCCGGTTCCGTCCGGGGTGTTGAGGTCCGGAACGTGGTTCGTGTTGTTCTCCTCCTCGCGGATGACGGACCCCGTGGTCTTGAGGAGGATGTCGCTCGAATCCTCCGCCGCGGTGGCGATGAGGACCGTCAACTCGCTGAGGGAGGTCTTGAGCTCCCCCAGGGACTTGTCCATCTGCTTGGCGAAATCGTCGCCCTCGCCCCAGATGGGTTGCAGCGGTGCCAGCGCGTCGTCCAGCCACTGCTCGGTCTCGCGGGCGTACTCGGCCGCCTCGCGGACTTTCTGGCTGTTGGTGGTCATGCCGTCGGGATCGGCGCGAAAGCCGTTGTCGCCGGCCGCCATGTCCGCCTCCTTTCCTGGTCCTGGTCCTCAGCCTCCGCCGCAGACGGCGGCGGGGTCCGTCTACTGCTGTGGGCCCTCGGAGGGGATGCCCAGCCGGTCGAGCAGCTTGAGCGGGTCGAGGTCGCCGTTCATGACCTCCTCGACCCCCGTCATCTCCGGCATGAAGGGGCCGTAGGCCTCCGAGACGCGCTCGGCCATCTGGTTCCGCGCCTTGTTGACCACCTCCGTGATGGCGGCGGCCAGTTCGGTGGGGGCCATGTCCCGGTAGGCCTGGGTGTGGAACTTCAGCTCGACCAGTTCACCCGTCGCGTTCACCTTCGCGCCCACGAGCCTGTTCTTGGCCACGACCTCTTCGGTTGCCTCCTCCAGACTTGCGCTTGCGTCCGCCAGTCGGTCCATCGTCTTGTGAAGCTGTGCCAGTTCCTCTTCCATCTGGCGCTGCATCTGCGAGCTCATGCCGGGGTGTTCCCTTCTTGTTCTGACCGAGGACGGGTCGTCCCAGTGCGGATTTCTGCCCGTCGGCCGTGGTGCCCCAGACCTTCTCATCCTCGGAGAGCCAGGTGGAGCGCTGCCGGTCGCGGTTGTTGTCACCGCCACCGCCGCCCATGCCGCCGCCCATGCCGCCCATCATGGGGGGCATCATCGGCATGCCGCCCATGCCGCCCATGCCGCCCGCTCCAGCACCCCCGGCGCCGGGCTGACCGTTCAGCCCTCCCGCGCCGCCGACGCCGCCGAGGGCACCCGGGTTGCCCTGTCCGCCGGAGGCCCCGTTGGGGCCGCCCGCCTGGTACTGGGTGCCGTCGGGGTTGGCGAACAGCGAGGAGCGGTCGGAGCTGTCCGGTGTGCCCGGGCTGTCGTAGGGGCCGGGGCCGGGGCTGAGGCCGCCGTAGTTGAGGCCCAGGTCGTTGGGCGACTCCAGCGGCGGAAGCTCGCTGGGGCGCGGCTGCGAGGGGCCGAGACCATCGAAGCCGTTCGTGATCGGCGCTCCGGTCTCGGGGTCGATCGGGTAGGGCTGGCCGGTGATCGGGTCGATGACGTAGGGCTCGCCGGTGACCGGGTTGATCGGCACGTCCTCCCCGGTGCCGGGGCCGTTGAGCCCGAGGTCGGGCGGGGGCGTGGGCACGACGTTCCCGTAGTCGTAGCCGTCCTGCCCGGTGCCGGGGCCGTTGAGCCCGAGGTCGGGCGGGGGCGTGGGCACGTTGTACCCGTAGTCGTTCGGCAGCCCGGTCTCGGGGTCGATGCCGACCGGCTGCCCGGTGACGGGGTCGATGGGCAGGACCTGTCCGGTCTCGGGGTCGTAGTTGATGGGCAGGTCGTTCTCGGGGTTGTAGGGCAGCCCGGTCTCGGGGTCGACCGGGAACGGCTGGCCGGTCTCCGGGTCGAGCGGGAGCCCCGTGGCCGGGTCGAACTCCAAGGAGCTGCCGGTCCCCCCGTCGGGGACCGGTTGTCCGGTGACGGGGTCGATGGGCAGGACCTGTCCGGTCTCGGGGTCGTAGTTGATGGGCAGGTCGTTCTCGGGGTTGTAGGGCAGCCCGGTCTCGGGGTCGACCGGGAACGGCTGGCCGGTCTCCGGGTTGAGCGGGAGCCCTGTCGCCGGGTCGCGCTCCAGCGAACCGTTGTAGCCCTCCGGGCCGCCGCGTCCGGAACCGGGGCCGTTGAGGCCGAGGGGCGGCGGGGGTACGGGCATCGGCGGGGGTATCAGGGGACCGTTGTCGCCCAGGCCGTCGCCGGGGCCGTTGAGGCCGAGGGGCGGCGGAACCGGCGGTGGTGTCACGAGGCCGTTGTTGCCCAGGCCGTCGCCGGGGCCGTTGAGGCCGAGGGGCGGCGGGACCGACGGGGGAGACGGGACGTAGGGGGAGGGACCGCCGTTGTCGCCCAGGCCGTCGCCGGGGCCGTTGAGAGCGTGGTTCACCGGAGGCGGCGGGTTCAGGCCGTCGCCGGGGCCGCCGCCGCTCGTACCGTCGGGGCCGTTGAGCTCCTGTTCGTTCGACGGCGGGTCGATGCCCAGCTCGTCGAAGACCTCGTTGAGGTCGACGTGCTCGGGGCCGTCCTCGCCGTCGCCGGTGCCGTCACCGCCGCTGCCCGGGCCCTCTTCCTCGTCGCCCGGGCCGTCCTCTCCGTCGCCGAAGAGGTCGTCGAGGTTGATGTCGTCGGGGCCGCCGTCGCCGTCGTCCTCTCCGTCTCCGAAGAGCTCCTTGAGGTAGTCGTCGAGGCCGTCGTCGGGGCCGCCGTCGCCCTCTCCGTCGCCCTCTCCGTCTCCGAAGAGCTCCTTGAGGTAGTCGTCGAGGCCGTCGTCGCCGCCGGGGCCGTCCCCTGGTGGATCGGGTGTCTGCGTCGGTAGCGGCGTGGGAGCAGCGACGGGCTTCAAGTCCGACTTGACGCTGTCGTAGGTGGTCTCCATCTTGTCGTACAGGCCGTTGGCGTACTCGTGGACGGTCTTGTAGTGGTCACGGAACCTCTGATAGAGGGCGTTGTTGACATTGGTGTCGGTATCCGGGTCACCGACGATGCCGCGGACCTCTCCCCGCTCCGTCCCGTCCTCGTTCTCTCCGGCCGGGACGATCAGGATGTCGAACTGGTTCCGGTGATCGACCCACTTCTCCGACCCCGCGGAGAGCTGGAAGTACCAGTCGTCGACCGCGTCGCCGACCTGCCCCCCGCGCGTTGTGAGGGCTTCCTGGACTTTGTCGGCGAGGTCGGCGGTGGGAGACTTCAGGTCGTCACTGATCCTCTTCAGTCCGGCTCTGAGATTGGGGATCGCCTCGTAGAAATGGTTCATGCGGTACGCCATGTCCTGGAGGCGGTACTTGTACGCCGCCGCGGCCGAGCCCCTCATAGGGCCGTCCGGGGTGTCGATCGCCTGCCAGAGCTTGTTCAGTACACCACCGCCCTCCCCGTCGATGTAGGGCTTCACGGCATCCCGAAAGTCGTCCAGATGGTCGATGGTGGCCTGTAACCGTTCGAGATCCCAGTTCTTGGACGTCAGTTTGTTGGTCGCGTAATCAGCGAGCGCCGACAGGTCGTTCAGTGACTGACGGAACGCGACCTGATCGCCACCCTCGTTTTCATTGTTTCCTTTGCCGTCGGCTCCCCATACCTCCTTCTGCATGTTGTAGCCGGCGTAGTCATAGCCGGTGTAGTCGTAGCTGTACGAGGTGTAGCCGGCGGTGAAGTACGACGTGTGGGTCTCTCCGTGCTTCCACCAGCGATCCACTTTCTTGTCGCCACTGCCGGTCCAGTCCTTGAAGCCGGTGGTCTCGTGGAAGTGGTAGCGACCGTGGTCGAGCCAGAGGGAGTCGAAGAGCTTCTCCATGGATTCCATTTTTCCATAATCGCCTTCTTCGTTGGCGAAGATGTTCAGGATTTCGTGAATCGGCTTGTCCGGCATCTCTTGCTCCCTCCCCTCGCGGTTTGCGCTCCGGGCCTAGGCCTCGGTGCTTTCCTCGTCCTGTCCGCCGTCACCGTCACCGTTGCCGCCACCGCCACCGCCACCGCCACCGCCAGAGCCGCTCTGGTTCGAATAGATCAGGTTTTGGACGTCCTGGGCGGTGAGGTCGTTCTCGTCCTCGATTTCCAGGAACTTCCGAGTTGATTTCGAGAGTTGGTTGTCGATCTGGATCAGTTCTTTTTGTAGTCCGGTGACGAACTTGGAGAACTCGATCATTGAAGCGTCGATCTCTTGGGTGAGCAGTGCGGCCGGTTCGAATAGCTCGGGGTTTCCAAGCCTCTGGTAGCCGCCTTCGACGTTGTAGCGAGCGAACTTCGTCTCCAGGCTATCGACCTCTTCCATGAGTGGGAACACGACAGTGTCGCGGAATTTCTCGATCTCTGTCATGTCGATCTTGGTGCCTTTGTCGCCCTTGCCGTCGCCCCCCTTTCCGTCTCCCTCGCCGTTGCCTTCGCCGTCGCCGCCTTCGTCCTCGCCGGTGCCCTCCTCTTCTTCGTCCTCTTCTTCGTCGGTGTCCTCGTCCTCCCCGCCTTCGCCTTCCTCGTCCTCGTCGCCCTCGCTGTCGGTGTCATCCTCTTCACCGTCGTCTTCGGCCGTGGGCACCGGTTGGGTGATGCTTGCCGGGTCGAAGGGGACTGGCTCGGGGGATTCGCCGCCGTCCCCGCCGTCACCCCCGGTGGTGCTTTCCGGTTTGATCGAGGTGACCGGGTCGATGGGGTGGGTTTCGTCGGGGCTCTGGCTGCCGCCGCCGTCTTCGGCCGTGGGCACCGGTTGGGTGATGCTTGCCGGGTCGAAGGGGACTGGCTCGGGGGATTCGCCGCCGTCCCCGCCGTCACCCCCGGTGGTGCTTTCCGGTTTGATCGAGGTGACCGGGTCGATGGGGTGGGTTTCGTCGGGGCTCTGGCTGCCACCGCCGTCTTCGGCCGTGGGTGTCGGTTCGGTGATGGACGCCGGTTCCAGGGGGACTGGTTCGGAGGAGTCGTCCTCGCCGTCGCCCTCGCCACCTCCGCCATCGGCCGTCTCGTCTTGTTCGCGTACGCCCGACTCGGGTTCCCCGTCGTCGCCCTGCCCCTGGCCTTGACCGTCGCCCTCGGTCGTGGCCACTGGCTTGATCGAGGTGACCGGGTCGAGGGGGAGCGGTTCGGAGGAGTCGCCACCGTCTTCGGGGCGTTCGGAGGTGACGTGCTCGGGTGTGTCCTCGGCGGGCGGTGAGATGACCTTCCCCGGAGTGTCGGACTCGTCGCCCGATGGGTCCGGCTCGCGGGGGGAGTCCCCCGTGACCGGAGGCGTGGTGGTGCCCACAGGGGTGCCGGGCACCCCGCCGCCGCCCGGGTCGGTCGCGCCGGGGCGGTCGGGGTGGTGGTTCCCCACGTGCTCGGGGGAGTCCTCCTCACCGGGTTTGTCGGGCCTGCCCTCGCCGTCACCACCGGGACGGTCGTCTCCGTGGGCTTCCTCCTCGCCGGGGCGGTCGCCTCCCGGGCGGTCGTCTCCGTGGGCCTCCTCCTCGCCGGGCCGGTCGCCGCCCGGCCTGTCCTCTCCCTCTTCGCCCTCGCCGTCCTCGTTCTTCTCCGAGACGGTGATCAGGCCGGTCTCGGGGTCGACCTCCACCCGCCCGTCGCCGGGGTCGAAGGAGACCTCGCCGGTCTCGGGGTCCAGGGTGAGCTTCAGGTCGCCGATCTCGATCGTGGTCGGAAGGGGCTCCTCGCCCTCGCCGGGCCCGGTCGTCTCGATCTCGACGGTGCCCTCGGCCGGGTCGATGGTCAGGCCCAGGTGTCCGGCCTCGATCGTGACCGGCGCGGCCTCGGGGTCGAGGGGCACGTTCCTGTCGCCGGGCTCGATCTCGATCGTGCCGGTGTCGGAGTCCAGGACGAACCTCAGATCGCCCGCCTCGACGGTGGTGACACCCGTCTCGGGGTCCAGGGTCACGACCGGAGCCCCGGCGATCTCGTCGCCGGACGCGTCACCGGCGGGCTCGCCGTACTCGGGGTCGTCGGCGTCGGCGGAGATGGGTGTGGCGGAGACGGGCTCCACGCCGGTGTCCGGTTCTCCGGCCGGGTCCCGGTCCGACTCCAGCAGCGCGTCCTGGAGTCCCTCCCGTTCCTCCTCGGACCGGGGTTCGGTGATCAGGGGCGCCATCGGCTCCGCGATGGAGGCGGACTCCAGCGGTACGGTCTCGGGGGCCGTCGTCTCGCCTTCGAGGTCGGCGGTCTCCTCCGCGGACATGTTCGCGGAGACGGTCCGCGGTTCGGCGGGTTCGAGGTCGGCCTTCTCCTTCTCCTCCTCCTCCGAGGACATGCTCGAGGAGATGATCCGCGATTCGGCGGGCACGCCCGGCTCCGCGGGAACACTCGGTTCCAGGGGCGTGCCTGGCTCCGCGGCGCGCAGGGGCTCGAAAGTCTGGGGCTCCTGGACGGAGAGGGCCTCGGCCTCGGGGGCGGACACGGCGACGACGTGCTCGGTGTCCTGACCGGCGAACAGCGGGGAGGCGGTGTCCCCGGCCCGTTGCGCGCCGAACAGCATCACGCCGTCGTCGCCGACGGTCACCTCGGACTCGCCCGGGTCGAGCACCGCCTCCTGGGTGGCGGTGTCCACCTCGACCGAGGAGTCACCGTGTCGTAGCAGGAGCAGACCGCTGGTCAGGTCCACGCTGACCGGAGCGGACTCAGGCCGGTTGGCCGTCGTCCCCTGCTGCTGGAGGGTGGTGGCCTCCTCGGTCTCGGTCGGGTCCGGCTCCTCCCCGGAGAGGGCAGCACGGAAGTCGAAGAGGGGGGACTCCACGTCAGGGCCTCCTCACCGCCCGCAGGGCGGTCGTTCGTCTGGGGTTTCGGGGGTGGGGGATGGGGGGCGGGGCGGGCGCCCCGAGGGGAGTGGTGGGCCGCCCGCCCCTGGGAGGTGGAGCGGACTACATCAGCGCCTGCCAGTTCATGGCCTCGCGCCCGTCGGTGGAGGAGTAGTTGTTGCGGATCTCGTTCAGGGCGGCCTCGGCCTTGCCCAGCAGGACCTGCATGTCCGCGACGTTGCTCCGCCAGGACAGGACCTTGCGGTCGTACTCCGCGGCCATGGCACCGTCGAGCTCCGCCTTGACCGTCTGCATCTGGGTGTCGAGCGCTTCGATCTGGTTCTGCACGGCCTGCGTCTGGGTGCGCAGCTCGTTGGTGGCCTCGTCGACGTAGTTGTAGCTGACGTCGAAACCGTTGATGCTCATGGTCTCGCCTTCCGGAAGGGGTCTCGTGCGGGGTGGGAGCGGGGGTCCGGCCTCAGCCGGGCTGGTTCGGGTTGAGCTCGTCCATCCACCGCGAACCGGTGAGGACGGCCGCGTCCTCCGTGGCGTGCATCGCGTGGACGGTGCCGCCGAAGGTGCCGATCATCTGGTTCATGTCGTTGGTGATGAGCCGCAGCTCCTCCAGCCAGCCGACGACCGCCTCGCTGTACTTGTTGGAAGCCGCTCCCTGCCAGGCCATACGCAGCCTGTCGCGTGTGTTGTCCACGTTGGTGTAGATGGTGTTGCACTGGCTGTGTGCCTCGGTCATCGCCTCCTGGGCGATGCGCTCGGCCTCGTCTGTAGTGCGTGTCCTCTGGTTCACGGGGTCTCCTCGGTTCGTTCCATCAGGGGCATCCGGCGTCCTCGACCATCGGCGAGGACTCCAGCGGGAGGGCGGCCGCCTCCGGGTCGAGCACCGGCCCGGAGGGAAGCAGCCTCAGGAGTGAGGTCGGGACCGGAACGGCCTGGCCGGTCTGGTAGCCGAGAGCGGTCAGGGCGGCCTCGTCGACAACGGGGTACTTGGCCGCGCTGTCGGTGACGAGGTAGTGGGTGGTGGCGGCACCGCCGCCGCCCACGGGCTGGGCGGCGGCGAGGGAGCCCCGGCCGGAGGCGATGCCCACCAGGTCGGGGGTGGGGCACCCGGGGGCGATGCCGGGCCGCTCCTGCACGGGCCACGCCTCCACCCCGGCGGGGTCGTCCATGCTCACCGACAGGGAGCCGTCGGGGGCCAGCCGCAGGCACGGCACGCCCGCGCCGAGGCCCACCAGCTCCGGCGGGGCGGCGGGGTGGCGCTCCTCGCGCGGGCCTTGGCCGTCGGAGAGCCGGGCGTGCGCCTCACCGGCGGGCAGGGGCAGGGCCTCGGCGGGGGCGTCGGGGTAGGCGGCGCCCGCGACCTCCGGGTCGGCCAGCAGCAGCAGCGCCTGCGTCACGGAGAGCGGCACCAGGCCGTCCCGGGTGAGCAGGTAGTGCTGGTCCTCCTGACCCGGGGTGGACACCGCGAACACCTGTCCCACGCGCCGGGGCTCGCCCGACAGCTCGCCCGCGTCCTCACCGGCGCCCGGGACCCCGGGCGCGGTCAGGTCCGGGCCTGTGGGCACGGTGTTGAGGAAGGCGGAGGTGACGGGCGGGGCGTCGCTCGTGCCGTAGCCCAGGGCCTGGACGGCGCCGCCCTCCTCGTCCAGGCGCAGGCGGGTGCCGTTCCACAGCAGGTGCGGTGCGCCGTCGGGGCCGGAGACCAGGACCGCCTGTTCGGCGGAGGGCTGGTTCGGGGCGGGGGCCGTGCCGACCACGAGGGCGGTGCGGCCCCGCTCGTCCTCCTCGCCCTCGGGCGGCAGCGCGCACACCCGCCAGACCGACTGCTCCAGCCCCTCGGTCGTGGGCAGGGCGTCGGGCGCGCCGGCGATGCCGACCGGGCCGCCCACGGGGACGCCCTCCAGTGAGTCGGCCGAGACCAGGCTCACAGCGGCGTCGGCGCCCTGGACCAGACGGGCGGAGGCCCCGTTGGCCACGGGACGCAGCGTGCCGGCCGAGTACAGGTAGGAGGCCCCGGTGTCGCGGTCCACGATCAGCCGCCCCTCCTGGCGCCAGCTGGTCGCGCCCCCGGGGAAGATCAGGCCGAACACGAGGAAGCCGATACACAGCACCGCGCCGATGGCGATGCCGATGTAGGTGCCGGTGCGGGTGCGGCGCATGGGGGCGTCGACCGCGTCGGGGTCGCCCTCCAGCATGGCCGTGCCCAGGCGGCCCACCGTGAAGTTGTGGGCCATCACCCTGTCGCGACGTGACTGCATGTCAGCCGCCGATTCCGCGCAGGAGCGAGAACACGCCGAAGATCGCCAGGACCAGGGGCACGATGGCCACCGTCAGCAGCGACTGGATGATCTCGGCGGCCCGGCCCCAGTGGGGCAGCGGCCTTGTCCCCGGAAGGTTCCACGACACCACCGCCAGGATCGCGGAGGCGGCGAACAGGCCCACCAGGGCGAGCGTTCGGGGTAGGGGGTCGGCCGTCCACACCACGACCAGGACCAGCACGGTCAGCCCGATCCAGGGAGGCGCGACCACGAAGGACCGCTGCCAGGCGCTGGCCAGCCCGCGCGACTGGAGGAGCATCACCAGCGACACGATCACGCACAGCGTGATCGGCACCCATCCGGGGGAGGCGCCGAGCACGACCAGGCAGACCGTCAGGACGGCGCCGGTGGAGGCGTACAGGGAGGTCTGGAACCGGTCGGCCAGCGCGGCGCGGTCCAGGACCCCGCGCGCGGGGTAGGGGTCGATGCCCTCCTGGAGCTGGTCGGGGTTGGAGGGCAGCGGCGGAAGCTTCAGGCCGGAGAGGCGGAAGGCCAGCTGGGGGGCGAACGTGCCCAGCAGCAGCGCGATCAGCGCCGTCAGCGCCGCCACGGCCGGGACCGTGGCGCCGGGGATGAACATCAGGGACAGCGCGCCCAGCGCGCACAGCACCTCGGCGGTGAACAGTCCGGCGAAGAAGGGCACCGAGCCCGCCACGGCGGCCAGGCCGAGCACGCTGGCCCCGGCGGCGGTCACCGCTCCCGTCAGGACCCGCGCTCCGGTCAGCGCGGTTCCGGGGTCGCCCGAGGGCACGGACGCTCCGGCCACCGCCATGTACAGGGTGGCCGCCGCGGCCAGGCCGGTGGCGGCGGCCAGGTCGCCCATGGCGCGCGAGGCGGCCCAGGCCGACAGCAGCATGAGGATCGCCGAGAACGCGGCGGACACCGCGGTCAGCAGGCCGGGTCCGCCGCTGACCAGGACGGCCAGGCCGGTGAACAGCACGACCAGGCCCAGCGCCTGGAGCAGGACGCGCGTTGCCTCGGGGCGCCACCGGTCGGGGCGCTCGCCCATGCCGGTCGCGACGCCGTCGGTCAGGTCGTCGAAGTGCACCGGCGGCAGCTGGTCGCGGCGGGGGCGCAGGTAGAGGGTCTCTCCGTGGCAGAGCCCCAGGGAGCGGAGGGTCTCGTCCTCCTCCAAGGGCTCGTCGCCCAGCTGCTGGAGGACCCAGCCGTCGTGCTCCAGTCCGCTCTCGTCCAGGTCCTCGCCGTTGTCACCCTCGGCGTAGAGCACGAGCGTGGGCAGGATCTCGGAGAGGGGGACCTCGGTGGGCGCCGCGATCTCGAAGGAGCGCTCGGGGGCGCGGATCAGCAGTCGGCACAGGTCCGGGGAGGCGGCATCGTTCATCCGGTGGGGGCCCATCATGAGGCGGGGTCGTGACAGGGGCGGAAGTGACGGTAACACTCCGACGACCCATTTTGGAGGTGTGTTGTTTTAAATTTTGGCGTCTGTCACTTTAGTTGGCAACAGTAGTGTTCTGCTTCCGGCGTCCGGTTCCGGACGCCGGTTACGGTCCCTGTTCCGATCCCGGCTTCCGGACCGTTCCCCGCTGTTCCCTGCAAGGGAGGACCCCGCCCCGTGAGTACGATCCTCGTCCGCCGTCCCCCGCGGCGTCCCGGGCCGGACCTGCCCTCGGGCGAGGTCAGCCTCCAGGAACCCCCGGAGCTGCCCGAACCGCAGGCCAACGTTTCGTCGGTGTTCACCTACCTGCCGATGGCCATGACCTCGCTGGCGATGCTCATGATGATCATCCGCCCCGGAAGGATGGGAGGCGGGGAGGGCAGCAACATCATGCCCTACCTCGCGGGCGGCATGATGCTCGTGGGCGCCGTGGTCATGCTCGGCGGCCAGTACCTGCGCACCATGCTGGAGCGCCGCCGCCAGCTCAACGACGACCGCCAGGACTACCTGCGCTATCTCAAGCAGATGCGCACCCGTCTGCGGGGGGTGGTCACCGAGCAGCGCGACGCGATGCTCTGGCGGGCCCCCCACCCCGACGCCCTGTGGTCGATCGTGCGCACCTCCCGGCTGTGGGAGCGCAGGGGCACCGACGACGACTTCGCCGAGGCACGCATGGCCGTGGGCGAACAGGCGCTGTCCATGACCATCTCCCCGGTCTCCTCCAAACCGGTGGAGGACCTCGAACCCCTCAGCGCCCACGCGCTGCGCCGCTTCATCCGCGCCTACGGGACCGTCGAGGACCAGCCGGTCCAGATCTACCTGCGCGGCTACTCCCGCATCACCATGCGCGGCGACCTGGACACCAGCCGGGGACTGGTCCGCGCGCTCCTCGGCCAGCTCACCGTCTTCCACGCCCACGACGAACTGCGCGTGGCCGTGTGCGCCTCCGAGGAGACCCTGCCCCTGTGGTCGTGGACCAAGTGGCTGCCGCACAGCCAGCACCCCACCGCCCGCGACGGCGCGGGCCAGTCACGGCTGCTGTGCACGGACTCCATGGAGCTCGAACAGCTCATCCCCGACCTGGCCGACCGCCCCCGCTTCGACCCCACCGCCGCCCCCAGCCGCGAGGAGCCCTTCACCGTCATCGTCGTGGACGGCGGACGCGTCCCCCCGGGGTCGCGCATGCTGGGCGGCGGCTACCGCAACGCCGTCGTCATCGACGTCGCCGACCCGATGCCACCCGAGGACGACCCCTACACCCTGGCCCTGCGGGTGGAGACCGAACGCCTGGTGATGCTCTCCCGCGACAACAGCGGCCGCGACACCGAGGAGGTGCTGGGCAGGCCCGACACCCTGAGCCTGCCCCGCGCCACCTCCCTGGGCCGCCTGCTCTCGCCCTACCGGATCGGCATGGTCGTCGAGGTCACCGAGCCGCTCACCACCGACTTCGAGCTGACCGCGCTCCTGGGCATCCCCGACCTGCACCGGCACGACACCGAGCGCATGTGGAGCGAGCTGCACGAGAAGGACCGGCTGCGCGTGCCCATCGGCATGAACTCCGACGGCGCGCCGCTGGAACTGGACATCAAGGAGTCCGCGCTGGGCGGTATGGGCCCGCACGGCATGCTCATCGGCGCCACCGGTTCGGGCAAGAGCGAGCTGCTGCGCACCCTGGTGCTCGGCCTGGCCCTGACCCACTCCTCCGAGACCCTCAACTTCGTGCTCGTCGACTTCAAGGGCGGCGCCACCTTCATCGGCCTCGACAAGCTCCAGCACACCTCCGCGCTCATCACCAACCTCGCGGAAGAGGCCATCCTGGTGAGCCGTATGCAGGACGCCCTGCACGGCGAGCTGGTCCGCCGCCAGGAGCAGCTGCGCGCCGCGGGCAACTACAGCTCCGCCCTGGAGTACGAGAGGGCCCGCGAGACCAACCCCGACATGGAGCCGATGCCCACGCTGTTCGTGGTCGTCGACGAGTTCAGCGAGCTGCTGGCCGCCCACCGCGACTTCATGGACCTGTTCGTCATGATCGGCCGCCTGGGCCGCAGCCTCGGCGTCCACCTGCTGCTGGCCTCCCAGCGCCTGGACGAGGGCCGCATGCACCAGCTGGAGGGCCACCTGTCCTACCGGGTGGCGCTGCGCACCTTCTCCGCCATCGAGAGCCGGGGCGTGCTCGGCGTGCCCGACGCCCACCAGCTCCCCTCCGCCCCCGGCAACGGCTACCTCAAGACCGACACCGAGACCCTCACCCGCTTCAAGGCCGCCTACGTCTCCGGCCCCTACCGCGTCAAACGCCGCGCCTCCCGCAGGAACACCGTCGGCGGGGAGGTGGTGCTCTTCGCGGACACCCCCGTGGACACGGCCGCTCCCGAACCCGAGGAGCCCCAGGTCCAGGTGGAGGAGAGCAGCGAGTCCCTCCTGGCGATCGCCCTGGCGCGGATGGACGCCCTCGGGCCCGCGGCCCGCGAGGTGTGGCTGCCCCCGCTGGAGGCGCCGCCGCTCGTGGACGAGCTGCTCGCCACGGTCGGCGTGCGCCTGCCCCGGGGCGGCCTGGCCTGGCAGAAGGAGACGACCCTGCGCGTGCCGCTGGGGGTCATCGACCGCCCCTTCGAGCACAAGCGCCTGCCCCTGGTCGCGGACCTGTCCGGAGCCGGAGGACACGTCGGCATCGCGGGCGGCCCCCAGAGCGGCAAGAGCACCATGCTGGCCACGCTCATCCTCACCCTGGCGATGAGCAACACCCCCGCCCAGGTCCAGTTCTACGGGATCGACTGCGGCGGCGGCGTGCTGAACTCACTCAGGGACCTGCCGCACGTGGGCAGCGTCGTCACGCGCACCGACGAGCGGCGCATCACCCGCACCATCATGGAGATGAACGACATCCTCACCAAGCGTGAGGTCTTCTTCGCCGAGCACGGCATCGACTCCATGGGTACCTACCGCCGACGCCGCGCCGCCGGGGAGTTCGCCGACCAGCCCCACGGCGACGTCTTCCTCGTCATCGACGGCTGGGGCACCATCCGCCAGGACTACGCGGACCTGGTGGGCGCCATCGTCCAGATCGTGCAGCGCGGACTCAACTACGGCGTGCACGTCGTGGTCGCCTCCCCCCGCTGGGCCGACTTCCACACCTCCGTCCGCGACCTGATGGGCACCCGCTTCGAACTGCGCATGGGCGACCCCGTGGACTCCATGGTCCACATGCGCGCCGCGCAGACCGTGCCCAAGGTGCCCGGGCGCGGCATCACCGACACCAAGCACCACTTCCTCACCGGTCTGCCCCGCGCCGACGGAGACGCCGACTCGGTCACACTGTCCGAGGGCACGAACGAACTCGTCGACCGCGTGCGCGCCGCCTGGGACGGGCCGCCCGCCCCGCCGGTGCGCACCCTTCCCCCGATCCTGCACGCCCGTGAGCTGCCCGCCTCCAAACTCACCAAGATGGGCGGCCTCAAGGTGCCCATGGGCCTGGAGAGCCGCCGGATGCAGCCGTTCTGGCACGACTTCGGCGTCACCCCGCACCTGCTCGTGGTCGGCGACACCGAGACCGGCAAGACCACGCTGCTGCGCCACATCACCAACGCGATCCGCAGCCACTACGGCCCGACCACCGCCCGGGTCGTGCTCGCCGACCAGCGCCGCCAGCTCTACGACGCCGTGCCCAAGGAGATGCAGCTGGGCTACGCGGTCTCGGGCGACAACGTCAAGGAGATGATGGCCGCCGCCGCGCAGGCGATGAAGGCGCGGCTGCCCGGGCCCGACATCACGCCCGACCGCATCCGCAAGCGCGACTGGTGGACCGGCCCCGAGCTGTTCATCCTCATCGACGACTTCGAGATGGTCTCCGGAAGCGGTCCCAACCCGCTGGCCCCGCTCCTGCCGATGCTCAGCCAGGGCGCGGAGATCGGCATGCACGTGGTGCTTGTGCACGCGGCGGGCGGTTTCAGCCGGGCCTCCGGCGACCCCGTCATCCGGTCGCTCATCGACTCCAACACGCCCAGCATCATGCTGTCCGCGCCGCCCTCGGAGGGCATGCTGTTCGGCAACATCCGGGCGCGGACGATGGCTCCGGGCCGAGCCCTGTGGATCTCGCGCCGCGACCCGGTGGAGGTGCAGCTGGCCATCGCCGAGGGTGCCGAGGACACCGAGGAGTGAGCCCCCGCGACGGGGACGGTCGGGGCCTGTGGGGCGCACCGGAAGGTGCGCCCCACAGGCCCCGACGCCTCAGCGCACCGGTTCGTCGGAGCGCATCGGCACCGGCTCGCCCGGGGCGGCGGCGCGCCACCCGCGCGCCTTCCCGAGCTTGTACACCGCCCCGCCCAGGACGCACAGCACGATGAGCAGGAGGGTCACGGACACTACGGCCGCCGTGGGCGGCGCGTCCACCGAACCGTAGGGGGAGGGGTCGGGGACGAATCCCTCGCCCGCCACCCCGGCGGGGGCTCCGCCCGGGGCGATGGCCATCGCCGCCAGCGGGTCCACCCTGCCGTGCCCCGACAGAGGGTCCGCGTCGCCCCGGGGGGAGGCGTAGGCCGTGGTGGTCAGCCGCTCACGCACCTGATCGGCGCTCAGGTCCGGCTCCCGCTCCATGAGCAGGGCCGCGGTCCCCGCCACGAACGCCGCGGCCACGCCGTCGCCCGCGGTGGCCACGTGGCCGCCGCCCGGACCGGTCCCCACCACCCGGTCGCCCGGCGCGGTCAGGTCCACACGGGCCAGGTCGCCGCTGGGCAGGACCAGCGGCCCCTGGGCCATGGGCAGACCCTCCACGTCGTGCGCGGCCACGCTCAGCACCGACTCGTGCTGGGCGGGCTGGCCCGGCAGCGGCCCCCGGGAGGTGGGAACCGTCGCGGGTGCCACGACCAGGGCGTCGGACTCCTCTGCGGCGGCCACCGCGGACTCCAGGGCCGGGGACGCCTCCCACGTGCCCGTGCCCACCAGGACCACGCGGGCACCCGCCCCCACCGCGCTCTCTATTCCGGCGGCGATCTCCTGCGCCGAGGCCAGACCGGTCAGGGGGCTGCCGGTGGCCACGGCCGTTACCGACGCGCCCGGGGCCACCCCGACCAGGCCGCTGCCCTCCGCGGACCGGGCGGCGACCACCCCGGCCAGCGACGTGCCGAACCCCAGGCAGTCGGCGGACTGCCCGCCCTCCACGGCGTCGGCCAGCGCGGGGACGTCCCCGTCCACCTCCGGGGCCAGCAGCGCCACGCCCACCCCCTCGCCGGTGCTCAGGTCGTGGGCCCGCGACAGGCCGAGGAAGTGGTGCGTCCAGGGCCTCTGCTCCACGACGTCCCCGCCGGTGGCCGCGCACGGCTGGTTGTCGGCCTTGAAGGGGTGGACCTGCGCGAGCGAGACCGGGTCCTGGGGAGCCTCGGCCGCGGCCGGGGCCGCGGTGAGGGGTGCGAGGAGCCCGAGGGCCAGCGCCGCGGCGGCGGTGCGGCGGCGCCGGGGCCGGGCGGGTCCCGGATCGGTGTGTGCGGTCACCTGACGTGTGCTCCAGACTCTCAGGGGTGTCCTCGGGGCGCTTCGTACCCGGTGGGGCGGCCCGGACGGGGCGCGGGGGGCGTCGTCCCTTCGGAGGCCGCGCGCGGGGAGCGGGACGGGGGACCCGACCCTGCGCCAACCTCACGCGGAACGCCGGACCGTGAGGCGCGCCGTCGCGGAGCCTCTTCACCGCCGTTCCGTGGCGCCCTTCCGCGCGCGGGCGGCGCTGTGACCGCCGCCGTTGGGGCGCCGACCGTGCGGGCGGGGCCCGGACGGCAGGGCCGACTGCGGTAGCGTACTCGGTTTCCCGTGTACGTTCCATGAGCGTCCGGTGACCGGTCCGCGTCGTTCGCCTCCGGAGCGGGCCCCGCGGACGCGGGGACGGCGGCTCCGCGGCCCCGGCGCGGGAGCGCGGCCGCTCCTCAGAGTCAGGAGGCGGGGCGTTCCTCGCCGGTTTCGGGGTCGCGGACCAGGCGTGTGGGGGCTCTGCGTTCTTCGCGGGCGATGTTTCCGGTCTCGTCGAGTTCGCGGACGATGACGCGGTTGCCCAGGGCGTCGTGGATGGTCTCGCGCAGGAGCCGTCCTTGTTCGTCCCACTGGTGCCGGGGGCCGATGGGGCCGTGGGGGTGTTGGGTGGGGCCCTGAGCGATGAGTTTTCCGGTGGACGCCCAGGTTAGGGCGAGTCCGTCCTCGACGCCCTCGACGAAGGTGTGCATCCTGACCCGGTCCAGGCGGCCGTGGGTGACGGCTTCGCCGGTGTAGGGCGTGCCCTGGAACAGGACCCGGCGGCCGAGCCCCTCCACGTCTTCGGCGGTGAGTTCGTCGACATCGGGCACGACCAGGAACTCCTGGTGGGCGGGGTGGTGCATGGTCGCGGACACCCGTAGTTGGTGCCAGGCCAGGAACACTTTCCTGCCGGTGTGGGGATCGTGGGAGGCGAACAACCTCTGGTGTCGTTCCTCGGTGATGAGGTGGCCTGAGGTATCCCGGTTGCGGGTGACGCGTTGGTTCGCGAACGGGTCGTTGATGTGTTCGTACGTGAGTCTGCCTTTGTCCCAGCGGTGTAGTGGTCCTACCGGCATTCCTCCGGGGGAGGTGCGGTCCAGGGAGAGGAGTTGTCCGTCGTTGTGCCAGGCGAGTTCGGGTCCGCTCTCGATGTCCTCGATGAATGTCTGGGCGCTGGTTTCGGTTGTTCCCCGGGTGGTGGCTTGTCCGGTGAAGGGCTGGCCGAGGAGTGCCGTCCTTCCTCCTTCTGGGAATTCGAGGTCCCTGTGGTCAACCCTGCGCATAGGGGGGAGTCGAATCGGTGTCCACCACTTGGCGGTGGCCGGAGGCGTAGGTGGATTTTCCGGTGCGTGGTGCGGGTGCTCCCCAGGTGATCCAGGTACAGTTCGCGCAGCACGGGCAGCGCTCGCGCCCCCATGGATCCTTTTTGAGGGTGAACAGGTTGTCGATCTGGAAGTCGCTCATCCTGGCGTTGTTCCTGGCTCTGAACAGTGCGTTGATCGCCTTGACCTCGGTGTGGCGATGGGGGCATCCGCCATGGGGTGGAGGTTTGTCTGCCCAGTGGGCCTCTTGTCCCTGTGTATCTCGTGGGGTCCGGCTTCGCGAATCGCGTTGATCCTTCTGGTGATTACTGGGTGCAGTCTGTCGGTCGGGACGGGTGAGGCGCCCTTCCTTCCGTTCATGCCTTCTGCGACGAGCCCGCTCACTCGGTCGATGACGATGGAGTTGACCGCTCCCGGTTCTCCTTCCAGATCGTTTTCGTTGGGGTTGGTCATGCCGTCGCGCCCGGGTTTCCACCATGGTTGGTTGGCGAGGTCAAATTTGATCTTTGTCTGGTTTTCGAGTAGGTCTTGGACCTCTTGGGTGCGTGCGTCCAGGAGTTTGAACTGGAGTTCTTCCAGGGGTTGTCCGTCGACGGTGATGATTTTTCCTGTGTTGTCTTTCGTGGCGCGTGAGTCGGGGATTTTACCGAGGATTCTTCCGTCTGTGAGGTTGCTGGAGAGGAGGTGGTTCTCCCCGGTGGTGTTTTCGAGACCGAATTGGTTGATGGCTGAGTTGGGGTCGCCTCTGAGGGCGGGGGCGCTGCTGCTTTGGGCGGCCGGTGGTGGGTTGACCACCGGTCCGGGGCGCTGGGTGCTGGTGTTGCCGAAGAGGTTTCGGGAGGTGTTGCCGCTGCCTCAGGCGGGGCGCGGGGGAGCGCTGGCGGGCGGCTGGTTGTCGCCCTGGCCGTCGTTGTTGCGGCCGGGTGGGTTGTTCCACGGTCCGCCGTTGTCACCGGTCACGGGGAAGGCCGGGAAGTCGGTCACCGAACTGGGCAGCGGCTGTTCGAAGTCGGACTCGGGGTTGAGCAGTCCCAGGAAGTCGGCGGGGAAGGGCTTGGTACCGAGGGCCTCGGGGAAGCCGTTCTCCTTGTCCGAAAACTTCGGGTCCACGGAGCTGGAGGGGGAGCCGTCCTCGTTGCGCAGCGGTCGGACCTGCGGTTCGTCGGACACCGAGCCGCGGGGCCGCTGTACCGGTGTGTCGGGGACGTCGTGCAGGGGCAGGTCGTCGGCGCTGTCGTAGCCGTCCGAGTCGGTGTCGGGACGGGCCGGGCTCCCCCCGCGGCTGTGGTTCGTGCCGCCCTGTCGGCCTCCATGCGGGGAGCGGTCCTCCGTCCCCTGCTTCCCGCGGTCCTTCCCCCCGGAACCGCCCGGGTCCCCGGAACGGTCACCCTCACTGGTCCTGCCACTGCCACTGCTGCCGCCCTGCTCGCCTCCGCCTCCGGAGCGGTCCTGGCCGGAGCCTCCGTTGCCGCCGGTCCGGTCTCCGCCCCTCCCCCCGGAGCCGTCCTTGTCGGGACCGCCGTCGTCTTCCCCGTCCTTGCGCTGGTCCTTGGTGTCGGTGGGGGCGTCCTCGGCCTCCTCCTCGGTGTCCTTCTCCTCCTCCTTCTCGTCCTGCGTATGCCCGGGGTCCTTCGCCGTCTCCCCGTCCCCGGGCTCGGGCTGCTGCAGGGACGGGTCGGGCTCGGTCACCGCGGGCGCAGTCTCGGGCGTCGGGGTCTCGTGGCCCCCGTCGTCGTTGGCGGCCGGTACGGGCCCGGCGGTCGTCTCCTGGCCGGAGGGGGTGTGCGTGGTGTCCTGCGCGGAGCGGTCGCCTCCGCTGTCCGCGGGACCGTTCAACTCCTGGTCGAAGAACGCGAACAGGTCGGGGGCCGGGGGAGCCTGTTCCGTCGGGGGCGCGGTCCCCTCCTGCCGGGAGGTGTCCGTGCGGTCCCTGGGCAGGGTGGGGGAGCCCTCTTCGTTCTGGTCCGGGGGCAGAAGCCGGGGTCGGGTATCGGGGGTCTCCTCGGGGACCGGCCGGGTCGGTCGCGCGGTCGACTCATCCTGCGGTCGGCCGTCGCGGTTCGGAGGAGCCTCGGCCGGGGCGGGGGAGCGCTGGTCTTCGCGGCTGTCTGTCGGGTTCGTGCCGGGTGGGGACGGTTCGTTTCCGTCGGCGGGGGGCGGGCTCGTGGACATCAGCCGGGCAAGCTGGATCTGCATCCTCCTGATGTCGTCCGAGTCCAGGAAGGACTCCTCCGAGTGGGTCTCCTCGTCCCGTTGGGTGTCCGTGCCGTGGTCGGGGCGGTCCTCCGGCTGGTGGGGGGAGCGTTGCCCTGTCTGGTCGGCGTCGACCGGGGAGAGTCCGTCGTCCTCCAGGAGGGGCGGGCCCAGTCTCCGGTTGAGGTGCCATCGTGCCGCGCGCTCGCGTTGGTCCCGGTCCCAAGTCGACGCCTCCGGGTAGAGCCTGTCGAGCAGGCGGACGTGAGGGGTCTCCTCCTGGTCGCTGTTCTCGTACAGGCTCTCCGAACTGTCCCTCGTGTGCGTGTCGGCGGGGTCTTCGGCGCGCTCCGGAGCGGGCGTGCGGTGCGTCTCCGTCTGGTCGGGTGAGCGCTGGTCCGTTCGGACGTCGGTCGGGTCGGTGCCGTGCGGGGGCAGCCCGCCTTCGTTCGCCGAGGGCAGCGGTCGGCCGTTCGCCAGGTCCTCGAAGTACCGGTTCCACTCCTCCGGCGACCTCGGGATCTGGTGGATCCCCAACAGACCGTCGATCCCCGGTATGTGGATGGGGCCTTTCTCGTCCAGGCGGGTCCGCTCCTCCCCGTCCGGAGGTACCGGGCTCTCCGCAGGATGGATGTTGAAGTCCGAACCGAGCGCGTCCAGCAGGCTCGGCTCGGTGCCGCGCTGTCCGGTGTTCCGTTCGGGTGCCCGGTTGTTCTCCTCCGCTGGCCGGTTGTTCTCCCCGGGCGGCCGGTTGTTCCGCTCGGGCAGCTCGATGGCAGCGGGGTCGACCGCGGGGTCGTCCACGAGTCCCGGGGTGTTGCGCTGCGGGGGCGGGGGAGGCGGCGGCTCCTCCTGGATGGTGTCGAGGAAGGGGGCGCTCACGGTCCGCGGCCGGGGTGCGGGCAGGGACGAGGGATCGTCCAGGTTGCCGCGAAGTTCCCGGAGCGCCGTCTCCCAGTCGCGCAGTGCCGTGTTGAAGTCCGCCAACCGGTCCTCGTAGGTGGACTCCAGGTCGGCGTAGCGCTGCTGGACCCGCGGGTCGTCGGGAGAGGCCATCCGGTCGGAGGCCGCGGCGTCCAGCGGCAGGCGGGCGTTGAGGTAGGCCTTCTCCGCGTCGCCGAGCGTCTTCTGGAGGTTGGTGAAGCGCTCGGTCAGGGGCGTGATCCGGGCGGCGTTGTCGGGGGTGATCAAGCCCAGCTTCACCGCGTCGCCGTGGGAGACCCACGTGGTGATCTTGGTGGGGGTCTCACCCCGCTGCCACCGGGCGGGCCGGGACGGCTGCGGGGCGGGGGCGCTCCGGTCGCCGAACACGCCGCGCACCTTGGCCGCGGTGTACCTGCCCGCGGCCGCGGTCCTGTCCCCCACATAGCGCGCCGAGCGCTTGTACCAGGGGCCGCGCATTTCGGACCTGACGCCGACGCCCCAGGTGGTGTCGATCTCCATCAGGTAGGCGGGGCCGGTGCGGACGCGGTCGGAGTGGGGCGGCTCCTTCGGCTTGCTCCCCCGCGCGGTGTCGCCCCCGGACGTGGACGATCCGGTGGCGTTGGCCGAGCCGTAGTGGATGGCCGTCGTCGGCGGTCCCGTTCCGGTGCGTCCCGAGGGGCGTGCGTCTACCCCCATGGTCGCCGTGGACGACTCGTTGTGGAACGGGGAGAACGTCCTGCTCGACTCCGAGGAGTCGGTCAGCCGCACGCTCGGGTTGAAGTCGATGATGCGCGCCGTCTCCGGCCGGGGCACGGCACGCACGCTCCACGTGGTCCGGCCCATCTCGATCATCTCGGTGCCCGACTCCGCGTTGGCCTGGGGGAAGAGGGCCTTGAGGGAGATCGCGTTGAGGGACTGGTCGATGGCGTTGTTGCGGGAGTTGAGACCCAGCTTGTTCGCTGTGTACTCGGCCGCCTGTGTGATGGCCTGCGGGGTGTAGCGCCCGTCTCTGACGGAGTTCGCGGGCGGGTTCCAGCCCAGCGACTTGGCCGCGACGACGTGCATGAGGTCGCGGACGTCCTTGCCGTTGTTCTCGACGGCCACGGGCATGACCACGCCGTCCCTGAAGTCTCCCCTGGACCCGGGGTCCGTGGCCCGCGACCAGTTGCGCATCATGTCGGACAGCGAGGCGTGGTGGTCGTGGGAGGGGTTCTCCGGAGGGGGCGGCTGGTTGTCCGCGTGCCGACCGCCGCCGGGCGGTCTGGTGTCGGCGCCGCCCGTGGTCCTGCTGGTGGTGTCGCCCGCGGTGGTGGTTCCGCCGTCGGTCGGCCTGGTGGTGGCTGTGCCGTTGTCGTCGTCGGTCCTATCGGTGGCGGGCCGGGTGGTGTCGGTTCCGCCCGGGTCGTCGGTTCTGTTGTCGGTTGGCCTGGTGGTGTCGGTTCCGCCCGGGGTGTCCGTCCGGTTGCCGGTCGGTCTTGTGGTGCCGGTTCCGTCGGTAGTGTTTTCCGTCCCCGACAGGTCGAGGTAGGGGGTCGGGTACAGCGCCTCCACCCGGCCCGAGTCGCCCGTACCGGTGAAGTCCCGGCGTCCGCCCGAGCCGGGGGTCTCCCTCGTCAGGGAGTTGGCCACACCCTGCTTGTCGGAGATGTGCAGGTCGAGCGTGAGCCGCGTGCCCGACGACACCCGCGCGTAGGGCGTCTCCATGGTCAGCCCGATGGAGCGCTTGTCCGTGTCCCGGTTGATCTGGCCGTCGCCGTGCGCGTTCATCCCGGAGCCGTCGCCGTACACGCCCATCAGGTAGGGGGTGCTCGACGGGGTGGTGCCCCCGGGCTGGTCGCCCCCCGGACGGGGCAGTTGGGGCAGGAGCGCTCCTTGTGCCCCCGCGGACGTGGAGCTCTCCCCGCCCTGCTGGAGCCGGTCCCCGTCATCCCACTCCTGGCGCTGCCGGTACTCCGTCTTGCCGCCCAGGTACTTGACCTCCGTGTCACCCCTGTCGAGCCGCAGGTTCACGGTGGCGTCCAGGGACAGCGGAGCGGTGGTCGGCGCGTTGAGATCGCCGATCGAGTGGTCGATGGACCGGATCTTCACCGCTACCGGCGTTCCGGTGTTGGGGTTGAGCCCAGTGTGGGAGTTGAGGGTGTGCAGGATGCTTTCCCGGCTGTCCTTGGTCAGCTCCCATCCCTGTGAGGCCAGGTCGTCGGCGAGGTTCTGGAGGGCCTCGTCCGGGTTGGCGGGCCGGACCATCTTGCCGGAGTCCTCGAACCCCGGACGCGGTCTCACGCCCGCGGGCCGGTCGGGCTCGGGTTGCGGGGAGCGGATCAGCCCGTCGTCGGTCTCCTCGACCTTGTCCTGGACCAGGCCCGACTGGTGGGCGTCGCGGATGTGGACCAGCCCGGTGACCAGGTCGCGGACGTGGGCCTGCCAGCCCCGGTAGCGCGCGGCGCGGGGAATCGTCGGCCCGATGCTCCAGTGCTTGACGAACTCCACCGCCTGCGTCACGCGCCCCGAGGCGGAGAAGGAGTACGACATCGGGATCTTGGGGTGGAACTCCACCGTCTCGGAGAACTTCGACGTGGGCCTGGTGTTGGTGTAACGGTCGAACAGGCTCTTGCCCGCGGACGGGCCGAGTTGGATCAGGGGAGCACCCGCGGAGTTGGGCGCGGGCTCGGTGCCGCCCGCGGGCTGCTCGGCTGGCTGGATGGGGTTGGGGTTGTACCGGCCTCCGCCCGTGGCCAGGAGGGTCACGTCGGTCCTCTTGCCCTCCCTGGTGAACACCTCCAGGGTGTTCTTGTCCTTCCAGACGATCGCGCCGTCGGACTGCTCGAAGCGGTCGACCGAGTCGATGTCGAACTGGGTGGCCGTCGTCGCGCGGACGTCGTGCGGGGAGAGCAGGCCGCCGCTCATCTCGGTACGCGTGCGTGCGCCGCCGGAGGACTGCAACGCCGGGTTCCCCGCGAGGTTCTCCGGTGAGAGTGCGTTCTCGTAGAACTGCCTGCTGCCCTGGCCCCGGACCAGGAAGTGCCGCAGCTTGCGCTCGAAACCGAACTTGCCGGGGGTGCGCTGGACGCCCTCACGCCCCTCCCACGGCGGAACGGAGGAGAAGTTCTCGTAGGAGGCGTCGAGCAGGCTGCCCGTCCGGTTGTCATCGTCGGTGGTGAACCGGGTGTTGACGTGTTCGACGGTGGGGCCCAGGTCGCGGATCAGTTCGGCCCGGCGCTGTTCCGGGGTGCGGAGGTCGGGGGTGCTCCTGGTGGTGTCCTGCTGTCCGGTGGTGTTGTTCCCCGTGGTGTCCTGTTGCTCGGCGGTGTCGGTGTTGTTCTCCGACCGTGGGGCGGGGTTGACGGGAGGTGCGCCGTCGCCCCGCGGTCCGTCGCCGGTCGTCTCCTGCTGACCGTTCGCCGGTGCGGGAGTCCGTCCGGCTGGAGGCTGCCTGTCCGGCCCTCCGCCGAACCACCTCTTGACCGTCCCGGTCACGTCGCGCCGCTTGCGGACGCTGTCCGGTGCCGGTGCCGTGTGGCCGTCGATCATCTCCTTGGCCTGGTCGACCGGGATCGGCCGGATCCGGGTGGCCTGTGGGGCGGTGCCGTCCCGGCCGCCGCCTTCCCCGTTGGGGACCGACCTGGCCGTGTCCATCGTGGCCAGGGCCTGGATCGGGGCGTCGAGCAGGTCGTGCCCGCGCTCGCTCAGCGGCCTATCGCCGCCCAGGACCATGCCCAGGTCGTCGTTCTCGTAGAGCTTCGCCGAGAAACGGACCGTGGAGTTCCAGACGCTGGAGTCCTCCGCGTACTGGATGATCTCCTCGCTCTGGGTCTTGACGCCCAGGCCCTGGCCGCCGCCCTTGGTGCTGTTCAGCTGGCCGGAGACCGAGAAAACGCCGCCGTCGCTCGGGTTGTCGGCCGCGTCGACGGTGTCGATCCGGCGGACGTAGGCGCCAGTGGTGACCCGGGCCGTCTTACGCGTCTGCGAGCCGTCCGCGGTACTGCGCTCAGACGAACCCGAGTACTCGCCTCCGGTGCCCCTCGTGGTCTCCCCTACGTGTCTGAGCGCGGAGAAGTCCGCGGTGACGCGTACCGCGACGAACGGGGGACGCAGCACGTCCTTGCCCGGTTTGAAGAGCGCGCTGGGGTCGAACCTCCCCGAGTCGATCAGGTGGATGGGCTGGCCGTGCAGCGTCAGGTCGTCCTCACCGCTCTTGAACACGGACGCGGAGATGGCGTCCATGACCCTGTGCGTGTTGAAGACGGCGACGTCGTGGTCACGCCGGAAGGGGCGGTGCTCGCGCGTGGAACCGGTGAACGGGCTCGTGGTCTCGTGGCCGGGTCGCCGCGCGAAGTTCTTCGAGTCGCGCGCCAGCTCGGGCAGGACCAGGCCGGGCCGCTTGTCGGCCAGGCCGGTCAGCACCTCGTGCGCGATCTGCTGGTAGATACTGCGCTGCTGCCCGTTGACGTCGCGGTACTGGCTGCCGTCGGGCCAGGTGAAGTCGCGGGGCACGGACCCGTGGAAGGTGACCGGCTGGTCCTGGTCCAGGTTGGGACGAGGGGGTCGGGGGCCCTCGGGCCGCTCGTTCTGGGCGCGCTGTTCCCCCGGAGGTTGTTGCGCGGGGGGCTGTTCCCCGGGCTGTTGTTCCACGGGGGGCTGTTCCGCGGGCGGTCGTTCCCTGTCCTGTCCGTTCCCCCGCTGCTGGTCCTGTCCCTCGGGCCGGACGTTCCCGTCACCGGTGTCCCCGCCCTGCTCGTTCCCGGGCCGCTGGTTCCCGGTGGTGTTGGGTGCCGTCTCGTGGGTGTCCACCACCGGCGGTGCCGTCGTGTTCCCCTCGGTCCGGACGGGAGCGGGGGGCACGGGCACCTTGTCCGAGGGCTCGTCCCCGTTCAGGATGCGGGCCTCCTGGACGGTGAGGATCTCGACCGTGTCGCCTTGGAAGCGGTACACGTTGTCGGGCTCGCCGTCGAAGTGCACGTAGTAGTTGCGCTGGACGTCGTAGGCGGACGACTCGGTCTTGCCGTAGTTCATCCTGTTGGCCGCCCCCGACGACAACCGCGTGCTCTCGTCGATTCCCCGGCCCCGCAGGCCCCCCTCCACGGACAGCGCGTCGGCGCGCACCATGTGGGTCCCGCCCGGTGTTCCGACGTCGACGCTCACTCCGGCGCCCAGGCTCCCGCCGAGGAAGTCGCTGTGGCGGAGCGAGGTTCCGATCGTACGTTCGGACTCGTTGCCCTTGATGTACTTCGCGGGCTGGATGGTGTGGGGCTTGGCCTCGTAGGAGGTGGGCACCGACTGGACGCTCACCAGGCGGGGTGTGCCCGAGGGGTCGTTGACGGTGAAGACCGCGGGTGCCGAGGACATCTTCGGCAGGTTGTTGCGGACGGACTTCTCCGAGAAGACCTCACCGATCTGGTCGCGGAAGGCGTCCAGCTTCTCCTGCCTGCGCTTCTCGACGAACCCAGGCGTCACCGTGTCGACCACGGACCTCCACCATCCGCGGTCCCGCTCGGGGGACCAGAGGTGGTCGGCGATCCAGTCGGGGAAGGACTTGTCGGAGGACCCGTCGCTCAGGCGGATGTCGCCCACCGACACGGGGTGCCCCTTGTCCGCGTGCGGGCCCGCGGGCCTGGCGTCGTCGTCCCGGCCGCGCTGGTGGTCCTGGGTCGCGAAGGGGTCGCGCAGGCGGATCGTCTGCGGACCGGCGTTGGCCACGACCTCGCCCGGAAGGACCAGGAGCACTCCGTTGGGGGACTCGGCCCGGGCGTTCACGGCCCGGTCGGCCGGGGGGTCGTTGGCCGGGGCCTCGTTGTTCGCCGGAGCATCGCCGTCCGCAGGGGGGTTGCCGTCCGCCGGCGTGTCGTTGTTCGTCGGGGTGTTGCCGTTCGCGGGGGCGTCGTCGTCCGCGGGTCCGTTGTCGCGGTCGGTCCCGTCCTCCGATCGGGGAAGGGGGGTCAGGTCGAAGGACATGGTCAGGTCGGAGGCGTAGACCGCGGGTTTGCCCTTGATCTCGTAGCTGGTGTAGCTGTCGTGGACGCTGGCCGTCGTCTCAGCGGTCTGCCGTTGGCGCGTTCCGCCCGAGAAGCTGACGGTGAAGCGGGGACCGATGTCGGTTCCGCTCACTGTGCCGAGGAGCAGCGGGGAGACCTGGAACCCCAGTCCGACGAACTTGGTGCCGCCGTGGTTGCCGCCGCCCTCGGCCGGGTTGGCCTCCCCGGCCTCGTCCACCAGCTTCAGTTCGGTGGACTCCGATCCCCGCTCCGGCTGTGTGGGCGCGTGGTGGAAGCCGTCGCCGGAGGAGTTCAGCCGCAGGTCCGCCCGCCATCTGGAGCCGTCCGCTCCGGTGACCGTCGTGGAGAACCCCTCCGGTCGGAAGAACACGCCCGTCTGCCTGCGGGCCTGCTCGTCGATCCGCTCCCTGACCGCGTCGCGCGCCGCGGTGTCAACGTGTCCGGCGTCGTTGGTGAGGGTGTCGTTCACGAACGAACGCAGGTGCTCGGCGTGGACCATACTGGAGTTGACCAGGCTGGACGTCAGCAGGTAGCCGATGTCGTAGGGGGCCTCTGCCCGATCCGGTGTCACGGAGCCCGGGTAGTTCCGGGTCGGGGGTCCCTCCCGTTGCCGTGTGTTGCCGGTGTCGGGCTGTGGGCGTTCCGTCTCCGTGGTGGTGTTCTCCTGCGGGGGTGGCGGAGGCGGCTGTTCCGTGTCTGCGGGGTCCGTGGTGACGTTGGTGTCGACGGGGGTTTCCGCCGTTTCCACGTCGTGGTCCTCGGTCTGGACGGGTTCGGCGGGCGGGGGCGGTGGGGGAGGGGTGTTCTCCTCGTGGTCTTCGGTCTCGGTCCGCGTCTCCTCCGCGGCCACGGGCCTCTCGGTCTCGGTCGGCGCGGGTTCGGCGGGAGGGGACGGCGGAGGTTGTTGCGTGTCCTCGGTGCGTGTGATGTCTGTGGTGGTGCGGGGGGTCTCCTGCTGGGGCGGTGGAGGGGGCGTGCGTTCCGCCTCCTCGGTGTGCGTGGTGTCTGTGGTGGTGCCGGTGTTCTCCTGCTGGGACAGCGGAGGCTGCGCCGTGTCCACGGTGTGCGTGGTGACGTCGGTGTTCTCCCGCGGTGGCGGCGGAGGCTGCTCCGTACCCGTGACGTCCACCGTCTCGACGGGCCCTGCGGTGGTGTCGTGCTCGTGCTGCGGGGACGGCGGGGGTGTGTGCTCCGTGTCCGTGACGCCGGTGTCGACGGGCCGCACCGACGGCTCCGGTTCGGTGCCGCCGTTCTCGGTCGGAGCGGGCGGGGGAGGCGGGGGAGGCGCGCCCTCCTCGTGTTCTCCGCTCCTGGTCCGCGCCTCCTCCGTGGGCACGCGCGTCTCGGCCTCGGGCGGCGCGGGCGGGCGCACCGCCTCCTCCGTCGTCTCCACGGTCCCGGTAGCCGGCGGGTCCTGCGGTGTCTCCTGTTCGCGCGAGACGCCGGTCTCGGCAGGAGCGGCCCCGGTGGTCTCGTCGTCCGTGTCCGGCTCGGGCGCCTCCGCCGGGGCCGGCTCCGTGTCGCCGGTACCGGTCAGCGCCAGACCGCGGGCGAGGGAGTCGAGGTCGGCGCCGCTCATCCCGGTGCCGTCCCCGTCCGGGTCCCGTACCTCTCCGGCGATGTCGGTCACGGCGAAGGCCAAGGGATTGTTGGAGCCGACCTGGTCGGAGAGCCCCAACATGTTCATGCGCATGTTCAGTCTCGTGCGCGCCGCGGAGTCCGGGGAGGCCAGGTCGGCGATGGATCGCGCCCGGTCGAGGGCGGCCGTCGTCGCGTCGGCGTCGCCTCGGGCCGCGGCCGCGTCGCTGAGCGCGATACCGACGGCGATGCTCGCGGCCACGTTGACGTTGCGGGTGAGGCTCTGGTGCCGGTCGGCCGCGTCCTCGGCGGCCGTGATCGCGGCGCGGCGCCGGGCGTCCGCCGTCTCGGCGGCCTCGCGCGCCTCCTCGACCCGGGTCTCGGCATCGTTGCCGGTGGTCCGTGCGGTGCGGGCGGCGGTGTCGGCGGCCTCGTATGCGATGCGGGAGGCGCGTTCGGCGTCGTCGCGCGCGGTGCCGGCGTCCGAAACCCGTGTGAGGGCTGTGTCGCGCTCCCGTGCGGCGTCGGTGATCCGGTCCGGGTCCTCCGGGCCCACCTCGGACGGCTCGGGGACCGCGTTCCGGGCCGCGGCCGCGTCGGCGGCACCGCGCGCTGCGATGCCCTCCGCGGCGGCGGCGAGGTCCGCGGCCAGGGCGACCGTGGCCGCGACCGCCTCCGGGGCGGTGTCGGCGATCTCCGAGGCCCGGTCCGCCAGCCGCTCGGCCCGGTCCCGCAACTGTTCGAGGCGGTCGATCGCCGCGGTCCGGCCGGGGCCGGCGGCATCCCGGAGAGTGGAGGTCAGGTCCGCGGTGAAGCGTTCCGCCGCCTCGCGTATCCCGGCCAGAGCCTCTGCCGTGTCGTCCGCGTCCAGGGCCCGGTCGATGCGGTCCAGTACCTCGCCCGTCCCGGCCGGGGGCTCCGCGGCGGGCCCGTCGTCGTGGGCGGGGGGCAGGATCTCGGCGTGGAAGAGGTAACCGCGCCCCCAGGGCTCGACCGCGGTGATCCGGTAGCGGGTCCCCCGGGGGAGGATCACCTCGCGCTCGCCGGGGTGTTGGCTCCGGTCGCCGACCCACAGACCCCGGGTGCCTTCCGGCACGGTCAGCCGCATCAGGTCGACGGGGGAGCCGCCCGCCGCGGACGGAACGTTACCGAGGGAGACCGAGAGGTACCCCTGTTCCACGTGCGTGGTCCCCGCGAGGGTGTGGGGATCGGTGCTGCCCCCGTCCAGCAGGTGCCGGTGGTGGTACATGCCGTGCACGGCCTCGAAACCCTCGGGGAAGGGCTGACTGGTGGCGCGGTCCAGGCGCCGGATCAACGCCAGGGCCTCCGGGGCGTCGGGGAAGTGCGCCGGTTCCCCGCCCAGGGCGAGGGATTCGGCGATCCGGCCCGCGCGTCCGGAGCGTTCGCGGAGGTTCTCCAGCGCCGCCTCCGGGTACGGGTTGTCGAGCACGCCTCGCACGATCCGCTCCTGCTCGGGACTCAGGCCGCCCCGCTCCACGGCTTCCTCCAGCCGTGCCAGGTCGGGCCACCGTCCGCCGCCGATCTCGTAGACCTGCCATCCGGGCTGGGACCGGCTCTCGTCCCGGGCCCGGTCCAGTTCGGCCTGCACCGTCGCCTCGTTCAACGGACGCATCCGAGCGAAGCGGTTCAGCCAGGAGGACCGGGTGTAGGAGGAGACCGCGTCCTGGGACGCGGTGGGGAGCGTGTCGAAGGCGTTGGGGTTGTAGCCGGGGTCGTGCAGGAGGTCGCCGTAGCGGTCGGTTTCGGCAACGGTCGGCAGTCGGCGGATCGTCCCGGATCCGGACGCGGCGGGGACCTCGTTGTCCGTCGCTGTCCGGGGCGGTGTCGGCGGCTCCTCGGACCGTCCTTCCGGGGCCGGTGCGTCTTCGTCGCCGTCGACCAGCGCCGTGTTGACGGTCTTGACCGTGTCCGGTGCGCCGTAGGGGGAGGGTCCCCGGTCCGCGGGGTCCTGCATCGCGTACTGGACGTAGTCCGTCGTGAGCCGCCCGCCGGGCTGCCAGAGCCGGGCGCGGACCGGGTCGTGGCGGTCCTGGAGGTGGCGGCCGATGCCGCGGGCCAGGACCTCGGCGTCCCGGACGCGTTCGGCAGGGATGGACTCGCCGCTCAGCGGGACGCGCCTGTCGGAGGGGTCGGAGACGGTGTACACCAGTGCCTGCGCGAGCGTGCGCGCCTCGTGGATGGAGCGGTTCTCCGGGTCCGGACCTTCGACGGGTCGCAGCTGCCTCCAGAACTCGGCGCCCAGCGCCCGGGCTCCGGGGATGTCGTTGTCCGCGAGGGCCCGGGTGAGTTCGGGCAGGCGGTCCAGGACCGACGCGGCGCGGGCGTCGGCGCGCGGGTCGATCCCGGAAGCGGTGGGGTCGGTGGGCGCCTTGCCGGGGGTGTCGGGTCCGCTGTCCGCCGCGCGGTCGGGTCCGGCGGCGGGCGGTGCCGGAGGCGCGTCCGTGGCCGTGCTCCGCGTGGGGACCGGCGTGCCCTCGGTCGTGTCGGGCGTCGTGGCCTCGGTGGCGGGCGGGGCGTCCTTGCGGCTCTCCTGGCCGTCCTGCTCCTGGTCGTCCTTCTCTTCGGCGGGGTCCTCCCCGTGCACGGACTCGGCGTCGTCCTCGCGGTCGCCGCCTTTGCCCTCCTCGCCGTCGGATCCGTCGCCCTTCTCCTCCCCGGAGCGGTCTCCGTCGCCCCGGTTACCGCCGTCTCCGGAGCGGTCGCCGCTCTCCTCTCCCGACCGCTCGTTCCCGTCGCCGGACCGGTCCCTCTCGCCGTCCCGGGAACGGTCTTCGTCGCGGGAGGTGTCCTCGTCGCGGCCCTCGGGCTGTTCGCCACCGCGTTCGGACGGGCTCTGCCCGGTGTCCTCCGTGTCCTGGGGCTGTCCGCTCTCGGTGACGGGGGACGCGGGAAGCGGGACGTCGGCCGGGGAGGGCGCGTCGGAGGTGGCCGGGGTGTGGGGGTTCGCCCGCTGTTCGTCCGTCGAGCCGTGGGGCTGCTCCTGCCCGGTGGTGTTCCCGGTGGTCTGGGTCTCCGGTGCGGGCGGGGGGTCTGTCGTGACGGTCTGGGGGTCGTCGCCGGTCGACTGTGGGGTGGACGGCTCGGGGGTGCGGGTGTCGTGGGTGCGTTGGGGTGAGCGTTCGCCGCTGTTGCGCTCGGTGGGTGTGGAGCGCTGGCCGCTGTCGGAGGGCGGGTTCTGCGGTGCGCTTGCGGGTGGCGGGGTGGTGTGGCCGGCTGGCGGTGCCACGGTGACGGGGGCGGGGGTGTGCTGCTGCTCTGGTGCGGGGGTGGAGCGGTCGGCTGTGTTCGTGCCGCCGTTGTTGCCCGGGTCGGGTGTGGTCTGCTCGACGCCGGGGGGCGTGTTCATCCCCGGGTTGTCGGGGGTGATGGCGTTGAGGAAGTTGACGGCGAGGGGGCCGTTGTTCATCCCGGGGTGGAAGAGGTCGTCGCTCGTGCCGGGGTGTTTGGTGTCGGTGGTACCGAGGGGGTCCTTGGCGGGGTCGGGGGTGGTGAGGGAACCGGGGAGTGGGGTGCGGGTGTCCTCGTCCTGGCGTACGCGGGCGTTGTCGTTGGTGTTCCAGTCGCGGTCGTCGGGGTCGCCGGACTCGCTGTCGGTGTCGCCGTAGTCGGAGCCGGTGTCGCTGACCAGGTCGGGGACGTCGTCGGTGTCGGAGACGTCGTCGCGGTTGCCGGTGCCGTTCGAGGCGGTGGCCGGAGGGCCGTCGCGGTCGGGTTGTCCGTCGCTGTCGCGGTCGGGACCGCTGTTGCCCTCGCGTCCGCCTCCGCGGTCCTCCCGGTCCGCCCCGCCCCGGTTCTCTCCGCTGGACCCGTCGTCCCACCGTTCGGATCCGCTTTCGAAGAGGGGTGAGCCGTTCCCGTTGCCGGGAGCTCCGGACCCTCTCCCGGCAGAGCTGTTGCTTTCGGTTTGGGGTGGTGGGAGTGGGGTGTGGTCTCTGTGGCTGAACAGGTCCAGGCCGTGCAGGGCGCTGTCGGTGGCGCCTTGTTGGATGCCTGCTTGGGAGGCGCCCGCGGTGGCCGACCACACCGAGGCTTCCCAGCCGCGTCCGTCCATGACGCTGCCCAGGCCTTCGCCGAGGTAGCCCTCCAGGGCTCCGGAGCCGATGGTGCCGCCGGTCTGCTGGGCGTAGGCGCCGGTGGTGGAGAAGTACTCGGCCAGGGGCCGGTTGAGGTTGACGGGTACGTCGGCCAGGTGGTCGCGCATGTGGGGGGGTAGGCGGTCACCGATGGTCTGGCGTAGCTGTTGTCCCAGGGCGGGGTTGTTCCAGTTGCGGGTGAGGGTGTTGGCGTAGTCGCGGCCCAGGTTGCGTGCGGCACTCTCGCCGAGGTGGTCGCCGAAGTGGCGGGCGAAGAGGTCGGCGAACTCCTCGCGGGCGGCGGCGGCTTTGGCGGCGTTGTCGAAGGCGCCTGCGCCGATGGGGCTGCCGGGGTGGTAGGGGGCCAGGAGTTCTTCGTTGTGGCGGGTGAAGAGGGTGGCCAGGTCCTGGTTCAGGGACGGGGACGCCGGTGGCCCGCTGGTCGGGTCGTCCTTGGGTGTGGGTGTGTCGGGTCCCCGGTCGGGGTTGGTGGCGGGTGGGTCGTCTTTGACGGGGCCGGTGGGGGGGTCGTCTTTGACGGGGCCGGTGGGGGGCCCGTCGGGGCCCCCGTTGGGTGGTCCGGGGGGTGTGTCGGGGGTGTTGTTGAGGGGGCCGGGGGGTGGGGGTCCGCCGTCGGGGCCGGTGCGGGTCAGGGGTGGTGGGTCGGGGAGGCCGTGGAGGTCTTTGAGGCCGGTCTTGAGAAGGTTGACGAGGTTGTTGCCGAAGAGTGTGTCCAGGCCCAGGGCGGCGAAGGCGGAGATGAGGCCTTCGCCGATGGCGCCCAGGTGGGAGCTTTTGGTGAGTTCGCGGTCCTTGTTGTGGCGGGTGCCCTTACCGATCTGGATGCGTTGGATGATGCTGTCCATGCTGGCGTAGATCTGGCTGAGGATCTGGTGGCTGGGCACGGTGAAGGCGAGCCAGGTCAGGATGCGCCGCATGGCCAGGCTGCGGATGGCCTTGAAGACGGGGATCCACTTCAGCGAGGCGCCGAAGGTGAACTTGGCGGTGGCGATGGCCCAGGCGATCTCGACCAGGAGTTGGATGAACTGGCCGATGACCATCATGTGCATGTACTCGACGTTGGCGCGGGCCTTGAAGAGTTCGGTGGACATGACGGTGGAGTTGTCCTGGGCGGAGCCGACGTAGTTGTTCTCGCCCTTGGTGAACTGGTCCAGGGAGCGTTCGTAGCTGTCGGCGGTTTTGCCGTCGAAGTGGCGGCGGGCGTGGGAGCGGCTGAGGGCGAGGAGTTCTTCGAGGTGTTTGAGGCGTTGGGTGAGGCTGTTGTAGATCTCGGAGGCGTGGCCGAGTTGGTAGAGGCCGGCGCGGGGGACCTTGATGCCGGTGAGGACTTTGATGGCGTCGCGTGAGGAGTCGGACATGTTCGGGTCCAACGGCATGCGTACTCTCCCTCTGCCCCTGGTGCCGCTACGCGGCCACGAAGGTAACACCGGAGAATCCGCACGATTCGGTTTTTCCGTTCCCGGTGTGGAACGGGGTTCCGAGATCGGCTCGTTGAATTTGCTGAGGTCACGCGCGCGCACGGCCAGGTGCGGGAGGTTGCTGAAACGCGTTCCACCCGATCGGTGCGCCGAGTATTTCCGCAACGGTTCCTCTGGAGCCGTCCGGATATTCGTTCTCCGTTCTCCTTGCGCGCGTGCTTCCGGGGCGGAGCGCATGTCGGAGTCGGGGGAGGATGCCTGGTGGTGGCGGTTCGGCGTCAGGGTTGGCCGCCGGTCGCTCCGTGTCGCCCGACGCCGGTCGCCGTGTTCGAGTGGGTTCCGGGCCGGGTCTCGGCGAGTCGGCGGGCGGAGTGGATCGCGCGGAGGCGTGTGAAGGGCGTTCGCGCGAGGGGCAGCCGTTCAGTTCCCGTTCTCCGGGAATTCGCCTAAGAGATTCGGGTGGTATGAATTCTGTTTGCTGGTGGATGAATTCCGGATGGTCGGATCGTGGGAAGTGGGGGCGGATCCGCCTGTGAGGAGAACTGATTCCCCGCGGCCTCGGCCCCCGCGCGGGCCCGAGGCCGACCGCGTCGCCCCGGCCGACCACCGTCGGCGGCCGTGTCCGAGCCGAGTGCGGTCACTCCGGTTCTTCGAAGTAGCGGACGTAGGCGTTGGACTGCGCGGCGCAGTCGTGGAATATCTGCTCGCCGGACCAGCCGCGTGTGGTGCGCAGGCGGGGGATCGCTGCTGCCGTTTCGGGGTCGTGGGCGGTGAGGGCGCCGTCGTCGTGCAGTGTCAGGAACGGCCGTACCCGCTGTGTGCGGCGGTCCTCGGCATAGAGCACACGGGTCATCGGTCGCCTCCCGGGAGAAGGCTGCTGGTTCCCTGCGCGTTACGGGCGAGCATGTCGAAGCGCTCCATCATCTCGTCGAACCAGCCGGACCGGTCCAGACGGGCGAACTCGCCGGAGAGTCTGGTGAGCCGGGTCCGCAGGAACTGGATGTCGGCCCCCGTCAGCGGGTTGGCGATCCACGTATTGGCCTCGAAGTCGTAGAAGGACCGCATGCCGTTGGTGTAGGCCAGCCCCTCCAGGTCGGTGGGATCCTCCGGCGTGTACTCGTACTTGAACCAGGCCTTGCCGTGGTCGATGCCCGCGACGTGCCCGTTGCCCTGGTCCAGCCAGTTGCCCGGGTTGCGGTCGCCGTTGGCGATCAGCAGGTCCAGCAGACCCAGCATGTGTCCGTCCCGCGTATTCAGGAGCGGCGACCGCGGGTTGTCCAGGTGGGCGAACCCGGACGCACCGCTCATGAAGTGCATGAAGACCTCTGTCTCACCGATGCGCAGGACACCGGGCACGTTGGCGCCGATGGCGCGGCCCACCAGCGAGGCGAGTTGTTCGGCGTCGGCGCGGTCGCGGGCGAAGGTGGCCCCCTCCGTGTCCTTGTAGACAGCCTGCGCGCCGTTGTCGAAGTGCATGAGCGTGGTGACGCCGTCGGAACCGCCCTCGACGAGCTCCTCCTGGTGCACCACATCCAATCCGGTGGTTTCGGCGAGGTCCTGGACACCGGCGAAGGTCCCGTTCCACAGCATGAGCGTTTCCAGTCGCCCGTCCTGGTCACCGCCTTCTCCCTGTGCGGTGTCCTCCGTCGAAGCCGCGGTCCGCTCGTCGTACGCCTCAGCGGAGGTGCCGTAGGAACCGGTGAGGTCCTGGGTGTAACGGGGTGCCGTGGGGTACTGGGAGACCTGCGTTCCTTCGGGGTAGGCCGGGTCCGGGACCTCGGCGGCCTCGTAGTCGTTCGCGTCCGCGTACTGCTCGTAGGGGTCGGCCTCCGTGCGGCGGCCGTGGCGGCGCCGGTGGTGGCCCGCCATGAAGACCTGGGTCTGCGCGTCCTGGTCGGTGTGGTGCCCGATGTCTTCGAGCCCGTAGCGGTAGGTGAGGTCGGCGATGACGTCCTCGACCGTGGAGGGCCGGTCGTCGTTCTTCTTGTCCGCGGCGATCAGCGTGCTCAGGTCGGGCCCGGTCGGAGGGTTGCCGCCCCACGGGGCGCTGGAATCGGCCGGGGACGGTTCCCGTGTGCGCGCCGTGGGAGAAGGGTCGTAGAAATCGTCGGCGGGGTCGTCGGTCTGGTGCCGGTCGGTTCGCCCGGCTTGGGGCGCCTGGGAGACGGGCGGGGGGTTGAGCGTGTTGCCGAACAGCACGGTGAAGTCCTGGTGGGACGGCGGCACGGTGTGTGACGGCGCGGGGGCGTCGGCGCTGGCGGTGTCGCCCGACGCGGTCCGGAGGGACGGCGTCTCCCGCCCGCCTGACCGCTCGTCGCGGTCGGTCCGGTTGCGGCCGTCACCGGATCCGCTCTCGGGAAGGCGGTCGCTCTCCCCGTTCACGGTGGTGTCCCCCCACCGGTCCGGGGTCTCCGTCAGGGGGTAGGCCACGATGTCCGTCAGCGAGCTGGGCAGGGGGCGGCCTTCTCCGAAACTGGAATCCAGCTGGAACTTGGGGTCGAGGAAGCCGAGGACCTCGTTCACGGAGCCGGAGTGTTTGGGGTCGAGGTCGTCACGGGTTGCGGACAGGGGGTCATCGCCGAACGGCGAACGCCGGGGCTCGTGCACCCGCGTCTCGGGGTAGTCGTACAGGGACATGCCGTCGTCGCTGTCGTCCGAACCGTAGTCGAGGTCCGGGACCGAGTCGGTGTCCGCGTCGGCGGCGCGCTGGGACGGGTCGCCGACGTCGTGGGTACCGCTGTCTCCGCGGCCGTCTCCTCGCGCGGAGCGGCCGCTGTCCCCGTCCGCTCCGCGCCTCCCGTCCCCGCCCCCGGTGTCTCGCCTGGTGCCGGTGTCGTCCTTGCCATCGGACCGGTCGCCTCCGTCGCGTGAGCGGCCGCCGCTGTCGCCCGAACCGTCCCCGTCCCGGCTCCCGCCCCCGTCGCCGTCCCTCCTCCGGTCGTTCTCCGGCGTGTGTCCGGAGTCGTCGCCGTCGTCGCTGTCGTCGCTGTCGTCGCTGTCGTCGCTGTCGTCGCTGTCGTCGGAGTCGTCCGAGGTCTCCCCGTCGTCGGAGTCGTCCCCGTCCTCCGGAGTCTCCCCGTGCTCGTTCCCGGGCTGTTGCGGGGGCGGCGGGGGCCCTGTCCTCGTCCCCTCGGACGACGTCCTCCCCGGGTCCACCGCCGCCTGGATCCTCTCCAGCAATTGCTGTACGTCCCCGACACGCTTGCGAGCTTCGCCGGCGATGAGCTCGGCGTTGTCGCGGGCCTCTTGCGCGGTCTCCGCTGCCTCCGCGGCACGTTCGGCAGCGGTTGCCGCCCGCTGCGCCGCCCGCTGCGCGGACTGGTGCGCGTCTCGGGCTTCTTCGGCGATGCCGTGTGCTCTCCTCACGGTGTCGTCGATGTTGCTCCTGTCCTGCTTGGCGATCTCCCATACCGCTTTCGCGCGGGCCTCTGCCGTCTCGGCCTCCCGCACGGTGGTGTCCGCCCTGGTGCCCAGGTCCCGCGCCCTCTCGGCCAGGTTCCTCGCGTCCTCGGCGGCCCGGGTCGCGCGCTCCGCCGCCTCACGGGCGGTCCGCCGGGCCTCCTGCGCCCGCGTCCGCGCCTCCTCCGCGTTCCGGTGAGCGGCGTCGTTCCGGTTTCCCGTCCTCCCCCGGGGACCGGCGCCACCCGACTCCGTTTGTCCCGCGGGGGAGCGGTGGGAGGCGTTCACCGCCGCCTGGGCGGCGAGATCGGAGGCGGTGCGGGCCGCGCGGGCGTCGCTCGCGGCCCGCGCCGCGTCCCGGGCGGCTTCCGCGGCGCGGTTGTTCACCTCGGAGGCTCTGCCCGCCGCCGCCTCCGCGGCGGTGCGGGCGTCCTCGGCCGCGTCCGAGGCGCGCTGCGCCGCCACACCGGCGTCCCGGGCGTTCTGGACGATCCGATTCGCGCTGTCGCGGTGGCCCGACGCGCTGGTGCCGAACTCCTCGGCCCAGGCTCGCAGGGCCTCGGCGTCCCGGGCCGTCTGGTTCGCCGCCTGCCGTGCGGTGTCGGCTTGCGCTCGCACCGTCTCGGCTCCCGTCGCGGCCTCATCCGCCGCCTCCCGCGCCGTGTCGGCGCGACCGGCGATCGCCTCCAGGTCGGAGATCAGGCTGGCGGCGTCGTCGTGTGCCCTCCGCGCGGCCCCGTCGCGCGTGTCCTGGACCGCCTGCCCGCCGCCTACGGACCTGTCCTGCCCTGTCAGGCCCTCGACAGCGGTCCTGAGTTCTCTGTACCGCGGCGGTGTTCGGCCGAGGTCGCCCTCGATCCTGGTGACGGCGTCCCCGTGCTCGTCCGCGGCGTCGCGCGCCTCGTCCGCCGCGGTGTGCGCGCCCCGCGCGTCGGAGACGGCCGTGTTGACGCGTTCGGTGAAGGCGTCGTGGTTTTGTTCGGGCATTTCCGCGAGGCCTTCGTCGCGAGCGGTCGCGAAGGCCTCGCGGGCGGGCCCGACGCTGTTGTGCGCCGCGTCCGCCGCTCCCCGCGCGTCTTGTGCCTGCCGTACCGCGCCCGGAGAGGGCGCGCCGTCGGTTCCGGCCTCGGGTTCTCCCTCCCCTGGTCCGTCGAGGAGGCGGACGCCGTTGCGAATGTCGGTTCCGCCTCGGTCCAGGTGGGTGGAGAGGGCGTTCGCGCGATCGTGGGCCCGACGGGCCTCCCGGGCCGCGGTGTCCGCGGCGTCGGAGGCGCGCTGGACCCGGGCTTCCACGGTGTTCGTGTCCTGTTCCCGGCCGCTCCTGGGGTCGCGGGAGCCCTCCGGGTCCCGCGTGTCGGGACCCCCGGCGGTGGTGTCGGACTCCGGTGCACGGAGGTTCAACTCCGTTCGGAAGCGGTCGACCAGATCCTGGCGCGGTCCCGTGGGTGCTGGCTCCGGGGCCGACGGGGTGACGGTGCGGGTCGCCGGGGGGCCTTCGGTGGCCGTGGCGGCCGTGTCCCCGGTGCCGGTGTTCCCAGCGGTCGTGTTGCCCGTGTCCCCGGTGATCGGCGTCCGGGTCGTCGTCCCCCCGTCCCCGTCGCCGCTCACCGCGTGCACGGGAGGAACGGTGCCGCCGTCCCCCTCCTGTCCGGCGCCCGCCAGCGTGGAGCGCGTGTCGTTCAAGGTTTCGACCAGGGCGTCGATCTGGTCGTTGAAGTCGGACAGTGCTTTCCTGTACTTCTTCTCCTGCGTGTTGTAGGCGCTCTCGGCGCTCCGGTTGCGCGGGTCGGCCGCGTACCCCTCGGCCAGCCCCTCCAGCGGGGCCCGGGTGTCGGCGTACTCGGCCTCGGCCTCGCTGAACTCCTGCCGCGCCTTGTTGACCCGGTCCATGACGGGGGCCAGGTCCTTCACCTGGTCCGGCGTGAGGAAGCCCATCGCGACCGCGTCGGCCTCCGAGAACCAGCCGGCCATCCTGACCGTGACGTCGTCCATGTCCCAACGGGTGGGCCGGGAGTAGAACGAGGTCCGCGAAAGACCGGAGTTGTTCGACTGGAACGCGGCGGGCGCCTTGAGCTTGCTCCCCGCGGCGAACGCCCAGGTGGCGTCGTATTCCACGAAGTAGACCGTCCCCTGGCGGAGCTGGTCGGACTCCTGATAGCCCTTGACGGTCTGGTTGGAGCCCCTCTCCTTCCCGTGGGACGAGCCGGTGTTCACCGCGGCCGAACCGGTGTGGATGCCCTCGTGGCTGTCGTAGGGGAGGCCGCCGGTGGTCAGCCCGGACGGGCGGAACTCTCCGCCGCGGCCCTGGCCCCCGCCCTGGGAGTCGCCGAAGCTGTGCGTCCGGGGCTGGACACGGGAATCGCTGATCTGGCTTCCCGGCAGTGCGTCCAGGATCCTCGCGCCGTGGCTGCTCGGTACGACTTTGGCGCCCCAGCCGGTGCGGCTGATGTCTGTGAAGCGCACACCGTCGGAGCTGCGTGAGGCCGACGGGTACACGCCCTTGACGGCCTTGTCGGTGAGGGTGTGGTCGATCTCGTTGTACACCGGGTCCTGGCCGTAGGCGTCGGCGAGGTAGACGCGCGCCGCGTTCGCCGTGGCGCGGGTCGGCCGCTCCCCCTCGGGGGTGTCCGCGGGCGGCTGCCAGCCGAGGGACCGGGCGATGACGACGTTTGCCTTGTCGCGCAGCGCCTGTCCGCCGTCCTCCACCATGACCGGCTTGGTGACGGCGGTGCCGTTGCCGGGCCGGGGGCCTGCGCTGTCCGTCCAGTTGCGCAACGCATCGGACACGGACGCGTAGATGGGCGCGCCGGGCCGCCGCGTCGTGCCGCCGTCCTCCGCGGCTCGGTCGTTCCCGGCCGGGTCGGTCGCCGTCCGGTCGCCGGTGGTGCCCTCGTCCTCTGCCTCCGCAGGGGTGTTCCGGTCGGTGCGGGCGTCCCGAGTGGGGCCGCTGGCGTCCTCGGGCGCGGCGGGGGCCGGGGGAGGCGTCGGCAGCTCGGCACCGGTGTCCTCCGCGCCCTCTCCCGTTGTGGTCGCCGGGGGATCGAAGGTCATGTACGCGAACGGGTACAGCGTCTCCACCCGCCCGCTGTCAGCAGTGCCCGTGTACGTCGACCGCGGTTGGTTGCCGTCCTTCCCGTTCTTGGCCTCGCCGAGCTCCAGGGTCAGGGTCAGTCTCGTGTCCGCTCCGACCTTGGCGTACGGGGTGTTCAGGTGCAGTTCGACGGTGCGGGCGTCGTCTTGGGAACCTCCCGACGAGCGGCCGTCGTTGCTGGAGGAGGACACCGCTCCGGCGGGGGCGCCGAACAGCGGACGGTGCTCCGGCTGCCCGTCCGGCCCCCGGTCGTCCTGAGCGAAGGGGAGGGGCTGCAGCAGCACGCCGTCCGCGGCCACGGTCGTGCCGGTCTCCCTGCTCCGCGAGTTCGCGTCGGTCGCCTTCCACGTGTGCGACTCGATGTAGTAGCCGGACTGGCCGACGTACGAGACGTCGGTGCGACTCGGGTCTTTGGTCAGGTTCACGTAGACCTTCGCCGGAGTGGCCGAGCGCATGGCGTGCGGATGCGAGTCCGGGGTGGGTTCGGGCCCCAGCGCGCGGACCTTGACCGGAACCGGGACGGTGGAGTCCGGGTTCTGACCCAGGTGTGTGGTCAGTTTCTGGAGGAGGGCCTCCCGGCCGCCGCCCGTCAGTTCCAGTCCGTTCCGGGCGAGGTCGTTCACGAGTTCCTGGATGGCGGCCTCGGGGTCGGCGGGCTGGATCTGCCTGCCGTTGTCCTCGAACCCGGGCCGCACCCGCGCGGTGTCGGGAGTCTTCGGGTTGGGCTGCGGGGACAGGTCCACCCCCGTCCCGTTCCCGTCGGGGGTCGCCCGGTCCATCACCAGCCCCTCCTGCTGGGCGTCGCGGGAGTGCACGTAGCCCGCGAGCAGGTCCTGGACGGGCGCCGTCCATCCGTGGAACAGGGTCTTCCAGTTCAGGGGCGGGCCGACGCTCCAGTTCTTCGTGAACTCGATCGCCTGGGTGAGGCGACCGGAGGCGCGGAAGGCGTACGCCTTGGTGTTGTTCGGGATGAACAGCACCGACGACGTGAACAAGGACGCCTGGGTTTGCGAGGTGCCGAGTGAGAAGAACTTCCGGTAGAGGGAGGGACCCGCTAGCGGGATCGGCCTGACGGCCTCGTTGGGCAGGGAACCGTCTGAGGGGTAGGGGTTGGGGTTGCGGCCACCGCTCCCCCCGAACTTGAGGCCGAGGTTTCCGGTCAGGGAGGAGTTGGTGGACAGTGTCACCTCGCTGCCGCCGTTCCACCGCATCTGGGCGTCGATGGGGCGAAAGTCGGTGACGTTGTCGATGTCGACCTTGGTGACGACGGTGGCGCGGATGTCGTGAGGTGACCAGAATCCGCCGCTCATCTCCTCGCGGACGCGGGAACCCGAAGGTGTGGTCGCGCTCTTGCTCGCGGCGAGTTCCTCCGCCGACAGGTGGTTCTCGAACCGTCGGCCGCCTCCGGACGACTGGGAGAGGAAGGACTCGAGCTTGCGCCGGTAACCGTCGTGGAGTCCGCTGCGTGTGTCGGAGAAGGTCCGGTACGTCTCCTCCAGCAGCCCGCGCATGCCCCGGCTCCCGGTATCGAAGTGGGTGTTCACGCGCTCGAAGGTGCCGCCTATGCGGCGGATCGCCTGGGCGCGGGACTGGTCCAGGGTCGGCTGTACCCGCTGGGGGCGGTCGGAGGGGGCGTCGTCGCCGTTCCTGTCGTCTCCTGGAGGAGTGTTGTCCGGCGTCGTCCCGGTGGTGTCCGTGGTGACTGGGGGAGGCGGTGAGGTGAGGGCGGTTGGCTGGTTGGTGCCGGTGGTGTTCGTGGTGGTGTTCTGTGGAAGGGCGACGACCTCGGTGCCCCCGCCGAACAGTCGTCCCCAGGTCTGCACGGCCCCGTCCCGGATCACGGTCCACAGGCCTCCCCGGTCGTCGCCCGCTGTGTCGCCCGTGGTCGTTCGCGGGACGAAGTTCCGGATGATCATGTCCCGTGCCTGCTCGGGTGTGAGCGGTTCCCGGCCGACCGTTGTGGCGGGAGCGGTGTCCTCGGCGGTGTCCGTCCGCGCGGAGTCCCCTTCCCGTGTGGCGGGGGTGTCGGTGGCCTGGGGGGTGTCGCGGGTCTCCCGTCCGTCGGAGGAGGCGACGGTCTCGCCGTCGCGGGTCGTGCCTGTCGGGTCGGACACGGTGTTCGGGGTGTCGGAGGCCATCGGTGGCATCTTGGGCGTGAGGAGGAAGGCCTGGGCCTCCATCCCGTCCCCCAGGAGCGGGATGCCGTGCTCGCGCTGGGGCCGGTCGTCGCGCGCCATCCCGATGTCGTCGTGCTCGAACAGCCGTGCGGTGAAGCGGGTGTTGGACGTCCACACGTCGGAGTCCACGTTGAACAGCACCGTTTCCTCGGAGCTGTGGGAGAGGCCCTGGCTGGAGCCCTTGCCCGTGTTCAGGGACGCGTTCAACGAGACCGAGGGGTTTCCCAGGACCCGGGGGACGCCGCGTGCGTCGCCGCCCGCGTCGGTGCGCACGCTGGCACCCGTGGTGAGGCTGAGCGTGTGGTTGACGCTCGAGCCCTTCGTGGTGGTGATGCCGGCCGAGCCCGCGAACCGGGCACCCCCGCTGGCGGTCGTTTCGTGCCGGTGCACCAGGCGGTCGAAGTCGCCGTAGACGCGCACTGTCACGGTCTCGGGCCGACCGCCTCTGTCCTTGCGGATCATCTTCGGGTCGATGACGGCGGATTCTTTGAGTCGGACCGGCACACCGTTCCCCGGCAGGTCGGACGCACCGCTTCTGAGCCCGGACTCGGAGAGCGCGTTGATGACCTTCAGGGTGTTCTCCCGCGCCACGTCCGCGTTGCGGCGCATGCCCCAACGTTCGCGGAAGCTGCGTACCGCGTCCGTGTTCATGTGGCTGGGGCGGACGGCGTAGTCCTTGTTGGTCCGGGCAAGGTCGGGGATGACCATTCCGGGGCGCTTCTCGGAGATGGCGCTGAGTACGCGGTACGCCAGGTCGTCGTAGAACGGGCGCCGCGGCGGGGGAGGGGCCTGGTCGTCGCGGTCGGCGCCGCTGTCCCCGGTGGTGCCCGTCCCCTCGCCGTTGTCCGCGGGAGCGGTCGGGGGAAGGTGGTCGAACCCGCGCACGGTGGCCCCGCTCAGGTCGGTGGGGCGGTCCACCGCGAGGTTCGGGAACGGGGGCCGGGCCGGCGCGGCCGGTCCGCCGGTCGGGTTCGGGGCCTTGGGATTTTCACCGTTGAGCTGGCGGGCGTCCTCGACCGTGAGCAGCTCGACGGAGTTCCCCTCGAAGCGGTGCACCCGCGGTTCGCCCTGGATGCGGACGTAGTAGTCGCGCTTGACGTCGTAGGCCGCGTGCCCGGAGGGGGCGTGCACGACATGGCTGTTCGTCCCCGAGGTGTTGAGGGCGATCCCCGTGCTCTTCTCGAAGCTCGCCGAGTACTCCACGAAGGGCACGTCCAGCCGGACGCTCTTGCCGTTGGGCAGGTCGAGCCAGATGCCGAAGCCGCCGCCGATCGAACCGGACACCACGCTGGAGTGCTTCACACTGGAGGAGCCGCTCTTGACCGAGGTGTTGCTGTGCAGGAAGTCGACCAGGTCGGGGGCGAAGTCCTTGCGGTTGTACTCGGTCGACACCGACCACATCCGCATGATGCGGGGGCGGGTGTCGGGGAACTCGATCCGGATGTGCGCGGAACTGTTGGACATCTGCGGCAGGTACTGCTGCACCCGGTCGTTGTCGAAGGTCCGCTCGATTCGTTCGCGGTACTCGTTGTCGCGCCGCTCCTTCCTGGAGGGCGTGTGGTCGCCGCCCCGGTTCCCCTCGGTGCGGGGGCCCAAGAGGTGGTCGGCGAGCCAGGTGCCCAGAGTGCTCTTCCCCGGTCGACCGCCGCCCGTCGTCGTGCCGGTGCCGTCGTCTCGGTCGCCTTCGCGGCGGCGGCCGGTCCCGCCGTCGCCGGACACGGTGTCCCTACCGCCTCCGCTGTCGGATGTCGCGGGGACCGGGGAGAAACGGGTGATTTCGAGCGGGTGGCCGGTTCCCATGAACGGCCGGTTGACCGGCTGGCGGTTCCCGTCCGGGTCCGCCGGTCCGTTGTCGGGCACGATGCGCTCGGGAGCGTCGGGGGAGGAGACCGCCTCGCCCGGCAGGTTCATGGCCAGTCCGTTGTACGCGGTCCCCTCCTGGACGCGCGGCGCGGCGAGGCCGGGGCCGTTGACGGACACCCTCATACCCAGGTCGCCGACGTAGATGTTCGGAGCTCCGAGCAGCTCGATGCCGCTGGCGGCGTTGGCGCTGTTCGAGGCCGATCCGCTGGTGCCCCGGACCTTCGTGCCGCCCCGCGCGCCCACGGCCGCGATCGGTCCGGCGTCGTTGCCGTCGACGCCCGTGACGTAGAAGGGGCTCATCGTGAACTTGCCGCCGACGGTCTTGCCCGCGCCGCGCGACCCGCCGTCGCCGGACTCCACCCCGGGGCCGTTGTCGTGGAGCCGCAGGAACCTGGAGTCACCGCCGCCGCTCGGGACCTCGGTGTCGACGTGGTAGAAATCGTCGCCTAGGGAGCGCAGATCGATGTCGGCGCTCCACATCTGCCCGCTGTGCGTGGTGCTGACGGTGTGTCCGTCCTCGCGGAGGAAGGGGCGCGGCCCCTCCTTCGTGAGGATGTCCACCACGTTGTTTACGATCCCCTGTCGTGCGGGGTCGGGCATGCCCGGAGTGCTGGCCAGGACGTCGTCGACGAACCCCGGCAGGTGCTCGGCGAAGAGCATGTGCGGACCGACGAGGGTCGACGTGGTCAGGTAGCCGAGGTTGTAGCTCTGACCGCTCCGGTCCGGCACGAAGCCGCCGTCGTAGGTGAGGGCCGGCGGGGGCGCCCCCTCGGGCGGCGCTGCCTCCGGCGGAGTCCCCTCCGTGCGAACGGGTGGGTCGGTGTCGAGGGGGTCGAGCCGGATGTCCCTGCTGGTGCCCCCCAGGGGGACGGGGCCGGCGTCGCGGCTCGAACTTCCCGGGGTTTCCCGGACGGTCATGACGGTGGTCGGGCCGTCGGGGCGCAGCAGGTCGGCCTGCCGCTGGGCGAGGTCGTCGTACTCCCGGTAGGCCTCGTTGGCCTCGCGCTGCGCCTCGTAGGCGCGGGCGCGCAGGTCGGCGGCGTCGGGGCGGCCCTGGCTCTCGGCCTCCCTGGTCTGGCCGACCAGGTCCTGGGCGCGCTGATAGCCGCTGATCGCGTCCTTGATGCTGGCCGAGGCCTGCTCCCCGAGCCGGATGGCGGTGGTGATCCTGTCCGACCCGGTCTGGGGAGAGGGTTTTTCCGGCCCGCTGCCGCTGTCGGTCCCGGGGGCGACAGCGGGGACGGGCGGGCCGTCGGACTCGTCGCGGCCTTCGGTTTCGGGCCCTTCCCGGCCGCCGCGGTCCTCGCCGAAGGGGTTGCTGTCCGACTCTTCCCTGTCTTCGTCGGAGCGGTCGCGATTCTCCTCGTCCGACCGCCTGTCGTCGGATCCGTCGTCGTCGGTGGGGGTGCGTCCGGTGTCCTCGGTCGGCGGTGGTCCGCTCTCCGTCCTGTCGTCGGTGTCGCGCTGGCGGTCGCTGGCTTCGGCGGGGGGAGGCGGCGGGCCGTCCTGCGATGTGGTCTGTTGTGCGGGGGCGGGTGTGGTGTTGGTCTGCTGCTCGTCGGTCGGGGTGTGCTGGTTGTCCTGCCCGGTGGTGTTCCCGGTGGTCGCGGTCTCCGCTGGCGGGGGGTCTGTCGTGACGGTCTGGGGGTCGTCGCCGGTCGACTGTGGGGTGGACGGCTCGGGGGTGCGGGTGTCGTGGGTGCGTTGGGGTGAGCGTCCGCCGCTGTCGGAGGCCGGGTTCTGCGGGGTGGTTGCGGGTGGCTGCTGGCTCAGAGGTGGCGGGGTGGTGTGGCCGATCGGGGGCGCCACGACCGTGGGGGCGGGTTCGTAGCGCTGTTCGGGTTCGGGGGTGGGACGGTTGGTGGTGTTCGTGCCGCTGTTGTTTTCCGGGTTGGGTGTGGTCTGTTCGGTGCCGGGGGGTGCGGCGGTCATGGGGTTGTCGGGGACGATGGCGTTGAGGAAGTTGACGGCGAGGGGGCCGTTGTTCATCCCGGGGTGGAAGAGGTCGTCGCTCGTGCCGGGGTGTTTGGTGTCGGTGGTACCGAGGGGGTCCTTGGCGGGGTCGGGGGTGGTGAGGGAACCGGGGAGTGGGGCGCGGGTGTCCTCGTCCTGGCGTACGCGGGCGTTGTCGTTGGTGTTCCAGTCGCGGTCGTCGGGGTCGCCGGACTCGCTGTCGGTGTCGCCGTAGTCGGAGCCGGTGTCGCTGACCAGGTCGGGGACGTCGTCGGTGTCGGAGACGTCGTCGCGGTTGCCGGTGCCGTTCGAGGCGGTGGCCGGAGGGCCGTCGCGGTCGGGTTGTCCGTCGCTGTCGCGGTCGGGACCGCTGTTGCCCTCGCGTCCGCCTCCGCGGTCCTCCCGGTCCGCCCCGCCCCGGTTCTTGGTGCCGGACTCAGTGACAGGAGGTTCGTCGCTGTCGTGGTCGGGCGTGTGGTCACCACCCTGGCCGGGGTTGTCGTCCCCGCGTCCCCATCCACCGCCGCCGTTGCCGCCGACGTGGCCGTTTGCCTGGTTGTCTGTGCTGTTGCTGTTGCTGTTGCTGTTGCTGTTGCTGTTGCTTTCGGTTTGGGGTGGTGGGAGTGGGGTGTGGTCTCTGTGGCTGAACAGGTCCAGGCCGTGCAGGGCGCTGTCGGTGGCGCCTTGTTGGATGCCTGCTTGGGAGGCGCCCGCGGTGGCCGACCACACCGAGGCTTCCCAGCCGCGTCCGTCCATGACGCTGCCCAGACCTTCGCCGAGGTAGCCCTCCAGGGCTCCGGAGCCGATGGTGCCGCCGGTCTGCTGGGCGTAGGCGCCGGTGGTGGAGAAGTACTCGGCCAGGGGCCGGTTGAGGTTGACGGGTACGTCGGCCAGGTGGTCGCGCATGTGGGGGGGTAGGCGGTCACCGATGGTCTGGCGTAGCTGTTGTCCCAGGGCGGGGTTGTTCCAGTTGCGGGTGAGGGTGTTGGCGTAGTCGCGGCCCAGGTTGCGTGCGGCACTCTCGCCGAGGTGGTCGCCGAAGTGGCGGGCGAAGAGGTCGGCGAACTCCTCGCGGGCGGCGGCGGCTTTGGCGGCGTTGTCGAAGGCGCCTGCGCCGATGGGGCTGCCGGGGTGGTAGGGGGCCAGGAGTTCTTCGTTGTGGCGGGTGAAGAGGGTGGCCAGGTCCTGGTTCAGGGACGGGGACGCCGGTGGCCCGCTGGTCGGGTCGTCCTTGGGTGTGGGTGTGTCGGGTCCCCGGTCGGGGTTGGTGGCGGGTGGGTCGTCTTTGACCGGTCCGGTGGGGGGGTCGTCCTTGACGGGGCCGGTGGGTGGGTCGTCTTTGACGGGGCCGGTGGGGGGGCCGTCGGGGCCCCCGTTGGGTGGTCCGGGGGGTGTGTCGGGGGTGTTGTTGAGGGGGCCGGGGGGTGGGGGTCCGCCGTCGGGGCCGGTGCGGGTCAGGGGTGGTGGGTCGGGGAGGCCGTGGAGGTCTTTGAGGCCGGTCTTGAGAAGGTTGACGAGGTTGTTGCCGAAGAGTGTGTCCAGGCCCAGGGCGGCGAAGGCGGAGATGAGGCCTTCGCCGATGGCGCCCAGGTGGGAGCTTTTGGTGAGTTCGCGGTCCTTGTTGTGGCGGGTGCCCTTACCGATCTGGATGCGTTGGATGATGCTGTCCATGCTGGCGTAGATCTGGCTGAGGATCTGGTGGCTGGGCACGGTGAAGGCGAGCCAGGTCAGGATGCGCCGCATGGCCAGGCTGCGGATGGCCTTGAAGACGGGGATCCACTTCAGCGAGGCGCCGAAGGTGAACTTGGCGGTGGCGATGGCCCAGGCGATCTCGACCAGGAGTTGGATGAACTGGCCGATGACCATCATGTGCATGTACTCGACGTTGGCGCGGGCCTTGAAGAGTTCGGTGGACATGACGGTGGAGTTGTCCTGGGCGGAGCCGACGTAGTTGTTCTCGCCCTTGGTGAACTGGTCCAGGGAGCGTTCGTAGCTGTCGGCGGTTTTGCCGTCGAAGTGGCGGCGGGCGTGGGAGCGGCTGAGGGCGAGGAGTTCTTCGAGGTGTTTGAGGCGTTGGGTGAGGCTGTTGTAGATCTCGGAGGCGTGGCCGAGTTGGTAGAGGCCGGCGCGGGGGACCTTGATGCCGGTGAGGACTTTGATGGCGTCGCGTGAGGAGTCGGACATGTTCGGGTCCAACGGCATACGCGCCCTCCCCCTCCACCACCGCTTCCTCAGGAGAGATGAAAATAACACCGTTACGGCCAGATGTGGAAGCAGTTGCACTTATGTTTCCGTTCCCGTCCTTGTGTGTTGTCTTGTGTGCTCTTCGGCTGTGGTATAAGTTCCTGTCGCGGATTTCCCTCCGTCCCGCCGCCGCTCCGCCACCGCCGCGGTGCCCGACCCGCAGGTCGGCGGCTCCCGTGCGAGGCCCGCGCTCAGGGTGACGTTGCCATTTCGCAACGGTTTTCCCCGAACAGCGGGGGTATTCGCATACCGTTCCCCTTCGGCCGGGATGCTTTCTTCGTGGGGAAGCAGAGGGCCCGATCGCATTCACCCGCCGGGCCGGGGCTCGTCGCCCCCTCGGTCAAGGGGTTGACCATCGACGGATCGGAGGACCTTGTGAGTGGTCTCAGCGTTGGCGCCGCGGCTGTCAGGCAGACGGCGAGAGTGAGCGCCACGACGGCCCCGTCCGGAACGGGGCGGCTCTCGGCCGCCGAGGGCAGGATCGCCAGGGCCGCCCTGGCGGAACTGCCGGGGGACGGGGTGATCATGCTCGACGCCGGGCTGATGGCGGAGCGGATCGCGTGGTTGCTGCCCGCCGGCTGCGGGCTGAGCGTCCTGACCAACTCGGTCCCGGTCGCGCTGGGTCTGACCTCGCGCCGCGACCTCTCCGTGCACCTGCTGGGAGGTCGGGTGAGCGCCGCGGCCGGGACCACGCTCGCCTCCGTGCGCCTGCTGGAGCAGCTCCACGTCGACGTGGCCTTCATCGTCGCCGACGGCGTGTCCCCCCGGCGGGGCCTGACCTGTGCCGACCCCGCGGAGGTGATGACCAGGCAGGCCATGGTGCGGGCCTCGTCCAGGACCGTGCTGTTGGCCGACCACACCAGGATCGGCGGCGACCGTATCTCCCGCTTCGCGCGGCTGCACGAGGTGGACTGCCTCATCACCGACACCGGCACCGATCCCGAGGACGTCCGGAGGCTGCGCGGACGCGGACCGCGCGTGCGCATGGTCTGACCCCTCCCGGTGCCGGACACGCCCTGTGACGAACACCTTGACCTCCGGACGCGGTCGGCGGCCGACGGATGTGTCGCGCTCCACACCGCGGCGCCCTCCCCGCCCCGTCTCCGACCAGCCGTGCGGGTCGGAGACGGGGAAACCTGCTCGGAAGGCGGTGCCGTTCAGATGTTGTTTTGCGTGTGTTTGTTGCAGGGCTGCGGACGCGTGGTCTTCTCAGGTTCGCTGTGAGGCTGATGTCCGGAAGTTCCGCCGGTTCACAGTCACAGAAGGGGCACGGGGGGTTGTTACGGCAGGCGACTTCTCTATAAGCTCACGCAAGGGCAGATAAAACCCAACCAATACCACGTGGTTTCGGTCAGTCCCTCGGGCTCCGCCCCGCGCGACCCAGGTCGCGCCGGCCCGCGGCGGACCGAAACCCGGGCGAGGGGTCCCCTCCTCCGCCCGTTCCGCTCAACGGCCTCCGCGTCCGGTCCCGTAATCTCCCGGCGCAGGAGACCGTCCCCGCCCCTCGTCGGAAGGGAAAGGGCCCGTTCACCGGGTCGGTTCCGCCATGCTGCACCACCCCTCCCCCTCCCCGGCAGTGGAGAACGCACCGATGACGACAGCCGCGAGAAGAACCGGCGCCGTCCCGCGCGCGGCCGCGATCGCGGGATTCTGCGCGGTCCTCGCCCTGACGGCGGGCTGTGCGTCCTCCGAGGGCGCGGTCTCCGGGGCGGAGGCCGCACCGAGCACCCCGGCCGCCCCGTCCGGCGAAGAGGAGGCCGCGGCGCTCGCCGCCTACACCGGCATGTGGGACACGGTCGTGGCCGCCTCCCACGAGGGCGGCGAGGTCCCCCCCGAACTCCGGGACTACGCCGTGGGCGGCGCCTACGCCCTCATGAGCGCGGCCCTGGAGGGGGCCCGCACCTCCGGTGCGCAGGTCACCGGCGAACCCGTCCTCCAACCCGTCGCCGCGGTCGAGGGACCCGACAGCGCGACGGTCGAGGACTGCCTCGACGACTCCGGCTGGAACCTCGGCATGGGCGGCTCCTCCTCCGGGCAGGGCCCGCGCCTCGTCGAGGCCACACTCGTTCACGACGGACTCGCCTGGCGCGTGTCCGACCTCAGGATCTGGGAAGCGGGATCATGCTGAGACTCGTACGACCCGCGGCCACGGCCGCGGTACTGACCCTGCTGGCGGCCGGAGCCGTCGCCACCCCGGCGCAGGCCGACGAGGGCTCCTTCCTCGGCCAGGTCGAGTGCGGCAGCTCGGGCGGCCTGGGCTGCTCGATCCTGCTGCGCTGGTGGCAGACCCACGCCGGGCAGCAGGGCTCCGGCGGCTCGGGGGGCTCCGGCGACCCGGGCGCCCCGGCCGCCCCCTCCGACGGCGTCGACTGGAACGCCATCGACTGGGACGCGATCGACTGGTCCCAGGTGGACTGGGACGCCATCGACTGGGAGTCCATCGACTACGACGGCGAGGGGGAGGCCCCCACCGACCCGGTCACCCTCATCCAGGAGTCCATGGCCGACTTCGAGCTGCCCCCGCCCCGGATCGAGACCTCCCCGGGCAGCGACTCCCTGGTCCTGGTCAACACCCCCGTGTGGTTGTGGGTGGAGTCCCAGGACTGGGAGGCGGCCGAGGCCTCCGCCGAGGTCCAGGACTGGTCCCTCACGGTCACCGCCACGCCCGCGTCCACCGTCTGGAACCTGGGCGACGGCACGCAGATCCGCTGCGAGGGCCCCGGAACCCCCTTCGACCCCGCCGTGCACGACCCCGAGTCGGCCTCCCCCGACTGCGGGCACGTCTACACCCTGCCCTCCGCCAGCCAGCCCGGCGGCGTCTACCCCGTCTCCGTCGAGGTCGGCTGGGACGTGGGCTGGGAGCTCTCCGAGGGCGAGTTCGCCGGGGGCGAGACGGGCGCGCTCGACTCGGTCACCACGACCTCGCAGGTCGAACTCCAGGTGGACGAATCCCAGGGCCTGGTCACCGGCACCGGCAACCGCTAACACCGAAAGAAGACGACAGACGTGGTGGACACGAAGACGGCACCGGCCCCCGCGGCCTCCCCGCGGCAGGGGGAGACCCCTCCGGTGCGGCTCCTGGGCAGCGGACCCCGCCGCTGGCGGTGGCTGGTCCTGGCCCTGGGCATGATGACCGCGGGCGGCCTGACCGGCGTGGTGGCCCTTGAGCAGATGGACGACCGGCAGGGGGTGCTCGTCGCCGACACCGACCTGCCCGCGGGCCACGTGGTGACCGCGGAGGACCTGCGGGTCGCGCGGATCTCCGTCGCCGACGGGGTCTCCTTCGTCGGCGCCGACCGCCTGGAGGCGACCGTCGGCCAGACCCTCACCGTGCCCGTCACCGAGGGCGGCCTCCTCCCCGAGGCGGCCCTGGGCGCCGAGGCCGCCTTCCCCGAGCGCGACCGCGCCGTGCTCGGCGTGGCCCTGCGCGTGGGCCGCTTCCCCGCCTCGATCGGCCCCGGCGCCGCGGTCTCCGTGGTGGTCCACCCCGAGGAGGGCGCCACGGGCGGCGGCGTGGAGGCCTACCGCGCACTTGTGCAGGACGTGCAGCCCTCCGCCGCCGAGGACGGCTCGGTGGAACTCGAACTCGTCGCCTCCTCCGCCGACGCCGCCGCCATCGCCTCGGCCGCCGCCGTCGAGCGGGTCAGCGTCGTCCAGGTCAACCCCCGGGGAGGCGCGTGATGCCCCGGACCGTGGCGCTCTTCTCCCTGAGCGGAGCACCCGGCGTCACCTGCGCGGCCATGGCGCTGGCCGCGGTCTGGCCCGGCGGGGCCGGAGCCGTCCTGGTGGAGACCGACGCCTCCGGCGGCGACGTCGCCACCTGGCGGCGCCTCCAGCCCGACCCCGGCCTGACCGGCCTGGCCGCCGCGGCCCGGCACGGCGGGGCCTCCGCCGACCTGGCCGCGCACACCCAGATCCTCCCCGGAGGGCTGTCGGTGTGCCACGCGCCCGTCACCGCCGACCGCGCCGAGGGCGCGGTGCGACTGCTCGCCCAGAACCCCGGCGTGCTCGTCTCCGCCGACGGGCCCGCCGTCGTCCTGGACCTGGGCCGCCTGACCCCCGGCGCGTCCGCCGCCGCACTGGCCACGTGGGCCGACGAGGCACTGCTGCTCGTCGCCGACGACCTGGCGCAGCTGCGCCGGGCCAAGGAGGCCTCCGAGGCCCTGACCCGCAGCCTGCCGCGCCTGCGCACCGTCGTCGTCGGCGGCTCCGGCAACGTCCGCGAGATCGTGGGCGCGCTGGGCCCGGGCGTGTGGGGGCGCCTCCCCGACGACGCCCGCTCCGCGGCCTTCCTGCGCGGGGAGGCCAACCCGCGCAAGCCGCAGAGCAGGCCCCTGCTCAAGGCGGCGGCGCGCCTGGCGAAGGACCTCGCCGAGGGCGCGCGCCCCGCTGAGTCGGCCGACGGCACCGGAGTCCCGGCGCCCGCGCCCGAGGCGACGGGGGTCCACGCATGAGCAGCGGACACGACACCGGATACGACATCACCGACGGCTACTTCCTGGACACCGACCGGGCACGCACAGTGGCCGACCGCGTGGAGCGAACCGTCACCGAGGCCACCCGGCGGCTCAGCGAGGAGACCCGCGGCCGGCCCGAGGACACGCCCGAGGAGTACCGCGCCCGCGCCGAACGCGTCATCGCCCAGATCCTCGACGAGGACGCGAGCCGCGCCCTGTCCGAGGGCAGGCAGGTGCTCGACGCCACCACCGAGGCCTCCGTCGCCGCCGGCGCCCTGGCCCGGGTGTGCGGACTCGGCCCCCTCCAGCCGCTCCTGGACGACCCCGGGATCGAGAACATCAACATCAACGGCGTGCACGTGTGGGTGCGCCGCGCCGACGGCAGCCGCGAGCGGCACGACTCCCTCTTCGCCGACCCCGACGAGGTCGTCGCCCTGGTCCGGCGCTTGGCGTCGGAGTCCGCCACGGGGGAGCGCCGCTTCGACCCGGGCGCGCCCATCCTCGACATGCAGCTGCCCGGCGGCGAGCGCCTCAACGCGGTCATGGAGGTCGCCCGGCAGCCCTCGGTGTCCATCCGCCGCCACCGCTACGGCCGCACCACCCTCGAACAGCTCCACGAGCTGGGCACGATCGACGACACCCTGGTCGCCCTGCTGCGCGCGGGGGTGCGCTCCCGCCGCAACATGGTCATCACCGGCGGCACCGGCGCGGGCAAGACCACCCTGCTGCGGGCCCTGGCCGCCGAGATCCCCGTGGACGAACGCCTCGTCACCATCGAGGACGTCTTCGAACTCGGGCTGGACCGCGACCGCGACGCCCACCCCGACTGCGTCGCCCTCCAGGCCCGACCGGCCAACGTCGAGGGCGTCGGCGAGATCACCATCGCCGACCTGGTGCGCACGGCCCTGCGCATGTCGCCGGACCGGGTCATCGTCGGTGAGACGCGCGGCCACGAGACCGTTCCGCTGCTCAACGCCATGAGCCAGGGCAACGACGGCAGCCTCACCACCCTGCACGCCGCCAACTCCGCGGGCGCCTTCACCAAGCTGGGCGCCTACGCCGCCCAGTCCGCCGAGCGCCTGCCCCTGGACGCCACCGCGTCCCTGGTGGCCGCCGCCGTGCACCTGGTCGTGCACGTGTCGGCGCTGCCCACGGGCGGGCGCATGGTCACGAGCGTGCGCGAGGTGGTGGGCGCCGAGGGGCAGAACGTGGTCTCCAACGAGATCTTCCGGCGCGACCGCAACGGGCCCCTGCCCGCGGCGCCGCCCAGCCCCAACACGCTCGACGCCCTGGCCGAGGCCGGGTTCGACCCGGCGATGCTGAGCCCGGACACGGTGGGGTGGGCGCGGTGACGACTCCTGTTCTGCTCGTCGCCGCCGCGGGCGTCCTGCTCGGCGCGGGGCTGTGGCTGGCCCTGGCGTCGCTGGCGGCGTCCGGTGGTAACTCGCGTACCTCTCGGGTGCCGCAGTGGCGGACGCTCCTGTTCGGCCAGCAGCGGCCGTTGAGGCTGATCGCGGCGATCGTCGGCGGCCTGCTGGTCTGGTTCGTCACCGGGTGGCCGGTGGCCGGTGTGCTCGCAGCCGCCGGTTGCTGGTGGGGCCCGGCGGTGCTGGGTCCCGACCGCGGTCATGAGAAACAGGTGGCGGGGGTCGAGGCCGTCGCGGCCTGGACCGAGATGCTGCGCGACCTGATGGCCGGTGCGGCCGGTCTGCACCAGGCCGTGGCCGCCACGGTGCCCATCGCGCCCGAGCCGGTGCGGGAGCCGGTCGCCAGACTGGCGGAGCGCCTGCGGGCCGGTCAGCCCACGCAGGGTGCGCTGCGGGCCTTCGCGGACGAGGTGGACAACCCGACCGCCGATCTGGTGGCTGCTGCCTTGAGCACTGCTGCCACCCGGCATGCGACTGACCTTGGCACACTGCTCGGCAGCCTGTCGGAGGCCGCTCGGGAGCAGGCGGCGATGTTGGTGAGGGTGGCGGCGAGTCGCGCCCGGCTGCGTACGTCCACACGGATCATCGTCGGCGCCACCCTGGGTATGGCAGCGTTCCTACTGGTGCTCAACGGTGAGTACATGGAGCCGTTCGACAGCCTCCTCGGTCAGTTGGTGCTCGCGAGTATCGGTGGCCTGTGGGCGGGTGCCTTGGTCTGGCTTTCCTACATGTCTCGCTTCGACTTGGGGCCGCGTGTGCTTGCTCCTGCTCCCTCCCGAACCTCGGAGGCCGCCCGATGACCCCTGTCCTGGCCGCCGCTCTCGCGGGTGCTGCTCTCGGACTGGCCTTGTGGGCGCTCTTCGCGGCTCGCTGGGCGAGGCCCACGCTTGCCGAACGTCTGGCCGCGCCGCCTCCTCCCCGGCCCGTCATTGTTGCGGGCCCGGACACCGGGGTACTGACGCGACTGGGAAAGTTCGGCGCCCCGATTCTTGAAGGCTTCGGCATGCCCGGACCCCGCACACGACGCAACCTGATGGTGTGCGAGCGCTCACCGGCCTCCTACCTCGCTGAGAAGTTCACTGCTCTGGTGCTGGGGCTTGCTTTCCCTCCGCTGCTGGGCGGCATGCTTTCCCTGGCAGGTGTTGTACTGCCAGGTGTCATCGCCGGAGGTATGTGGGTGGCCTTCGCTCTGGTCGTTTGGTTCGCCCCCGACCTGTCTCTACGTGACGAGGCGGGTAAGCGTCGAGAACAGATGCGTCGCGCCCTGGCGAGCTTCGCTGACCTGGTCGTGGTGTCCCTTGCCGGAGGGGCGGGCGTCAACGGCGCTCTGGCCGACGCCGGTGCTGCAGGTAATGGATGGGCCATGGTTCGAATTCGGGAGAGCCTGCGCGAGGCGATACTCATGCGCCAGCCGCCCTGGGCCGCACTGCGTGATCTAGGGGAGCGCTACGACACCTCCGAGTTCGCTGAACTCGCGGCCAGCCTCCAGCTTGCTGGGGCCGACGGCGCGCGTATCCGCAGTTCGCTGGCTGCTAAAGCCAAGACTCTGCGTACCCAGTTCCTGTCCGAGATGGACGCCGAGGCGCAGTCCGCCACAGAGCGGATGAGCTTGCCGGTGGTCCTGCTCTTCGCTGGGTTCCTGGCCCTCTTGGGCTACCCGGCGATGAGTCACATTCTGTTCAGCTCATGAAAACCCGACGCACCTTGGAGACCTCTGATGCAGCGCATCACTGCCTACCTCAGCTCTCTGCTGTTCAGCAGGAGGGACGACGGCTACTCCACCGAGACAGTTATTGTCACAGCCTTGCTCGTCATTATGGCTGGCGGAGCGATCGGCATCATCACCACTGCAGTACTGGAACGGGCCGGGTCGGTTCTCGGTGGCTAACCTTGCCCACTCGGCGGGATGACCGCGGTAGCGCCGAGATGGTGGTCGCCGCGCCTCTCATGCTGCTCTTGGTGTTCCTAGTCATCCAGATGGCTCTGTGGATGCACGGCGATCACGTCGTTGCCGACATCGCCCGCAGGACCGCTGAGCAGTCACGGACAGCGGGCGGCGGCACGTCGGTGGCCGAGAGCGGGGGAAGCTCCTTCCTCTCCGGCCTCGACGTGTCTGTCAACCGCAGTGCGGAGGAGGTACGCGTGGTGGTGGACGCCGAGGTGCCCAGCATCGTTCCGGGCCTCAGTTGGCCGGTGGGCCACGAGGTCACCGCGCCCGTGGAGCGTTTCGTCCCTGCGGAGGCTGCCCCGTGAGTTCTCGACAGTCCGCTGAAGCGGCTCAAGGAGACCGCGGGTCTGCCTCGGCGGAACTGGCATTGCTCACCCCCGCCCTCCTGGCGTTCGCCATGCTCATGGTGCTCGCCGGGAGGGTGGCGGACGCCAACTCCACCGCCGACCAGGTGGCGCACTCCGCCGCTCGGGCGGCCTCTCTCGAACGCAGCGTTGCCGCCGCAGAGGGGGCCGCGTCGAGCACCGCTGCGAGTTCCCTCGCGGAGAACGGCCTGGTCTGCGGCGACCACTCCGTCACCCTTGACCACGGTGGGCTAACCCCGGGTGGGGCAGTCACCGCCGTGGTCGAGTGCCGCGTCGGATTGGGTGATCTGACCGGACTGAGCGTTCCGGGGACCTTCACGGTCACCGGGGACGCCACGGTCGTCGTCGACACCTTCAGGGGGCAACCGTGAGACGTACGGACGACAGAGGCCAGGCCACGGCGTTCGTGGTCGTCATGGCCGCGGCCTTCCTCCTCTGCCTGGGCCTGGTGACCGACGGCGGTGGAGTGCTGCGCGCCCGCAACGAGGCCGCCACCCTGGCCCAGGAGGCCGCCCGCGCGGGTGTCCAGCAGCTCGACTGGGCCTCCTACCGCGAGGGCACGAGCGAGGTCGCCCTCGACCCCTCGGCGGCCTCCGCCGCCGCGCAGTCCTTCCTCAGCGCCGCCGGTGCCACCGGGACGGTCGCGGTCAGCGGCGACACCGTGACCGTGACCTGCTCGGTGGACTACTCTTTCACCCTCCTGCCGATGGGTTCGACCACCGTCGACGCCACGGCCACCGCACGTCCCCACACCCAGCCGACTCCCTAGCTCCAGTGAGGCGGACATGACCCAGATCCGACGGCTGAGCGCCCTCCTGCTCGCAGCGGCGATCCTGCTCGGCATCCCCTACCTGCTCCTGTGGCACCTGCCCTGGCCGGAGCTGCCGGACTCCTGGGCCGTGGCCGCGGCGCACCTGCGCGGCTGGCGTCTGCCGCCGGGGGTGTTCACCGCCCTGCTCATCACCGTGCTGTGGGCCCTGTGGGGCCTGTACGCGGCCGGACTGGTCGTGGAGACCTTCGCCCGCCTGCGCGGCATGCCCCGCAGGCTGCGCCCCCTCGGGCCGCTCCAGGTGGTGGCGGCGGCCGCCGTGGGAACCGTGGCGGTCGCCCCGGCCACCGCGTTCGCCGACACCGTCACCACGCAGGAGGACCGCGAGGCGGACGGCGAGCAGGACGCCGACGCACCCTCCGCTCCAGAGGAGGCCCCGTCCGCGCAGCCCGTCGAGCGGGTGCGCACCGTCTCCGGCTTCGGCGTCGGCTCTGCCGATCTCACCGAGCAGATGCGCGACGACCTCGCGCCGGTCGCGGACATGATCGACTCCTACGGTGACACCGAGACGCCCGTGCGCATCACCGGTCACACCGATCCCAGCGGGAACGCCCAGATCAACCAGGAGCTGTCCGAGCGCCGGGCCCAGGCGGTCGCGGACCACCTCGACGAGGTCCTGGGCGAGGAGGCCCCGGAGATGGAGGTGGAGGGCGTCGGCTCCGAGCAGCCCCGCGAGGGCGGTGCCGCCGCCCAGCGCAGGGCCGAGGTCGCCTACACCGTCGTTCCGCAGCCGACCTCCCTCCAGTCGCGTGTGATGGCCGCCGAGACGCCGGACCCCGCTGCCGGTGCCGGGGAGACCGCTGCCGCCGAGACCGGGGAGGCCGACCCGGTGGCGGCTGCGGCCGACGCTGCCGAGGCCGAGGCCGCCGAGGACGGCGGGAACGTGCTGGTCGTGGAGATCCCCGACGGCGCCGTCACCGGAGCGGTGGCCTTCGCTGGCCTGGCCGGGGGATACCTGCTGGGCAAGCGGGGCGTCCGGATGCCCGGCGTCAGCCTGAGCCTGCCCCGCCTGTTGCCCAGGGCGCCCCGCCGCCTGGCCCTGACCGCCCCGCCGCCCCGACCCACCCCCGGGGACGAGATCGACGAGCGGGTGACGGTGGAACTCGACCACGTGCCCGGCCTCGGCATCACCGGTCCGGGCGCGGCGGGGGCCGCCCGGCGCCTCATCGTCAACGCGCTCGACCGCCTCAACGACGACGCCGTGCGCGTGCTGCTCACCGAGGCCGAGGCCGCCCGCCTGGTCGGCGACCGGGGCCGCGACCTGCTGCGCGCGCACCCCTGCGAGCCCGTGCGGATGGTCGGCACGACGGAGGAGGCCCTGGCAGTCCTCCAGCGCGAGCTGCACCAGATCGTCGAGGAGCCGGGGGAGAGGCCGCACACGCCCCTGGCCCTGGTGACCTCGCCCACCTCCGAGCACGAGACCGCGCTGTCGGGTCTGCTGCTGCACGGGCAGCAGCAGGGCATCACGGCCGTGGTCCTCGGACGCTGGCCGCTCGGCGGAAGCTGCGTCATCGAGGAGGACGGCCTCATCACCGAGACCAGTCCTCCGCTCAACCCGGTCTTCCACTGCTCCTGGCCCGGCGCGACCGCCGAGGAGGTCATGGACGCCGTCCGCGCCTACCGCCACTCCTCGCCCGTCCTGGAGGAGACCGGTGAGCGGGTGGCGAGCCAGGCGGCCGCCCGGGAGGCCGTGGAAGAAGAGGCCGTCGAAGAGGAGGCCGGTTCCTTCGCGGAGCCGTTCCTCGGCGCCCTTGGGGAGCAGGCCGCCGCTGAGACGGCGGAGACGAACGAGGCGATCGAGACGGCTGAGCCGACCGAGTCGGTCGATGCTGCTGTGAGCGAGGAGAAGGAGCAGAGGGCCGAGACGGCCGCGAAGCCCAGGAGGACCAAGGGGATCAGGAAGGCCAAGGCGGCCGAGGCCTCGGAGGAGGGCTTCTGGGACGCCGACGTCTGGAACACCGACTTCTGGGAGACCGACGCGCCCGCGGCGGGGAAGGCCGACACCGACCGGTCCGAGACCGAGTCGGCCGACGCCGCGCCGTCGGGGCCCGAGCATGACGCTGCCGTGTGGTCCGAGGCCGAGCTGGCTGACGCGGAGCAGTCGCGAGCTGATGAGTCCGCTGCCGTGCAGGCCGGGTCCGAGTGTGCGGACACCGCGCGGACGGACGCGGAATCCGCGGACGCCGGGGCGGACCGCTCCAGCCCCGAGCCGTCCGCCGCCGAGGAGGCCGAGTCCGACCTGTCCGCGTTCGAGCAGTTCGCCTCCGAGGAACGGGTCTCCCGGGAGACCGCGCCGGAGCTGTCCGGCTTCGCGCGGCCCTCCGCGGCCCGGGACGACGCCTCCGCTCAGGTCACCGCTCCGGCACGGGCGGAGCAGCCGAAGGAGAACGCATCCGCGGAGCCCGCAGTCCGGCGCCCCGCGTCCGAGGAGGCCGCCTCCGCGAGGCCCGCCGCCGAGCACCCCGCACCCGGGCAGCGTGCGCCGGAACGGGCCGCCCAGGAGGAGGGCGCCCCCGCGGCGGACTCGTCCGAACGGCCCTCCGCCGAGCAGTACGCCTCCGAGCTGTCCGCGCCCGCGCCGTCCGGGGTCCAGGCACAGCGTGCGCCCCAGTCCTCCGCGCCCGCGCCGTCCGGGGTCCAGGCGCAGCTGGTGCCTGAGGAGACCTTGTTCGAGGAGACCGCGTCCGCGCCGTCCCCGCCTCCGGGGAGCGAGGCCGCGCAGTTCACGGCCCAGAGGAAGCCCGTTCCCTCAAGGCCTCCCGTCGGACCTTCCACACCCGAGCAGCGCGAGTCCGAGCCCGCCCCCGCGAGGCCCGCGCCCGGGCGTCCGAGCACGGGCACGGTTCCGTCGGTGGTCGCCTCTCCCGCCCGCGCGCAACGCCCGTCCCAGCAGACGCGCACGGATCCCGCCCAGCAGGAGCGGACCCCTGAGGAAGAGGCCGCTCCCGTCCGCAAGGCCGCCAAGCGCGCCGTGCGTTCCCGTCTCCCGAAGCCGAGCGAGTCCTCGGCCGCCCCGGTGGCGCGGTCCGAGCAGCCCGTGATCCCGGACCAGCCCGCACGCCCCGAACGGGCGCGCGCCCGCGCCCAGAACGTGGCCGCGACCCCCACGGGCCGTACCGACGCTCCCACCAGCCGCGCGGAGCGCTTGGAGAGGCGAACCAGGGCCGAGCGCAGGAACGCCACCGCCCCCGCCGGAGCCGTCGCCGAGCACCCCGTGCCGGAGGCCGAGGGCGGGGAGCCGGACGAGTCCCAGCAGTCCCGGCCCCTGCTCCGTAAACCCAAGAAGGCGGGGCGCGGAAGGACCTGGCGCCCCCGGGACAACTCCTGACCCAGGGCCCGCCCCAGGTGTCGTAGCGCGGACGGCCGGAGCCGACTCCGTACACTGCACGGACAGTGTGCGCGGCTCCGGCCGCGTCCCGCCAGCGTGACGAGGGGGTCACGGATGAGGGCCAACCAGACGCCGACCGAGGAGATCACCCGCGCCCCGGCGGCCTTCGCCGACCGGATCACCGCCGACGGCCGCTTCGGCCGCCGCGCCGAGCCCGGCCGCTACCGCCTGGTCGTCAGCCGCGCCTGCCCCTGGGCGCACCGGGTCGTCATCACCCGCAGGCTCATGGGCCTGGAACAGGCCGTCTCCCTGGCGGTCACCGACCCCCGCCAGGAGATCATCGGGGGCGACCCGCACTGGGTGTTCACCGAGGCGACCGGCAGTCCCGGCGACAGGGACCCCGTCCTGGGCATCCACGCCCTGCGCGAGGCCTACCTGGCGCGCGACCCCTCCTACGACGGCGGGGTCAGCGTCCCCGGCCTGGTCGAGGTGGAGAGCGGCCACCTGGTGACCAACGACTTCGACCGGCTGGTCCGGGACATGGACACCGAATGGGGCGGCCTGGTCAGGGACGGCGCCCCGGACCTGTACCCGTCCGCGCTGCGCGACGAGATCGACGCCCTGTCCCGGGAGGTCTACACCGACCTCAACAACGGCGTGTACCGGGCAGGGTTCGCCCCCGACCAGAGGCGCTACGACGCCGCGGTCGCCGCCGTCTTCGCCAGACTCGACGCGCTGGAGGAGCGCCTCTCCGATCGGCGCTACCTGGTCGGGGACTCGATCACCGAGGCCGACATCAAGCTCTTCCCGACCCTGGTGCGCTTCGACGCGGCCTACCACGGCCACTTCAAGTGCAACATCCGCAAGCTGTCGGAGTACCCGGCGCTGTGGGCCTACGCCCGCGACCTGTTCCAGACGCCGGGGTTCGGCGACACCACGAACCTCGACCACGTCCGTATCCACTACTACTGGGTCCACACGGGGATCAATCCGACGCGGATCGTCGCCGCCGGGCCCGATCCGCGCGGCTGGCTCGCCCCGCACCACCGCGAGGAGCTCGGCGGCAGCCCCTTCGGCGAGGGGACCGCCCCGGGGCCGGTCCCGGTCGGCGAGCGCGTCCCCGACATCTCCTGACCCCTGCGCCCCGGCCGGGCCCCGCCTGGTGCGTCCCCGGTCCGCCGGTGGACCGGCCGGAACCTTGGCCGGTGTGACACCGGGGTTCCGGCCTGGGACGAGCTTGTGCTTGTAGTGCGTCTCGACCGTCCAACCTCGCTGTAAGCACAAGATCACGGCGGAGGGGGTGGGCCACCGCCCCTACCGGCCCACCACTCCTACCGGGTCGCGCGTGCGGGGCCGCGGCGGGCGAAACCCGGTATGTGCTCGGGACGGAGGCCCTTGCCGATGAGGTAGGCGGGTACGAACGACAGCCAGGGCGCGCGGTCCAGGACCGCCAGCACGGGCTTGGGCGGACCCTGCCGCTCACCCCTGACGATCGGTTCGGCCAGTCCCCGGTGCATGAGGCGCTGGAGCGTCTGGACGGCGACCGTCGGCACGATCCGCCGCCTGCGCACCGCGGCCAGGTCGCGGGAGGTGAGCGAGCGGCCCTTCAACGGCCGGGCCAGCAGCGTCGCTGCGGCCACGGCGTCCTGCACGGCGAGGTTGATCCCCACGCCCCCGACCGGGGACATCGCGTGGGCCGCGTCGCCGATGCACAGCAGGCCCGCCACGTGCCAGCGGCGCAGCCGGTTGACCCGCACGTCCAGGTGCTTGACCTCGTCCATGGACCGCAGGGCCCCCACCCGGTCGGCCATCTCCGGCACGAGTTCGGCGAGGTCGCGCCGGAAGGCCGCGATCCCGCGTGCCCGCAGTTCGGGGTCGGCGCCCTTGCGTCCGATGTAGGCGATCTGGAGGTAGCCCTCGCGCGGGATGACCAGGATGAACCTGCCCAGGCCCGCGCGCGGGGTCAGTGTCGCGCGGTCCCCCGCCTCACGGGGCAGGCGGAACCACCACGCGTCGATCCCCACCGGGAACTCCCGGGGCACCAGGCCCGTCTCGCGGCGGGTCAGCGACCACCGCCCGTCGCAGGCCACCGTCAGGTCGGCGCGGATCTCCCCGTCGCCGTCGAGGTCCCGGTAGCGCACGCCCGCCACCCGGTCTGACTCGTGCAGCAGCCCCGTCACCTCGGTGTCCATCCGCAGGGTGAAGGTCGGCTCCTCGTTTCCCGCCTCGGCGATGAGGTTGAGGAAGTCCCACTGCGGGACCATCGCGATGTAGGGGTGGGCGAGCCCCCGCAGCCTGCGGAAGTCGGCGATGGTCACGCTGCGGCCCCCGCCCAGGGGGAAGGCCGCCTCGTCCAGCCTGCTGTGCGGCAGCCGGGCGAACCGCTCGTACAGGCCCAGCTCCTCCAGCAGTTCCAGGGTGGAGGGGTGCACGGTGTCCCCGCGGAAGTCCCGCAGGAAGTCGGCGTGCTTCTCCAGCACGGTGACCTCGACACCGGCCCGGGCCAGCAGCAGGCCCAGCACCATTCCGGCGGGGCCGCCGCCGACGACCACGCAGGTCGTGCGCTCGCTCGTTCGTTCACTCATGGCAACTCCGCTCGCTCAGGGCGATTCCGGTGACGTGTCGGCGGTGTTCGGATCGGTGGCGACTGCGCGCAGGAAGGACTCGGCGAACACCGCGCTGACCTGCTCGATGTCGGGGAACTCCACACCTTCCACCCTGTCCAGCGCAGGGCGCAGCATGCAGTGCACGGCGATCGGGGCGAGCATCTGCTGGGTCAGCAGGGGGACCGTCAGGTCGCGGATGCGGCCCGCGGCCACCTCCCGGGCCAGCCACCCGCCCAGCCCGGCGAGCAGGCGGGGGAAGAAGAGCCGGACGAGCAGGTCGGAGGTGGGCCCCTCGGGGCGGGCGAACACGTCGGCGAGCATGGCGGGCAGCACCCGGGGTTCGCGGCTGAAGGCGTCGACCATCAGACGGTAGGCCGCCCGGACCTGGTCGGCCAGGTCTCCCGCCGGTCCGGTGAGCACCCCCTCCATGTCCAGGATCGGGCTGTAGCGCTCGAAGACCGCGCGCAGCAGCTCGTCCCGTCCGCCGAAGGTCGCGTAGAGGCTGTGCACCGAGCACCCGGCGGAGGCGGCGACCGCCTCCAGGGTCGCCGCGGCCAGGCCCTGTCCGCTGATGAGGCCGCCCGCCGCCTCGACCGCGCGTTCCCGTACGGGGCGCTGCCCGCCGGGGTCCACGCCCGAGGCGCGCACCGCCTCGTCCAGGGCCCGGCGCGAACCCCCCGCGCGGCGCAGGAGGGTGCTGCGGGAGATCCCCGCCTCCTCCGCGATGGCGATCAGGGGCACGTCGGCCACGTCCTTTCCGAGGTTCTCCGAGGCGCGGACCGCCGCGCTCACGAGGTCGGCCGGGATCCGGGGACTGTTGAACTCTGACATCACGAAAAAGGTAACACGTAATCGTGTGTCAGAAAAGGGTGGAGCCCGTTGTCCTCGCAGCGCCGGAGCCGGTCCGGACCGTGTCCCCGGCGGGCACCGGGCCCCGGCTGAGAGACCGGCCGGAACTGTTACCCGTGTGCTCCGAGAGCCCCGGACCGTGCCGCGCTCCTGTGCCCGTCCGCCTTCCCGCCCGTGGCCGTGAACGGCCACGCCCGGACACGCGGCCGGAGGACCGCCTGTGCACCCGGGTCCCCGCGCGCGGGCAAGGACGCGTCGCCGGACCCCCTCGGGCGGACGTGCCCTAGTGTTGGCCGCTGGGGGAGGTCCCGTGCGCGGGGGCCGATTCGGACACCGGCGACCGCCGCCCTCGCCCCGCCGGTCGAGCGGCCGGTCCGACGCGGACAGGGAGGCAGAGGGAAGTGAGCGGCCGGTGCTGAGACTGCGCGGTCGGGAGTACGACGCGGACACGACGCTGGTCATGGCGATCGTCAACCGCACCCCCGACTCCTTCTACGACGGCGGTGCCACCTGGGACGACGGTCCCGCCTTCGAACGCGTGCGCAGGGTCGTAGCTGAGGGCGCCGACATCGTGGACATCGGCGGCGTCACCGCGGGCTACGGCCGACCGGTCGGCGCCGACGAGGAGAAGCGCCGCGTGGTCGACTTCGTGGCCGCCGTCCGCGCCGAGTTCCCCCAGTTGGTGATCAGCGTGGACACCTGGCGCGCGTCCGTGGGCCGGGCGGTGTGCGAGGCGGGCGCGGACCTGCTCAACGACGCCTGGGGCGGGTACGACCCGGAGCTGGCCGAGGTCGCCGCCGAGTTCGACGCCGCCCTGGTGTGCACCCACACCGGCGGCATGGCCCCGCGTACCCCGCCGCACCGCGCGCGCTACGAGGACGTGGTGCGCTCGGCCGTGGAGGACACGGTCGCCCTGGCCGAGCGCGCGGTCTCCCTCGGCGTGCACCCGGCGTCGGCGATCATCGACCCGGCGCACGACTTCGGCAAGAACACCTGGCACTCGCTGGAGCTGACCCGGCGCCTGGACGAGATGACCGCCACCGGCCGGCCGGTCCTGGTGTCGCTGTCGAACAAGAACTTCGTCGGAGAGACCCTGGACCTGCCCGTCGGCGAGCGCCTGACCGGCACGCTCGCCGCGACCGCCGTGTGCGCCTGGCACGGGGCGCAGGTCTACCGCGTGCACGAGGTGGCCCAGACGAGGCAGACGCTGGACATGGTCGCCAGCATCCGCGGGGTCCGTCCCCCCGCGCGGGCCGTCCGGGGACTGGTGTGAGGGAGGGGAAAGCGTGATCGTCGCGACCGCCGTCTGTCCGCACCCGCCGCTGCTCCTGCGCGAGCTCGGCGGCGGCCTGGACCCGCTGGCCGAACTGCGCAAGGAGTGCGCTTCGGCGGTGGAGGCCCTGGCCGCGGCCGAACCGGACGTCCTCGTCGTCGTCGGCGGGCACGACGTCTCGGCGGAGCACGCCGAGGCGCTCGTGCCGGTCCGCGAGTTCGGCGGAACGGGGGAGCGGGTGCCCCGGGAGCGGACGCTGCCGCCCAGCCTGGGCGTAGCCCGGCGCCTGCTCGACACCGTCGGCTACCGGGGGCGCGTGGAGATGCTCACCGTGGCCTGGGACGCCTCCGCCGCCGAGGTGGAGGAGCTGGGGCGGCGGATCGCCGCCCGCACCGGACGGATCGGCCTGCTCGTCGTGGGCGACGGCAGCGCCCGGCGCGGCGACAGGGCCCTGGTGCGGCCGGACGAGCGCGCCTTCGCCTTCGACGGGGAGGTCCGCCGCTGCCTGTCCGAGGGCGACTGGCGGGGACTCGCTCTGCTGGACCCGGCCCGGGCCGCCGAGTTGATGGCGCAGGGTCGGGCCGCGCTCCAGGTCATGGCGCACGCGCTCACCGCCGACGCTGCCGCCGAGGACGGCCGCGGAGGCGTGCCGGCGCGGCCGCGGGTGCTCTACGCCGACGACCCGTTCGGGGTCATGTACTTCGTGGCGGTGTGGCCGTGCGACTGCTGATGAACGACGCCGCCCCCGGCGCCGCCTCTCCGGGCGACGCCCTGGACGCCTCCGCCCTGGAACGGCTCTACGCCTACCCCGACCGGCCCTGGCTGCGCGCCAACATGGTCGCCAGCCTGGACGGGGCGGCGGCCGGGAACGACGGCCGCACCGAAGCCCTCAACACCCCCGCCGACCTGGTGGTGTTCACGCTCCTGCGCGACCTGGCCGACGTGGTCCTGGTCGGCGCCGGAACCGCGCGCGAGGCGGGCTACCGCAGGACGGGCCCGCGCACCGGCGACCGGGCGGCCCGCGCCGTCGCCGAGGGCCGCGCGGACCGGGCCGAGATCGCCGTGGTCAGCCGCAGCGGACGGGTTCCAGCGCTGCTGGCCGAGCCGTCCGGGGACGGCGCCGGGGTGCTGCTGGTGACCTGTGCGGCGGCCGGGGACGAAGCACTGGACCTGGCGCGCCGGGCCCTGGGCGAGGACCGGGTGCTGGTGTGCGGGCGCGAGCGCGTGGACCTGCGCGCGGCGGTCGGGGCCCTGGCACGGCGCGGCCTGCCCCGGATCCTGTGCGAGGGAGGGCCCCGGCTGCTGGCCGACGTGGCCGCGGCCGGTCTGCTGGACGAGATGTGCCTGACGGTCGTCCCGCTGATGGCCGGGGGAGTCCAGCAGCGCGTCGCGGTCGGCACGGCTGCCGACGCGCCGCTGGTGCCCGGTGTGCTCATCGAGTCCGAGGGCACCCTGCTCCAGCGCTGGTTGCGCCCGCGGGGGTGACCGCCGGGCCGGGGCGCGGCCGCCCGGTCACCGGTGTTCCCCGCGGTCGGCCGACCCCGCCCCGCCCCCGGAAGTGCCCCCGGCCGCGTCCACCAGCGGGGCCAGCACGAAGTCGGCCAGCGGGAACGCGTGCTCGTCCACGTGCTCGCGGGCGCGTTCGCGCCGGCCGGGACCCATGGTCAGCGCGTGCACCAGGACCGTCCCGTACAGCGCCTCGGTGAAGGGCGCGGTGTCGGTGCCCGGCTCCAGCTCGCCGCGTTCGACGGCCCTGCGCACCATGTCCGCCATCCCGTCGCGGTGCACGCGCACCAGCCGTTCCTGGAGGCCCACGAAGGTCTCCATCCCCGTGGTGGCGTCCACGGCCACGCGCAGGGTGACCCAGCCCGACGGTGCCAGGAAGTGGCCGAGCAGGGTGGAGGCCAGCGCGCGGGTGTCGCCGCGCAGGCTGCCGGTGTCGGCCGCGGCGGGTGGCCGGGTGTGCTGCTCGATGGCGTCGGCGAGCAGGCGTTCCTTGGTCGGCCAGCGCCGGTACAGGGCGGCCTTGCCCACCCCCGCCCGGCGGGCCACCGCGTCCAGGGTGAACGCGGCCCAACCCGCCCTGCCGTACTCGGCCAGCGCCGCCGCCATCGCCCGCGGCGTGAGGCTGGGGTCGCGCGTGCGCCCCCGACCGGTCCTCGGCGGTGTCGTCCCCGTGGCCCTCCGTGTTCGCTCACCCATGGGGCACGTTATGCCCAGGTAACGGCCGATGAAAATCCGCGTTGCCGTCCGCGCGGGCGTTCGCGGGCCGGGACCGGTGCCGTCCGCGCGTCCCACGGCCCGCCCGACATCCGGTCGGCCCGCCGTCGGATCCGCCCCGTCCGGTCGGCCCGTGCCCGCCGGTCACGGCGTCCGGCGCACCGCCCGGTCCTCGGCGATCGCCAGCATCTGCTCCTGGCGCCTCTCCACGGCGGGCCGCTCCGGTTCGGCCACGTGGCGCAGCTCCCCGGCGCGGCCGCGCCGGTTGGCCAGGGCCACCGCCGCCGACCGCCGCATGCCCAGCGCCCCGCCCTCGGAGGCCAGCGTCGCGCGGACCCGGCGCCGGTAGGCGTGCCGGACGGTGAAGTACACGGCCATCGTGGTCAGGAAGACCGCCGCGACCTTGAACACGACGCCGCCGAACCCGTCGAACAGCGGCGAGTCCAGCAGCCAGTGCAGCGCCATCGCCAGGACCACCAGCAGGACGGCGGCCACGGCCCTGCGCCTGCCGGGCCGCCACGCCACCGCCGCCAGCAGCCCCACGGCGGTGCCCGCGACCGCCGACATCGCCCAGTGCGAGCCCAGCCCGGTCAGGACCAGCCGCACCACGGTCGTCTGCACCACCGGCACCAGCCCGCCGGTGCCGCCCGACTGGACGATCGCGTTCATCGAGTAGACGAAGTTCTCCGTCACCTCGAAGCCCAGGCCCACCAGGGACCCGATCACGAACCCGTCCACCGGGCCGCGCACCGCGGCGGGGAAGGCCACCGCCACCAGCACGATCCCGGCGAGCTTGAGCACCTCCTCGTTGAGCGGGGCGGTCATGGCCGCCCCCCAGACCTCGGAGAAGGGCAGCCCCAGGCTCTTGGACCAGATCGAGCCCAGGCCCGCGTTGGCCACGATCCCGCCCGCCGTCGCGGCGGTCAGACCCCAGGCCACCGCGGCCACGGAGGCGTCCAGGGCGGGGTCGCGCACCGGACGGATGCGGCGCAGCACCCAGAACCCGAAGGCCAGCGTCACCAGCCCCAGGAACACCGCCAGCGCCGCCTCGGAGAAGAAGACGCGCACCAGCCCGGTGAACCGCACCGCCAGGTAGCCCAGGCCCACCGCGCACAGCACCCCGATCAGGACGATGGCGGCCAGCGCGGGCAGCCGCTGCCCGCGGGCGTGCCCGCCCCCGGTCGGCCGTTTCCACGCGTGCCGGGGCTCGGAGTCCTCCTGGCGGGCGCGGCGCGGTGAGGGCACGGAGCCCCGGTCGGTCGCGGCCGGGCGGTTCTCGGGTTCGGGGTTCACGAGCCCTCCCGGGTGAAGGAGACCGAGCGCACGACGTCGGCGACCGCGCTGAGGTCGGCCGGGGTGGCCTCGCGCCCGGCCAGGGTCATCTCCACGGCCAACTGCCCGTCGGGGGAGGGGTAGACCACCGCTGAGCCGTCCCCCTCCCGGCTCTCCAAGGCCCCGGCGAGCCCCTCGACGCCGCCCCGGGTGGAGATGGCCTCGGGGTCGCCCAGCCTCGCCGTCGCCTCACCCGCGCGCACGATCCGCCGCAGGCCCGCCCACAGTTCCTCCAGGCTGGGCGGCGGGGAGGTCACGGGGGTGACCGAACTGAGCGTCAGCTCCACGGGCCCCCTGGTGAAGCGGTAGATCTGCCCGGCCTGGCTGGAGCCGGTGTTGAGGTGCCAGCCCTCCTGGGGGAAGGTGAGGGAGGCCCGGTAGCCGCCCGCGGACCCCACGGGCACCGGTTCGCCGGAGGGGACGGACTCCGAGCCGGGCAGGAGCGCGTTGACCAACGGCCAGGCCACCACCAGCAGCGCGATCGCCGCCGCGGCCACGCCCAGTGGCACCCAGTTGCTGCGGGGGCCGCGCCGCCGTGCGCGCGCGTCCTCCCCGGTCGCCTCCGCCATGGCGTTCCCCCTCGTCGCCCACGGTGATGCCCTGTCACGGCAAGCGAAACATCCGGGGGTGCGTGCGTTGGTGGCGCGACGTCGACTTGGCACACGTTTACGGTGATTTCACCAATTCGGGGGATCGGTGCGGGGCCGGTCACCGGTCGGGAGCGCTCAGAGGCCGGTGGGCATCAGGCCCCCGTTCCACTCGACGGCGTCGGACAGCGCCGCCACCAGGTCCATGTCGGTGCCGGTGAGGTCGGCGTGGGCGCGGTGCAGGTTGAGCACGATGCGCTCGGCGTCGTCCCAGTCGCGGAATCCACCCAGGTCGCAGGACCTGGCGTTCTCCAGCGGGGTGAGCCCCCGGGCGATCCCGTCCCCGGCGGTCTCCAGCACGAACCGGTAGTAGCGCTCGTGGTCGCCCAGGACCGCGTCCAGGTCGGCGGCGCCCAGCAGCGGGCCGTGCCCGGGGACCACGTGCTCGGGGCCGAACAAGTGCAGCCACTCCAGCGACCGCAGCGCGCCCTCCAGCGAACCCATGAACACCAGCGGGGTCAGCCCGTGGAAGACCAGGTCGCCGGTGAACAGCACCCGCTCCTCGGGAAGCCAGGCCACCACGTCGCCGCGGGTGTGCGCCGTGTGGCCGGGGTGGCGCAGTTCCACGCGCAGCCCGCCGACGTGGACGGTCAGCTCCCGGTCGAACACGATCGACGGCAGGCGCCGGGTGACGTCCCCCCAGTCCGGCGGGGGAGACCAGAACGGCGGGCAGGCGTCCATGATCGGGTCGCGCGCGAGCGCCTCGCGCATGGCGGCCTGCCCGATGAGCACGGCGGACTCGGGCAGCAGGCTGTTTCCGTAGGTGTGGTCGCCGTGGTGGTGGGTGTTGACCGCCCACCGGACGGGCGCGCCGCCGGTGGCGCGCGCCAGGGTGCCGAGGAACGCGCGGGTGCGCGCCTCGGACGCGCAGGTGTCCACCACCAGGAGCCCGTCGTCCCCGGCGACGGCTCCCGCGTTGTTAACCCACCAGGTTCCGTCCGGCTGCACCCAGGCGTACACGCCGTCCACGACCTCGGTCAGGCTCGCCGCCTCCGGCCCGATCCGTGCGGTCCGGTCCATGTGGTCCTCCCTCGCGCTCGCGGCCTTCGGGACAAGGAAGGAAGAGGGTACAGCGCTCCCGGGGCCGTCACCGCCTACGACCGGGACGAGGGCACCACCGTGTACGGCCTGGTGCCCTGACCCGGCACCTCCGCCACCCCCTCCGGATCTTCGTCGGAGCCGGGCCCATCCGTCTTCTCGGGAGAGTCCCCGAAGGCATGTACGGGCCTCAGGGGCTCGTGTAGCGTCGCGGGCCATGGACACCTCCCACTACATCTGCGCCCTCCGCGAGAACGGCGCCGCCCTCGCCGACGCCGCCGAGGGCGACCTGGACCGCCCCGTCCCCAGCTGTCCGGGGTGGAACGTCGCCGACCTGGTGTGGCACACCGGCGAGGTCCACCGCTTCTGGCTCGCGATCGCCGTGGGCGACATCAGCGGACCGCAGGACTACACCGAGCCCGACCGGCCCGCCGACGACGTCCTCCTGGGCTGGTACCGCGACGGCCTGGAGGAGACGGCCCGGGCTCTGTCCGGGCTGGACCCCTCCGCCGAGCGGTGGACGTGGGCCGCGCAGAGGAACGCCGGGTTCATCCAGCGGCGCATGGCCCAGGAGACCCTCGTGCACGCCTGGGACGCCCGCAACGCCGTGGGACAGGCGCCCGAGCTGCCCGCGGACCTGGCCGCCGACGGGGTGGACGAGTTCCTGGCGTTCATGCTGGCCCTGGGCAGCGGGCCGCCCGAGGGCTTCGACGCGGTGGTGTGCCTGCGGGCCGCCGACTCCGGGCGGGCCTGGACCGTGGACTCCTCGGCGGGAACCTGGCGGACGCGGCCCCTCGCCGAAGACGGTGCGGCGACCACGGTCGAGGGCGCCGCCTCCGACCTGCTGCTCCTTCTGTGGGGGCGCACCGACACCTCCCGGGTGCGGGTCGACGGGGACGGGGACGCCCTCGCGACCCTCCTCGCCGCCGCCGGAACTGAGTAGGCCGAGCGGTCCGGGGGCGCCGCGCCCGGGCGGAAACCCGCGCTGCCCGCTCATCCCTTCCCGGGGACGCCCGCGAAGCCACGCGGGCGTCCCCGGGGAGCAGGTTCCCGGCCGCGGCGCGGACCGGCTGGTAGTTTCGCCGCATGCGCGAACGGCTGACGAACCTGGAACCACGCCTGCACGACGCGCTGGCGGCGTGGGGCATCCACGCGACCGCGATCGACCACGTCCCCCTGGGCTACGGCGACCACCACTGGAGCGTCACCGACACCGCGGGCCGCCGCTGGTTCACCACCGTGGCCGACCTCGCCCACAAGTCCTTCCTCGG